>CAZIKF010000037.1:0-40532 GCA_964539825.1 uncultured bacterium
ATGCGGCTCAACAGGTGGCTGCCCGATGGACAAACTGCATCCAACCGGCGAATTAAGGAAGTGTTTGTTGAAGGCTCAGACCTACAGGAACGCTTTGAGAAAATCCTAAACGGTGAATCATCCGTGAATACACAGGGGCTCACCGGAGCCGGATCGAGCATACTCCTGCAACCAGACAAAACCTACCTTTATACCGGTCCTGGTGTTGAGAGCATGAAAGGCGTGGGACAAGACCGCGTTTTAGTACTCCTGGGCGTGGTTAGTAAGGATGATAACAGCGTGGGATTCGTCTACGTAATGAAAGCGATCAGTGAGCTTCAAAGTTTCGAGGCTTTCAAGAATATTCAACTGAATAACCGCTTTGACCTGGAAGTTAGAGAAAACTTCTATGAAGACACCGTTACCATAAAGAATTTCTTGGAGTTGGAGCCAGGAAGCACGTCCTATCCAGTGGATCTAAACCTGGTGGGAGGTCAGTTTGAGATCTTTGATGCTGTTAACCAGGGAACCAGCGGAGTTACCCCGGACCTTCAGGTAACCGTAGGCACAGATGGCTCTTATGGACTAACTGTACTAACAGGCACCACAGACCTGGGAATCGCATCTGACGGCATCGTGAAACTTGCCAAGCAAATAGAGATCTTCTCTCTTGGAAGCGCATTGCCGGCAAGAGTTCTGACGACTTCTGCGGCAGTAACTCCGGATACGACTTACGACAGGCCGAATTCCTTCCTTGTAACCGATGGAAACGGGAACCATGTTCTCATGACCCTGGGCTTCTTTGATGTTTTTACAGACTTTACCCAAAATGCGACAGACCCTGCCGGGACTGGTTCCACAGGAACCGGATCATCTGACAGAGTCTACTTCGTGGAGTATATCTATCTCATGGATGGCTCCACTCCAGTTTCAAGAAAGTTTGTATCCTTTGATCAAAACAATCAGATTACGATTGAGACGGATGATACTCCCATGGATCTGCATAATATTCCGCTCGACTTCAACTTGACCGGACAGCAGTTCCAGGAGATTACCGACGCCAGTCAGGCACTTCTAAAAATTGAGGGTGATCGCTTCTTCGGAAATTACAGCGTTTTCCCAGCAAATCCTGACCAACAGGATTCGCTCAGAGGTGCCGCAGTCTTTGCCGTCTTTGACTTTGATGACAGCGTAAGCAAGATCCTTCTCGATCGTTTCGATGGACAGGGTCACGTAACCGTCACCGAAGATGAGGCTGTTGAAGGTGTTGAACTTGGGGAACTGGACTTCGGGGGATTCCTCAACGGAAATGTTCAGTTTACCTTCGATGATGATGCCGATCGCCACCGCGGTGACAAAGTCACCATTACCAAGCTGCTCTGGACTCTTCCAGGTGCAGACTCTGAACTGGAAACTACGGCAAGTTTAGTCTTCGAGTTCTCCGATGACACCGGCACTGGAGTTCCACAGCCAACTGGAGGAGAAGGATTCCAGGCAATCGGGGCCAAGACCGGTGCAGATGGAGAATTTCCCTTTGTTGATATTCTCTTCACTAAGGAAGTGAATTCAGATTCGGCGGAATTTCAAAAACTCATCCGACTGGAACGTCGTCAGCACCATGATGCTACTGATCCCGTCGGAACAGATCCAAATGCCAGTGGAGATCTCTCTTCTACAGGGATTATCGATCCGGTGTATCAACCTCTGGAATTAGTTGTGAGCGGGCGAAAGATTCGAGCTTATTTTCCGAGAAGTGCAGGCGAGTCCATTCTTGCTACCAATGCCAACCTGGAACTTTTTATTGAAGCAGATTTCAATAGCTCGGTGCCAAGAGGAATTCTCTCCATCGAGGGGGATCTACTCAACTACGCATTCCTGAGCCTGGGAAATAGTCGATTCTTTCAGAGTTCTGACTTCCTTCCCTTTAGTGAAGAGAACCAGTACGTTTACGAGCGATTCGGCGATACCGTTAGTACAACTGCTGCCGACTCTTTCCAGCCAGTCACAGCCACCCTTCGTGGAACTCAGGCTTCTTTTGCTATCACCGATGTCATTGATGGCAAAATTGTCAGACACTTCGCCTGGGATGGGCCGGAATTTCTCTATTGCGGTGATGAATCGGAGGATGGGTCTACCTGTGTGACGCTCTGGAACATGGAGTCAACGGTAGGTTCCGTACTGCCGGTGGACGGTGGTGGATATGTCGCTGTGCGTGAGTTTCTCGATATCTTCTATGCCGGGGGATTAGAATACCAGGGCGCAGTCATCTTAGAGATGATTCTTCCCAAAGGCGACAGCCTTGAAAAGCACAATTTAGTATTTGTTAATGGAGTGGGTCTCGCTCAGCACTTCGTGGATGAGATCCTTCGGGCGACCTTTGAGTTCACTGGTTTTAGAGGAATAGAGCTAGTTGGATTCAAAGTTGGCAACCTACAGAGAGGAAGTCTACAGGGTGTATCTGGAGTCACCTTCCAGGGACTGAATCTTGAGTTCTCATTTTTGCAGCCAGACACCTTCACAGGGCCTCTCTCCATGACTTTCTTCCAGAGAGGAACAAACAACACTGAGAGAAGGCTTTCTTACAGCATAGATGGGGGCACGACCTCTACCGCTGCTCCACTGGGAAATATAACCCCTGGAGGAGAGAACATTCAGAGCGTATTTTTCTCAGTCGCCACTCAAGATGCGCCTGATGGGCTCCGACCTGAGAGTGGGAAATATAACCTTATTGCCAAACTTACTGACGTGGATAGTAACCAGGAAGTTCGCAATGTGGATCTATTTACTCATGAAACAGACTTCTATTGGTTCCTTGACTTTGCTCAGACTGGAACCGGTGGAGGCGGGGATGGACCTGTTGTCTTCAACGGGGAGCGTTTTAGTTTCCTCAAGCACCAATTTATCCCGGCAGGCGACAATACCTGGGATATGGAACTGGACTTTAGTGATGCCGCCAGTCCGCAGATTCTGGTACAAGGCGCAAGTACCGGAAATGGAAACCGGGTAATCCGCCGCGTACAGGATGAAGGTTCATTTAGGGATGCCCAGAGCTTGCCCGGACAGGCCATCGCCACCAATGGTCTCAGCGGACAACGAGCTGAGAACCTACTGGATAACGAGTCTGTATCTGCAGTACCCGGTGGAATCTATCTCATCAAGATACCGCAGGCTGACAGGCAGGAGTCCCTCAATGGAAGTCCTACCGGTGATGCCTATGTTTTGATGCTGGTAAAAGAAGTCGATCCTGGAGATCAGCGTATGGAGTTCTCTTACTTGCTCAGTATCGGCTCCGACGATGGACATGTAGGATTCTTTGATCGTGAAATTAACGGAATTGATCCGGACTTTTTTGACACAGGAACCGGTGATGGAGGCGGAGATGCGGCACCAAGCCGTCAAGGCTATGTACCGCTTATGGAAGGAGATTGTGGAGACCTGGAACTCGATTCCTTCGATTTCGTGACGGGTGAATTTAATGAACGTCGTCCTTTTGACGCCTGCTCGTCTGTTCCGTCTACCGCCGACTTAAGTGTCACGCGGCTAGAGATTATCGAAGATACCAATGCCCCTTCCAAGGAAGGCGAATGGCGAGGTCGATTTCTCGTTGACGTAGCAGTTCCTGGAGGGTTTGTAAACATGCCCTTTAAGATCATTGACACATGGAATCTCCCCTTTGCCCTTCATGAAACTCTGCTTCCTGGAGACAATTCACCTACGAATATCAGCATGAACCTGCCCTTTGGAGTTCGCTTTGATAATGCGTTTTGTGATGGCGGGCTCTGGTCTGAAAATACCTACGCCGGGCGTGAGGATGCCGTAGGCGGAAATGATTTTCTCTTCCAGCTTTCTACTTACATTCAGTTTGGAGGAGCAGATGCGACCGATCCAACCGGTACCAATTCTACCGCTGGATCTTTTCCAACCAGTCTTGGAGAGTGTGTTGAGATGATGCACCCTCGCCTGGATTTGCAATATAGCTACTTCTCTTTTGACCGCCAGGTTAGTGATCTGGCTACTATCCCACACCGTGGAGATTTCAACGGTACGGGCATAGCTCATCCGGCCTCCGGACTAAATTTGGATCAAATTGAGAATCATGTAGATGATCCCGACACCGATGAAGATGATCGCCTCGGAGCATGGGCCAGCGCGCTTAGTTCCCTGGATGCGTCAATTCTTGAGACTTTTGTTGAGAATTACTGTGACACTGCAGCAGGATCCGGTACAGCAACCGGGAATACCGCAGGCTGCGAAGGACCGGCCAGATTCCGAGTTGGTACCGATCACCTGGGCTTTGAGCACTGGGGAAGCGCGGCTACCTTTGAGGTTCGAGGCTTTGACGCAACCCAGCCACTGCATTACCGACTTGAGGCCTTTTCGCCTACGAGTTTCAGGGAACAATCCTTTAGTACGGATACCGGAGTGTTCGGGCTAGGATTCCTGAATCAAAGTTTCCAGGATCAACAGAACCAAACCGGCGATGGATCTACTGGAGCTACAAGCGGCACCAGCGGCACCGCAGGAGCTGGTACGGGTGGATCCAGTGACGGTCCTCGGCTTCACATCTCCTTTGGTCCCCAATGGCCTGCATTCGAGACCATGGAAGTCACCGAACTTCGATTCTCCGTCCCTCTATCCAGGCTGGGAAGAGATTTGACTGTGAGCAGCCAGATTGAAGTTGGAGGCTCCGAAGGCGGGTTCGAGGATGAGGTCCGGATTCCCTTTGATCCTCAAAATGATGCCGTTGCCTTCACATCTAATGATATGTCGGGAGCATGGTTCTTACTCGGAGCCCAGGGAGACGAAGGACATCTGGCACTTCAGTCCCCTGATCTATTTACCTTTACCGATGATAAAGGCACTGAAACCGGAACCTTTGAAATCGTGACGGATGGACATGTGGTTATCACTCCCGCCATTGAACCCCCGGAAGATATCTTTAAGACTGCTGAGCAAATTGAAGTTGCCGGGGTTGGTGTAGACGCGATCCTGGTCATGATATCTACCGATGAAGTCGGGTTCTTTGAACCTGAAGTCTGGTTCAGAACAGAACCAAATCGAACTGGTTTTATCGGTGAAGATGGATTCCTTGCTCTCCTGCCGGATCCCAACTCCTCTGGAGGTACTGGATCTACGAGCGGTACAGGGTCTACATCAGGAACGGGTTCTACTTCCGGTACCGGGGGTACTACTCCACCACCACCTGTAGTATTCGAGGTAACCGGCGACGGAACGGACTATACCTTTTTCAACGGAGCGCTTCAAATTGATGTGAAAGATCCCGGGTCAACCGGCGGACCAGATCCACTGACTCTCTTTATTGGGGGAGTGTATGAGTTTGAAATCCTCACACAAGGACACCCCTTTCACATCTCTGAACCCGGTGGAGCCGGTGGAGCGGATCTTACTCAGCAGCAGGGTGTTTTCGATAACGGAGCGGATGGTCCAAACGGCATAGTTCGACTCGAAATCCCCTTGGATGCTAATCCAGGATTCCTGGATTTCTATTGCGGAAACCATCAGGCAATGAATGGGCTATTTGAGATCAAAGATCCAAATTCATCCGGTGGAACGGGCTCTACCAGCGGTACGGGGTCAACCACCGGTACCGGAGGCACAACCGATGACACTATTCCTTTTGACTTGAGCGACTCTATTGGTTTCGTTCCTGAGGATTTTGGCGGATTGATTCATGTTCTATCTTTTGATGGTGAGGAATCCACCCTGAGCCTTACTCCAACCCAGCAGCAGGGTAATCCTCCTGAAGGTACCTATGCCTGGAATTTTCCGGACGGGCCCGAAGCGGGAACTTACCATGTACCCCAGGATGGCCACGTTGTCTTCGATATCGGAGGGCAGGGTACGGACCTGGAACATATCCATAAAACAGATCTACCAACACCTATAGGCGGAGGCAATGATGCCGATGCAATCGTGACTGTTTTGGAAACCAATGTTCAGGGAAGATTTGAACCTGAAATCTGGTTCAGAAATCTCTCCGAAAGAGATGCTTTTATAAATGCCAATGGCTTTACCTTGATTGATTTCTCCCAGGCTGGTTCCTTTTCCTCCTCAGGAACTGGATCCACTTCTGGCACAGGAAGTACTTCCGGTACGGGGAATACATCAGGTCCCGCTGCGGTTGTCTTTGATATTTCCGGTGACGGAACAGATTTAACTTTTACGGGTGGTCCTCTTCCCGCAGGAGGTGTAGTAGATCCAGGCGCTGGTGATGGCGGTCCGGCTATTATATTGCATCGTGGTGGGCTCTATGAGTTTCATGTCCTGACCCAGGGAGTCACACTGGGAATATCTGAAGAAGATGGTATAAGCGTAGCAGGTGCCGGAGCGGAAATTGTATTTGGCATTGCGGAAGCTAGCGGACCTGATGGAGTCATCATTTGGGACATCCCCGATGATTACCGAAGTAATGAAGGCCAGAGTGTAAGCCTTGATTATAACGAATCAAATGGCGGGGGAGGCGGAGTCTTCACCATCGAAGATCAAGGCTCCACAGGCGGCTCAGGATCTACTTCAGGAACAGGAAGTACGACCGGTACAGGCAACACATCAGGTCCAGCTCCTATCGTCTTTGAATTAAACGGCGACGGCACCGACTACACTTTCACCGGTGGAAATCTCCCGGACCCTCCTGGTTCCGTAAAAGATCCAGGTTCCACCGGAGGACCAGCAGCACTGGTTTTGCATCGCGGTGATGTCTATGAGTTTGAGATTTTCACCCAGGGGCATCCTTTCCACATCCGCCATGACCAGGGAGGAGCCGACCTTACTCAGCAGGAAGGCGCGTTTGACAACGGAGCCGACGGACCCCAGGGAGTCGTGCGTTTAGAAATACCTTCTGATGCTCCACTCGGATTTCTAGAGTTTTATTGTGGAAATCACACTGAGATGAATGGCAAGTTTGAAATCAAAGATCCTGGCTCCTCTAACGGGACAGGTTCTACTTCAGGAACCGGAAGTACGACCGGTACAGGAAATACATCTGGACCGGCACTGCTTATTTTCGAACTTTCCGGCGACGGCACCGACTACACTTTTACCGGTGGAGATCTACCTGATCCTCCCGGAAATGTTAAAGATCCTGGTTCTGCTGGAGGGCCCCCTGCCTTAGTTCTTCACCGAGGTGGAGTCTATGAGTTTGAAATTCTTACCTCGGGGCATCCTTTTCATATTACTCAAGACAACGGAGGTGCTGACCTGACTCCTAATGACGGGGTGACGAATAATGGTGCTGATGGACCAACTGGAGTTGTGAGATTTGAAGTTCCCAGCGATGCCACCCTGGGCTTCCTGGAATTCATTTGTGGAAATCATGCAAGCATGACTGGAAAGTTTGAGATTAAGGATCCTCCACCTCCAGCATCTTCACAAAGAGTGGTGGCTCCTACGAGGGTAAGCAGCATTACTCGAAACAGTCCGGTACGGATTCAGTTTAATAAGCCTCTGGATGAGAATTTCACAGCCAATCAATTCTTTCCCGTTACAAAGACAGACATTGTCCAGTCTTCTGACCTGGCTTCTACCTTTGGACCGGGAAAATTCTTGATCTTTAAGAACCTGGAATTTGTGGAAATCGTTTCGCTCTTTAACCTGACCGATACAAGCCCCAACGATTACAACCAGAATTTTCAGGATCTAATTGGATCAATTTCAGACAGTAGCTTTCTCAACACGACAAACATTACCGTGACCGCGATTGATGATCTTACCTACCAACTGGATCTACCGGATCTTCCTGCAAGCAGTAGTGACAATTACCTCTTCTTTTTCAGTCCTTTTTTGACGGATACTGATTCCAGCGCCCCTCTTCAGGGTCTGATTGGACTCAAGGACGCGGCACTACAAGTACCCGATTATACTTCGGATCTTGAGGCTACTGACCAGTGTAAGCGTGGGATTCGCTTTGATGGGCAGCTAGACACACTCATAGATACGCAGACTGGTGCTGTAAAGCCGATCAACGCCAGTTCCTTCTATTTCCACTGCACCATTTCCCAACCTGGAGACGGTACCATTCCGGGTTTCGGCGCGTTTCTGGATGGATTCGCGGCACAGGGTGTGGAATTTGATGGCTCTGCTATCCAGGGAACCCCCTACTTCACGGTGGAGGGTACCTTTACTCCAGCCGACCAGATCCCTGTCGCTATCGATTCAGTGGATATATTCTGGAAACTCACAAATGGCGGTTCTTTTAAAATTGGAAGTTTTGATTTTGAAGCACAGGATTTTGATCAACTTCAGACTTTAGATCCCAGTGATTTAAGTACAACCTTCATTGCTGAATCCTTTCTTTCAAACCCAGACCTTGTAAATGAAGCCATTAAAATAGGCGAAGACATCGCGCAGAAGCTGATCATCGATCCTGAGGAGGGTAATACCGGCGAGTGGACCGGCGAGTTTCTTGAGCAAACAAGTGAAGTTCTGGCTTTCATCCCCTCCATAAGCCTCGATGTGGGAGGAACCACAACCAATCTGGTTAACGTGATGCTTGTTAGAAAAGTGGATTATAGATTTCCTGTATCCGCCACTTTGGCTGATCTCAGCATTGATCCAGCTGAATGGGATCGCAGTGATGACACACCAGGAACCTATAATGAAGAACTAATCTTTATCGCTGAGGGAATCGGAGAGTTTATGGTCATCGAGACTGAAGTGACCACCGATGGTACCTCAAGATCTGGAATCGTTCTGGATGCCTTTAACAATTTTAGAGACGCAGATCAAAGCTTTGGTGGATTGGAGCAGGCAGTACAGGGATTCTTTCAATAGGAAACCGAGCTGATAAAAACGGCTCTAAAGAGTCAAGAGACAGGAGATCGATTGGGGTACGGTTCTCGTCATTCCGGACCCAGATCCGGAATCCAGACTTATTCGATAATTTCCATTTGCCGCCCCTATTCTCGTATCCCGGATCAAATCCGAGATGAGGTTCCCAGGGGAGCCGCTAAAAACTTCAATAGAGTTTTCAATTAAGGAGTCTGAAATGAAAATGGGTACTTTTATCAACGGCGAATGGGTTCTTCCCGTTTCCGGTTCCATCATTGAAAATCGTAATCCCGCCAATCCCGATGACCTGATTGGAAGCTTTCCAGCCGGGGGAGGCGCAGAAGTTTCTCTTGCTGTGGAGGCAGCTTCCAAGGCTTTCAATTCCTGGAAAAAAACCCCTGCTCCTGAACGGGGGCGTTTGCTATATCGAGTGATTGAAATCGCCAAACAAAGATCCGAAGAGATTGCCCAGATCATGACCCGGGAACAGGGAAAGGTTTTTCCTGAAGCCCTTGGCGAGGTCAAAAAGGGAATCAATCTTTTGGAGTATTATGCTGGAGCCGGATTTCGGCTTGACGGTCAATCCTTACCCTCCGAGACCAGGGACTGTTTCACATATACCATTCGTCGCCCCTTAGGCGTTGTTGGTTTAATCACTCCTTGGAATTTTCCCTGGGCCATACCGGTCTGGAAGACCGCCCCCGCACTAGTCGCTGGAAACACTGTCGTAATCAAGCCAGCCGAACTCACCCCTGCCACAGCCGCCATCATGGTAGAGATCTTTCATGAGGCCGGGTTGCCGGCAGGTGTCCTGAATATGGTAACGGGCTATGGACCCGACGCCGGAGAAGCCATTTTGAATCATCCAGAGATCAAGGCGGTTTCCTTTACAGGTTCCAATGAAGTCGGACAGCGGGTCATCTCGGCCTGTGCTGCTGGAATGAAGAAAGTCACTTGTGAGCTTGGCGGTAAGAACGCGGTAATTGTGATGGATGATGCAGATCTTGACTCAGCAGTTACAGCGGTGTCCGTAGGAGCGTTTGGGTCCACTGGACAACGCTGTACAGCTACCTCCAGATTACTTTTACACAAAGATATCAAAGATGCCGTAATGCCCAGGCTCATTGAGGCTGCAAAGGGATTTGTACCAGGTGAGAACCTGGGTCCCAGTGTGGATGAAAAACAGTTTCAAACAGTTCTATCCTATATCGAAACAGGCAAGAGTGAAGCCTCTCTTATCCTTGGCGGAAACCGGGCTGGAAACAAGGGTTATTTTGTAGAACCCACAATTTTTGATAATGTATCCGCAGAGTCTAAGATTTTTCAGGAAGAAATTTTTGGACCTGTACTTTGTGTTTCCACCTTCGAAACTTTTGAGGAAGCAATTGAACTTGCCAACAACTCCCGATTTGGATTGGCTGGCTCTCTCTTTACCAGGGATATGAGCAGGGTTTTGCGATATGCCGAAGAAGTAGAGGTTGGAATGGTCCATGTAAATGAACCCACCATAGGCGGGGAAGCACAGCTGCCATTTGGCGGAGTGAAATCTACCGGATACGGGGACCGTGAAATGTGTGAAGATGGAATCAATTTCTTCACCGAAACAAAGACGGTTTTCCTGAACTATTCCGGCAGTGGAGATAGGTCGATGGTCAGGTAAGGGTGCAAGATTTCGTTGTTCCGGATCCCGATCTGCAGTCCAGTCCGTACTTCGAATTCTCCCCTGTGGTTAATACCCCTGGATTCCTGGGTCAAGCCCGAGGATGACGATAAGCGGGTTTTCGAGTTACACTAGTATATGGGAGCGCTGCTTATGATCCGTTCTATTTTCCGGGTCAGGCTGCTAATTTTCACATTTTCGCTGGTCTGGCTTTTCTATCCTTCTGCCATCTATGCCCGTGATTTAAAGGCGGGGTGGCAGATGGTCACCCTTAGTTTGGAAAATGAAACAACGGTAGAAGAGTTTTTCGCAGATCAGCTCTCCAGGGTCAATGCACTGTGGACCTATTCTCAGCAAACCGGCTGGGAAGTATACTCCGCCCGTGCTCATGTGGTGGAGGAGGCAGTTTCCCAGGATGTTCCCATCATCACTCATATCAAACCCAGGCTAGGGTACTGGATTCATCTCTCAAGAGACATGTCTCTACCGGACCTCGAAGCTAATACCGGTCCCATACCCTCAAGAGTCCTGGGGAATCCCTGGACCCTTGTGGGTTGTCCCGAGTCTATTGCCTTAACTCGTTCCACAACCACATTTGATTGTTGGACTGTACCAGCCGGATTCTTTATTAGTGCTGTTTATGATTATGATGGCCTTCTCATTGAGAGGATACCCGGACACAAGGGCTATGATCTCAAACCAGGTCAGGCATATTGGATCAAAATCCATCCAGAGGGGCAAACTGATCGCCAGCTCACCCTGCCTGATTACTATGGTTTAAAAAGGCTGCCAAACCTTCCATTTCCCCTCTCCAGTCCTTGCCTCGCCCAGGGAGAGAATGATTCCGTCTGGTTTGCTGGCGGGGTCTCCCCCACCGGTGTCAGCTCTTCTGTATTTTTTTACGATTTTAATACGCGGGAGTTTGTTTTCCAAGAGAGTATTCCAACTTCCCAGTCCGTCTCTACGTGCGACTTCGAGTCCGGTACATTTAGGGTCTTCTCCAGAATTGATAATCACCTTGTAGGAGAGCAGGCTCTGCATCGGTATACGCCAACTACACACACCGCCACCATTGTTACTGTAGCCTTAGATCTCCCGATCACCAGGAACGGCTCTTCCCATACCAGCCATACTCTCGGAGATAAGGTTTACATCCTTGGGGGAGAGGTGGGTACCGCGGTAGTCAATGAACTCTCAGTTTTTAGAATCGCTGACACGGGTCGTCTAAATCTTTCCAACCTGGGAACCCGGTTTCAAACTCCGCGAGGTTCACACACCAGCCATCTTTCAGACTCGCTTTTGGTAGTAATTGGAGGAAAGAGCGGTGCCTCACCAGTGGGACTCTTAGAGGTCTTTCAGGTCTCTTCCGATGGGAGACTGGCCGCTAATTCTGATAATAAGACTCTCCTGGAACCAAGATATGATCATACCAGTCATTCTGCAGGGTCCTATTATTTTGTTCTGGGTGGACAAACTCAGAGTTCCGTAGTGACCGACTCCGTAGAGTCCATTCAGTTAACTACAGATAACCTATTGGCCAATCCTGTTTTTACCGAGCCTCTTAAAACCGCGAGAGCTGAACACAGTTCCCATTACGATGGGGACTTTATTTATGTTTTTGGAGGACGAGGAGAAGACGGAAATGCCCTTGGCTCAGTTGAAGTCTTTCGCGTGCTCCCAGGAGGCCATCTTACCTCTCAAAACCAGGTACTAAATTTGGAGCATCCCCGATATGCACACACAATCCATAAGTTCGGAGATTATTTCTACATCATTGGAGGCCGCGATCAAAACGGTACAGTTCCTCAGATCGAGATCCTTCAACTCGCCGGGGGAGGCACACTCAGAAGAATATTGACCAATCAGAATCTACAGAGAGGAAGATTTGGGCACCAGGGGGTTTTGAGCAAGAACAGCCTGATAATTGTGGGTGGAATTCAAGATTCGACCAGCGCTGTACCAGTTGATCTTATTGAAATACTGCAAATTTCAGGGTCAGGTTCTTTCAGCACTGAATCGATTACTAAGCCCTCCGCGGCCAGATTTGACCATACTCTCTTAGCTAACAATGAGTATTTATACATGATAGGCGGGAAAACCGGCTCTAGTACAACGACAGAGAGCCTGGCTATTTTTCATGAAATTCCCCTACTCAAAGAGAACCGGACAGAACTGGAATGGAGGGTAAATCCAAGGATTCAGGAAAACCTGTTTGATCGAGGTACTTTAGCTGTATCTGGAGGCAGGATTCTGGCTGCGGGGGGAATTCAGGAAAATGGCATCAAAACCGCTTCCATGGAATTGGTGGATACCGATAGGCTTCGGACCGCTGAACCAGGAATTCTATTCTCTGAAAACCAGGTCTTCTCCAACACCAGTCCAATCAGGGTTTCCCTTCCCGATGTTCCCGGAACCTATAGCTGCTCTCTGCCCCCCTTTGCCGTGGAAGTCTGTGATATTGAAAACCAGGATACACTCTTCTTTGAGTCCTTGGAATTTGGATTTCATACCATCACCATTTCACTGGATCGTGGAGAGGAATCTCCGATTCGATCCTTTGTTGACATCGTGGTAGACGCCTATCCCAGCCTTGAATCTCTTTCGATCCCTGACCCAATCATCGCAGGTCAAAGCGTGTCTCTTAGACCTGAAACATCCTACCCTCTGGAACTATCCTGCCTGTTTTCCTTTTATTCCACGGCCCCTGCCAGATTCACTAGTTACGGCCTTAGTTCGGTCACATTTATACCCGAGGGAGCTGGAGAATTTCAGGTCGAAGTGACTTGTTACTCCATATTTGGACTTTCAACTTCAACCAGCGTTCGCTTTCAAGTAGAAAACAAGGTTCCTATCGTTGATTTTAGAACCGCAACAGGTTTCTTTCTCAACCCGGGGGAGGTTGAAATACAGAATCTGAGCAGGGACCCGGAAGGCCTGGAGCTTCAGTTTCTCTGGTCCATGCTGCAGACTCCTTCCGATGCGTCCTATACTTTGAACCAAACCAGGGCTACCACTCCGGTACTGGAACTCAATACTACTGGAGAATTTACACTGCAGCTGACAGCCCGAGATCCTTTTGGACAGGAGGCAAAGGTGGAAAAGGCAATTCGAATCAATGCTCCACCCACAACCTCGCTACTTGCCTCCTCATTTAAGCCCATCGCTCAATTGGAAGAAGGATTGAGCCATGCCAGCGCTTTATTTGCCAACAATCGCGTTTACCTTGTCGGGGGACAAAATTCCAGTGGCCCCGTAAGCTATATGATTGAAATTTCACCTACGGATGGCTCTATATTGACAACCAGGGTGACACCATTCTCTGTAATAGATCCGGACTTGTCCTTTCTGGAGCCCACTCTCTTCGTCTCTGGTGGACCTCAGAACAACCTCAGTCTAGTAGGATTAAGGGCCTGGGACGTGAGCCAGGAGCAATGGTCGATTTCAAATTTGTCACCAGAAAACCGCATAGATTACGCCTATGCATCCAATACAAAGGTTCATTTACTCAGCTCAACCCCGTCTCTTAATATCCTTTCCTATACACCGGCTTTCTCTGATGGTCTGATCTGGCTTTTTCCACCCAAAGAAAAATCACTCGCGCTAATTCTGGAGTCTCCGGAACACACGCTGAATACTTCCAGGCCATTCTATTTTGAACAGTTCAACCCAAAGGTGACCGCCCGCAGTTCGGAAATTTATCTCAGCGGGGGTGAAGACAGGGAGGGGAAAGCTGTCTCCTATATTCAGCATCTTAGTTCCCCTACCAACTTTTTTGACCGTAGACTGCATTTGCCCGAAGAGCAACGCGTGGGTGCTTCACCAGTTCTGGTTGAGGATGAGCTCTGGCTTATTGGAGGACAAAATCAGCAAGGTTCCCTCTCAAGACTCATTCAGAGTGATAACCATACAAACGTGGATGATGAAGGTCAGATATTTCTTGAACCAGGCAGACTCATTCTCCTCAGAAATGACACCTCTGATCCAGATCCTCTCGATCTCCTGACTCCTTCTTTCACGATCACTGAATTCCCTGTAGGTTCGTCTCCATTTCTGGTAACGGCATCGGCCTCTCAGCCCTGGCAGTTTAGACCTGACCTGGAAGGTCGCTATATGCTGCGAGCGACTTATAAAGATAGCCTTTTGCTCAGCCATACCCAGCTTGTGCCCCTTACCGTGAACCGCATTCCTTTAATTCGGTTTTTTGAGAGCGGCCCGCTGACTGGCAGCCTCACTTCAACCTATGTGCTCACCGCAAGCGTAGAGAATAATGACTGGACCACCTATAGCTACCGTTTCCTCTCCAAGCCCCTGTATTCCAATCCCGGTCTACAAATCACCAGTGATCTCAGTGCGGACTTTCTCCCCGATCGAACAGGAGCCTATCTATTGGAAATTCGGGTTGAAGATCAACTGGGAGCCATAATAAAGCGCATAGCGGAGATCCGAGTGGATACCACCCTGGGACCAGCGGTGAACTCCCTGGATGTACCTACCTCCTCCATCGGCTTTTCGGATATCCCCACTCATCTCTCCATTCTGGCTACAAGTCTGCCTACCTCCACCTCGCTCTTTTCCTGGACCCTGGTCTCAAAGCCCCTGAGCAGCGCAGCCTCAATTCCAACCACCCTGGAGCCTTCGATCACATTTACCGCTGATCTCACGGGTCAATACCTTATCCAGACACAGGGATTCATTGATACGAGCCCAACTGGAAGTTCCGGTACCCGTATTAAGGATCTGAATTTCACCGCTATCCAAGCTCCCCTGGTTCAATTGGGTCCGTTGAGTATTGACGAAACGGCGTTCCGGCCTGAAATCCATTTTCCTCTTGAAGTGCGGGAGTTTCATGGACATACAATTAGCCTGGGATTCGAGGTCTCTACCGATGGCGCTACTTTCCAGAACTTCTTTTTAAAGGATGGAAATACCTCCATTTCAACCAGGGATCCTTCCCTGGGCTCCGGCGTTCAGCTCACGGCCATAGGCCTCCTTACCCAGTCCATGGATTTCAATGTAGCTACCACACTCTCCTACCGAATTAACGTTTTAGATAATCAACTGGGACTTTCAATCCCGCCCATAGAGGGAACCACTCAACTGTTTTTAGCGGATGAACCTCCATCAGTAGAACTGCTAACCCAGTTTCCAAGAGAAGTGACTGATGGGAGACTGGTCCTGGACTACCGCGTCAAGGACCCGGAAGAGCACGCAACGGGAATCACAATATTTTATAAGGTTGAAGCCTTTGGACCTAATCCAGCACTTCTCAATACTCCCAATGAAAATGATCTTCACGCCGCAACAGCAGATGGCATCAGATACCAGGTTGTATGGGACGCTCATGAAGACCTGGGCAGTAACTTTTATACTGACCTTGAAATTCAAATTCTCCCTATCGATAGCCGCAGTTCACAGAGTGGTGCCACCACGACCACCATAATCGACTTTGTTGACTATCGTGGTCTTCTTGTTGAACCCTCTGAAGAACTCTTGAGAGAAACCCTGAGTATCCGGTCTATCCCTTCAGAGACAACAGAGATCACCACCATGTCTCTGGTAATTAATGCGGAGGATTCCAACCTGATAAAGCGTATGGAGATTGAGGTTCCTCCCGGAGCCTTCCTGCAGGACATCGACCTCTCTGTGGGTCACCTCCTGGAACTGCCGGTAACCAGAGGATTCGGTCTAAGCATTTCCCCCTCACCCTCGGTTACCAATTTTAAGTCGGTAACCGCTACGATTCACTACAGTACCAACCTGTTGGATGTCACCATGATTTCAGATCCGGCTCTGTTAGGGATTTATGCTTTAAATAGGGTTAACGGACAATGGGTTGAGCTCCCCTTACAGAACGATGTACCCAGGGCACGAATGATTCTTGAAATACCGGATCTGGAAATTCTTCATGAATTTCTCATTACCAGCAGGCTATTCCAACCTCCCGGAATTGAATTGCTGTGTAACCGTACCAATCCACCTTTTGGAGGCCTGGAGACCACACGCAGCCTGCTGCGTACCAATTACTCTGCCCTGAGCTCTCAATCTCGAATTGCTCTGCTACTGAGATCATTGGAAGCCCCCATAGAGGAATATTCTGGAGAGAATGATTTAATCCAATCCTTATGCTCTACGGGGACAAGTTCCGCGACTCTGGATTCAATTTATGATTCGGTGTTTACATTCCATTACCCCGTTGCATCAAGAGGTATTAGTTCCGCTTCTACCTACCTGTCTCAAAACTTCCTCAGACAACTTACTCCTCCTCTGGAACTTGATCTTTACTCACATGGGGCCGGGGGGCTAATCGCCCGTTACAGCATGGAATCAGTCATGGCTCCGGGAGATCCTACCCAATATCTAAATTCCATTGATGAATTCTTCTCAGAGGATTCCGGTGAAGGACCCGCCCAGCATCGCAATGAAATTATTGGATCTATTTCCCAGGGAATTCCAGCCAGCTTCTCCCTGACTTCGGCCGGCAATGACAACATCATCCACAATGCCGTATTTTTCAATGTACCATTCCAGGGAGCCAAGGTTTCCAGACTGATCGAAAAACTCAATCGCAAGGGCTATCAAATCCCAACCGAAATCAAAACTGGAGGAGCACAGAACTTCCTGGTTGCCCCTCAAATTCTAGATGGAATAAATGACCTGGGTACTTTCAGCCCCCTTGTGGTTGAACTTCGCTATCACCAATTCGCCGACTCCTATCCAGTTCAGTATATCTCGGCAGCAACCCTCTCAACAGCAAACGGCGATATTGGTGGCGACGGAAGATTTCAGGCAGACTCCTTTGCTTCAATACCAGGGTTCCATCCTAAAGACTCAAGCCTGGTCTGGTTCCTGGATCTCGAATTTGATGAGAGAGATCGCCAACAGAGACCCTTTGGTCAAATTGGGATTCATCGCGACTTCGCAAAGAATGAGCAAAGAGATCGACCCAAATGGGTGCGCAGTAGGCTCCGAGGAGGGGGAGATATCAATGATTTTATGCAAATATCCTCTCAATCCTATGAGGATCTTCATAACTTCAAATCCAACCCGAAAGATGTTATTGAGGGATTCCTAAAACTCGCTCCACCTTCGATATCAACGATCCTTCCAGACTCCATAAGCCAGATTGAGGGTTTGAATATCTCTCTTGATGTTGATGATCCCCAATTGAGTGACATCACTCTCTGGATAGGCATTCCCGCGGAGATTCTTCCTATGGATTATACCTATGTTAGAGATCAGCTCATCCCTGGAAGCTTTGACTCCCTGGTCCTGAGCCAATGCTGTGATGGAGAGGTTCTTCTGCAAAATTGGGAGTTGGCCAATTCAGCAGAAATTTTTCCACCCCAGTTTTTGCGAAAGCCCAGGTCTTCAGATCGGTTAGCAGAGACGATAGTCGGCACCTATGAAGAGCGTCTGTCAGTGAAAATTCAGACATTAGTCGGACCCGGTGAATTCGATGTTGAGCAAGTTGCGGTCCCGGTTTATATCTCGGCTACCGATTGGTTTGGAAATAGGAGAAGTCAGGCCAAAACTATCATCAGATCTCTCCCTATTTCAAACCTGGAAACACCTTCGATAAATACCACACAAAACAGCGCGACGATTCATTGGAATCGTGTCTTAAATGCCCTTGGATATGAGGTCGAACTGATTCATAACGAAGCTCTTCTTGAGAAGCGATTGGTTGGAAGTGGAGATGAAACCGCTCTATTTTTCCCCGCCCTGAAGCCGGCTACTGAATATGAATTCAGAATCAGGGCTTTTAATGACACCTTCACAGGGAACTGGGCTAGCATAGTAGCTTCAACACGTAATGCCCCCCCAACCCCATTCCCAATTGTGATTAGTACGCCAGCCCCAGACTCAGTAGTCACAACCAGAATCATTCTCCTGGAAGGAACAATAGAAAATTTTGATGCTCTTGCCCAGGTTCGAATTGAGGAATTAGGAGTAGGTGCTGTACCCGTGATCTCAGAGAATTTTTCAGGAGAAATTGAACTATTTCAAACCGACGACAACCTTCTCAATCTAATCGCTGGAACCCATAGGTCTACTTTAAATGTCCACTTCGATCCTCCCTTCCCTCTGGAGGAAGCCAGGGCATTGAAAAAGACTATCACCATTTCCCTTCATGAACATGAACTCAATGATGGAGATGAATTACAACTCATCCTCAATGGTAAAAAAATTCAGGAGACTGTAACCCTGAGTCCGCCGCCGGGACGGATCCTGGCAATCCAGCTTCGGTCTGGAAAGAATACTTTAATTCTTAGATTAACCTCAGAAGGGAGAACTTCCGGTCACGATGGAGTTCTGGAGCTATCGGAGCTATCTGAAGGACCTAAGACCAGGGAGTGGAGTGGTGAGGCTGGGCAAGAGAGGGTCATACTGATCCAGGCTCCGTAGACTAAATCTCCGGTGATAACGATTAACCGACAACATAGGACAAACCCTTACTTACCTTCGAGAAATTTGACGCAGAAGGTCAGGTTTTTCTTTGCTCCAGGAATCTTTGGATTGATCTCAAGGGCTTTTTGATAGTACTTCATAGCATGCACGTATTGATTGATTGAGAAATACATGTTTCCTAGTTCAAGATGAGCCCAGCTATTCTTAGGGCTAAGCTCTGCCGCCTTCTTAAAACCTTGTAGTGCTTCGGTCCAGTTTTGCATCTTTCTAAGTAAAACAGCCCTGTCATAGTGGAGCCAGGTTAGATTTCCATTGAGCACAATGGCCTGATCATAACTCTTGACCGCATCTTGAAGCTGCCCAAGCTTTGCGAGTACGCCTCCTCGATCATACCAGGCATCGCGAAATTTGGGCTTAGCGTTGATCACTTCGTCATAGACCTCCAGAGACTCTTGAAATTCCCCTGTCTGCCTCAATGCGAATGCCTTTTTGTAGAGCATCTCAATTTGTTGGGGCTCATGGGCGACAAGAACTTCTATCAGCTCTAAGGTCTTAGAATAGTTCTTCTTCTTGAATTCCTTGCGAATCTCTAGTTTCAGAATGTGGGGAGAACCCGACCACTTGTCTAAACTAGGAAGTATAGATCGGGAAGCCAATGGTCTGTCATCTTCGGTTACCTGAGTTTCTCCCCTACCCCAACCTTGTGGGGCAATGGTCTGAACTTTTTCAACTACATTATTCGAGGCGGCAGGCTGCTCCTCATCATCGAAATTTAACCAGTCAGGCGCACCATCTTGAGGGAAGGAAAAGCTAAGAAACACCAGGAACAATAGGACTCGCATCTAAAATCTCCTCTTGAGCGGAAACAAGAATCCAACATAAACAATTCTTGCCTTTTGAGCAAGGGGTGCTCCTCCATGAAGAAAGCCTCTTTGCTCGATAATGAAAAGTAAACGGGTTACCCCTTGCATGTTCATGACCAAGATTTGCTCATCTCCGATGAGCAAAGGAATCGACCATTCCTGGTTTGGCCGGGAGTCGGGACAAATCAAATGCGTTTGGGAACACTTTTCACTCTCTTTCACAGTCAATCAAGCTGAGTGTAAGAAACTCACTGGGCTCCGGAATTTTGCAATCGAATATACGGCATTCCTTAAAGTATAAAGACCCCCAAATTCCTCTCAAATCACAGCCAACTAAATCACAATGCTCCAGGTTTAGGGAAGTACACTTACTGTCGAGAATTTCCACTCTTTCCAGACGACAATTGAGGAGGTTCGCATGGGAAATCTGAGCCTTGACGATGAAGACTCGGACCAGAGAGGACTCTTCTAGGCTGAAACGGGAACCTTCCCTCAAGATCATGGATTCTATGCAGCCATCTACCAGGGAAGATCGCAGAAGATATCCTCCATCCTGGTAAGAATTTGAAATCTTAAAGGAGTCCAGGGCAGAGCGAATCATCCTTAGATCCCTGGTTTCACAGTCTTCGAAGGCGTGATTCTGGAACAGGGCATCTTCACACTGAATCGATTTAAAGGTTCCTCTAATCCAGTGAACATTTCGAAGGTTTAAATGACGAAGCATTTCAGCTTCAGGATTATCGATATTTACACTGTCCAGCAGTACTTTTGAGGTCCTGTTGGTTCTACTTCCCAGGTCCCTGAGCTCATGATCCAGAGATTTTAACCTGCTGGAAAGTTGAACAGGTCTCACTGGCTCGTCTGCATGAAACAAGCAGAGATCACTATCATCATCCGCGTGAAGCGGACATTGATAATCCTGGTAACTAAAGCTGCAAGGTTGATTTTTTCCCAGACCCATCTTCCCCTTTTACGTCGGCTCAACTTACCTATGAAAGTACCGGTACGCAAGAGGATAGATTGAAGGTATAATGCCGGTCTTAAGGGTTGGATGGTGAGGAGTAAAAATGGAAAATGATATAAAATCCACACTTCAGAAGGTCGCATTGAGCATACGCAGCCTGTCCATGGATGCCATTCAAAAGGCAAATTCAGGGCATCCAGGGCTGCCCATGGGTTGTGCTGAAATTGGCTCCGTTCTCTATGGAAATATACTTAAGTTTCATCACGAGAACCTGGACTGGATCAACCGTGATCGATTTGTCTTGTCAGCCGGTCACGGATCGATGCTCTTGTATTCCCTGCTGCATCTAAGCAACTGCGACATGAATATGGAAGATCTTAAAACCTTTCGTCAGTTGGGTTCCAAGACCCCCGGCCATCCGGAGAATTTCCTCGCCAGGGGAGTCGAAACCACCACCGGTCCGCTAGCCCAGGGATTAGGAGCGGCGGTTGGTATGGCGCTGGCTGGAAAGATCCTGGCTCAAAAATTCAACACTCCTCAGCGAAAGATTTTTGATTACACTGTGTTCACGCTGGTTGGTGACGGCTGTGTCATGGAGGGATTAAGTAATGAAGTTTCCTCATTCGCCGGCCATTATCAACTGGATAACCTGGTAGTTCTCTATGACTCTAATGACATTTGTCTAGATGGGGACCTGAAAGAATGTTTTTCAGAAAACGTTCAACAGCGTTTCGATGCCTATGGCTTTGATACCAAAACCATCGACGGACACAGTTTCCAGGAAATTGAAGAAGCGCTGTTATGGGCCCAAAACCCAAATGGCCGACCTAAGATGATCATTTGTAAAACCCAGATTGGAAAAGGTTCTCCTAATAAGGCTGGTACTTCCTCTGTACATGGCTCACCCCTTGGACTCGAAGAACTATCCCTGGCCAGAAAAAACCTGGGAATTCCAGAAGAAGGCGATTTTTACGTTGCTCCTGGTGTCCAAGAATTCTTCTCTGAAGTCAATGATCGCAATGCCAAAATCTACACTGAATGGCATGGGGTATTCAGTGAGTGGAAAGTGGAGAATCCAGACCTCAGCGAAGTCTTGGATCAGATGAGAAATCCTGATTTCAGCTGTCTTGAAGAGTCCCTGCCTCAATTTACCCCCGGTGAAAAATTAGCTGGAAGAAAGAGTTCTCAGGCTTGTATACAGGTACTTGCAGAGGAGATCCCCTCTCTCATCGGAGGCTCCGCTGATTTATCATGCTCTGATAGTACTGGGATTAAATCCGAAGGAATCTTGACCGGCAAAGATTTCTCAGCCCGAAATATTAAATTTGGTGTACGCGAATTGGGCATGTCCGGAATATGCTCAGGAATGGCTCTAACCGGGTTCTTCACCCCCTTTTGCGGTACGTTTCTAACCTTCTCAGACTACCTTCGCCCGTCCTTAAGACTGAACAGTCTCATGGGTCTCAAGGTCACCTACCAATTTACCCATGATAGTGTTTTTCTGGGAGAAGATGGCCCCACTCATCAGGCTGTAGAACATGCGGCCGCTCTTAGAACCATCCCTGGGTGTTATGTATTTAGACCCGCCGATGGAAATGAAGTTCGATCCACATGGGTTAGCGCTATGAATTGTGAAGGTCCCAGGGCTATTTTACTTTCAAGGCAGAATCTCCCCCACCTGGAGGAGACAAAAGTTCCAGCCAGGGATGGAGTCTCCCGAGGGGCATATATCGTCCTCTCCAACGCAAGCGGCGGCGGGGTTGATAGAGTCATTTATTCGAGCGGCTCTGAATTACATCTGGCCATTGAAGCTGGAAAAAGGCTAATGGAAAGAGGAGAAACTATCATGGTAGTTTCGGTTCCTTGTTTTGAGCTTTTTGAGCAGCAATCAAGCGATTACAAGGATCGGATTCTTGTAAGTAATGCCAAGAAACGTTATTCCATTGAGGCTATGGTTTCCTTTGGTTGGCATCGCTTTACCGGTATCGACGGGGTCAATATTTCCATGGACACCTTTGGGAAGTCAGCACCCTACAAAGATATTGCAGAGTATTTTGGCTTTACTGTGGAAGCCATTCTAGATCGGATCCTTTCAGACAACCAAAGAACTGGAACCTTAAATGTTCTTTGATACCCAGTCTTGTACCTTCGTTCTTGTAGATGTTCAGGAGAAACTCACTCCCCTGGTATATGATCCTGAGAAGCTGCTTAACAATTGTTCCATTCTCCTGGACGCAGCGAGAATTCTTGAAATTCCAGTGCTCTGGCTAGAACAGTATCCAAGAGGACTTGGTCATACCGTCGAGGTTCTGGCTCAGCGACTCAATTCCTCCAGCCAGGCGGTAGAAAAAATCGCCTTTAGCGGCTGTCATGAAGAGGCCTGCAAAAATCGCCTTCGAGATCTTGGACGTGATCAATGTGTGGTAATGGGCATCGAGGCACACGTATGTGTTTACCAGACCGTGATAGACCTCCTTGCAGAGGGGAAACAGGTACAGGTGGTTGTGAACGCTGTTTCTTCCAGGGATTCTGCAAATAAGTCGGTGGCGCTACGCAGGATGGAGCAGGAGGGAGCACGACTCACTACTGTAGAGATGATACTCTTCGAACTCTTGCGAGGATCGAAGCACCATTGTTTTAAAGAAATTCAGGGATTGATTAAATAGGAGACTCCTTTGCAGAATTTTACTTTAATCACGGGCGCTTCCGCAGGAATCGGAGAAGCATTGGCTCAAGAATGTGCCCAAATGGGGCGGAATCTTCTGCTGGTAGCCAGACGAAGAGATCGTCTGGAAGCCCTTCGTGACGAGCTTTCCCAAAGCCATGAAATCAATTGCGAGATTCTGGTGATGGACCTCTCGGCTCCTGACTCTCCAGAAAAGTTGTTCCAGTGGTGTATCGAGCGTGAGTTTCACATCTCCTGCCTCATCAATAACGCTGGTTTTGGGCTCTGCGGTACTTTTCCTGATCTTGATTTGGGTCGACAATTACAGATGATCGACCTCAATGTGAGGTCTCTGGTTGAGTTGACTCATCGTTTTCTTGGACCCATGCTGGCCAAAGGAACAGGAGAAATTCTGCAAAATGCTTCTGTAGGCGGATTTCAGCCCGGTCCAGGGATGAATATATACTTCGCAACAAAGGCCTTTGTTCTTCATTTTACAGAAGCCCTCAGAGAAGAAGTTCGGGGAAAAGGAATCAAAGTCTCCTGCCTGTGCCCCGGCTCAACATCCACTGAATTCTTCGAAGTAGCCAATGCTAAGACTCTGAAGATGACTCCTTCGGGTTCCATGAGTTCAGAGCAGGTCGCCAAAATAGGCATGCAAGGACTCCTAAACAATAAAGGAATCGTCATTCCAGGACTGCACAATAAATTCGCCGCGAACATCCAAAGATTTTTGCCACGATCCCTGGTTACAAGAATTCTGGGTTCGCTCCTTCTGAAGAGAAGCAAGTAACAGCAACTTTTAAACTCCTCAGCCGTATATCCGTTAGACGAATTGAACTTTGTGACGGCATGCCTTTAACTCTCTCCCGAGCGATCAAACCACTAATATTTTTTCTTCTGTACCTGTCACTATTTGCGGCTGAACAGCGTACAGAACTCTTTAAGGCTCTTTACGATGAGGAGCAGACCACAACCCTCCCTGCGCCATACCGGGAAATATCGATTCTAAAGGGACAGGCTCTCTTCGATGCCCTGCATCAAGAAACCGGAAAGAACTATCGAATTAGCCGCTATAGAAAAGCAAAACGCCATCTCTACGATAAGGTTGATCACCTGAGAGGAATGGTATTTACCCTTTACTCAGCCGTATTTGGTAGACGCAGAGGAGAAAAGTATTTTGAGGTGGGTGATGAGAATCGTGATGGAAACTCCGGGGATTTTGTAAATTGTGAGCATCTTTGGCCCCAGAGCAAATTCTCTAAAAAAGCTCCCATGGTTAGTGATTTACACCATCTCTATCCGTCACTTTCCATTCCCAACCACGTAAGATCCAACTTTCCCTTCGGCCTGGTTGAATCCACCGAATACAAAACTTTTGCTGGATCCAAGTTTGGGCAGAATAAGTTTGAGCCCCATGACGAGGTCAAAGGAAATGTAGCCAGAGCTCTGCTTTATTTCGTTCTGCGGTACAAAAATAGAGCTATCTTAAAAAATACCGATAAAGATTGGTTTTGGAATGACTCAATCGCGATGTATTTCTCCTGGCATCAACAGGATCCGCCCGATGAATGGGAACGAACAAGGAACGATCGTATAGAACGTTACCAGAAAAACAGGAATCCCTTTATTGACGCTCCCACCCTGGTTGAACTCATTGGCGAATCCCCCTTCCGCCTTTAATTCCCTCCTAAAACTTAGGCGTTTTGATCAGGATAGCGGTACCCGGGTAGTAATTGTCTCGGTAAATTCTAGAATCCCCTCATCGGAGAGCATTCTACCAATTCCTGAGCTCTTTACACCTCCCCAGGGAAGTTCGACTCTCGACCCGGTATTCTGGTTGACCGCACGGGTGCCGGCTTGAAGACGGTTCGCCAGGGAAATTGCCCTCTCTATATCCCGGGACCATACCGATGCGGTTAATCCAAAGGGAAGTGCGTTCGCTAAATTTACCGCTTCATCTTCACTCTCAAAAGGCTCAATCTGAAGAATTGGACCAAATGTCTCTGTGGCAAACATAACTGCGCTATGGGGAACGGAAGTCACAACCGTTGGCTCGAAGAAAAATCCCTCTCTGTCAATCCTACGACCTCCGGTTAGAATCCGCGCTCCAGAGTTCCTTGCATCTTCCACAAGACTCCTAGTTCTCTCTCTCTGGGCCTCACTAACCAGGGGGCCAATATCTATTCCGGGCTCCATGCCGGGACCAATCCTTAAATTGCGTACACTTTCAACTACAGACTCAACAAAGGATTGGAAAATCGAAGAATGGACATAAACTCTTTCTACTGAACAGCAGATCTGGCCGCAGTTTTTAAACGCTCCATTTACCGCTCCCCGGGAGACTTTCTCCACTTCAGCGTCTGCGAGAATGAGCATTGGATCTTTGCCGCCCATCTCAAGGGATAAGCGCTTCATGTCATTGGCTGCTTCTCTCATGATTTTTGCGCCCACTTCCTGGGAGCCAACGAATCCAATCAGCCTCACCTCTGAAGCGGCTAGAGCTTTACCTATTTCATCTTGTCCCTGAACAAGGTGCAGTACCCCGGGAGGAACTCCCCCCTCATGAAGCAGTTCTACAATCCGCTGACCTACGAGAGGAGTAAGCTCAGAAGGCTTGAACACCACCGGATTTCCGGCTAACAGGGCTGGAACAAGGGTCCACAGAGGGATTCCAAAAGGAAAATTCCATGGTTTGATAGCTCCAACCACCCCCACAGGAGCGTGATCCACTCGCGCTGCCATGTCATTAAACTCCAGGGTTTCACCTGCTAACACAACGGGAGCCCTCTCACAGAAAAATCTCACGCGGTGAGCTGAGTCGGCCACTTCAGCCGTAGCTTCCGCTAAAATCTTACCTTGCTCTCTCGTCACCAGTGCGCTGAGTTCTTCTCTATTGGATTCAACCAGTTGGGCAAAAGAAAGTAAGATCGCAACTCGCTCACTCAGGGGCGTCTTGCTCCAGGATTCAAGGGAATTCTGGGCTTCTTTAACGGCGTTTCTAACATCACTCGATGTAGATTGTGCTACAGACGCTAAAACTTCTTCAGTAGCAGGATCTAGTGTGAGAAACGAAGTCATCCAAAGTAGGGAGGTTCATTCCCAGGTTTCCACTTAATGTTGCATCCAACACTTGGTGTAGGATCAAAATCCAGTGGTCTTCCGTCGAGTAATGAATCACAGGCCTTTTTAAGATCCTGACCCGTCACTTCGATATCGTTTCCTGGTCGGCTGGAATCAAATTGGCCCGCGTAAAACAACTTAAATTCTTCATTAAAGAGAAAAAAATCAGGGGTACATGCAGCGCCGTAAGCCTGGGCTACATTTTGAGACTCATCATAAAGATACGGAAAGGTGTATCCGGCGGCCACACCCTCTTCATACATCTTCTCCACGGAATCATCCGGATACTTTTCAATGTCATTGGAATTGATTCCCACTATTCCAATTCCTAGCTCCTGATACCGAGAACAAAACTTGGCAAGGGGATCCCGAATATGCTTTACGAAGGGGCAATGATTACAAATAAACATCACTAAAAGTCCCCTTTTACCCTTGAAGTCACTATTTTCAGCCCAATTTCCAATGGGATCGCAAAGTTTAAAAAGAGGTGCTGGATCTCCGGGTTTCAATTGAAAGGTTGATGAAGTCTGAGCCATAAGATTCTCCTGGTTTAGTTAATAACAAGCATGACATGGAGGAGTTCAAGAATTCAAGAATTCTTCGGCTTTAAAACCTTTCCCTTTCAGCCTACTTGCCCTAGTGTTTCAGCGATTCAAGGGAATCGTTTCTAGTCAGAACCCTAAAACTTCCTTTTGAGACCTCAAAGAGCATAGGAATGGCTTTATTATCAGCAGAAAAGAGATCCTTTTTCGTCATTGCCTGTATATGCAGATGGGGCTGAGAGGAATTTCCCGAGTTTCCACAAAGGCCGATTTGAGCTCCAGCCTCGAGTTGCTCACCAAGTTTTATCCCAATGCTGCCCTTTTTTAGATGGGCAAGAAGAATATAGACGCCTTCGTTGGTTTCTAGAATCACATGATTCCCAGCGGGATTTCCCGGATTTGTCTTACCAATGGCGTTGTCTTCAAGGGAGTTCTCTATTCCTATAACCTTGCCTGAAATAGGTGCCAATATTGGCTGATTAAAGGTTGCGCTGGACTCGAGTCTCGCGTTGGGATTCTGGGCAAACTGGCCATCCGCTGCTTTGATCAAATCAAGGGCATATCTCTGCGATCCTGCGAAATAGTGATGGCTCACAAGAGGGCTGCCCCCTCCTTGAAATACATACCATTTACCAATTCCCGGGGGAGAGAGCGTGATCCCTCCCTTTAACGGAATCGGAAACATAGCAAGTCCTAATACTGTGGCAAGAAAGAAGAAAAAAATAGCGTGGGATGCGGAAGCGAATTTGGAATAGTGATGCATCGGGAAGAAAGAACAAAAGCAAATCGCGCCCACAAAGGACCAGATTAACAATAGTGTAGAGTGATATTGATCTTCTGGAAACTGGATGGGAATCATCGCGATGGAGATACTTGCCCCCACCAGGGACCAATTTAAACAACGCATCAGCCCAAGTAAGATCAGTGGGCGAGCCTCACCCCAGGGTAGGCCCGGTATATAGGTGAGTTTTCGACGAAAGGCCTGGATCAACTTGAGAATCACCAGGTAAAAGGTGGATATCGCCAATAGCAGAAAGAGAAAATTCGCCAAAAGACCGGCGTAAGCGGCCGACAGCATCAGCATTAACATCAACAACTGATATATATTGATTAAAAATTGCATAAACAAAGTCCAAATTTCGTTGTGCCTTTGGATGTTTTTCAGAGTACATAAAGATGACAAAAAAAGGTAGAGAAAGGTCAGAAGTCGAGGCTCCCGGGATCTATAGAATTTTAAGGATTCTTAGTCTGTTCATCGCCGCTGCCACTTCAAATCTTCTGGGTTTTGATAGCCTTCCGGGATGTTCTTCAGTTCGTCTGTATGGGCAGAGTGCCCGTAATCCCTCCTTTTCAAGGATATACTCCAATTCATCTAGCAGCACTGCGAGGGACTTCTTTGTATTCATAGCCCTTGAGAGTAAATACAAAGCAAATCCTATGGCCTGGAGCTGGGACCCATCGGCCACCTGTTCGACCTGTCTTAAATCTATGTCTTCTTTACCAAAAAGAATGCTGTCCAGACCGCGCACCTGAATCTTCACCTGCGACTTTCCACGCGAGGGATCAAAACTGTCAGAACAGGGCACCCGAGAATAATCGGTGGGAAAATTCCCGCTAGTTTCCCGCCTTCTTTGTGTCTTAATACTAGAGCAGATTTCCCGTGCGTTAGAAGTCACATCAGATAGCTCGTAATTCTTAAAAAACAAGACCTGGTCAGCTAGCTCAAGGTAATCACCGCAGCCACCCATCACCAAAATGGTTGATACACCTGGGCCCCAATAAAGCTCCTTGATTCGATCAATAAGTGGAGTAATGGGTTCATTTTCTGCCTCAACCAGGGTCTGCATTCGTGCGTCACGAATCATAAAGTTGGTGGCACAGGTATCTTCATCCATCAAAAGGGCTCTGGCACCTGCCTCAAGAGCCTCCATGAGATTGGCGGCCTGGCTGGTGCTGCCGCTGGCGTCCTCACTTTGAAACCTGATTGTGTCCTTGCCGTAGGGTAGTCTTGAAATAAAGGGAGATATATTCACTCTCTCTACCCTCCTGCCATCCTCGGCTCGAATTTTAACCGCCGCTGAATCTGTCACCACATACTCTCGTCCGTCACCGGGAATGTGAGGATAAACGCATCTCTCAATGGCCTGTAGCAAGGTAGATTTTCCGTGATAGCCACCGCCAACTATAAGAGTGACTCCTTTAGGAATCCCCATTCCCGAAACTTGGGTCTGCCTATTTGATAGGGAAACGAAGTGAGGTAACTCTAAAGTGACACGCAGGGATTTTGGTGAATGAAAAGATACAGCTCCCTCATTTAGGGGGAGATCCCGATGACCTGAAATCCTTGGTAAACTCGATCCATCCGCGACGAACGCGATCAAATCCAAGTGCTGCAGCTGGGCTCGGATAGCCTCCTGGTTTTCCACACATTGTACAAACTCCTCAAATAGAGATTCCTGTAGTGACTCCAGTTTCAGAGAACTCCGCGCCAGGCTGGGAAGAATCTCTAAAAGAATCCGGGCAGCCTCTCTGCCAAGAATCCTACGGCCTGCTGCAGGCAATCCCACCTCGATTCTAGCTTCAACCCAATCATCACAAATCTCCATCGAAGTGCGCTCCAGCACTTCCTGCCCCCCGCAATCAATTTCAATAACTCCACTCTTACCACTGCCTTCCCCGCGAGATTTAAGATTTTGAATTTCCTGGAAAAAAACGCGAGTGAGATAGTCCTGGCAGGCTATCTTTCTGATGGGATTGCTAAACAGGTTCTTAGGGATTCCTGAATGATCCATCCCCATCCGGATACGAAACTTGGAAGGTGCTGCGAAGGGATCTCCCTGAATATGATCTATGTAAAGATCAAACTCGGGAAAGCAGTATCTTCCCTTAAGGACTTTGTAGGCCCTATAGCCGCAACCGTCCACTTCTTTCAGAGTGTCTTGAAGTTGGCGCATATTTCCCTCTAACAGGATCGAATCATGGTTTAACTACTAAGAATGCAGTGAAAAGAGGTCCACGAGATACCTTCTCTTTGGAGAGCATCATCATTTTGAAAGCTCTCCAATGACTTGAATCCAGCCCTGGAGGACAGCTCTTCCCACTCTCTTGGAAGAAGCGGAGAATAAAGTCTTCCATCCTCATCTCTATGCTCCTCATTGAGGAACCTGCTTCTGGTGGGAATAGAAAAGAAAAGGACACCCCCGGGGACTAGAATCCTGGCAATTTCAGACAGACTTTCCAAGATCTTCTCCCTTTCCAGGTGCATGAGCACGGCTACTGCCAGACATCCGTCAAAACTATGATTTGGGAAGGGAAACGGTCCGGGAAGCCTGAGCTGAATGGCTTTTGAGCCTAGCTCTGGGTGGTACTTTTCCAATTCAGAAAGCATGGAATGGGTTCCGTCAGAGCAAACAATGCTTCTACCGCTACCCTCCAGAAAGGCACTATCTCTGCCGGTTCCGCTCCCAAGCTCCAAAATTCTGCCACTCTCAGGGAATACTCTTTCCATGAGGTTGTGTAGAAATAGGATGGATCTCGATTCATAGCGTGTTGAGATTTCGCTCGCTTTTTGATCGTAATATTGAAGAGTCTTTGAATCCATACTTCTATCGCTTCAGAGCCAGGAAATACCGCAATACAGGAATATCTGCCGGTGCCCAGTTAAAGGTTTCCAGGCGGGTACGATGTACCCAACGAATCTGGCTATGCTCATGGGGCTTCGGATTTCCGCTAACAAGAGTACATCGAAATGGATGAAGACGCAGAATCCGCTTTTCTTCCTCTGTATCACTGGGTTTTAAAGTTTGCACAAGCCTGATCTGAACTCCCAGTTCCTCCTTCAATTCTCTAACCAGGGACTCTGCGGCACTTTCATTCTCTTCGAGCTTGCCTCCAGGAAATTCCCACAATCCACCATGTGCAGTCCCCCGTGCCCTTTTGGCAACCAGTACCTGGTCAAATCTCTCCAGAATGGCACAAGAGACTTCCAGGATGGGTTTTTGAGAAGAGGTTTGATGAAGTTCAGAGGTACCAGGAATAGTCACGAGCTTGATTCTACATGATTGAATTGGAAGAGAGTATTCAGAAGTCAGGAGACAGACATCTGAATCCTGGTTTGGCCGGCAACCCGGGCAAACCAAATGTGTTTGGGCATATAATTAAGAATAATGAAAACCAACAATGAGACCGCTGCTCTTAAATTCGCATGTGATGCCATGCTCGGTGGTGTGGCTCGCTGGCTGCGCCTTTTGGGGTATGACACATTCTGGGAATACAATATTGAAGATTCCCGAATTGTAGAGATAGCAATGAGCCAATCCATGATGCTTCTCACCAGCGATGGAGGCATCATGAGACGCAGGGTCGTTCGTGATGGAATCGTTCGTGCCTTATATATTCCCCATAGCATGAGCAGGGAGAAACAACTTGGCTTTGTCATCTCCTCATTGGACCTTCACCGCTTAGCTTCACGGTGTATGCAATGCGGAGGGGAACTCAGGAATGTGGTTAAGGAAGAAGTTCGGGAAAGAATTCCGCCAAAGACCTATCTCTGGCTCGATGAATTTATGGAGTGTAAACGCTGTTGGAAATTATTTTGGAGGGGTACCCATTGGAAACGTATTGAGAAGAGCCTGGAAGACTTGAAGTTACCCGATGGTAAAGACCTTTATCCCCCGATATGAAACATTTCTACTTTTTTACGTGATCTTCCTTCAGCATCATCTCCAGCGCGCTCTTCGGAATACCGATCCATTCTTCCAGCCCAGGATTCAAGGATCTTATTGGCAAGTACCTCCTCGGTCTTACCAGAACGTAACGGAGTGCGAAGATCGATTCCCTTTTCAGCAAAGAGGCATGTATAGAGCTTTCCCTCGGCGGAAAGTCGAGTACGAGTGCAGGTTCCGCAAAAGGGCTGACTCACCGAGGAGATAAATCCTACCTCCCCGCTTCCGTCCAAAAACTCATAGCGAGACGCGACTTCACCAAAATAGTTCTTTTGAGCTGGAACCAGGGGACCGAGGCTGGCCAATTTGTCCCGCATGGACCTGGATGTCACAACCTCATTAAGATTCCACCGGTTTCGATTTCCAACATCCATAAATTCGATATAACGAACGATATGGCCCCTGGGAAGAAACTCCTCTGCCAGTTCAAGAATCGAATCCTCGTTTTGACCCTTGCGAATCACGGCATTAATTTTTATAGGTTTGAATCCTGCTTCCTCTGCCGCGGTAATCCCCTCCAAAACTCTATCTAGACCATCCTCACTGGAGGTAAGACGGGTAAATGCCTCCCTGTTTAGAGTATCTACGCTGATCGTAAGTCTTTGGAGCCCAGCTTTTTTTAACTCCCCGGCGTAACGGGACAGAAGATATCCATTGGTAGTGAGAGATAAGTCTTCCACACCGGGAATCAGGGAAAGGCGGGATATGAGCTCACTCAGACCCCGGCGCATGAGCGGCTCTCCGCCTGTCATTCGTAATTTACGAACTCCCAGGGAGACAAAAATGGTAGCCAACTGCTCGATTTCATCAAAACTCAGCCGTTCACTCGGAGCAAGGAATTCATAATGTTCTTCCTTTGGCATGCAGTAGTTACAGCGAAAATTACATGCGTCAATCACCGATATGCGCAGGTCGCGCAAGGGCCGGCAGAATTGGTCCAGCAGTTCGGGTGTAGCGGAAGGAGAAGCCATCCTATGTAGATGTCGCTCCACGAAAGTGATCCTTTCCCATTATTCTCAATTCTTTTAACAATCTACCGGGACATGTACTAGCCAGAAACCAGATCAGGGACATATCCTATGAATCTTAGTATAGCAATCTCCATTCCCTTGCGTATCAGGGTTCCCCGAAAGGAGCATTCTCTTGCCCGAATTGCCTGAAGTAGAGACCGTCGCTTCAGAATTGCGCCAGAGTGAACTCTTAAAGACTTCTATAAAAGGAGTCGATGTTCTCTGGCCCCGTTCAGTAGCCGTTCCCTCCCCTGCTGAGTTCTCAAGTGAATTGAGGGATCAGAAGGTCAATAAAATCTTTCGAAGGGGAAAGTTCCTGGTTATGGAGCTTTCTTCAAAGAAGGTTCTACTGGTCCATTTGCGCATGACGGGTCAATTCTACTTCAGCTCCTCAAACCAGCCTGATGAACACGTCAGGATACGCGTTCGATTAGAAAATGGGGAAGAACTCAGGTTCAGGGATACTCGCAAATTTGGGAAATGGTACCTGGTTGATCATTGCGAAGAAATCATTGGGAAATTGGGACCGGAACCCTTCGACCCAAGTCTGACCGCAAAGGAATTTCACCGGATGCTTAAAGGCCGAAAGCGACAACTCAAGCCACTTTTACTGGACCAAGAGTTTTTGGCAGGATTGGGTAATATCTATGTAGATGAGGCGTTATGGGAATCAAGGCTCAATCCCCTTCAAGTCTCCAGTGACCTCAAATTCTCAGATTCACAACGTTTACTCGAAGGTATCCGGCTGGTCCTGCAAAGAGGACTCAAAAACCTCGGGACTACCCTGGGTACAGGTAAGGCAAATTTTTATAGTGTCGCAAAAAGAAAAGGGCGAAACCAGGATGAATTGAAAGTATTTCGCCGCACCGGCCAACCCTGCCCAAGGTGTAGCTCACAGGTAAAAAGGATTCTGGTAGGACAGCGCAGCACCCATTTTTGTTCTAACTGTCAGCGAAGGAGGAAGAAATGCAGTTAAGCTCTACTGAGATCAAGATTCCAACCGAGGGATTTTCGGATACCCGCGACATTACCTCAAAGATTCAGAACCTGGTCACGGAATCGCAGATGAAGGAGGGTTTCGTAAACCTTTTTGTTATTGGCTCCACAGCCTCTATATCCACCATTGAGTATGAACCCAATCTGCTCAAGGACATCAAGGAACGTCTTGAAGGACTGGCTCCCATTTCAGAAAATTATCATCACCACAAAACCTGGGGAGATGACAACGGATTTTCCCATGTCAGAGCTACCATTATGGGACCTGGAATTAGCGCGCCTTTCAGTAAAGGAAAACTGGTATTGGGAAACTGGCAGCAAATCGTGGTTATCGATCACGATTCCCAACCAAGAGAACGCAGAATTTTTATTCAGATTTTTGGCCAGTAATATGAACAAGAGAATCTTCGTGGCCCTGGATTTGCCTGCTTCCATGAAGGCCGATCTGTTAGAGTTATCCCGTGGGTTACGCGGCGCACGATGGCTTGTAGATGACCAGATTCATCTTACCCTACGCTTTATTGGTGAGGTGGATGGGGTATTGTTTCAAGAAATCAAAGACGTCTTAAAATCTCTATACTTCAACTCCTTTGAGCTGAAAATTAAAGGGGTGGGACACTTTCCTCCACGCGGGGAACCCAAAGTACTCTGGGCCGGTATTGAACCTAATGACGAGCTTATTAGCCTGAAGAGGAGAATCGATGAGAGTCTCAAGAACTCTTCAATCACCGGAGAGAATCGGAAATTTCATCCCCATGTGACCCTGGCCCGTTTAAACAAAGTCCTCGTGCCCGAGGTCGCCGACTGGCTACAAGATCATGCCCTGCTTGAGCTCAATTCCTTTAGGGTAGGTGAATTTCTCTTAATTTCGAGCAATCGATCCTCCTCAGGTGCAATTTATCAACCCGAAGGCTTGTACAGTGCAAGGTAGCAGGGTTAACATAAATAGCAGAGGATGGAATCAAAGCACCTGGGGGTCATATTCGACTGGGACGGTGTCGTCTTAGATTCTTCGCGTTTCCACGAAGAAAGTTGGAGCCTGCTGGCTTCCGACCGTTCCCTGCCGCTTCCCGATGGACATTTCCACAGGGGATTCGGAATGCGAAATGAATCCATCATTCCTGAAATCCTAGGCTGGAGCCACAATCCTGAGGAAATTCAGGAACTAGCTTTTGCCAAGGAAACTCTCTATCGAAAATTGCTGTCGCATACAGGAATTGACCCTCTCCCCGGGGTTCTTAAACTCCTCATCGAGTTAAAGTCTCGAGAGATTCCCACGGCGGTAGGTTCCTCAACCCCCAGAGAAAACCTGGAGTTGGCGATCCAATTGCTCGGGCTGGAAGAGTACTTTCAAGCCACTGTTTGCGGAGACGATGTCACTCGCGGTAAACCCTTCCCTGATGTCTTCGAATTAGCTGCCCAAAAGATTGGATGTGACGCGTCTAGATGTCTTGTAATTGAAGATGCTCCCGTTGGTATTGAGGCCGCTCGAAACGCGCAAATGAAGTGTGTGGCGGTCACCACAACCAACCCGGCACAAACCCTGGCATTCGCTGATCTTGTTGTGAATTCACTACAAGAGCTTAATGCCGAACAACTAATAAAGCTGGTAGGCAATGAATAGAGTTGGACTTGGGACCAGTCCGGTGTTTTTTGAACATGAGACGGGAGATCATCCCGAGTGCAAAGAACGGCTTGGCTCCATTCTTAAGTCCCTGGAGTTCTCCTCTCTCTGGGATCAAATAGAACATTTTGGACCCGACGGACGCGATGTACTCCCCTTCATTGAGAGAGTTCACACGCGTGAATATATGCAGGAAGTTTTCAGAATTTGTTCACAGGGCGGAGGTGTGCTGGATACAGGGGATACATGGGCTGGACCCCGTTCCTATGACGCGGCCGTTCTGGCGGTTTCTACAACTCTTCATGCTGTCGATAAAATTCTCGATGGTGAATTAACCAGTTCTTTTTGTGCCCTGAGGCCACCGGGTCACCATGCAAGACCTGGACAGGCTATGGGATTCTGCATTTTTAATAATGCGGCAATCGCTGCCCGTTATCTCGTAGAGAGCGGGAAAAAAAAGAAAGTATTAGTCGTAGATTTCGATGTCCATCACGGAAACGGAACCCAGGAGACATTCTTCGAAGACGAATCCGTTTTTTATCTGAGTTCTCACCAGTCTCCTTTGTTTCCAGGTACCGGGAATCCAGGGGAAATCGGGTCTGGACCAGGCAAAGGTTTGACCCGAAATATCTTATTGACTCGCGGTGACGATGACCACGTTATACTCGAGAGACTCCAAACCGAGTTAGAGCTGATCTGTAAAAGTTTCGAGCCGGATTTCCTGGTTTTGTCCGCAGGTTTTGATGCGTATACCGAGGATCCTATCGGGGGACTGAAGATGAGCTATGAGGGATTTTCTAACCTCACCAAGATGCTTACCGGTATCGCTGCGCAGTATTGCCAGGGAAAAGTCCTGTCCGTCCTTGAAGGAGGATATCATCTTGGAGATTTGGGTGAACTTGTAACCCAACATATTCAAAGACTCAGGGAGGCTGTCTAAGTGGGTATTGATCCCCGTGAATTTGATGCCCGCCGGGAGCACATGATCAAAACCCAGATTCGTGCCAGGGGGGTAAGGGATCCCGAGGTTCTGGATGCTTTGCGAATTGTTCCCCGCCATAAGTTTATGGAAAAAGATAGGCAGACACAGGCCTACGAGGATCATCCCGTACCCATAGGACAGGGTCAGACTATTTCTCAGCCCTATATAGTGGCTTTCATGACCGAGGCTCTTCAACTGGCAAAAGAGCACAAAGTACTAGAAATTGGTGCTGGCTGCGGATACCAGACCGCTGTACTACAGGAAATCTCTGCAAGAGTTTATAGTCTGGAAATCAGAGCTGACCTGGTAAGTCTTGCCAAAAGGAATCTGGACTCGCTCGGGTATAGCACCAATACATTGATCCAGGGGAATGGATATGACGGCTGGGCAGAAAAGGCACCTTTTGATAGAATCCTCGTCGCCGCAGCGGCACCAAGTGTACCCTCGGTTTTACTTGACCAACTGGCGGAAGGCGGGGTAATGGTTATTCCGGTAGGAAACAATTGGCAGGAGTTAATCAGGGTAGAGAAGAAAAAGGGCGGTATCGCACAGGAAAATCTATTGGCAGTTCGCTTTGTTCCCCTGGTGCATCACCCTTCAGAATTTTAGCCTTCAAAGGTTTTTATGGAACTTTCCAGATCAATACTAGATATAGTTTACGTACTCATTTTCTTTCGTCTCGGTGCGGAAATCCTTCTCGATATCCTCAACGCTCGTGAGGCTAATTCTCAACCGGGAAAAATCCCCGATGAGATGGTTGGAGAAATCACCGATGAACAATATTCCCGCTCGGTTGAATACACCCTGGCCCGAACCAGGTTCCACTCCATTCACGCCATATGGGGATCCCTGTTCCTGGTCTTGTTCTTCGCTACAGACCTGTTTCCCGCCCTTTACGGAATGGTTCTTTCCACCCTGGGTACCTCTGTTTACGCACAGGGGGCATTTCTAATCATCACTGGATTTGTGATATCAATTCCTGATCTTCCCTTTGAGCTATGGTCCCAGTTTCGCATTGAGGAGAGATTTGGATTCAACAAGAGTAGTTTCAAATTGTGGCTGGTAGACCAGGTAAAAGGAATGGCTCTGGGTATGATCATTGGGTATCCAATCCTGGTTCTGGTGCTCTCTCTGGTAGGCTGGATGGGAGCCAACTGGTGGATTTGGGCCTTTGCTCTAATCTTTACTCTTCAGATTTTCCTTCTTATTCTCTTCCCAAGGTATCTCCTTCCCCTTTTCAATAAACTTGAAAATCTTCCTGACGGCTCCTTAAAAGAAAGGCTGGTGACCCTGGCAAAAAAGGTTTCCTTCCCTGTTGCCCGAATTCAGGTGATGGATGGAAGCAAGCGCTCAGGACATTCCAACGCCTTTTTTACTGGATTTGGAAAGTTTCGCCACATCGTTCTATTTGATACTCTCATCGACCAACTCGAAGAGGAGCAGGTGGAAGGAGTCCTTGCGCACGAAATCGGGCATTATTGCAAAGGACACATCTTCAAAATGCTTTTTTTACAGGCCGGATTTTTGTTAGGCGGTCTATACGTGATCGATTTCCTGTTTAGAACCCCGGAGTTTTCCATCTCTTTTGGATTTCAACCGGGAGAATTAGCCCCGGTTTTTCTACTTTTGAGCCTCACCGGGGGACTTGTGACCTTCTGGCTATCTCCTATCATCAATCTTTTCTCCCGCAAGAATGAGTTTGAAGCAGACGCCTTCGCTCTGGAAACCATGGGGACGGCAAAGCCTCTGGAGGAAGCGCTCAAAATCATGGCCAAAGAAAACCTCTCCAATCTTCGCCCTCACCCGCTCTACAGCATTTTCTATTCCTCCCACCCAAGCCTAAATGAAAGACGCAAGGCTTTGGCTACGGGCCCCACCTAAGAATCAGTTGGAATCCTACCTTCATTCTCTCCAATAAATTGGTAAGATAGTTTAGGATAGGCTTATCCGATATAAACCTCTTTTAGATTTAGCTTCTTAGTTGAGTTGGTAATGGGTGGGGAGAATTTGACTATGAACCGTTTCTTCAAGTATGTGCTGGCATTCTCCTTGTTGAGCACAATTTCTCTCACAGCAACCGATAATCAGGACCCCTTTTCAACCATTTCCTATAGTGCCCGATTGAGTACCAGCAATGCCCTCTCCCTGGCGGGTAGTGCCGTGGTCAGTATGACCGCACAACTCTTCGAGGTCGAGGAGGGCGGCAATGCAGGCTACATACAGGTTTATCCCTCCGTCGAGGTCATAGATGGATTTTTCTCATTATCCATAGGTCCATCTCTTCCAGATATGAAAAAGTACCAATTTCTGGAGCTTGAAGTACAGGGCCAAACCATGAATCCCAGGCGCAAGTTCCTGACCATGCCATACGCCATTGAAGCAATGGATAGCCAGAATCTTGCGGGAATGTCCCCGGATGAATTTCGCCAGAATCTTTTCACTGGAATAGGAGTGACGGACTCGGCCACTTCGGGCGTATTAAAGGTGGGTTCCCTGGAGGGGACTACCCTTATCGTGCATGATTTGATCAATTCCATGGGAAACCTCACCGCACAAACCATTACTGCGGAGAAGGTTTCCGCCACGACCTATCTTGGCGATGGATCTCAACTCACGGGAATTTTAAAGAGTGACGGGGTCATTTCCCTCGATGAGGGTGTGGAGATAAGGCCAGAGGGTGTTGCGGGAATTTTGATTCATAACAGTAATTCCGAACAGCCGCAGACCACCAGAATTGCCATACGAAATTCCTCGGGAGAGGACCTGTTTCGAGTGGAATCCAGTGGAACACTCTTAGCGCCCACTATGATGGCCGAAGTGCTCAAGGCCAAAAGAGTCTCTACTTTGGGGCTTTATGTTGTCACTTCAGCTGAGTCTCAACAACCCGTATTCTCAGTACAGGACGAGCACACCTATACCGCTAGTCTCAGTGCCGGAGAGGTTCAAGTTTCCGTCTCACTTGATGTGGGAACTTCAGCTGAGTTCACCGTGGATAGTAGCGGAAACGTCCACGCTCTGACTGTTCACGCTTCCCAGTTCCTCGGGGACGGCTCCCAGCTCTCAAATGTGCTGCACGATGGGGAAGACTTCAGCAGCGGAAATTTAACGGTGAGCACCTTAAGTGACGGCATTGCTGTACTTAGTAATGGGATACTGAGCGTAAATGAAGTCGAGGCGGTCACCATCAACGCTTCTTATCTCTTCGGTGACGGAGCAGGTCTGACCAATGTGGTCCATACGGGCGACGATTTTTCGGCTGCCTCCTTCACGGTTGTCACCCTCAGCGACGGGATTGCTACGCTTAGCAGCGGTCTATTAAGCGCTTCAGAAGTCCAGGCCGGTACAGTCTCTGCGTCCTTTCTCCTTGGCGACGGGTCCGGCATCACCGGGGTTCTCCATGACGGCGAAGACTATAGCGCGGATCACTTTAGTGTAAGCACCCTGAGCGATGGCATCGCCGTACTTAGTAACGGTATTTTCAGCGCCAATGAGGTCGGGGCCGCCACCATCTCAGCCTCCTATTTTTTTGGAGATGGCTCAGGTCTCACGAACGTAGTACACGATGGGGAGGACTTTAGCGCAGGCACTCTTAGCATCTCCACACTCACTGATGGAACTGCCACTCTCAGTGAAGGATTCCTGAGCATAAATGAAGTCAGTGCCGTCACAATTACCGCGTCTTTTTTCAATGGAGATGGATCGGGCATCACCAACGTACTCCACGACGGTGAGGATTATAGCGCTGGCCACCTGACGGTAAGCACTTTAAGCGATGGAGTCGCAGCACTTAGCAATGGAGTTTTAAGCGCCAATGAAGTCGCGGTCGTCACTATCACCGCATCGTATTTCTTTGGCGACGGGGCTGGTCTTACCAATGTTTTGCATGACGGTGAGGACTTTAGCATAGGTCATTTGACAGTAAGCACCATTAGTGACGGGAATGCGGTCTTATCCAGCGGAGTACTGAGCGTGGATGAAGTCAGTGCCATCACCGTTTCCGCCTCTTTTTTCAATGGAGATGGATCAGGCTTGAGCAATGTTCTGCATGACGGGGAAGACTTTAGCGCCGGATCCCTGACAGTAAATTCCCTCAGTGACGGCAGCGCGGTCTTAGCCAGTGGAGTACTTAGCGTGGATGAAGTCAGTGCTATCACCGTTTCCGCCTCTTTTTTCAATGGAGATGGATCAGGCTTGAGCAATGTTC
>CAZIKF010000037.1:40632-47162 GCA_964539825.1 uncultured bacterium
TGACAGTAAATTCCCTCAGTGACGGCAGCGCGGTCTTAGCCAGTGGAGTACTTAGTGTGGATGAGATCAGTGCCATCACCGTTTCCGCTTCTTTTTTCAATGGAGACGGAACAGGCTTGAGCAATGTTCTGCATGACGGGGAAGACTTTAGCGCGGGCTCTGTGACCGTAGGCTCCCTGAGTGACGGCAGCGCGGTCTTAGCCAGTGGAGTACTGAGCGTGGATGAAGTCAGTGCCATCACCGTCTCCGCCTCTTTTTTCAACGGAGACGGATCAGGCTTGAGCAATGTCCTGCACGATGGGGAAGACTTTAGCGCCGGAAATCTTACTGCCTCCACACTCAGTGATGGCTCAGCAACACTCAGCAGCGGGATCTTAAGCGTGGATGAGGTCAGTGCCATCACCATCACCGCATCCTATGTTTTTGGCGATGGATCCAATCTCACCAATGTGCTCCACGACGGAGAAGACTTCACCGCCGGAAATCTTACTGCCTCCACACTCAGTGATGGATCTGCAACACTCAGCAGCGGGATCTTAAGCGTGGACGAGGTCAGTGCCATCACCATCACAGCATCCTATGTCTATGGCGACGGATCCAATTTGACCAATGTACTCCACGACGGGGACAGCTTCACAGCGGGAAATCTTACTGCCTCCACATTCAGTGATGGATCAGCAACACTCAGCAGCGGTGTCTTAAGCGTGGACGAGGTCAGTGCCATCACCATCACTGCATCCTATGTTTTTGGCGATGGCTCCAATCTCACCGGTCTCCCCAGTTCCGCAGTAGGGACCTCTGGTGTTCTTTTTGATCAGATATATATATCCAGGGATTCCGCTAACCAGCTTTATGGGACCAGCGCTTTTACTCATGTGAACCTGGGCGTGGGTTCCGATACGGGAACCGTGGGGCAGAATTATAAGTTTGCATCAGTTGGGGGTGGAGAAGGCAATGTAGCCAGCAAGGATTACGCAACGATTGGAGGCGGGGATAGAAATACCGCAAGTGGAGATGATTCAGTTGTGGGAGGAGGGGTACTAAATACAGTAAGTAACAGCTTCTCATTCATAGGGGGTGGATTCAACAATAGTGTATCAGGTGGATGGTCCGCTATCGCGGGCGGCGCTGGAAACTCGGCAACCGGTCATTGGTCTACCATAAGCGGAGGAGAAGAAAATCAGGCTAATAATCCTCATTCATCCATTGGTGGAGGAAAATACAATACTGCAAGTGCAGATTTCGCTACTGTGTCCGGAGGAGGTGGCAACTCAGCCAGCAGTGACTATTCTTCTGTTGGAGGAGGAAACCAGAACTCTGCTTCCGGGACCACCTCAACAATATCAGGTGGTTCACTTAATATCGCATCTGGAGCCCTATCCTTTATTGGCGGAGGAAGTGAAAATTCAACTGGAGGGACGACCTCGACAATCGCCGGCGGCATTAAAAATGCCGCTTCAGGATCTTTCACTTTCATAGGGGGGGGTGAAAATAACACCGCAAGCGGTTTCACAGCAATCGTAGCCGGGGGAAGCGCCAATACTGCGAGTGCTACCTTTGCGACCATCGCAGGGGGCAATGCTAATGAAGTCTCTGGAATCAACAGCACTATTGTAGGTGGAAGAAACCTCAAACTCACAGGACGGGGCAGCATGGGATTTCGAGGAGGAGACAACAGCTCACAGATCACTCGAGCCGCCTCTGATACGGCCTTTTTCATGGAAACGGCCTTTTGCGTCGGAGACGACAGTTCAAGCTGTAATGATGCTTCATATGACCTCGGCACCATCCTAGCCCATGGCGAATTTATATCCATCAATAATTCTGGTCGGGCTCGGTACCATCTCTATAACCAGGGGGGCGTCGGCGAATGGATGTTCGGACAAAAGACCAGCTCCGACCATGACTTCAAACTCTCCAAAATCATCTCCGGCACAGAATTCGATTATCTTACTGTGACTACCGACGGAAAAGTCGGTATCCGTACTACATCGCCAGATGCCACCTTGCATCTGACAGACAGCTCTTTTGCACACATTCATGTTGAAGCTGACGGTGACGCTTTACTTACTCTTGATGCTGGTACACATACCAATGATTCAGTTATCAAGTTTTCGAAACAAGGGATCACCCATGGAGCTGTTGTTTACCACCATGATGCTGTTGCCAATAGTGTACGTCTCGACCTTGAAACCACCGGGACTCCTAGATTATCCATTGACGGGCAGGGGTATGTAGGCATCGGAACAACAACTCCAACGACCATGTTGGAGGTTAGTGGAGGAGCCCAGTTTGATGATGTAGTTGTTGTTAATAGCAATAATGTTTCAGGGGGTGGTTTGCAGATTTCTGATGATGGCGGTTTCTATGATGACAATAATGGCTATATCCAGTATAGAAATGGGGCAAACAATGCTAGTGGCCTGACAATCACCGGAAAATTAGGAGTCGGCGTCACAGATCCCACTGAAACATTTGAGGTCAGCGGCACAGCCAAAGTGAGTACTTTAAAATTTGATGATGATACCACTCAGGCCACCGCTTCAGCTGGTTCAAAATTGGGAAGCACCGGGGCACTTTTTGATGAAATTTACATCTCAAGGGATACGGACAATAACCTCTACGGATCTAACGCTAATACCCATGTGAATTTAGGCATTGATTCAGACACAGGGACAAGTGGACAGAACTATTCCTATGCCTCGGTGATTAGCGGTTACAAGAACACAGCTGAAATTAATTACTCTGTTGTTGCCGGCGGAACGTTAAATAATGCAGTAGGCACAAAATCGTTTATCGGCGGAGGTACCTCAAATACGGCTGGTGGAACAGGCTCAACCATCGGCGGAGGGGAATCTAATATCACAAACGATAAATGGACTGTGATCGGGGGAGGATACAGTAATTCAGTGGATGAACAATACGCTACCGTAGGCGGTGGTCAAATCAATCAGGCAAACGGTTATTCATCAACAGTTTCGGGCGGACGAGCCAATATCGCGAGCGGAACCTATTCCTTCGTAGGAGGTGGGAGTGGGAATCTTGCCAGTGCTGAAAAAGCAGTAGTCTCTGGAGGCGCATCCAATACAGCAAGTGGGAACCACTCCACAGTTGGTGGTGGTTTGAGTAACACCGCGAGTGCCAGCTATGCATTTGTTGGAGGTGGGAGTGAAAATGAGGCATCGGCAATCTATGCAGTGGTTAGTGGGGGTACATCCAATATTGCGAGCGGAGACAACTCATTCATAGGAGGTGGAGATAACAATCAAGTGGCACTTAGTGGTTCGGCAGTTGTGGCAGGAGATAATAACATCGCCTCCGGTTGGCAGTCTTTTGTAGGGGCTGGTACGGGAAATGACGCTACATCAAATCAGGCCGCGGTAGTGGCAGGACAGCAAAATAATGCCACCGGAAACTATTCGATTATTGGAGCTGGCACCAATAATGGTGCCAGTGGGGAAGGTGCGGCAGTATTAGCCGGTTGGCACAATGAAGCTAACGGTAAACATAGCGCCGTTGTGGGGGGACGAAAGCTAAAGTTAACCGGGGAGAGGAGTTTGGGATTCAGGGGTAGTTCAAACACTAGTCAGATAACACGCTCACAAGACGATACCGTTTTCTTTATACAGACTGCGCTTTGTGTTGGCGCCTCCAATTCCGATTGCGCAGCGTCTATGACTGCCGGTGAAGCCTATGCGGATGCTTTTAACACCTCAAATGCTGACTACGCCGAGTATTTTGAGCAAGAAGGTTTACTTCACACTGGAGATCTTGTAGGACTGAATTTAGATACTGGCAAGGTCCGCAAATACCACGAAGGAGATGCCCTTCTAGGTATCGTCTCAAAAAATCCAGGTATTGTCGGAAACGCCGAAGCGGACCGCTCCACTCATGCACTGGTTGCCGTGATGGGGCAGGTTGAAGTGAACCGTGAACAGGTTCAAATTCAAAGAGGTATGGTCTACTCTCATGACGGAATACCTATTGGTCTTCTCCTCGCCTCTGGCAGGATTTATATCAACCTGAACTCCGCAGACCAGAGTAAAACCCTTCAACACAGACTCAGAATTCAGGAGCAAAGAATTCTGGACCTGGAACAAAAACTAAAGTTTTTGATGAAGAATTGACCCTCAGATCAGTTTCCAACGAGCTCCCCTTTTCTACCTTCTCCTAAGCAATACCTATTTCACAGGTTTTCTGGTTAAAGAAACAGATTAGAACTATTTACCAGAGCAGCAGGCAAGAAGCTTCCGTTTTTCCAATGGACCCATTGCTTCCTTAATTGTCTTATTTGTACCCTTTTATCCTGAATTAGACTGAACTTTATAAGGTTTCTCTACAACTGTTAAAGCTGGTAAGATAGATGTCTTCAGCCCTTAATTCGGTTCTTCGGACTTAGCTTCAAGATAGTGTTGATTCCGGTTGGGAAAGAGCAGATGAGACAATCCTTGAAGATTGGCCTTGTATTCCTATTTTTGTCTACAGTTTCAACAATTGCTGGACATGACCCCTTCTCCGCGATTTCCTATAGCGCTCGTTTAAGCACCAGCAACGCACTTTCCCTGGCAGGTAGTGCGGTGGTGAGTATGACCGCACAACTCTTCGAAGACGAGCAAGGTGGAAATACGGGCTACATACAGGTTTTCCCCTCCGTCGAGGTCATTGATGGATTTTTCTCTCTTTCCATCGGTCCATCCCTTCCAGATTTGAAACAGTACCGATTCCTGGAGCTTGAAGTACAGGGCCAAACCATGAATCCCAGGCGCCAGTTCTTGACCATGCCATACGCCATTGAAGCCATGGACAGTCAGAATCTTGCGGGAATGACTCCGGATCAATTTCGGCAGGATTTGCTGAGTTCAATGGGAGTAACCGATTCGGCCACATCGGGAATCCTGCGGGTAGGTTCGCTTGAGGTCGGTGAATTTAAAGCCTCGGATCAAATTTTCGAAATTGGAGATCGAGAGGCTTTCGGCAATGCCATAGAGTTCGGATTGCTGCCTCCCCAGTTCCATCTCTTTTTCTCCGAAGCGATTGAGACCGGGTGGTTCTATTCGGCAAATTCCAGAGTTGTCAGTGCCGTGATCGATCATGCACGTATCGGTGCCGTGGTCAGCACCGGTACGATTGAGGGCACTACACTGCTTATCAATCATCTCATAGAAACCCCAAAGCTTCATTCGGGTGAAGTGCTTGTTTCTGAGAAAATTTGGTTAGGTCCGGTGGAATCCGATGATTCCACTCCGACCACTCCCGTATTCGTCTACCCTTTTTCCGTCAATTCCGCAGGGATGGTCACAGCCCTTGCCCTGAGTGCCGAGAGAGTCGTAGGTACGACCATTTCCGCCTCCGTCTTTTTAGGTGACGGCTCCCAACTCACGGGAATTCTTAAATCAGAAGGAGTAATTTCTCTTGATGACGGTGTGGAGATCACACCGCAGGGAGTGGGCGGGGTAATCATCAACAATAGTGCTGGAGACTCTGAAGAGACCACCAGGATGGCCCTTCGCACAGAGAATGGGGAAGATCTTTTTCGATTGGAATCGGGTGGAAGACTCCTCTCCAAGACCGTAGGTGCTAGTGATGTTTTCGCTGAAAAGTTATCTGGTCTTGAGCTGCATATCACCACTTCTCCCGAAGCTGTGGAAACCATTCTTTCGGTAACCAACGGGGGAGCACATCTGAAGTTTTTAGATGCCGGAGAAATCAATGTCTCCACCACGTTCGAGGTGGGTACCTCCTCCGAGTTCTTCGTGGACAGCATGGGTGCAGTCAGCGCCACCACCCTCTCCGCATCCTACCTTTTTGGAAACGGCTCCGGGATCACCGGAGTTCTTCATGACGGCGAGGATTTCAGCGCTGGAAACCTGACAGTCAGTACCTTTACCGACGGCACCGCACAGCTTAGCGGTGGAATTCTCAGTGCCAACGAAATCAGTGCTACTACAGTTTCCGCGTCCTTTCTAATTGGCGATGGATCAGGTATAACCGGCGTACTTCACGACGGCGAGGACTACAGTGCGGGTAATCTTACCGTCAGTACACTAACAGACGGTACCGCACAACTCAGCGGAGGAATCCTCAGCGCGAGTGAAGTCAGCGCAACAACGGTTTCCGCATCCTTTCTCCTTGGCGACGGAACCGGCATCTCCGGGGTTCTCCACGACGGCGGGGACTACAGTGCAGGAAATTTAACCGTCACCACGATCACAGACGGCACCGCACTGCTCAGCGGAGGAATCCTCAGCGCGAGTGAAGTCAGCGCCACCACGATTTCCGCATCCTTTCTAATTGGCGACGGGTCCGGCATCTCCGGGGTCCTTCATGACGGCGGGGACTACAGCGCAGGGAATTTAACAGTAACCACAATCACCGACGGTAATGCACAACTCAGCGGAGGAGTCCTCAGTGCGAGTGAAGTCAGTGCAACAACGGTTTCCGCGTCCTTTCTAATTGGCGATGGTTCTGGTATCTCCGGGGTACTTCATGACGGCGGGGACTACAGCGCAGGCAACTTAACCGTTACCACA
>CAZIKF010000038.1:0-46415 GCA_964539825.1 uncultured bacterium
AAGAAATCGGGGATTTCTGGAAGAGAGGAGAGAGAAGAGGGAAGAAAGAATAAAGTATGAGCCCGCCATGAGGGCGGGGGATGGGTCCCCGGGTCAATCCCCAACGGTGTTTAGTTAAGGCAGTCGGTATCTGTATTGGTTCTAGCCCTACAGTACCTTCCGTCATCTTCGGGCTTGACCCGGAGATCCATGTTCCCGCCGTAATGGCGGGATCTAACCTCATTGCAATGGGTCCCCGGGTCAAGCCAGAGGACGACGAGTTCAGTCCTGTAGATAATGCCAGTATTCTGGATCGCGCGATCAAGTTGCGGTATGACAAATGGGGCACGATGACACCAGGGCCGAATGCCCAGTTCAATTAGCCCGAGGCGAAGCCAAGGGATTCATCAAATCTTTAAGAAATTGTGAATCGAGGCCCGGAAATTTCGGATGGCCTTGGGCGAGCGAAAAGTCCTCTGCCTGCAAAGACGACGAAGAACGTAGTGTAGCTACGTTCGAGGAGGATGAACAGAGCAGTGGGCTTTGCAGCCGTCCGGGGACTCCGAAATTTCCGGGCCTCGGTTCACCGGATTCCCTCAAGTATTATTCGCTCTTGTAGGTTCACCAGCTCATCCCCTTCTTCGCTGGTAGCTACTAGCTTGCATATGGCGCTTTTTTTTCCCGCTCGCTCAATCGTGACGCTGACCTCGCCTTCTTCTCGGGGTTGGAACTTATAGATTTGTTTGAGAGTCTCCGTCATTCTTGAGATGGTATTTCCAGACCAGCGATAGGAAACCGGTTCCAGCCTTGGCATTCCATTCTCATCGAGGGAGGCCAGGTTGAGCATCAAGGATGCAGTGGAGGGTTCAAACTTTGAAGCAGAGCGTAGGTCTCTTCTCAACGCTACCAGAAAACGATGGGCACTTTGATGTGCAGATTGTTTTTTCTCAGCCATACGGGCTTGCCGGGTAGAGGTACCCAGCATGAAAAAGAGGGTGCCAAAAATAACGACCATCAGACCACCCACTACCACTACCTCTATCAGGGTCACTCCTCGTCGCAATTTATTCCTCCTTATAGACTTTCTTCACGAATGGGGAAACCATTGCTCTAAGTACCGCTTCATAGTTTCCGGTAAAGATAATCTCGCTTCCTAAATCTACCTTCACAGGGCTTCTCAAGACCAGGTAATCACTACTGCCGCCGATAATTTCAAACTCGGGATTTTTCAAGGAAGAAGGATTAGTATCCTGTCTCCCAAGATCTACCAGCACGTGGAATTTTCCTTTAGTACCTTCAAAGTCTACAACTTCACCGAAGGCATTCTTGGACCTTTTTCCTCCGTAGGGTTCCCGAGATTTTTCAAGACACTCAAGCACAGAACCGATCAATCGAAAAGAATCCGTCTTTAAACCCTCAAGAGGCTGACCTGTACCTGGCTCCCTACCTAGAAAAAGAGCCTCTCCAATTCTGACCTGGTTCAGGCCGCATAAATCACGGCTCAAAGCCTGGTTGAGTACAGCAGAGTTTCCAAATGAAACCGTCTTAAAGTGGATTTGAAACTCCCCTTCCAGGCTTCTTTTCAGCGACAGAAATTGATCAAGAAAGGCCTGAGAAGGAAGAATACCTCCGAAGCAGGCCATATTTACGCCTATCCCCTCCAGATAGAGAGACCCCGCTCCAAGTACAAAGCGCATCAAACCGGGGAGTTCCTTGGGAAGTGCGCCTTCACGCAGATCTCCCATTTCGACCATAAGCAGGACTCCATGCGAAGTTGAAGCATCGCCAGCAGCACGATTAAGGGCTGCCAGGGTTTGTAATTGGGATTGCATACTCCATGAACAGGTCTTGACCACCTCTTGGGCTTCCCCTGGATGTGAGATCCTTAAAAGTCCTAATTCTGCACTAATACCTGCCTGGCTCAGTCGTTGAAGATTTTTGATACGGGAATCTCCTAATCGATTGATCCCCTCTTCGCATATAGCCCTGGATATACGGGTGTCTCCGCACACCAGTTTAGTCACCCCGAGAACCTCGATACCCAACTCGTTGAGACCAGCCGAGATTGCTTTGGCGTTGGAGCGAATACTCCCAAGATTGATCTCAATTCGGGGAGTAGACATCAGGCTGAGGGATTCCAGAAGATGTCCTCGACTGAATTTCGTAGATTTTCAAAGCGGGCCAAAACAAATAGAAGATCGGAAAGACGGTTTAAGTAAGGAATGACCTGCTCTGAAACCTCGTCCTCTCTCGATAGTGTCAGAACGATCCGCTCGGCACGCCTGCAAACGGTACGCCCGATGTGGAGCATTGAGGCACCCTTTGTTCCCCCGGGAAGGATGAATTCCTCTAAGGGAGACAGCTCCTCCTGGCAGGTATCGATCATCTCTTCGAGCCTTTTTACATGACGCGGCTCAATCTGCGGTACAGAATACTTCTTCTTATCCTCTTCAAGCAGACAGAGATCAGAACCAAGGTGGAATAGATCATTTTGTACCTCCTGCAGCCAGTTCTTAATCTGCGAGTCGGTGCATTCACAGTGGGCGGCCCCCAGGACTGAGTTGAGCTCATCCACGGTCCCGTAACCCTCAATTCTCAGAGAATCCTTGGGGATTCTTTGTCCGCCTCCAAGCCCCGTGGTACCATCATCGCCGGATCGTGTATAAACTTTGGTTATTCTAGGCATTTGAGTTCAACTTTCGTGAATGTTAAAGAACGGGCCATTCTACCCGAGATACTAATCCCATGAAAATCGAAGAATTTCTCAGAACATTCGGACACTATCTAACAGACGTTCCTGAAGCCTTTCCATGGTTTGTTGCCTTGCTTTTAGGGACGGGAATCCTCGTAACCCTACGCTTTGGGTTTATCCAATTCTATAAACTTGGCCACGCTTTCCAGGTTATAGCAGGTCACTTTGATGATCCCAATGAGAAAGGAGATGTGACCCATTTCCAGGCTCTCACGGTAGCCTTATCGGCCACGGTTGGAGTGGGAAACATCGCTGGGGTTGCCCTTGCCATCCATGTCGCCGGACCAGGAGCCCTATTTTGGATGTGGATGACTGCCTTCTTCGGAATGGCTCTTAAATACGTGGAATGTACGCTTTCCATGAAATACCGCATTTTTGACGAAGAGGGTGAAGCGGCCGGCGGACCCATGTATTACATCGAGAAGGGACTGGGATGGAAATGGGCCGGAATGGTCTTTGCTTTTTGCGCAGTGATCTGTTCCTTTGCTACGGGCAATATGAACCAGTCCAATACCATTGCCAGCGTAGTCTCTGAGAGGGGGCTGCTGAGTCCATACATTGTAGGAGGTATCCTGGTTTTCATGGTTGGATTTGTCATCATTGGAGGGGTTAAGAGAATCGCCAGTGTTACTGACAAACTACTTCCTGGTATGGCTTTTATCTATTTTGGAGCCGCATCTCTCATCTTAATCCTCCATATAGATCAGATTCCGGCAGTCATTGCCCTGGTTTTCGCTAATGCCTTCAATCCAACTTCGGCTTTTGGCGGAACGGCAGCGGGCGCATTTACAGCAACCATGCTTTACGGGATCAAGCGCGGACTCTTTAGCAATGAAGCAGGACAGGGCTCCGCTCCTATAGCCCATGCCAGCGCTAAAACCCATGAACCGGTACGAGAAGGCGTGGTGGCCATGGTGGGTCCGTTCATCGATACTCTGATTATTTGCTCCCTAACAGGATTGGTTCTGCTGGTCACGGGGGCGTGGAATACTCGGTTTGAGGGTGAGTATGCTCCTTCAAGGGTTGTTATCGCATCTGAAATCAAGGCTGGAATTCCCCAGACCATCAATGGACCGGTTGAGCTCAAAGATGGGATTCCCCAGGGGTTTGTGATGGAACTCAATCATGCATCCATTGAAGATGCTGTGGTATTGAAGGATTCCCAACCTTATTCAGGTATTTTGGAGAGCCGCGAGGGATATCTTCAGGCTCCCGATGAGAGTTTTCATATCAAGGGAAAGGCATTGCTAAATGGTGCTCCGCTAACCACCAAGGCTTTCGAGGTCGGCCTATCGAAACTGATTTCCTGGGGTTCGTGGATTGTAGAGATCTCTGTTTTTCTTTTTGCTTTTTCAACCATTATTGGCTGGAGTTATTATGGTGACCGAAGTTTTGAATACCTGTTTGGAATTCGCTACCTCGTGATCTATCGATTACTCTACCTCGTCTTTGTTTTCATCGGGGCTATCATTGCTCTAGACGTAGTATGGATGTTTGGTGATATCGCGCTATCACTCATGGCCATTCCTAACCTTATTGCGATCATCTTTCTGCATGGAAAGGTTCTTGAAGACACAAAGGAATATTTTTCTAGGAAGCACGTGCCCCTGAAATAGGAAAACCTGCCCGATCTACTTCACCTCTCGATCCGGTACCAGGATCGAGAGGAAGAAAAAAAGGATCGCGGAACTTCCAATTCCGTACCAGGCGGCATCGAGACCAAGAGAACTCAACCCTGTCGGAAGTGTAATCGTTCCGGTTTGCAGTAGAACCGCAATCCCTCCCCCGCCTAACATAGCTCCAAAGGCCCCCGCTGCACTCGACCTCGGCCAGAAATAGGCTCCAAGAGTAGGTATGAACAATCCAGATACCATGAATGCGTAGGCGTACATTATTACATCAAGAACCAGCTTAAAGCGTGCTGCGATCAAAACTGCCAGAACTCCCACCAACAGGGTCACGACCTGGGATAATCGAATCCGTTTCTCAGGAGACATTTTCCCTAATAGGTGCCTCTCTCCCACATCATTGACAAAGTTCCCGGACGCAGCCATAAGACAACTATCAGCGGTTGACATGATGGCTGAAAAATAAGCGGCCAGTACCACCCCGGCAACTCCAATGGGAAGAGAGTTTTGGATCAGTAGCGGGACTGCCATCTCTGATTCGGCTCCGGGAACCAGTACTCGAGCACACATTCCAAGAAAGACCCCTGTAAAAGCCATAATGGGGTACTCGAACAGGCCGGCGATAAACCAGGCCTTTTTGGCCTCACGTTCATTGCGGCAGGCATACATTCTCTGGTACAGCGTCATGCCCACCAGCCAGATCGGAATAATTGTAATCATCCAGTTAAGAAATTTAACCATGGAGATATTTGTGAGTGAAAAAAACTCGGCAGGAAGAGCGGCCTGCATAGCACCTAATCCCCCAATTTTAATGAGAACCACTGGGACCGTGATGAACAAAAGGCCAACCATAAGTATGATCCACTGAATAGTATCAGTGTAGATGACTGCCTTGAGTCCCCCTACCACGGTGTAAAGAACTGTAATGGTTCCGATGAGAACCAGGGAAAACTCCATGGGACTTAGACCGAAGGGAGCCGAGGGAAACAGGGTCGCCGAGGCGAGTTTGGCACCGGCCAGAACCTGACCCCCGGTGAAACCCAGGTAGCCTATTCCCGAGATCAGAGCAGCCAACAGAGCTACACGATTACCATAACGATAGCGAAGAAAGTCCGGATAGGTGAACATGTTCTGACTTACATCTATCGCCTTTATTCTTGGTATGATCAGAACAGCTGAAAGCCAGGCTCCCACAAGTCCTGTGAAAAGGAGCCAGGTACCCGATAGGCCCATAACAAAGCCTAATCCTCCCAGCCCAATTGAAAATCCGCCGCCTACATCAGTAGCCACGATGGAGAGTCCCACGTGATGGGCAGGAATACTTCTTCCACCAACGTAATAGTCCTCCGAGCTCTTATTCTTATGAAAATGATAGAACCCTATTGCCAGAACTCCAAGCATATAGAGAGCAAAAATGAGGTAATCTAGTACAGACAAATGATCTCCCCAGGCTTAGATGTCGAGTCTCTTCACCCAGATATTCATGTCTTCGTAGTGCCCGAAAATGTCGCAATTGTTGATCAGCCGCCCGCTGAACTCATAACCCAGTCGAAAGAAGGCGCAGTTCATCCCAAAGCTTGGGGCCCTGGCAAGGGTATAGGCTGTCATGATTCCCTTCTTCTTCAGATCTTTTTCAAGCTCCATGAGAAGATGCTGCATAATTCCTCGGCCCTGGGCGCTTGCTACGGTCGCGCAGTCCGTCATCTCGGCATTGGAATGCTTAACACTGATTTCCGCCGATGCCGCCGCCACACTTTCGCCCTTGACTCTGGCTATCTGGTAGATGACGTTTCTGTCCATGGTAGCGCTAATGTAGTCTGGATTCGTGAGCGGAGAAGGATAGGTTTCAAATACATCTCGATAGATCAAGACCAATTCAGGGATGTCATCTTTGCTTGCCTGGGTGATTTCAATATCTGGGTCAAGTTCCCTGGTACTCTTGAGTGGTGTCTTATAAATCAGCCGCTCAACAAGTTGAACCTCCTCGAGAAGTTTGCTGGAATGTAACCGCTCAGAGGTGGAAAAGCGCGAAAGAACATAGGAATCCTTACCCTTGTAGAAATATCTTAAAATGCCCTCAAATAGATATCCGTGGGTAATCCAATTCTGAAAATCATCCGGAGAAGCCTTAACAAAGATTTTTTCAAAATCATTTGCTTCAGCCAGGTAGGCCAGACGCTCCAGCATTGGACTGAAATCTCCATCAACCTCATAATCCAAAATTTTCAGTCTGCGGTTGTAATAATCCAGGTAAACATCGACTTTGTAGTTGTCCCCTTCAATCTCAAAGTCCATTCCGTAGATCGTACCCACAACTGTGGTTTTGACCCCTTTGTCCAAAACCAGGGAAACCATTCCCATCTTTTTTTCCGTCGGCTCCAGCCCACCCCATTCATCCGCCGGTACAGCTAGCTCCCCAGGTTTACTCGATTCGGTCACTGGAGACACATGAATTTTCTCATGCTCGTCTTCTTCTAGCCTGGACCCGTTTTCTCCACCGGAAACAGCCTGTTGCTGTGTTGTACTCTTAGCCATGACTTTTCTCGCCCCTGTTAATGATTATCTTTCCAAACCAGAATTTTCTTGGAAGTAAAGATTCGACGTGACCAACTCTAACATAAGACACGGAGAGGAATAACCCCTGTCAACATGAGCTTATCCCCACCAATCCTGTTGCGACACTTGATCAAAGTGGTGTGGTCAATCAGGAATCAGGGCTCCTTTAATAACGGGTATTTCTAGATTTTTTCAAGAAAGACCAGGTAAAGGACCAACCTCAAAAGTGATTGAGATACTAGGAGTCTGTCGGAGAATTGAGTTTGTAGCGAGACCGAGCGAAAAGTTCAAGATCAAGGCGGAGGCAATAAAATCGCCGAAGGTGTGCTTGAAGAACATTGAGAGCGAAAGGAATTTCTTAGAAATGAAAAAATGCCCGGTGGCTCCCCTGGTCTTGGTTCAATTTTTTGACCAAGCCTCACCGGACATTTTTCTAAAGGTTGCTACGTGGTTCGAGACCACGTTGATATGTTACCGCCACCGCGCGTGGTTAGCTTCGCTCGGAAAAGATCTCACGCCAGGGCAGATCAGATCGAAACAATCCATGTTTCAGTCCATCTGACGGCTTGGTTTGGGTTCGTCCTCGTCCCCCCGAAACCTTATGGAGATCTTGAGCCGTAGCCGTCCCTGAACGGGGCGGAAGTTCGTTAAACTGGATTCGTAATTTAGTCATTTTCTAATCCAAGGCTGACAGTAGTCGTCTTATTAGAAGCATAGACCGTGCCAAAACTTGAAAGCTTGAGCTAATGTCTTTGATTCCCCTGAGTATAGGTACTCTCGAATCAATCATGAGCTTGCTTTATCTGCTTAAGCTTTGACCAATAAGTCAAGTATCGACTGAAAATAGGTCTTTGGATGATACTGTTATCGTGCATTTTATAAGGGTTTACCGTATAATTTCACTCTAGATGACCCAAATGTCAGTATTTTGACCTCTTGTTCAAGGTAATCCATGGCCGTACGAATAAAACTTGATGATCTCAGTAGTGAAGGGCGTGCCAGTTCAATCTACCATATCCATTATGAAGCAAATGGAGCCTTCCAGACCAGTACCCTGGGCACGGGTGATTTTTACATAGGTAGCGGGAGTGACTGTGATCTTTCCATACCTGCTCCGGGAGTACGTCGGCGTCATGTGAGATTAAAGCGTCATGATGATCGAATTTTCATAGAAGGTGTGCGTGATGCCAGGGTGATCTGCGCGGGAAAAATGCTCGAGGGTCTCACCTCCCTCTCCCTCTCGGCCGCCTTTCAGTTTGGTTCCGTCAGAGCCACAATTGAAAGACAGGCACCAGAGGATCGTGAAGTTGCCGTAAGAATCAAGGGTGTTAGCGCACCCCTACGCTCCCAGTCCACCACAGCAAGGGATATCCCGGTACCTACGCGCGCTGTTTCGGTACTCAATGATGCACTCAAAAAGTGTGTCCATCGGAAGGAATCCACAATTGAGTTTCTTCTGGAGGCCATTGTCAAAGAGTTTTCACCGATTCACCTGGCGCTTTTTCAAAGCTGGGGCACTGGTTCAGTAATCCTTCTCGGGGAGCACGGAACTCCTCCTCCGGAGACAAAGGGAGTTTCCCAGGAGGATCTTGGCTACAAAACTTACAACTTTCAAGTTTTTGATTCTCACCTGCGGCTTGAAATCCTCTTTTCAGAAGATGATGACGTAGAACTAAAGGCAAATCTTTGCCAAACTGTTTTGTATCTCGCGGCCATGTTTCGGGAATCCCCCTCGGATAATTCAAGTGTAGAGAATCCTGTCATGGACACATTTGATCCGTGGGATGAATTTGTCGGTGCTGCCATTAAGTTAGATCTTGAACGAGTTACTGAACTATCACGGCATTCCGATGCAGTCATTGTTTTAGGAGAGACCGGTACGGGAAAGGAGCTTGTTGCCAGGGGACTGCATAGACTCTGGAATCGAAAGGGAGCTTTTGTTGCCTTGAATTGCGCCGCCATTCCCAGTGAACTTCTAGAGGCGGAACTCTTCGGAACTGAGGCTGGAATGGCAACCGGCGTGACCGCAAGATCAGGCAGAATCCTTCAAGCAGAAGGCGGGACCTTATTTTTGGATGAGATTTCTTCTCTCCCAGTTGAGATGCAAAGTAAGCTCCTCAGGGTTCTGCAGGAGAGAGAATACTATACTCTCGGAGGCTCAAAGCTTCTCAAGGCGGATGTTAACATCGTGGCTGCCAGCAACCATGAGGAGGAGCAGTTGCGCTCAGGCGAAGAGATGCGACAGGATCTCTTCTTTCGTCTATCCCAGGCAACGGTTAGACTGCGTCCTCTCAGGCAGAGAGTCCAGGATCTACCGGTATTGTGCGAAGCGTTCCTCTATCGGCTTGAGTCCGAATACCGCAGAGGAATTCCTGGTCTTAGCGTCTCCGCCATGCAGGCAATGAAAGCCTATCCCTGGCCGGGAAATGTCCGCGAACTGCAAAATCTTCTTCGTCAACTCTACTTTGGGACCCAACCAGGCCAAATTATCCAAAAGATGCAGCTTCCAACAAATTTTCCTGTAGGAGGAGAAGAGGTAATTGCCGATGGAACCCTGGCGGAAATGATCCGCACAGTGGAGAAACAGGCAATTGAGCGAGAACTGCATCACCAGCCCAGTGTCGCTGACGCAGCTAAAGCCCTGGGTCTAAGCGAGGGGTACCTGTATCGCAAACTAAAGAAACTTGGGCTCAAATCACCTCGTCAGAATTAGAATTTGAAGCGGTACAGAAAAAAAACTTGGAAATCTTCCAAGAATACAGTAAAAATCAGCATTCTCAGGCCGATACATTGCATGGTTTGCGTGAATCCGGCATAATGTTTCCTCATCAGGCATCGAACTTATTTTCACCATTTAATTTTAGTGGTGACATACTCCTATGAGTCTTTTAGTCAAGGTCAATGGTCTTGAAATATCCACAGCACAGGCCCTTCGGCGTTCTCTACTAAATCCTACTGGTTTTCTACAACAAACGATTGAGGACCTACTAATTCAAGACTACGCGGCGCGCAACGACATCATTAATTCAGATACAGACCTGCAGAAAGCGGCGGACGAATTTAGATACCAACTTGGATTGGAAACCCTGGAAAGTCTCAACCAATGGATTCAGGAAAATCATCTGACGCTCTTGGATTTCCAGGAGGGTCTGGAGGTTGGACTGCTAAAGACGAAGGTGTTCCGGTCCTTTTCCGATGAGGAAGTTGAAGCCTATTTCCTCGAACATCACAGGGAAATTGATCGTATTGAGCTTTATGTTCTCGCTGTCGATTCCGAGTCCAAGGCCCGCGAACTTCAAGTTCAACTTGAAGAAGAGGACGCCAATTTCCACCTGCTGACACGCGAACATTCCACAGATGAAGAGACCCGGGTCCGCGGCGGTTATCTCGGTAATCTTTCAAGAAGAGATCTGCCCGGGGATGTTGAACAACTCGTCTTTGATACTCGGGAAGGCTCTGTTGTCGGCCCCATTGCCAGTTCAGACGATTACCGACTCTACAAGGTATCCAAGATTCACCAGGCGGTTTTAACTGAACTAGCCATTCCAATCAAGCTCGAACTCTATGATAACCTTGTTTCTCAGCTTAAGAAAAAAGCTAAGCTTGAGTACCCGGTATTTGATCATATTGACACCGAGTAATCAGCTTCTAAGGCAGATCCGTTTATCACTAGCAGCGTCTGACCTATTTAAGCCCTATTTTAAGGCAATTCATTCAGTTTTACTCCAACGCCTTAGAAAGCGTCTATGATCTCATTCTCACGCGATACTGATGAGTATGGATTTTGATATCATAATTTCAACTGCCTTGAATGTAGACTGATCATGAATCAATAGCTGCTGACTACTACCTGATATTCATTAGCCACTTTTCATCAAACCATGAAAATCCTCGACATTACCTTTCTTCTAAAGCAAAACCCTTATTTCGGAATCTTGTCCGAACATATTTTGCAGGAGATTCAACAGGATTTTAATCCCATCACCTTCGACCTCGGAGAGGACATTATCCACGAAGGAAATCGTGGAGAAGCCTTCTATATGATCTACTCCGGCAAGGCCCGGGTTATTTCTGAACTAAATGACGGAAGAACCATTACGCTGGGGACCTTGCATCGCGGCGATAGCTTTGGTGAACAGTCCCTACTGCATCACCGTCCTGTGACAAAAACCGTCAGGGCCTCATCACGGGTCGTACTGCTGGTTTTATCCCGAGAGCGCTTTGAAGTTTTGGTTCAGAATCATCCCGAATTTCGTGCTCAGCTTGAGGAGAGAATCAGAAGTAATTTTGAGGTCAATTTTCTGCGGACTCTCAATGTCTTTTCCTGCCTAAGTTACTCTGAAAGTAGAGAGCTTGTTGCTTCCATTCGATCTGTCCATCTCAGGACCGGAGAGTTTCTTTTTCGGGAAGGAGATCCCGGCGATACAGCCTATGTCATTCGCAGTGGACTCTTGGAAGTCTTAAAAGAGAGTTCTCAGAATCTAAAGTTAGCTCAGCTTGATAGCGGTTCGCTTATCGGAGAGATGTCCCTCTTACATAGTCAGCCTCGATCGGCGGGAATCCGAGCCATCGAAGACTCAGTACTTCTGGCCCTTGACCGCAAGGCCTTTTTGCATATTACAGCCCGCTCTCAAAATTTTCAGGATTTGATCAGCCGACAGGCTGCCCGACGGCTGATGCAGACCGATACACTGGTTCGCTCTGATTCACTACAGACTGGCCAGGATCGATCCCTTATCGAATTTCCCGTTGAACATATTCGCTATTTTGGCGGGATTCGAAGCCAGATCTACCCTCTCGTCAGGGTTAATGACACTCCATTGACCGGGATGGCTTGTATCACCATGATACGAGACTGGTTTGGAATAGAAAACCGGGTATTTGCCATTATTGATCCCGAAGCTGAGTCCTGGGTTCAGGAAACCTTTTTTACGCTAGGACGCAAGCTTGAATCCTGCGGATTTTTGACTCGCGAATTGAAGATAGGAAGAGAGCGCTTATCCAGTCTATCTCTGCCGGTCATCCTAAAAAGTTCAGAAGGACGATTCTGTGTCTTATATGAAGTTCATCGCAATGGCGTGGTTCTGGGCGACCCGCTCCAGGGCATATCCCAGCTAAGTTGGAAGGAACTTGAGCAGACCTGGGAAGGCAGCGCCCTGAGTATTCGCCATCTTCCGGATCTTGCCGGAGATGCTAGTTCTATCAAGAGTGATATCAAGCTTTCCATGATCAAGTACCTCTCTCTAACCGTTCTGCTCCAACTGACCGCATGCATGGTACCCATGATTTTGATGGTACTCATTGATCAATCTTTGTTACATGCTGCTGAGGGTATTTTGACCGGAGCGGCTAGTGCCCTGCTGGTGGTTTCCTTAATTCAGTTGTTTGGAGAAACACTAAGGGAAGCCTATCTGGCCCTGCACCTTGAATATTGGCGCAGTACCCTTCTTTTGCGTTCTTTTCGCCATCTGCTTTCTCTACCCCTATCAATCCTCAGAAAGTGGCAGGATAGCGAACGATTGGAGATGTTTCGAAACGCTGAATTTATTTCCAGGACCTATCCAGTGACAGTCTGGAAAGGAATGGAGGCATTTCTATCCCTGGCAATTCCCCTGAGCCTTCTATTTCTGGTTCACATAGATTTAGCCGTGATATCCACCTTCGGAATCTTCCTTTATGGAGCCATTGAACTCTTTGGCTCCGGATTTGGTCCGAAAGTGAGTAGGTCGGAATACGATCGATCAGATCCGTGGAAAATTCGGAATCTCTTCACTGGTATTCTTAGCCTCAAGGGTGCCGGTATGGAGGAGGCTGTGAGAGTTCATGCGCTCAACCGCTTTGTTCTAAGGGAGAGAGAGAGAACCAGGGATAATGCATCCAGAAATCAACTTGAGAATTCTGTCCTGGTACTTAAGCAAATTCTTGGACTTGGAGTAGTGGTTCTATGTGTGCGTAGCGCACAGATGGGGGAACTAAGTGCAGGGGCATTAATTGCCTTCATCATTTTGCTAGGATTTATACTTAAACCTCTGCACATTTTATTGGATCTTTTTCGCCAGTCCAAAAATCTACGACAAGCCTGGAATGTCACGAGTGAGTTACTCGAAACACCAACTGATTCCTCCGAACGTTTTACCCGCGTTACCAAATTACAAGGACATATCGTTCTTCAAAATCTCACAAGTGCCCCTCAAACTCCAGGGATGAAAGCAGAACTAGTGGGAGTGAATCTTGAAATTTTTCCAGGCCAGAAAGTAGCTATCCTAGAACCAGACGGCAACTCGGCAAGCACGATCGCTTATCACATAGTCAACCTTTTAACACCAGCCTCCGGCTCAGTTTCCATCGATGGCTATGAGCTAAACTCCCTGGACCCCTGGATGGTGCGAAGGCAAGTTGGATATGTATCTTCAAAGCTTCAGCTTTTTGCTGGATCTATCCGTGAAAACCTCTCGATATTGGACCCTGGCGCGGACTTTGAACAGGTCGTCGCCGCTTCAATTTTTTCCGGTCTTCATCGGTTTGTAGAGTCTTTGCCCTGGAAGTATGAAACTCGGCTGGGGGAAGGCGCTCTGAGCTTGAGTGAGGTACGTCGCCAGCAACTGCTCATTGCCCGAGCAATCCTGGTTCACCCTTCTATCCTTATTTTAGATGAGGCCGCAACAGCTATGAGTACCCAGGGAATTAAAAGCCTCTGGAATAACCTTGCCAACTTGATGAGTGACGGAACATTAATCTGGATCTCCCCGGAGTTACCAGAGGATATTGAGGTTGATAAGACTTATTTTCTCCATGATTCCAAGCTGATGGAAGAGGGAGCGTGGAGAGCCTTGGAATCGAATCCCCACTCCATTTCAAATTTTTCGTACCCCATATTAAAGAAGGAAGTATGAGTCCAATTGAAAATATTTCGAATGTAAATGAGCCAGGAATGCCCCAATCCAATGCACTCACGCGACGGTTTAGGCCTGAGGACTCATTCGTTCTAGCCCAACCCCCCTCTACCCTCCAAAGACTGCTAGCATATCTTATTTCAATCTCCGTGATTAGCGGTATCATCCTTTCTTTTTTCCTTCGTTTTCCTACCCATATCAATTCAAGTGGGGAATTAGAGCCAGTGACCCTTCCCCATGTTCTCCTCTCACCCGGCCGTCACATGGTCAAATCAAGGGCTGTCGATCCAGGGCAGGCTGTAGATAAGGGAGCATTATTGTTTGAACTCCTCTCCAAGAATTCCGGAACCGGACCGCTGCATATCTCTGCTCCAATTAAAGGAGTGGTTTATGCGCTGTCTGGTAGTCTTGTTCCTGGAAACACGGTTACAAGGGGCGAAGAGCTTGCCCGTATCTTTCATAGTTCAGATCCGCTGGGATGCATACTTCAAGCCCCTTCCAGGGACCGAGAATTTTTATACAAGGGATTGGATGTAGATATTGAAATAGATGGATATACCAGGGAAAAGCACGGCATCAGCAAGGGAAAAGTCCAATCCATATTCTACCGGGCACAGTCTCCAGGCTATGTATTTGTACGAGTAGAGTTAAAAGACCCCTATCTGCAGAAGGAAAACTTAAGGACTCCCTTATACCCGGGTCTCCCGGTCAAGGCTAGAATTCAAGGACCTGAAAAATCTCTTTTTGAACTTCTTTTCTCAGTTTCCAATCCAAATTCACCAGAGAGGGACAAGGCGCGTGGGTAGCTCGTTAGAATTACTTGCTCTTCGCAGCCACCGACTCTTTCAAGGACTTGCTGACTATCCGCTGCATAAGCTGTCAGATTCCTGCGAGTTGGTCACGTTCAAGCCGGGAGAACACCTTAAGCAATCGGAAGAACCCTGGAATGCCTGGTACTTTATTGTATCGGGAAAAGTACTCCTGCAAGGTAGTGACTCGGCTTCCAAAGCCACTCTTAGTGATGGAGGCACTCTTGGTGAGAGTGCTTTGTTTCATCCAGCCTCCTCCAAGTCCATAGCCAGAGTTATCGATTCGGAAACAAGCCTGGTCAGACTCAGCAGGGAAAAATTTCTGGACTGGCTATCTCTGGAGGACTCTTCAACAAATCTACTTACCCGAAATGGTGCGAAACTGATCCTCGAAGATGAGCTAAAACGCCAGGGGCTAGATTTCGCGTCTCCCCATCTCGATTCCTTATGTGAACATCTGGAAACCAGGTCCTTTCAAAAAGGTGAGCTGGTTTCCCTGGAACCGGGAAAGAAAAGGGTACTTCTGATTCACAGGGGTCGATTAGCCGTCCTGCATGAGGGAGAATCTGAAAGAATCATATTCGATGAGGGAACGCTAATTGAGGAAGTAGATGGAGATCTTCAGTGTCTCAATAAAACGATCTTAGGATTATTGGAAAAGGACCTGTTTCAGGAATTTCTCAAGAACCCATCCAGGTTTTCTCGAAGTGATGAGAATAAAACCAACCCTGATCGTTCGGGAGAGCAAGACAATTCCTCCCATGTACATTTCGGAGCAGGTCCATCCCAGGCGGCCCTGGTTCAGGATGTGCCTCTCGAATTGGTGGCCTCTTCCCAGGTACCCATTCCCCTGAAAACAAGGTTGGGATTCTTTCCAGGTATTTTGCAACAGAGTCTCATGGATTGTGGTGCTGCGTGCCTTCAAAATGTTTGCGCCTATTTCGGAAAAGATCTTAGCCTTTCCGCTGCCAGAAACCTCACCCTGATTTCAGAGAGAGGAACTACACTCGCCAATTTAAAGAATGGGGCAGAAAAGATTGGATTTACTACCCAGGCCAGAAAATCTAACCTGGACGAAATCCTCAACGGTCCTAAGCCAATCATCGCGAACTGGCAATCCCAACATTGGGTGGTGGTCATGCAAAGCACTGGCAGCCATCTAATCATTTCGGACCCGGCCAGGGGGAAAATTCGGATGAACCACGAGGAATTTCGGGAGGGTTTCAGCGCTTATGCTCTCTTTCTTAATCCTACATCCTCATTTCTAAAAGTAGCTGAAAGATCCCCAACCCTTCACCAATTTAGAGACTTGATGGCGAGTTACCGTTTTGAACTCATAGAAATCATAGTCATTTCCGTCATTTTACAAGTTCTCGCACTTGGTATGCCTATCATCGCTGGTTTCGGTGTTGATAGACTTTTAACTGGAGGGACTGGTTCCTGGCTGTATTCAGCAGCCTTTATCATGCTCGGGATTCTTGGCTTAAGTGCCGCGATGATCTGGGTGCGCGATACTATGCGCAGATTCGTAGGATCCCAGGTAAAACTTAAAATTTTTGACAGACTCCTCAGGCAAGTCCTGGAGCTGCCTGTACCCTTTTTTGAAACACGAACCATTCGGGAAGTAACCGAGAGATTCCGGGACATTGAACGTCTCCTTGATTTCTTTTTTGAAGATGGTCTCAAGGGACTGTTAAACCTTTTGGGTATTCTGCTTTCCCTGATCCTGATCGCATGGTTCCATCCCTGGCTTGCCACGCTTGCTCTGACTCTTGTCCCACTACACATCCTTTCCCTTGTACTGGTGACTCCTCGCCTGAGAGAAGCGCAATCGAGAGTTTTCGATCAGTTCGAGGAGGCAAGATTCCTCACGTCCGAATCACTGGACAGATTGGAGACGCTTAAAATTCTTGGACTTGAATATGCCACTCGATGGAAGTGGGAAGATTCCCAAATGCGCTACCGCCTGGCCTATTCAGAGATGTTGAGAGTCTCAGCATTGTCGCTGGTTGCTTCAGGGACGATTCGAAGAATCCTGGGATTTGCCCTTCTTGTCATCGGTTCAATGTTGGTTCTTCAAGAACAGTTGAGCATCGGTGGATTGGTTTCGGTTTTACTGGTAGGTTCCTGGATGATGGGTAACTTACTGAGCCTCGAGGAGGATTGGGAACCCTTTCTGGAATCCCGCAATACAGCCAATCGAATCGAAGAAATATTTGACCAGCCAACCTCCGATTCCCTTACTGATCCCGGGCAAAAGATGACTCTATCAGGAATCAGGGGAAATCTTCAGTTAGAGCAAGTCTCTTTTAGATATGACCCTACCGGAAGATACGCGATCAGGGAACTGAACCTGGAAATTCGACCTGAAGAAAAGGTGGCTATCCTCGGTCTTTACGGATCAGGTACTTCAACCTTACTGAAGATCTTCGCAGGAATTTATCAACCACAGGAGGGCAGAGTATTTGTAGATGGATTTGACATTGCCGACCTATGGCTCCCCTCACTACGTAGAAATCTGGTTATGCTCCCATCTGATGACTCATTCTTTCCCGGAACCATTCGAGAAAATTTGGAGATTCTAAATCCCTCGGTGGAACTTGAGGAGATTATCGAACTCTGCCGGGAATTAGGAATTCACCAGGTCATTCACCAACTAGAAATGGGATATGAAACTCAAATGGATCCCATCCCTCACCTACTTGGCCGAGAGCATCTAGCTTCACTTGCCCTGATTCGGCTTCTCATCGCTCAGCCCCGTGTTCTTCTGATCGACCACCCCTTTCTTTTTTCCGAAACAGCGATGGGGAAAAATATCCTTAATATCTTGGTAAAACAAACACAGAATACACTGATCGTGACAAATCCTTTGGCCAGTACTCTGCCCGAGTTCCAGCGAATCTTCTTTCTTCAGGAAGGAAGACTTGAAGAAGAGGGATCACACGAAGAATTGATCACCCGTGAAGGACTCTACCATCGCTGGTTTGTCGGCTCTGGAAATCCTATGGGATGAGTCTTTAGACTCTCTACGCTTCCTCCAGTATTTTCTTAAGAGTACGATAGTCTGTCTTGCCACTTCCTAAAAGAGGAATTACCGGAATCGATCTGATGTTCGTCAGTCGACCCACATTGCTAAACCCGGCTTCTTTTAAAAGACCATTGGCTTCCTCAATGGATGCCTCCGTTGTAGAAAACATACACATCACAGGCCTTTGCCCTTCCTTTTCCAGCGCTTCAACCGCGACGGTGGGTCCATCGTCTGATATAGGCCACTTTTGATAGAGGGTTTCTTCCATGGCTGGCAGACTGATCATCTCCCCTGCCACCTTCACAAAGCGTTTCTTTCGCCCTGAAATCACTACTGCTCCGTTTTCGGTCATGTATCCGAGGTCCCCGGTAACATACCAACGCTGATCTTCCATTTCATGAAAGGGATTCGGGGGATTCTCACCCAGGTAACCACGAAAAATATTAGCACCCGTAGCGATAATCATCCCTCTCTCACCAGTTGGTATGGATTCGTAAGTACCATCCTTCACTACCCGAATTTCTACTCCTGGAGATGGGAGTCCCACACCATCACGATCTTGTCCTGGCCGATTCATACTCAATATTGGCGAACACTCCGTGATTCCATAGCCCTCCACGAGTTGTGCTCCATTCCCCAGGTCATCAACCATCCTAAAAAGATCGTCAGGCGCTTTCTCAGCCCCGGCAATCAGGTAACGGACGGAATTTAACTGATCATCTTCAGAGGCTTTAAAAATACCCGCCAGAAAACTTGGAGTTCCACAGACAATCGTGGCTCCCCACTTCTTTGTACCCCGCGCTAGCTTCCTGGACTCATTAGGATTGGCGTAATATGCGGCCTTCATTCCACTGGTGATAGGCAATACGGTCGTAACGGTCATTCCAAAGGAGTGAAAGGGAGGAAGAAAGCCGTAAACACAGTCCTTGGATCCAAAATCAAAAACTTCCATCGCACCGCAAATGTTAGATAGTATGTTCTCATGGGAAAGCGGTACTCCCTTTGGTACCGTTTCAGAGCCGCTCGTGAATAAGATTACTGCCGGATCATCTTTTGATACCTGGTCAAGTCCAAAAGTCTCTATCAGAGAATCCGCGCTCTTCATCGACTGCAGAGCTCCCTTAAGCTTATCTGCCAGGCCGATCTCGTCCCTTCTTATCTCTTCAACAAATACGAATTTATCCTCGATGGAACCTAAATCAACTTCACCCACTTTATCCAAAAACTTCATGGAAGTAATGACTCGCTCAATACCGGTTAGATTTTGAACATGTTCAAGATTTCTCGGCCCCAGGGTCCAGTTGATCATCACCGGAACCTTGCGGGCCAGCAGAGCGGCAAAGGTGATCACACCCACACCTGCTGTGGCAGGGAGCATGATTCCAATCTTTTCACCGGGCATCTGCGCGATCACCTTAGACATTACAATGGCTCCCAACTTCATTCTCTTGTAGGTGAGCACACCGCTCATTTCATCAGCGACAGCAACCGATTTACCCATGCGTTCACAAGATCGCAAAAACGCTTCCCCAAGAGTCTTTCCCACCGGTGGAATCACACCAGGCCGGGACCCAGTCTCCGTCCAACCCTTCGGGGCGGGTGACTCTTCTTCGTCTAGTTTACTTGTGGTTCCAGCGGCGATTTTCATAACCGCGCCAACCGAATTTAATTCAGTGATAGAAACATCTGTCGCATGAAATCTCTCCGCTAACCAGACAAGAACCTCAGAGAGGTCAACTGAATCCAGACCCAGGTCATTGCCCAGTGACATGTTCGCATCCAAACTGTCCCCGGAACGACCCGTCATACGGGAGAATTCCTCTAATACAGCCTTCACCACCTCATCAGGAACCTGGGATAGATCCAATTCTTCCTCCTGCTGACGTACCTTCACCTCAGGAAGTACCTGGCCCCAAAAGGAGTAAGAAACCAGGCTTAAATCCTCATCACCGGGAGCGTTATACCAATCCTCAAGCCACTGGTTTAATACACCTTTTTCCTCACCTCTTGGAACTCCTTCAAAAATAGGTTCAACGACAATCTCAACCTGTCTCCTTGGAGTAAAGAAGATCAGGTTCTTTAAGAAAATTGAGATTCCCTTCTTGATGACATCTCCAATCTCAGGGGTTTTGCCTTCGGTCAGTGCGGTGGAAAACATACTTCCCCAGAGGCCGCGTGTACGAACAAGTACCGGGATAGCATCTGGTGCTTCATTCAAAAGTTGGTGCACTCCGCTAGCCCCTTTTAGCACCTCTCTGCCTGATCGCATTAATCCCCCTGCCGGATAGACCAGGAGATTGTCACCGGTGCGCAGACATTCAGCGGACTGTTTGAGAATATTTTCTGTTCGTCTTAGTTTGTAGCTGCTAAATCCCAACTCAAGATCCGGTATGGGGATTGTATTCATCAGCCTCATCACGAAATTGATCCCGGGCATATGGTAGAAAGTCTCCACAGCTATTGGGCGTATACGAAATGGCATCCATAGCTGAGTACATAGAATCACCGGATCTATTTCGGCAGGATGGTTGGGGAGAAAAATCAAACTCTTTTGTTTACCTATCTTTTCCATCCCCGTTACTTTAATTTTGTAGCGAAGGGAAATGATAAATCGAAATAACAGACTCAACACCACTCCTAGAAGCTGTTTCATACCCCCATGTCCTTTCAGAAGTACCAGTATGGGAATGGTAGCTACAGCCGCCATTCCCGCGATCAACAAGAATTGAGATTTGGAATCTAACCACGCGGAATAGATTGTGAAAAATACCAGACCGTTTAAAATACAGTTAAAAAAGGCCACCAGGGCACTTTGAAGCGCGGCGCCTGAGCCTTCCTTTTCGTCCTCTCCAACCTTGAGAAGATAATCCGCATCCACCAGGTTGGTTACGATCCCAAAGAATGTCCCCAAAACAATAAAAGCTGATGCAGCGGCGATGTAAATGGGGAAGTTCTCTTCAATGGTAGGTCCAGGTCCCAGGGCTTCGATAAAATCAGGGTAGAATAAAATACAGAGGATCAGAATGAGACTAGATACGAAAGCTGCCGTATAACGAATACCTGCTAAGTAATTGGAAACAACATTGCCAATGATGATTCCTATCGCGGCCCATAGACCCATGTAAGCACAAAGGACCGCGTCGCCTAGTTTCATCTGTTCAGCATAGGCGGTAATTGCCAGACTGATCGCACCTGCAACCCCCCAGAGCATCGGACTGGAGACAAGATAGGTCCAATATTTTTTCCCAAGTGTTTTGGTGTCACTCACCAGGTTGGAAAAGCTTTGCCGAAAAGTCTGCAAATGCTCTACGGGAAAATGTAGAAACCAGGACACGACAGCGGCGGCGAAGAAGATAGAGGCCCCGAACCAGGTGCCTATGACTTGATTGTATTCATAGAAGGCTGCCCCGGACGGAACTCCAGCCAGCATTCCAAAAGTAAAGGTAATCGTGAGGATTCCGTTAACGAAAACGGTACTTTTTCCACTTCTCCAGGATTCAAGGGGAACACATGCCATCTTGGCGGAGTTAAAAAAGCCCATCAAAGTTCCCGTAAGAAAGATATAAATCCAAATGGTTCCTATAAAGGAAGAGAGGGCTCCGGTCGCGAACATCAGTCCCGTAATCAACGCGAAAGTACTCATGATCAATCGTTTTTTGCGTGCTGCGGCAAGTGGACCCGCAAGGAAGTAAACAGCGGCTGGACCGATTGTGATAAGAGCCCCAACAGCCTGAATAAGCCAGACTTTATCAACTGGGGTATAGATCTGGGTGGTGACATAGCCCAGGCCAAAAAATTTGATGTAGCCAAGACCAAAACTGACTAAAAACGTGGCTAAGTTAAGCAATATAAAGGGCATTTTCGATCCTAATCATGGCATAGATTTCCAAGAAAGTGAAATTCAAATTTAAAGGAGTTTTGAGAGCAGCCATAACGCAGCCATCGCGGCTACAAAGGCTCCGACACGAAATCCAAAACCCACCAGTTTATTGACCCATTCAATTTTCTGCCGAACCTGTACTGCATCCGCCAAGGCATCGAGAATTCGAGCTTGATTTGAGAGAAGTTCCCGTAACGAGTCTAACAATTTGGCATCATGTGGAGGTCGACGGTCAAACTCCACCAATAGGCGAATTCGTCTTTCTGGTGTGAATAGAGATCCCACTGTACTCAAGGCATGTTCCTTAAATCCAGATTCAAGAATTCCGCTTACGATTTCTTCGATAAATTCCTCATGGGAGAGAGAAATTCCCTCCCTGGACAAAACTTCAAAAGCATCTTTAAACTCAGCAAAAGCCCGATCCGGGAAGCCGCATAGAAGATAAAATCTTCCACACCATATTTTAGTATTCGGATCTTCGAGGAGGCGCAGTTTTTCTACTCTGCCTGTGATGGAATTCCGAGAACTTTCATCTGTAGGGACCCCCCATGCTACTGTTAGCATGCGAAGCTCCTCCTCTGAAGAATCTGAATTCTTCAATACAGACTGAGTCCAGGCTGCCAGTCGAGTACCAGAGGATGTGAAAATCTCATAAGCCGGATGATCAGGGAAATGTACCAGGATAGGTAAAATGTGCAGGAAAACAATATCCTGATATTTTGGGTCGCTTAGAAATTTGCTCCATTGGACTGAAGGAATATTTCCGAATCGAATCAAATCCCTGATCGTTAAATCTATTTCTTCTTGGGGAGCTTCCGTGAAATTAGTACCTTTTAATAAACTCCAGCCAAGATCCCACTCCTCCCTTAAGAATCTCGCGAGAGCCATGGATAACTTTGAAGAAGAATCCGTAGACAAAAGTTCCAGAGCCATGGGCTGAGATAGGTTTTCCAATAGAGAATTTGAATCATGGGAGGACCGCAAAAGATAGAGAACGCCCGAGAGCAGCGCGAAAGCGTCGGGACGAAATCGTTCTTCCGGATTGAGTTCTTCAAATAGAAGTAGTGCATCCGCGAGAAGTTCTCTCCCCCGGGCTGTATCACCTAGTTGATGAAATCCAAGAGCTACCCTGCTAAGAGAGCGTACTCTTGCTCCATCTCTTTTCATCTTGGAGCAAATCCAGGAAGCTCCCTCAAGAAAGGGAAATTGCAACTCAGAGGTTATTTCTACCGGGACATCTACCAATTCATTCGAAGAGCTTGAGGAGTGAGTCAAGATTCCTCCCTTCGAAACCATCGATGATGGTATCTGCGACGGAGAGATCCTGCCCGCCGTTGAATCCGTTGCGAAATCCAAGAACCTTCATTCCTGCTCTTTTCGCGGAAAGGGCTCCGTGATGAGAGTCTTCAATGGCCAAACAAAATTGTGGGTCCACCCCCAAAACTCTTGCCGCATAAAGATAGATATCAGGTGCGGGCTTACTACGTCCTTGAACATCATCTGCGCTCACCACGCTCTCGAACAATTCTGTCAGTGAGAATCGATCAAGAACAATCTTGATCCAACTTCTCGGAGAGGACGAAGCCAATCCAAGGGCAACTTCTTTTTTCAGAGCGAAAGCGAGAGGTAAGAATCCAGGGATGAGATTTACCATTTCTTCATAAACAGTATGACCTGCCTGTTCATTGCGCTCCCAGAACTGTTCCCAGGAATAGGGGAATTCATATTCGGACTTAAGAAATTGATAAAGATCCTTTACACCCATTCCGGTGATTTTATCGAAATCCTCTGCACTCCAGTCCGGAATGGCTTGTTTTAGAAAGGATGCCTCCGACTGAACCCACTGGCGCTCACTATCCACAATGACGCCATCCATATCAAAAATTACAGCGTGCTTCACATACTCTCTCTGAAAATGGTGTGATCTCGGTGAGGGCTGGTGGAAATGATCTTTATCGCTACTCCAATCCTCTCTTCCAGAAACTGGATATACTTTGCAGCATTTTCCGGCAGGTCTTCAAACCGGCTGATGCCCTCGGTGCAACACTCCCACCCCTGCAGGTATGCATAAACCGGTTCTACACGGTTTAATGCTTCGCTTCCCATGGGAAGCCGGTTGGACTCAACTCCATCCAGTTTGTATCCCACACAAACGGGAATTCTGGGGAGGTGATCCAAGACATCGAGTTTCGTCAGCGCCAGGGTCGTAATCCCATTGACCCAGAGAGCACGGCGCAGCATGACCAGGTCCAGCCACCCGGTCCTTCGAGGTCTTCCTGTGGTGGCACCGTATTCTCTGCCTCTTTCTCTCAATTGTTCGCCAAGCTGCCGATTTTCTAAACTCGCGTTTTCATTGGTTAATTCTGTGGGAAATGGTCCGGCACCCACACGGGTAAGGTAGGACTTGGCAACCCCAATTACATCCCCAATCAGTCCCGGTCCAACTCCACAGCCCGTACAGGCTCCACCCGCAACTGAATTGGAAGAACTAACATAAGGGTAAGTTCCCTGGTCAATATCAAGAAAGCTGGCCTGAGCACCTTCGAAGAGAATCTTTTGTCCCTTCTCATGAAAGGATCGCAGCAGCTCTGAAACATCCTTGATATATGCGCCATATTGTTCCGCGAAATTTACGTATTTTTTGAGCAGTTCCCGATCCAATTGAAAATCTTCTATTTCCAGTAGGGTTTCTTGAAATTTTTGCGAATCGCAAAGCTCTTCCATGCGAAGTCCAACTCGGCGAATCTTGTCTTCATAGGCCGGGCCGATTCCACGAAGCGTGGTTCCAAGGGATTTGCCTTTGCGCCCCGACTCCTGCTTCTTATCCCGCTCCTTATGGTGAGGAAGTACGAGATGGGCCTGTGAGGAAATATGCAACCTGGAACGAATTTCAATCCCGTGACTTTCCAGGCTTTTCACTTCCTTTTCCAGTGCCAGCGGATCGATAACCATACCGTTTCCGAGTGCACAGTGAGTACCCTCATGCAAGGCTCCTGAAGGGAGAAGATGGAAAACAAATTCCAACTCCTTTCCATTGACGGTAGCACGTGAGGTATGACCCGCGTTGGCCCCGCCGTTAAAGCGGGCTACAACATCAAACTCAGAGCCAAGATAATCAATAATTTTGGCCTTACCCTCATCTCCCCACTGAAGACCGACTAAAACGCTGTGGGACTTATCGAGCATAGCTATCTCCGCGAATAGTTTGGTTGGTCAAAAAGCATACCCGTTGTATCGGGATGACTCTCTCGAATACCAGCAGCCGTTATCCGATGAATTTGAACTGAGTTCTTAAAATGAGGCATGTCCTTTGAGCCGCAATAACCCAGTCCTGTCCGCAGTCCTTCCGCGAGCATAAAGACCTGATCTGCCAGATGTCCCTTAAACGGCACCTTTTTGGTGATACCTTCGGGCACAAGTTTCTTGAGTTCTGATGCCTCTTTTTGGTAGCGATCTGAACCTTTCTTCACAGACATGGCTTCCAGAGATGCCATACCCCGGTAAACTTTAAAAAGTTTTCCATCTTCATGGATTACTTCTCCAGGAGACTCCTTACAGCCAGCCAGCGCCTGGCCCATCATCACACAATTTGCTCCGCAAGCCATCGCAACCGCAAGATCACCGCTATACTGGATTCCGCCATCAGCAATCACGGGTACTCCCTGGCGGTTTGCTTCTGAAGCGGCCCTGAAAATCGCATCTGGCTGCATCACTCCAATTCCGGCAATTACACGGGTAGAACAAATGCGCCCAGGTCCCTGCCCAACTTTGATGGCATCAGCACCGGCCTTGATCAGATTTCTAGCTCCCTCGCCTGTGGATACATTTCCAGCGATGATCTGTAGATCGGGAAACTCAGACTTATAAACCTTGAGGGCATCAATGACTTCACGGGAATCTCCGTGTGCGCTATCGAGCACTATCACATCCACATGTTCGCGGACAAGTTCAGCTACTCGTTCCATGTCTCTTGGTCCAACCGCCGCGCCTACTCTAAGCCGTCCCTCATTATCGGTGGTGTACTGCCGATTGAGATTTTGGATCGCATTCTCCACATCAGTGAAGGTATACATTCCGGTTACTCTTCTCTTTGGGTCAGTTAGAACAATATTTCCGATTCGATGCTCTAGCATTAATTCATATGCTTCTTTCAAAGAACATTCTTCGCGGGTGACCACATCCCTGATCATGATTTCTTTGAGCTTTTGATTAAGCTTATAACGGTTGTACTTGATAACCGAGTGGGTTATCAGGCCTGCGAGAGTCTGGTTTTCACCGTAAACCACAAAGGTATCGAAGCCGTAATCCTTTTCATGCTTTGTCCTTAACACTTTCTCAAGAGTATCTTCTTGAGAGAATCCTACGGGACTACCAATCAATGCGTGTAGGTGATGCTTTACCCTGCCCACTTCTTTGATTTGCTTCATCAAATCAAGCGCCGGGTCCAAATGAAAATTCTTATGCAGGATTCCAATTCCACCTGCCTTGGCCATGGCTATTGCCGCCTCCGACTCAGTTACTGTATCCATGGCCGCACTGACGATAGGAGTGGCCAGGGAAATTTCGCGGGTCAGCATTCCGGAAATTGAAACTTCTGAGGGATGAATCTCAGAGTGGGCAGGAATCAGCCTTACCTCTTCGTAAGAAGGAGACAGGAAGTTCTCCTGCATATGCCTAAAAAAGGCCTCGACCTGCTCATTGATGTGAAAAGCACTTATTTCATTCATCAGAACCCCCGTGGTTGAATTCGAGAAGAACAAAGGCATTTACCGTGTTGGCGCGTATCATACCCGTGCGAACACCATGGTCAAGCAGAAACTTCAATTGGGGCTTAAAATGCATAGGAAAGCCCAAAACCAATGGAACGCCCCTGCTCAGGTACACCAATTTCTGAATCAAGAATCGATGGAGTTTTCAGTTCACGATTAAAGGCGTTTCTGATCCATAAGTAGATGCGAGTGTTCTCTGAGAGTTCATAATCCAGTCCCAGGTCAGCTCTGATATAAGTGGCCAAAGGCTGCGGACTAACAAAATTAACCTGACCTGGTCCATCTTTCCAGTCCTTCATCACTCGCGTTCCCAGCCAGAGACTCCAGGGCCTACCTGGGACGTGATAGCTTCCTTGAAGATTCAAGACGATTCCTGGAAAGGAATCATATGACTTATCCGTATTTTCGTTGATTCCGCTAATCCGAGAACCAGAGAAGTCCAGATTCCAGGTTTTTCCTAATTTCTTCCGGTAGGTGAGTTCTAAGCCGCTGGATCGATTTTTCTCAAAGTTGATAAAGGTTTTGCTAAGTCCATCGACCTGAATTCCATCGGTCCAGCGATTTTCAAAATAAGTGAGGTTTAACTTTGAAGTTCTTCCTTTTTTCAGATAAATGATCTCATAGGAGTCTATTTCCTCTGGATGAATCATAGGATCACCTTTTGTTCCACCACGAAAACCCTGCAACTCTCCAGCAGTGGGTGCGCGAAACGCGTTACCATACAAGAATTTCCAGGAGGTTTGGGGATCAACCAGGTAGACTAATCCAAGCCTGGGAGTGATCTGATTTCCAAAACCGGGATATTGATCGAGCCTGAGCCCGTAATGTAGGTATAACCGGTGATCCCGAATCCTTGTTCGAGCCTGGTAGAATAATCCCTTCACCGTATTGGAGAGTCCTTCAAAGTTATCGGGTCCCACTCCAGTGGATAAGAAGCCTACATAGGTATCCTTTACACCTAGTCTATCCAGGTCCAATCCGAGAACCCATCTCGTTTTGTGTCCCTCTCGTTCGGGCTGCCTCAAGCGGAATTGTATACCCGTACGGGTGTCTCTTCTGCCGACAATCTGCTGATCAGCCGGAGGTGTGGTGTCCAACTGGTAGCCGAAGTGGGAGCTCCAATGGTAAAGATTGGTCTCAAAGGTCCTTTGAGCGGAAAGGGTACGCTCCAGGGATGCTTTATAGAAGTTGAACCTTGTGTCAGCATAGACATTATCAGTGATAGCGCCAAAGAAAGGGGCAAAAGCAGATGCGAAGCCTGGAGACTCATCCGTTTCCCACTGGTGTGATAAAAAGGTGAAATGAACCTTTTGGGCCCTCTCGCTCTGCTCCTTTGACCACTTCAGCAGAGCTGTTCCAGCCTGCCAGGTTTCCTCACGGGTTTGTTCTCCAAGGAGTTGATAGCTTCTGAATTTGAGGTTCTGTGACCCCTGTCCACTCACGGAAAAATTGGCACTTAGTCGCTCTTCCCTTCCTATTTTCTGGCTTGCACGCAGGGTAAATTCGGAATCTTTAGCACTGCTTGAGCTAACATAGAATCCTGCTTCATTTCTGCGTGGATCATAGGTTTTCATAGCAATGATCCCGCTGAATGCATCCGCTCCGTAAAGAGCAGACCCCGGACCCCGAATAACCTCTAATGAATCAAAAATTTGCGGGTTTAGATTAGATCGACCATAAAGACCTGTTCGAAAAGAAAGATTATTAATAGGGATTCCATCAATGAGAAAGGCTTTGCCTCGAACAACATTAGTGTTGCCCGAAAATCCACGAATCGCCACTCCAGTTCCACCGAAGCTGGAATAGGTCACAACACCGGGAAGAAAGTCGAGTAGATCGCGTAGACCTTTCCTGGATCCACGATGAGTCCAGTCCTTGCGATTGATTACACTGAAACTAGAAGGTGTTTCTAATTCACCTTCTTCAAAGAGGGAAGGGACCCTTACTTTTACCTCCAGGAGTTCTTCCAGTGAATAGGAAAATAAATCAGCGGTGTAGAAAGACGGCTGAATCAGCCAGAAGAAACCAAATACACCAATCCAGAGCCGTAAGAGCATGGTTGAGCGTGCAGATGCGCGTAGAAATGTGAAGGAACTACTTCCTAAGGTAAACCCATCTAAACACCGATTCAAGTCTTTTCCTAAATGATTGACCAGACCAGGTGTTTTGGAGGATTGTTGCCTTGGAAAGAGATTGTGAGGCCAGTGCTAAAGCAATGACTCTGCTTCAGCGCGAGAAAGATAGCATCTGGTTCAGGCTAAAGTCCTTCTCTAGAATTTTTCCCCGAATCTTGGAGGACTGTTTATCCGCCACCAGTTGAAAGTGATGATAAGCTTTTGAACCCAAAACCCTACCAAAATAACTCTGCACGATTCCCGACAAAAAATTACGAATCAACTTTGGACAGAGATGTTCGAGGACAACATCTTCAATACTCAAAATCTCCCTCACGGTTCCAGCCTGTCCCTGCCGGGCCGCTCTTCCAAACAATTGCAGGTCTACCCGAACAGACTCATGCCTTTGAGTGGAGATTACATGCAGCCCACCCAATTCAGACACATCTTCTGCCAGGATAATATCTGTCCCTCTACCAGCCATATTGGTCGCTATGGTGATACGTCCCCTCTCACCGGCGATAGAAATAATCTTGGCTTCCTCCTCATGATAAAGCGCATTTAAAAGAACACACTCAATACCGCTTTTGGCGAGTAAGTCCGCCAGATCTTCACTCTCTTTAATCGTTCGGGTACCTACTAGAATGGGTCTGGAGGTCTCATGTATTGAAATAATTTCCGTTACCACAGCCTCCCATTTCTCAGCGGCGGTTTCTAAAAGGAGGTAAGGAAGAAGCTTGTAGGTATTATTTATCCTCTTGGGTACTCTGATGGTTGGGAGTTTGTAGATCTGCCATAGTTCATTTTCCAACCTTTGAAGGGTACCGCTCATTCCGGACAGCTTTTTGTACAAACGAAAGAAACGCTGGAAGCTCATGCGAGTATGAGTTTCGGTGGGATCGGTTAACTCTACCCCCTCCTTCGCTTCAACGGCCTGATGAAGTCCGGCACCCCATGAGCGGTTTTTCATCAACCTCCCTGTTTTCTCATCCACGATGACGCACTCGCCTTCCTCATTTACAATATAGTGACTGTCACGCTTATAAAACTCTCTTGCGGCAAGGGCTTGTTTCATCAGAAAATCCCGACGTTCCCTGGATTTCCAGATCGCAGGAAGCATGTCAGATAGCGGGGATAGCTTCTCCTCTCCTAAAGAAGTGAATTTAATCTCGTGAAATTTGTGATTTACGGTGTAATCAATATCGATTTCAAGCTTAGAAGCAATTTCAAATGCTGCATGCGTAGCCTCTTTTAGGATCTCATTTTTTGTTGGAGCAGAAATAATCAAAGGTGTGGTTGCTTCATCAGCAAGGACACTATCGGCTTCATCAATTATTGCGGTATACAGACCCCTCATAACTTGAACTTTTCGAGTGGATTGAGGTGAAAGTTTTTCAATGAGGTAGCGGTCGAAGCTGATTTGTTCGTGTTCAGTTCTGTCCCTCAGAAAATCGGCCAGAAGTTCCTTGCTCGTGGCATACACTACGTCACAAAGGTAATTAGCGTGCCGCATGGCTTGATCCTGCTCCGCGACGACACAACTCACGCTTACGTTGCAACCTTCAAAGAGCGGTCTCATGGAATCCGCGTCTCTACTCGCCAGATAATCATTTGAAGTTACTATGTGTACCGGATTCCCCTCCCATGCTGCCAGTACACCTGCCACAGCGGCTGTAATCGTCTTTCCTTCTCCAGGAAGCATCTCAATTACAAAGCCATGATACTGAGCGAGAACTCCCATGATTTGGACGGAAAAAGGTCTCATTCCCAGTTTGCGATAGGAGAGCTCGGAAATTCGAGCAAGAGCCAGATTGAACTGTGACTTCCTCTTTACCCTTTTCATTCGAAATTGATGACGCCAACTTTCAACTTGCTCCATTAAATTAGAATCTTCCAGATCCGCTAATTCCAGGGAGAGTTCATAGATTTTCTCAGCTTGCCTGCGAAATCTGGCCGGAGAAAACAACCGTTTGTAAACTTTGCCCACAAGAGTGTGGGTAAGAGCATCCAGGCCCCCATATGACTTTTTCTCTTCGGGGACATTGAATCTCTTATATTCAGCGGAAAGATTCATCAGATTTTATAGCGGCGCTGCATAAGCTGAACCGTTCCCCTGCGTAGCTGCTCCCACAGAGACTTGGGCGGCAAGTCGATTCTGAGTTCCCCTGTCCTGCCATGCAGTAATGAAACAGGAGCTATGCCCTGCTCCAGGGATGCATGGACCTCAAAAAAGGATTCGGCTGTCGTCATTCCATCTTGCTGGTTGACCTGAATGCTACCACCACCGAACCAGCCTAAGGCTACGGAAGGCAATTGCTTTCGTTCAAAGGGTATGACCTGAACTGAGGAGGCCGCCAGGGTAAATTCCTCGCGTCCATAGATTTTAACTTCACCGCTGGATTTTGTATGGCTAAACAGATTGGAGGCCTGCTCCTGGGAGACAACCGCGAAAAAGCGCATCTCGTCATCTGGAATGATGGCACCCAGCTCAGAACCTAACGAAAGCCAGACATTCTTATACTTATCAAGATCTGGAGCAACCCAATGACCATCAACCTGGGCCAGAATATCGTGTTGTATTTTCTTACCCTCTAATCTGAGGACCTTTCTTTCCAGAAACTTCAATCTTTCCGCGATTGGCTTGAGATCAGCGATATCAATTTTCCGGGCCTTTAATTCCAGGGCTCTACTTTCTGCCAATTGTGCTTCTGTTGCCCGGATCTCCAATTCAAGCTCAGGATTTTCAAGGCTCATCAGCAGATCACCTTTAGAGATCCGCTGACCTGTGCGTACCTTGATTTCATGAAGGATACCCGCTACCGGGGTATAAACCGTCAAAAACCCCTGCGCCTGAATCACACCGGGGGCACGAATTCCATCCGAGGCTGGGTAAATGCAGAGTCCAAATACGGCAGCCCCCACCACTAGACTTGTGACCAGGTATGCTCTTTTGCGCTGCCTTCCAAGTCTTTGATCGGTAAATAGATAAGTAAGACCCTTCCATATCGGTCTTAGGATCCAGGCAAACAGAGAAAGAATAAGAATCAAAATCCCAGCTTCAAACCATTGATCAAGCACGAACATGGCAATGGCAATGGAGATTAAGATTCGATAGAGAAAGCTGAAAAACCCATATAACAAGAGCCAAAAGCCCTCAGATAGAGAATCAGCCGGTGGGAAAATTTCCTTGATTCCATAAAGAAGGTGTTCTATGCAATAAAACCACTGTTTCTTAGCCCTTTCAGCCAGGTTGGGAATCTCCAGCCAATCAGACAAAATATAGTAGGAATCCAATCTGGTCAGGGGATTTCCATTAAAAAAGAAGCTGGAAATAGAACCGATCATCATGACATTGAAAGCAATTCCGCGCACCAGCCCCTCTCCGGAATTTGCCCAGATCCAAACCGCGATCGAGGCAAAAAACAGCTCCACGATCATCCCGGCCGCACCCACCAGTACTCGATGCCATTTATTTCGGAAGGCCCAACTGCTGCTTGCGTCCATATAAGGCAAGGGTGTGAAAACCAGAAACATTATGCCCATTGTATGAACCTCTCCACCAAACCTCTTGGTCATAGCGGCATGACCTAGCTCGTGAAACACTTTAAGGCTAACCAGGCAAATGTAGAGGTAGACCAGATTGGAGGGAGCCAGCATACCCTGGCTCTGTTCAAAGAGTTCTCTAAAGTTTGAAATGGCTACTGTGGCCCCTAAACAAACTACTAAAATCCAGATTATCAGTCCCGGAACACTAATCAATAGATCAATGATTGGTTTGGACTTTTTTAGAAATTGCTCAGGATCCCAGAGTGGAATTTTGAGGAATAAGATCGACATAAAGGTACTGGTGAAGAACCGTTTTCGGCCCTCCTTGTACCTTTCAAACAGTCTTTCCGAGTCCCCTTTGTTCTGAAAATAGAGCAAGTTGCCATGGTGAAGCTGAGACAGAAGCCGAATGACTTCATCCTGCGTCGGGGTATCATCAGGACGAATCTTGAGACATTCCTCCCAGGTCTGCTCCACAGTCTGGTCGGCATTGAGCCTGATTAAAAACTCGTACGCCTCCGGTCGAACCCGAAAAAAACGATTGTTGAAAGGGTCATGAAGAACATAAAAAGTGGAGCCTCGAAACAACTGTTTCTGAACTCGAACGGTGTATAACAGGTTTACCCTGAGATCCGCTATGCGATACCAGGACTCGCTAAAAAGATTCCCCTGCACGCTTTGTGCTCCCTACCACCAGAATCTCAACCGAAAGAAGTTTACAATCCCTCTGGTCAAGATCCATAAGATCGAACGCTCTCCCGCGTGAATCCGCCCTACCCCTGTCATACCAGGTCTCCACCAGTCTTTGGGCAGATCCTTGCACTTAGCCCTGACCAGGAAAAAATTGCCTTCTGCTGGATCAACCTGGGCAACCGGAACAATCCGCTCCACTTCAAATGGATACTTGTTTGAGGGATCACTAAGCAGCGCAAGTTCTCCATGGGAATTTTCGCCAACCTGGTCGATATCTTCCTCCTGGACCTTGAGCTCAAGATAGATGCCAGTTGGTTCGGCAATCTTGAAAATCACCTCTCCCTTCGATACGGGAGCACCCTGGAGATCTTCCTGATCTCCTTCTACCAGGACCCCATCAAAGGGTGATTTGATAATAGATTGGTTTAGGAAGTAGCGGATTCGCTCCAGTTGAGCCAGAGCCTGGTCGCGTTTGGCATCTGAGATGGACATATCGGCCAACTTTCCATCAACCCGTGCCTTTTGTACTTCTCGGGAGAATCGAGTAACTTCTGCCCGTGCCTCTGCTTCGCGTAAATAAAGGTCCTGGGTATCCAGTTCCAGCAGTACCTGGTCCTTCTTTACCAGGTCCCCTTCACGACCATTTGCTCGGAATACGACTCCATCATAGGGTGCTGAAATGTAAATTACCCGGTCCGTTGCTAATTGTGCCGTAGCCTCGATCTGAAAATCCCACTGACCTGTGAGCACATAGATCATTAAAATGGATCCTGCAATTACTGACAATTTGAGAACAGTCTTCTCCACCCCGATCCACCAACCCAACCAATCCTTGACCTTAAGAATTGCCCGCATGATGAGCCAACGGTCGGTACGTTTCAGATTATCCAATAGGGTAGCAACCTGGTTCATTGCCAGCCTTAGGGTTAGAAGATCACGTTCTTCAAAAAATGAGTCGACTCTCTCAAGCACAACCACGGCGACGGGTTTTTCCTCCACCCTGAGGGGCAGGGTTACAATTTGCTTGAGGCCGTTGACTCTCAGGTATTTTTGATGAGCCGCGGTAATCGTTCCGGGGGATCTCTCTCCAGGAATCGTAATTTCTTCATCCTGGTCCAAAGACTCTTCAAACAGTGCCTGAAGGTTGGTGACCGCATCCATATGTTTGTCAAATTTTTCCATATGTGAGATGGCGATTGGGATTACATATTCACCTCGAGACCAACCTATGCTCACTCGCGAACACTGGAATCGAGAAGAGAGATCATTCGCTAGCTTCATGCAAGAAAGAAGAAACTTTTTCTGAGAGGTGAGATTGGAGATAATCTCAAGCACATCAAGAAAACTCTGGTCCGTACCTGCCTCCACCACGGAGTCCGCTGAACTAAAATAGGAACGGGGAATATCGGCAATCAGTTGAGTACGTATCAGGATGTCATTAATCTGGGGACTTGCCATTCGATCAGCGAATCCAATAATGATGGATCCATTACGATCCTTGCCTTCTTCCACACAAAAAGCAATCGCGGTAGGCTGTGAAAATCCTGGAATGGTTGTTCGCAGTCTCTCAAATGCGTATCCATTGCTCTGAGCCCGCTCAGCGACTTGAAGTAGATTATCCTCAAGAGCTTGCCGGATCTGTTCTTTGTCAAGGTTGGTCCCAAAATCCTGGGCAAGGCTCCAGACATCCGCTGACTTTCCCCGCGTTAAACGTAAAACCCAGGAAGTTTTGCAAATACTGGCTACCCCGGATAAAAACCTGGGCCAAAAGTCATCTTCTGAGCCAGGAAAAAACCTCAGAGAGCGTAGCTCTGCCAGCAGATTTCCTGGTTCAGCAGAATCCCTCATAGATATACTTTCTACTTTCCTGGAAGACGGACTTCAACAGTACTACCAGGAGTTATGGCCAGGTCCTGGTTGTCAAACTGAGCACGAACCAGCACCAATCCGCTTGCTTCATCCGCCATTGGGGAAACAAATACGATTTCAGCACGTCTCGTAGTGCCTGGCTCTCCAACAACAGGTTGAATAACAACTTCCGTACTTGCTCTAAAAAGTGATATTTCAGTAGCAGGAATATTGATCTCCACCTCACATCTTGAAACATTCACAAGGCGTAGAACCACAGCACCGGTCCTAACCCACTCTCCGCGGTCTACACCGATTTTCATAACCGTAGCTGATATTGGTGAGCGCAGGGTGTGCTGATGTAAAACAGTTTCGGAAATCTTGAACTCCAGCTCTTCCCTTTTCTCGGCCTCTCTTAGCTGTTCGATAGTACCCTGGCTAGCCAGGTAGCGGACCTCCTGCTGCATGACCTCATCTCTACTGACAGACCCCGACTTTGAGAAGAGTTCCTGAGTAGAGTCAAAAGTCTTCTTGAGAAGCTTGTCAGTCTTAACCTGTGTATTCAACCTGCTTTTATCCTCCCATGCGAGCTTTCTTCTTTTTGTCTCCAGGGATTGTAGTCGATCATCGAGGGATAGAAGGGAATCCCCCTGCTGTACTCTCTGGCCTTCCTTCACGATTACCGCTGAGAGAATTCCATCAAGAGAAAAGCTTAATTGAACATCTTCAACTGGATTTACAGAGGCTGTATAAGATTGAGCACAATCTACGGGGATCAGTAAAATAACAAGCAAACAAACCAGGGAAACTTTAGGTTTAACCATCACTGTCCTCGAAGGATAAAGGACCATCATCATAGAGCTTGTCTTGGTTCCCGAGTTCTTCAACTTCTACCTCAAATCGGCTTAAGAGCGTACCCATCGCCTTTTGAACGGTAGCTTCAGATAGTTTCAGATCTACGATTCCACTCAGGTTCTTTCTCTGGTGTCCAATGAGTTTTTCCTGCTCCTCCAAATGATCTCTAAGACCAATCTTCCCATATTCCATTCGCTCTTTGGAAATAGAAAGAAGTTTCCTTCTCAGCCTGAGTGCCTTTTTGTACTCAAGCATTTGGGATTTAGAGAGAGACAATGTTTCAATCTTATCTAATAAACTATTGTATAAAGTCCTGGTCAATGAATCGATTTGTAGATCGGCCTGCTTAAGGCGCAGCTCTGCCATTTTTAGATTCTGTTTCAGACTTGTTTTATCAAACGCAACGCTATATTCCACACCTACAAAGTGGGAAAGAAACCCCCCTGAGGCGAATTGACCAAGGGAACGGGAAGCGCTGAAATCAAGGGAATTTGAAGAAAGGTTGGCGACCATATCTATCCTGGGTAATACTTGTTTCATGGCATATTGGTGCTTGAGAATTTCGATCTTCTGTCTCCCTTTAGAAATCTGAATTTCCGGCCAATTTCGCAGTGCCAACTGATAACTTAGTTCCAGGTCGGGAATCGGGGTCTTTTCAACCTCCGGCAAATCACGAAGTTCAAAGAGTATATCTTTGTTCTCAATGGCGGAAACAGATAAAAGTCCAAAGATCTGGTTATGGAGCTGAGCAATCTTTGAACGAATGGAATCTAGCTCGATCTTGCGCTGGGATACCGCGACTTGGAGCTCTAATAGATGCACCTTCGAAGCCTTTCCACTCTTCACCCTTAGCCTGGCATCTGCAAGCTGCTTTGTGGCGAGAAAAAGAGATTCATCCCAACTGCGTGCAAGCTGCTGTGCTCCATACAGATTCCAATAGTTAGAGATGGCCAGACCGACCAGATCCATTAAGGCTTTTCGATACTCATCAAAAGACACCTTTTTTTCAATTTTCGCTAACGAAATTTTTATCTGGGTGGCGAGTTCACCCTTACCCCTTGATAGCGGCTGACGTACGTTGATCTTCAATCCACTGGTGTGTTCATTGGAATCCTGTCGAAATCGATCCACTACAGTGGAACTGTGTCGATCATAAGAAAAGTCAACTTTCCATTCCGTACCCTTTCTACTCAACCAGCCCACACCAGCTTCATATAGCTCGGTCTGGTCCTTATACTCTGATTCAAACTGGCGTGTAGCCGCTTCCTGGGCGGTATTGGGTGTGTGATTTCTCTCTTTTTTGAGATTCACGAAAAGAGATGGATCAAAAATTCCCCTCTCAAATTCAACCTGGTGCGAGGCTATCCGATATTGCAATTTCTGGTAGATGGCTCTGGCATTTCGACGTACTACCTGGTTGACCAGTTCTGATAGTGTCAAGGGAACAACAAAGCTCTGGTCCGCACAAAAACTATTGGAAGCTTTTGATAGAAATAGAAAAAATAGTAGAAAATAGCTACGCACTTTGGAAACCTCAATTACTCACAGTTTACTTGGTTAGAGTATAGCTACCATTACAGGTTCCGTCATGCCAATTCCCTGTGATCTGCCCTGCATCAGGATCAAAAGTACCGAGCGACCATAGAAAATTAATGTCGTAGAAAAATACAGAAGTATCTGAAATCACCGTGCGTGTCCCATAAACTCTCGAACTATCTGCTGATTGGGCTGTCCAACTCTGGTTTGAGTTAGAAATCTGGAGAATCATCAGTCCGTCATCTCCGCAACTATCTGTAAGCGCTCCGCTCCATTGACCATCAATTGAATCTGGAAGTGTGATCGTCTGCTTTTCTGGAAGGGATTGGACTGTGAATAAAGCATCCTCTACGAGATTATTGTTGTAATAGCCATTATCAAAACCACGTGCGTAGATTGAATTGGCTTTAAGCACAACCGAACCAGTTACTGTACCGTAAGATTGGAGATAGAAGTTAAAGTCACCTTCAAAATCCAGTTTGGCGTTATCAAGTGTGGTGAAACCCCTCAGGGAATTGACCCCGCCTAGCAAGGCTCCATTAAAAGTAAGTACTTCCGTGGTGTTCTGCTCAAATTTTGCACTCAAAATTGAGGTCACCAAATAGTTTGAATCTCGTTCGAAAATGGCTGAACCAAGATACACCCCATAGTTGAGAGATCGATATCCGGAAGAAGACTGAAAGAGGTTTGTTCGTGAGTCCTGGAATACAGCGGCAAGAATGGTTTGATCATTTCTGGAAAAGGTGATCACCTGGGAATTTCCACCTCCACTCTTTGGACCGGAGGTATGGGAAAGACTTACTCGCTTTTCAACCTTAGCCTCAAAGTACCTCCAGCTTATTGTTCGCGTATAGACCAATAATCCATCGGAATCTTTATTCTCTTCCCTCAAGTTGAAGGAATTGGCAGGTTCATTTGCTTCAAAGGTATAAAGACTGGCCGAGCCATCACCCGGTAATCTCGCCCACGTGAGCGCTGAACTGATCGACGTGGAAAATGTCCCATTTCCGTTTCCATTTAAAAAACTTTCAGTGTTATCAAGAATCGCCTGATGGGCTGTACCTGCCAATTGATGAGCAGAATAGTTTTCAAATGAGAGACCCAAAATCTCATAAGGAATCCTGGTTTCAATAAAAGCTGCCAAACCAGCAAAGGACTCGAGACCGGAACCTGAAATCAATAAAGACTTCAAGGTATCGTCCTCAATAAATTCCACTGGCAAGGATTTTTCTGAAGACGCCGCACCTTCTTCAACCTTAATTTCAATGGAAACCTTATCACCTGTTGTGAATTTGGAGATGTCTTTGCTAAGAAGAACTAGTTCATCGATTACATAATCCTGTGGAATACGAAAGGTAACGGATGCAGCACTCAGCGTCTCTGCATCAAGATTAACCGCTGAGGATGTACCAAGGGTAGAGAAAATACTTCCAAGGGCTATCTCTGAACCCTCATAGTGACCCTTCGCGATGACTACAGGATTTTTGAGTGTTGAGTATCCGGTTAATGGAAAATTAACTGGATCTTGAAGAAAGTTCTTCCTTGCGAGGGCGTATGGGGACAATTTGAGAATGTTTTCCAATCCAGATACCTGGTTAGATGCAACCGTCAAATTGGTTCCTACCTCAGTCCAGTTAGAACCGTCAAAACTCAAATAACTGATAGCTGTTTCATTCAAGGAGCCAAAGCTTGAAGCACTGAGCACCTCTTGAACAATGGAAGCATCCACTACATTTAACTGACGCTTTCCCGAAGAATCTTTAAGAACAACATCAAATCCAGCTAATAAAGTGAAACCCTGGTCCCTGACTTGTGCATACTTAGGAACATCTAATATTGAGTTGTATGGAGTTACAAAAACTGTGAATTCACTAGTGGTAGTCACCTGTTCCAGATTACTGGTAATGACCAGATCACCAATTTTGTTAGGAGTTGTCTTATTAGTGAAGGAGAGCTTATCTGTTAGAGCCTCACTTTGTTCTTCTGAGAAGCTGATATCCTGAGTTGCCCCTAAACCCAATTCAACCTTCGTTTCATCGGTCTTTTCATTTTCCTGTTCCGCCACGATCAGTTCAGCTACTTCATTTAGCTTATTTTGAAAGACAGTCTTTGTGGCTGGATTTGTACCTGTGTTTACGATGGTGTTCCTAAAAAGAGTCGTTGAATCAATAACCTCATCAGTCAACAATTCACTTACACTTGAACCGGTTGTATCGAGACCTCCTAAAAGTTCTGTATCAAGGGTCTTCAGGTATCCCTGGAATGTCAGTGGTGTAATGTTTTGGGAATAACTTTCGATGACCGGTACATCTGGTTCATTTGCAGCTGCCTTTACAGATGTAAGACTAGTGAACATCACGAAATTCAAGGTTCCCAAATCACTATTATCTAGCGGATCTATAGTCCCGAGGGCAGTAGAACCCTCAGCGATAATGAGATATTCGGTTTCATTTTCAAGAATGTAGCTAATCTCAAAAAGACCATTTTCATCAGTGATATCAAAGGGTTCTCCGGTGCTGAAAGCTCCGTCATAGTTAATATCCAAAAAGACTCGGGCATTTTGGATAGGCCCATCACTGACGGTTCCAGCAACGGTACTGATCACCAGGTTGGATTGGGTACCACCGCCGCCGCCGCCTCCACATCCACCAATTAAAAAGGATGCTAAAACAAACCAAACAACTGCTAGATTTTGCTTCTTATACATATATATTCACACCCTATAACAAACTGGTGAGCCCCTGGAAAATCTATTAGATCATAATTCATTTAATTTCTAATTACACGGGATCAAAGATTGATGTCCTCAATCCAGTATTCAAAGACAAACGGCTCTTCTTCACCTAATACGGTCTGGTCGGTAAACCCTATTCCAAACTCTGGAATGCTGGAGGGCTCTAGGCTAGATAGAACATCGTGATCAAATACATCTTGATCAAAATCAAGCTCATAACTAGAACCGGAATCAGCCAGCTTAACCTCTACTGGTGGAGCATGTCTCTTTTGATGATTGTAGAAGAGTGCCGCTGAAGGAGCGGAGGAGGCTGAAGTGTTAGTCTGGCTGTTGGTGAGCGAACCCTCCTTCTTGGAGAGATTCTCAAGGAGTTTGTAGTCCAGAAAGCGCGTAAACTCCACCTCATCCACAGCGCTGTTATTCCCTGAATCCAGGGCATTGTCACCAAGGGGGGAGGTTGAGGACATAAAGAGTCCCTCATTGACAAACTCAATGGCCCAGCGATCTTCACCTATGAGGGTGGCGTAAGTCTTTTCACCAATCTTAATCTGCAGCTTATCCGTTTGTGAGGCAGTCGACAAAAAGGCTTTATCCACATCTGTCTCCACAGCCTGCAGCAAAAGATTATGCAGCGCAGTGTCAGTGAGGCCAGCGCCGATGCCTTCAACACCCTGGCCGATCATGTTCAGGGTTGAAGCTTTCACGTTGAGGCCTTCATCCTGGTCGGAATCAAGAATCTCCCCTCCTGCTTCCACCTTCAATCCAACATGACCGCCGCCTGTATCAAGCTCTGAGATTTTCAGGTCTCCACCGGCCTCAAGTTGGATACTACCCGCCGCAACACTGCTGGTGCTGATGCCCGCATCCATGGATAGATCCCCTGTGGTCTTCATGCTCACAGAACCCGCCGAGGAGTTCACTGCAGCACTTTGTCTCAGGCTCTGAGACTCAACAAAAATGTCGCCTGCCACCTGCAGACCCTGCAGATCAAGAGCAAGGGTATTAGTCAGATAAAAGCCGCCTGAACCTGCCTGGGAGGAGCGCAGGGTGGAGATCGCACTGTCGAGATCCTCCGACGCTGTACCGACTCCCGTACCGGCTGTCAGGGTTGCTTCATCCGCTGTAATATTTGCACTCTCAGCGGCGGAGTTATCTAAGATACTCCCGCTCTGGGCCACAAGAATCACCTGGTCATCGGAGATCAGTGTGGTTATGCTAATCTGGTCCGTTGCCTTGAGATTCAGGATTCCTGAGCTTGAGTTGACTACCGAAGCACTCACTCCCTCTGCCATGGTGATGGATTTACCCGCCTCAAGGGTGAGATCACCACCGCTGATGGAAATATTCGCGTTGATGATCACATTCCCGCCTGTAGATAACCGGATGCCGTTTTCCAGGTTTACCTCTTCATCAATGATGATGTCCTTATCGCTCAGGGGACTGAGCAGAGCCAGGGTTCCCGTGTCCGTTCCAATGGATATGTCTCCATCGGTGCTCAATTCACCACTTGCAAGGGTAAGCTCTATGGAACCCCCGGTTCCCGTGGTTGTGGCGTTGGTCACCGAGAGATCATCCGCCTCTTCAATTACAATCTCTCCGCTGCTGGTGTTACTCGCGTTGAGCGTGGAAATATTGGTGTCGAAGTCATCACTAAAGGAACCAATCCCATTGGCCGCGCTTAGTGTCGCGGTAGCGGCAGACAGGTTGTAGGGTTCGCTTGAGAAATTATCCAGGATGGCCCCTGCTGTTGAGGTTAGACTCGCATCCCCTGTGGTCTGGATGCTATGGATGTTGAGATCTCCCTGCGCGCTAAAAGTGACGTTACCGGCTCCCGCGTTCAAAGACTCGTTCATGGTGATGGCACCGGTGCTTGAGGTGAGGCTGGCCGCACCCTGGGTCTGGATCGTACCGGTAGTGATGTTCCCCTGTGCATCCAGGGTTAAAGTGCCTGTCCCTGAGTTCATCGAGCCAGGGGTGCTTATACTGCCAGCAGAGGAAGTGATGGCCACGTTTCCTGCACCGGTTGCACTCAGGGATGTATTGACCTCAATGTTATCTCTCGCGCTAAGGGTGATCTCTCCACCGGAATTGCTGCTGAGGCTGTTTGAGGTGATCGCACCCTGGCTTGCGGTCAGGTGGATAAAACCACTCTCTACCGTAGCCGATGCTGAGGCGTTCATAGTGATACTTCCAGCACTTGCGCTCAGATCAACATTTCCTGAGCCGCTGGTGATCAAAGCGGCATTCTGGGTCAGGCTCGTTCCACTTAATGTGAGATTTCCACTGCCTGCTGTGGAAAAATCCGCACCTGTACCCTGGGTCAGATTCGTTCCCGCACTGAGGGTCAAGTCCCCTCCCCCTGAAGAGATCGAATCATTGACCGTGATGGAACCTGAGGTGGCTGTGAGAGTTAGAGATCCCTGGGTGTTTATCTCATCTGTGATCAGATCATCTCCGGCAGTGAGGGTTATACTCGCTGTTGGCTCGGTACTGATCTCAATGGAGGAATCCGCTCCCATGCTCAGATCGGCCCCGGCAGTCAGGGAGATGGAACCGTTGCTCGTGGTGATCGATGAGTTCTGCACAATATTTGAACTGGCGGCACTGAGCGTAATATTTCCATCAGCAGACTGTAGTGATCCTTGAGAAGTAATGGACGCGTTGGTGGAGAGCAGTGTAAGGCTGCCCGAGCCTGCTGTCTGCACGCTTGCCGCTGAGCTTTGGATCACTGACTGGTCTGCCGTGATGCTGATGTTGCCCTCACCCGCGTCCACAGAACCCGCGATGCTGACGCTTGCGCTACTTGAAGTCAGACTCACCGCTCCAATACCAGAGGCAGTGATGCCTGCATTGGCTACAAGCGCGTTTTGTGAACTCAGGGTGATCTCTCCACCATTGGTAGTGCTCAGATTATTAGAGGTGAGAGAGGCTGAATTCGCACTGAGATGAATAAAACCACCTGCCAGGGCACTTGAGGACGAGTGCATCGTGATGTTTCCTGCCGTTGCGTTCAGATCAATGTTTCCACTCCCAGAAGCACTCATTGCAGCACTGGAGATGATCGCTGAGCTGCTAAGAGAAATCCCCCCGGTAGAAGCCGTGGAGAAATTTGAGCCGTTGAATTGAGAAATCTGGCCTGCTGAAGTCAGGGTAATGTCTCCAACCTGCGACGTGATCGAATCCAGAGCTGTGATAGAGCCTGAAGTGGCTGTAATCGTTACAGCCCCATCGGAGATGATTTTATCTGAAAGTAGATTGTTCTCTACCGTGATACTTACCGTTCCTGTATCGCCTGCGGAGCTGGAATCAGTTGTCGAGGATGTGGTCTGGGAGAAATCGTCTCCCGCTGTCACAGTTATGGCTCCCCCTGAGGAACTCAGAGCCGCATTCTGGATAATGGAACCTCCAGATGTGGCGCTAATCGCGCCTCCGGCGGAGATAATATCTGAACTTAACGTTAGATCAGCAGCGGTAGCCTCTATGGTTATATCCCCACTACCAGAGGTTATGCTGGCATTGGAGTCAAAATTTCCGCCTGCAGCGGTCATGCTGATGGTACCCGCACCGGCAGTTGAGATGGCTGCTGTTGCTGCCTGGGTGATCGTGGTATTCGCGGTTGCTGTAATGTTGCCGCTCTCTGAGCTGATCGTGTCGTTGAGGCTCATGGATCCGGCTGTGGCTGTGAGAGTGATGGTGCTGTCACTGGTTAGTTTGTCTGCAGTGAGGTTGGTTGCGGCAACCATGGAGATGGTGCCTGTGCTTCCGGTGCTTGACGCGTCCACACTGGAGCCTATAGCTGAGATTATGTCTGTGCCAGCAGTAACGGCGATGGCTCCCCCATCACTGGCCATGCTGCCGTTTAGATTAAAGGCTGACCCGGCGGTTATTGTTGTGTTGCCTCCGGCTGAACTCGTGGAGCCGTTGAGAGTCGTTGTGGTTCCTGAGGTGATTCCTATGGACCCGCCTGCACTACTGCTGGCTGCCTCAAGCGTTACCGCTCCTGCGGTGGCCTCAATCGTTACATTCCCTCCCCCTGAGGTGATGTTGGAATTTGAGGTGAGAGAGCCTGCTGTGGCCGTCATGGTGATGGTGCCAGTAGTAGAGGTACTGATGGCTGAACTGGTGTTCTGGGTTAAGGACTGGTTCGCGCTCAGGGTGATGTTGCCGTCTCCTGCGTTAAGGGCAGAAGCTACAGTGATGTTTCCTGCGCTTGAGGTGGCGCTTACCTGCCCCGCACCCGTCGAGGTAGTACCGGCATTTAAGGTGATGTCATCTTGTGAAGAGAGAACAATCTCACCGCCCGTGGTATCTAAATCGTTACTGGTGATGGATCCGGCATTGGCCGTTAAGTGGATAAAACCTGAGGTGGTATCTAAGCTTGATCCGCTTGTCATCGAAATATCTGAGGCCGTTGCCGTGATGTCGATGTTCCCTGTTCCTGTGGTTGCAGTACCGGCGTTTAAGGTGATCGCTCCAGTGGTGGAGATCATGGTGATGTCCCCTGCCCCTGCCGTGGAGATATTCGCTCCCACAGCCTGGGTGATGGTGGTGTTGGCTGTTGAGGCTATGGTACCTGACTCAGAACCTACGGTGTCGTTTAGTGTGATGGAGCCGTTGGTGGCAGTCAGGGTTACATTGCCGTCACTGCTTAATTGATCCGCTGTGAGATCATTAGCAGCCGTCATGGAAATGGTTCCCGTATCTGCCGTACTTGAAGAGCTCACCGTGGAATCCGCGTGGGAGATGATGTCTGTTCCAGAAGTTACGGTGATCGCACCCCCGTCACTTGCCATGGAACCGTTGAGGTTAAAAGCGGAACCTGTGGTAACACCAAGCGCACCGCCTGCTGAATCAAGAGAGCCGTTTAGTGTGCTGCTGGTTCCCGAGGTGACACTTAGATCCCCGCCTGAGCTGTTCGTTGTTGCCTCAAGCGTTAGCGCTCCTGCCGTGGCCTCTATGCTTAGATTACCTCCGCCTGTGGTGATGTTGGAATTCGAGGTGAGGGAGCCTGCCGTGGCCGTCATGGTGATGGTGCCCGTAGAAGAGGTGCTGACGGCTGAACTGGTGTTCTGGGTTAAGGATTGGTTCGCGCTTAGAGTGATGTTGCCGTCCCCTGCATCGAGTGCCGAGGCTACCGTGATATTACCAGCGCTTGATGTAACACTTACCTGCCCTGCTCCCCCTGAGGTGGTACCGTTATTTAAAGTGATGTCATCCTGGGCCGAGATTACAATCTCCCCGCCTGTGGTCGTTAAATCATTAGAGGTGATGCCTCCCTGGTCCGCAGTGAAATGGATATAACCGCTGGTGGTACCCGCACTGGTTGAACTACCCATGGTGATGGAGCCTGCTGTAGCCGTGAGCACAATATTTCCTGAACCCGTCAGGTTTATATCTGCATCAATGGTAATGGAAGCCGTTTCGACGATGAAATCTATATCACCGGAGGTTCCGGTAATTCCTTGCTGGGAACTTTGCTGGGCGCCGATGGTTCCATCCATACCCACACGGTTTGTATCCACCGTTACCGAAGTAATGGTGATCGCGTCAGCATCAGAAAGATTAGACCCTCCTGCTCCTGAACTCGAACTGAGGCTGGCAATGGACGTTTCCAGCGAGTTCACGCTGCTTCCAATTCCGGTACCGGCGGTAATAAGAAGGCCTGAGCCCACAATATCCCTATTCGTGTCACCGGCATCGGTGATGGACCCGGAGGCATTTAACCTGATGTTGCCCATGCTATCCCCGCTTGAGGAAATACTTCCCACGGCGATGTCCGCTCCCGCATCAAAGCTAATATCCCCGCCGTTGGTTGAAGCAACCGCAGAATCAGACATGGTGATGTCCCCATCCTGGGCCAGGAAATCAAGGGTGCTGCTTCCGGCTGTGGATACATTGGCGTTCTGGTTAATATCTGTTTTGGCATCAAGAGAGATATGTCCCGTGCCGCCGTTTAGCGCATCGTTTAGGTTAATAGAGCCCGTGGTGGTCTTAAGTAATACATTGCCCGTACCAGTAGCCGTTAAGGCCGTGGTATCTGAGCCTCCCTCCAGGGTTAAGGAGCCGGCGCTTAATACAATGTTTCCGTTATTACCCGTAAAGAGATCTTCCTGGGCGGCTGTATCCGCCTCACCCGCAGTGGAAGCGTCCGTACCCACACGATTCACCGAGATGGCCGCAACCTGATCTACCGTTACACCATCTGTCTCACTTAAGTAGATGGAACCTGAGGCAGCACGTGCACTTAAGGTGGTAATGCTGGTTTCAAGGGCGTTGCTTGAAGCCCCTATGTCAGTAGCAGCGGTGAGTCTCACGTCATCACCGATGAGATCCACACCCGCATCACCGCCATCAAGGATCGAGGTGGTGGCCGTGGCCGTAATATCTCCAGTTCCCGAATCTACGGAGCCAAGGGTCATGGTAGCTGAACTCTCCAGGCGGATATTCCCGTCGTTGGCGTCAACAACAGCACCGTCCGTCATGGTGATGTTTCCCCCTGCCAAAAGATCAATGGTTTCAGCTGAGGTGGTGGTGGATATGTCTCCATCGGCTGCAAGGCTGATCTCATCTGCGGAATCCAGGCTTAAGCTTCCCGAACCAACACTCATGCTCGAGTTGATCGCAATGTCATTGCCACTGCCTGCGGCCTTGAGGAGCGTGTCTCCTGCTGAACTGAGTCCGGCGGTGTCATCCCCGCCTCCGATGGTTATACTTCCAGCTGTCGCCGAGAGAACCAACGCACCGGTGCTGGTTAAATCTTCCTGGGCCGCATCCGTCTGGGCTGTAAGGGTGGTA
>CAZIKF010000039.1:0-27512 GCA_964539825.1 uncultured bacterium
CGTCCCGAAGCCATCAAGATGGCTCCAGTGGTGTTTGCACTCAGGGAAGAAAAAATACCCACTCGAATCATTGTCAGTGCCCAGCATCGAGAAATGTTGGATCAGGTTCTGGACCTCTTTGGGATTGAACCTGACCTGGACCTTGATGTGATGGTGCCGGACCAATCCCTGGGTTTCCTCACCTCCAACCTGATCTCAAAGCTGAATTCGGCAATGGGAAAACTCAATCCTTCGATGGTATTGGTACATGGCGACACCACTACCACGTTTTGTGCTTCATTGGCGGCTTTTTACCATCAGGTGCCTGTGGGGCACGTGGAAGCCGGGCTAAGAACTCGCAACATCTACAGCCCCTGGCCTGAAGAGATCAACCGTCAGCTCACCGGGAGAATAGCCACCTGGAATTATGCACCGACCATAAAAGCCAGGCAAAATCTCCTAGATGAAAGTGTTCGCGAAGATAGAATCGTTGTAACTGGAAACACCGTGATTGATGCTCTGCTTCATATCAGTACACGATTGGATAATGAAATTGAATTACAGAAAACGGCTTTGAATCGACTCAAGAACATTCTTCCTCCTCCTGCCTTAGACTCTGAGACGCTTATCCTGGTTACAGGGCACCGTCGCGAGAATTTTGGTACAGGATTTGAGAGGTTCTGCATGGCTTTGAAGAGTATTGCACTCAGAGACTCTAAAAGAAGCGTAGTTTACCCGGTTCATCTAAATCCCAATGTTCAATCGGTTGTCAGGTCCAGGCTGTGTGAAGTCCCCAATATCTTTCTTTGTGAACCCTTACAGTATTTGGAGTTTATCTATCTTATGAAGAAGGCACGTCTGATCATTACGGACAGCGGAGGGATTCAGGAGGAAGCTCCGGCTCTCGGGATTCCAGTATTGGTTAGCCGTGATACCACCGAGAGACCTGAGGCTATCGAGGCAGGTACTGCCCTTTTGGTAGGAACCGATGATCAGCGAATTGTTCAGGAAGCTAACCGGTTGCTCGAGTCTGAGGATGAATGGCAAGGGATGGCGAAGGCTGTGAATCCTTTTGGTGATGGGAGAGCCGCGCAGCGAATCGCTGCTCACCTCAAGGAGGTTCTTTTATGAGCCTGAGAAAGAGAATACAGATTCTTAGCTCCCATTATCTTCCTGAGAATACTGCCGCTACGGAACGGATTTTTGTTCTCGCCAAAACCCTCTCTAAGACTTATGAAATTGATATTCTATGCCTGACACAAAAGGGTGTAGGAATTCCTAAGGATTCACCCTTTCCTGAAATCCAGACCACCTGGATTCACCAGGAAAAATTCAACGGATCCAGCTTCTTCATTCGAGTGATTTTCGAGTTCTGGTACTCCTTGAAACTGGCTTGGAAAGCTCGGGATTCTAGGGCAGATCTTCGAATTGTATCCATTCCTTACATGTTTCTTCTTCCCCTCGCTCTGCTCCTTTTAAACAAGACTCCGATCATTGCGGATGTGAGGGATCTTGTATGGGAGTATCTTGGAGAACAAACCAGCCTCCAGAGAATCCTGAAGAAATTGGCTTCATCCTTAATGATAGGAGCCCTGCGCCGCTGCAAGATGGTAGTGGTGACCAACCCCACAGAAGAATTGGTTCTCTCCCAAGTCTATGGCCTTTCAAGACCATGGCTTGTCTCAAACGGGATTTCTCAAAGCCGATTTGATGCTGTTAAAGATCTTCACCCCGTTCCGGCTTCGGATAAATTTGTGGTGATGGTTTGTGGGAACATTGGCCGAGCTCTGGATTTAAAGGTGTTGCTGGAGGCGGTCGAGGGAGTGACAGGCTTAGAAGTATTGGTTGTTGGGGGTGGAAGCGAACTTCAGAAAATGCGGAATTTTGCGAGGGCCCGTTCTATGGACAATATAGAATTCACCGGTCCGGTTCCCTTTGAGAGTCTTAGTGCCTATTACCGCAGGAGCAACCTCTTATTTTTGCAGGTCCATGAGAATTACTCATCCTCACGGCCTGTCCGTCTTTATGAATATCTCGCCACAGGCCTTCCCATCCTGATTGCTTCTGAAGGGGAGACCAAAGAGTTTGCGAGTACCTTTGAGAATATGACAGTTGTCGCTCCCGGAAATGCAAGGCTATTGCGAAAGACCCTGCTGGAGCTAACCCAGTTGCCCCTGGCTCTAAGCTTTGAGAATTCCAGGCAGATTGAGGAGAGATATCTTCGTGATCAACTCAGTCCTGCCTACGAAGTACTAATTTCAGAGATTTTAAGAGAGCATTCTACACAGGCACTTTCAATCGATCTCGGATGAATCGGTACGACTCAGTTTTAAATAGCCAGTGCAGCCCCGCAATGCTGATGATAAGTAGTAGGAAGCTCAGCGGTATCTCCACAATTGGCGACTGACCTCCGGGCGGGAGGACCATTAAGGGAATAAGAAGGCAAAGAACAGACAACCCAAGAGTTGAAATCAGTCTGGAAATTGCTCGTACAATGGAGAAGGAGCCTACATACCTATACAGCAGGAAGTAACTCATCAAATTGAGGTAAACCACCTGGTATGCGCAGGTTCCCATCACAATTCCCTGGTATCCGAAGGTACTGCTTAAGGTTGTCAGTAAGATACAGAAGATCAAAGCACCCAAAATGATTCCCAGGGCATAAGCGTAGAAAGTTTGTTTGCGCTGCTTTGCTACCAGGGCTCTTCCAACCAGGCTGTGCGTGACCAGGGCAAAAGCTCCTGGAGCTAACCAATAGAGGCTCTTAGCGCTCATCTCTAAAGCCTCAGGGCCATACTTTCCGTATCCAAAAAGCAAAGAGATAGCAGAATCGCTATAGCAGGAAAGATAGAGGCTCAGGGGCAGCACCAGGGAGATGAGAAAGTAATTTAAACTCAAACATAGGGAAGTGAAATCCTCTTTATTTTCCCTGGCGGCATAGGTACACAGCCTGGTATATCCAACCGCGACAACAGGGTAAATCAGCAAGGTGGGCAAAAGATCAAAGACCCTTCTCGCATTGAGAATCGCGCTCAGGGTTCCCTTCTCCATATTTGAGGCAAGATAATCCGGTACAAAAATGAGTAGGAGTTGAGAGACCTGCAGAATCAGGGCAGGCAAAGCAAGGTTAAAGAAATGTCCGAATTCCTGAAGATGGAATTTTATCGAACTGAGGCGCGATAAGAATCTTCCTAAAAACCATGTGAGGACGAGAAACACCATCGAGTGGGCGAGTAGGTACGCCAGGGAAATGGACCCGGCATTGAGTTCTCGATAGGCAAGCCCCACACAAAGCACCATGCTAAGTCCCTGCGCAATGGAAATAATGTGAGTAAAGGTAAAATTGCGGTAAGCCTGGAAGATGTTGACGGATAAATCATTGACGTACATCAGGCATAGAAGGGGGAGTAAAAACTGGATGGCTACCTGTTCCCTTTGAGTGAGAGGGGACTGGAATCCGGAAATTACGGAGAGAACCTCTGGATGGTAGGTCCAGCTCAAGAGAAGAATCACAAGCAGAGTCATGAAGCACATGGTGCCAATACTCATGATTAATCCCCACCCCTGGGCTTCCTGGCCCTTCTCCTTCAGGGTAATGAATTGAGGAACCAATACATTATTATTGAAGCAGGTAAAGAAGGAGACGCAAATCAGGATAAGGTTGTAGCAGAAAAAAATGAGATCAGTTTCAGCGGTAGCGCCAAGAAGCGCGGCGATCATGAGAGCACCCGCGAAACCCAGGCCCTTTCCAATGAGACCGGTAGTTACGGCTAAAACACTTCCCCGAAAAGGGGTTTGCTCCGCTATCATGATAGTTTACACATTCTACCCCAAAACCGGGGTCTGCTGAGTATGGACATGTCAGGTAGAAAGGAAACCTCATCTTGGACCTCCGCGATTCTTAGTGATTTTTTACGAGCGATAAGGGGGGAAGAGATCATCAGGGACTGTGTGAACCTGAGCGCGGGAAAATTATGCTGTAGGGAAGGGAGCTTTGAGCTCGACACTCTGAGTCATTTGCATATCCTTGCAATTGGGAAGGCTGCACAATCCATGGCTCGCGGCTCCCTTGAAATTCTCTCAGAAAAATTTGAAGGATCTATCAGCGGTCTCATTGTCACCAAAGATGGTCATGGAGCTCCCCTACCCCCCTTCAAAGTCATAGAGTCTTCGCATCCCCTACCTTCTCTTCGATCCGTTCAAGCTGCCAGATCAGTGCGCGAGAACTTAGAGGCTCTTCCCAGGATGGGTTGTGGAGTCCTGGTGCTGCTCTCTGGAGGCGGCTCAGCCTTATTATGTGAACCGGTCGAGGGGATGAGTTTTGAAGAAAAACAGATTTTACACGAGCAGCTTCTATCTTGTGGTGCCTCCATTACCGAAATGAACCAGGTTCGCATAGCGCTCTCAAACATTAAGGGAGGCGGGCTATTGTCCTCCCTCCAGTCGCGTCCAGCCTTTGCTTTGGTCCTCTCAGATGTGGTTGGAAATGATCTTTCCCTGGTTAGTTCAGGGCCATTTTTTCCCCGTTCACCCAGTGAGCCTCTCGGGACCCTACTACAGCGATATCATTTGAGCTTACCCCCTGGATTGGAAAACTGTCAGCAGTCAGCAAATGCAAAAGGGGGTGCCGAGACTGAGGTTCCTCACTTGCTGCTGGCGGACTACCAGCATGCACTGGAGATCCTGTGCAAAGAATTTGAGACTCAAGGAGCCAGGGTAGGGAGATACAAAGGTGCACTTGTAGATGAGCTGGATAAATCAGTGAGGCTCATGCTAGAGAGTTTTAAATCATGGAAAGAAGATTCCACGGGTCAGCCACTGGTTTTCCTGGCGGGGGGCGAGTCCACGCTCAGGATTCATAGCTGCGGGAAAGGCGGGCGAAATATGCACTTTGCCTGCGAATTGGCCTCTAGCCTCCTGGATTCAGGATTTGAGAGATTTGAAGTATTTTCCCTGGGCACAGACGGTACAGATGGCCCCACGGATAGTGCCGGTGGGCTGTTATCATCCCGGAACCTAAAAGATTCAAAAACTCGCTCTAATCTCAGGGAGGCAATTGAAAAACAGGACACTTATCCTTTTCTCGATTCAATTGGTGCCTTACTCAAGACTGGTCCCACAGGAACGAATCTGAATGATGTACACGGGATAGTTCTCAATCCTCGCTAACCAGTCGAAGACAATCAAGAACCGCTGTACTAATCCTATTGACCTGGGCATCATTCAGGCGGGAGTAGATCGGTATGCTGACCAGTCGCTGGAAGGATTTAAGCGCCACGGGAAAATCTTCCGGCTCATAATTGTAGCGTTGTTTGTAATAGCTCATCAAATGCAGTGGGATGAAATGGACTGAGGTTCCGATTCCTCTGCTGCTCATTTCCTGTATAAATCGATCGCGGTTTGCCTTTGGTGGAAGTCTCAGGAGGTAAAGGTGCCAGGAATGTGTATCACCCGCTTCTGGCTGTGGGGGGAGTTCCATGCCTGAGTCACGAAAAAACTTGTGGTAGGTGAGCGCAACCTGGGCTCTACGGGCGGCGAATCCATCTATTTTGCGAAGTTGATGAAGCCCGATCGAGGCCAGGAGATCAGGGAAATTGTATTTAAATCCCGCGGCAATCACGTCGTATTGCCAGGATCCCGCAGGATTGGTGTAGCGATCCCACACATCTCGATCAATTCCATGCATTCGAAGCTTTTCTACTTTCGAAGCGGCTTGCGAATCTCGCAAACACACCATGCCTCCTTCACCGGTGCATAGGGGTTTGGTGACATAAAAACTGAAAACGGTAGCGAAGCTCTCAAGGGTCCCGATTTTTTGTCCTTGATAACTACATGGGAGAGCATGGGCCGCATCTTCTATGATCTCGACACCAGATTTAGAGCACATCTCAAAAAGCGGCTTCATATCGCAGGCGAGTCCGGCAATGTGAACGGGTATAATTGCCTTGATCTTCCTCTTTGAATCACTTTGCAGGAGCTTTGAAACAGCTTCTATATCAAGGTTCATAGTCCTGGCATCGATATCTACAAACCGAGGATTAGCCCCAAGATAGCGAACTACCTCAGCGGTGGATACAAAAGTATTTACCGGCACAATGACTTCGTCATTTTCGCCGATGCCCAATGCGCAAAGGGCAAGATGAAGCCCGCTCGTGGCACTATTGATAGCCAGGCAGTTCTCCGTACCCAAATAGCTGGAAAACTCTTTCTCAAAGAGCGCTGACTTGGGGCCGGTGGTTAGCCACCCAGATCTGAGGGTTTGGACCACTTCAGCGATTTCTTCCTCACCAATCTGAGGCAAAGAAAAGGGAATTGGATCTTCGCTCATGAACCTGCCGGGTGTGATTCCAAAAGGTGTTGGATTCTTGATAGGACCATGTCAATGGCTACGTCATTTCCACCGCCGCGAGGAATAATTACATCAGCCCAGACCTTGGAGGGTTCTACAAAACGCTGATGCATGGGTTTGACAGTTTGGGTATAACGATTGAGGACCTTCTCCAGGCTCCTGCCCCTCTCCAGGGTATCCCTTTTTATTCTTCGGATCAGTCTCTCATCCGCATCTGTGTCCACAAAGATTTTGATGTCCATCAAGTCTCTTAATTCATAATAAGAAAAAAGCAAAATCCCTTCCACGATGATCAGGGGAACCGGTTCTACCAGAACCGTCTCCCTTTCCCTGCGAAAGGTCTTGAAGTTATAGCAGGGCTGGTGCACGTTGCGCAGGGCTTTGAGTTCCTTGAGATGTTCCACTAAAAGATCAGTTTCCAGGGAGTTTGGATGGTCAAAGTTAATCAGTGCGGGATCCTGGGATTCAAAATCCTCGAGGTCTTTGTAATAATTATCGTGGCTGAAACAAGTGATCTGATCTGATTCCAGCTTGCTGAGAATGGTCTGGCTCACCGTAGACTTGCCTGAGGCAGATCCCCCGGCGATGCCAATAACTATGGGCGCTTCCTGCATCATTACTCACCCCTTTTGAACGCCAGGACTTCACTGATATAGCTTATCAAATCCGCCACTACGCTGTCTGAGAGTCGGGCCGTGGAAATCGCGGGCATCTCGATCTTATTACCAGGCGGGACATTCTTCTCTAATGCAAAGCCTTCCGTCCATGCAATCATGCGGCTTTCATCTTTGACTCCCCTGATCTTAAAGTAGAGTTGTTCCCTGGATTGGGGAGTCTTTAATTCCACCAAGACCCTCTGGTGACAGGGTAGGCATGAAAATCGATAGACGGCTTCTCCATGCATGGAGTCTCCCGTGATTCTGGGCGGTAGTACTTTTGGTATGGGAGGGTAAGGGTAGTCCCTACTCTGGGCGGGATCAGAGACGGTTTTTAAAAAAGCGCTAAGATCCTTGGAGTCATTGGTACTCTCCCGTCCTTGGAATCGAAACATGCAGTCCAGAATTGCCTCACTGGAAGTTGAGAATCTCCCTGCTTTAAATCCTTTGCGATAAGCGCTGTTTTCCAAAGGGGGGCCCGGCCTTTGGGCACGAGAATAGCGTAAGGAATTATGGCATTTTAAACATTCATTCCCTTCGGTCGAAACCGACCCTCTAAACCGATGCCCTCGGTATTTTAAGGTGGATTCGCCGTCAGGGACTTCATGGAATTTTCTCTCCGAGATATGATGACAGTCATAGCAGGAGAGAGTGGATTTGCCCTGGAAATAAGACTTGAAAAACAGGGCCTTCCCAAGGGTGGGACTAGATCCAAAACTAATCGCGCTGGGCAAGAAGATTAGAAGTGAAAAAACGGGCATGTACACGACTAGTACAATATACCTAAAATGAAGTGATTTGCCCGCATTCTTGCTCAAAGAGCGGCGTTTACTTTCTTCTTTTCGCTCATCCCTGGATTCCCTCACCTCCTTTCCATTAGAATGACTTCGCGGCCCGGTTCCCAAAGGAGTGCACAAGATGGCAAAAGCTATTTATATCGTATCTGGATCTAGAACACCGATTGGTTCATTCCAGGGAATGTTCAAGGATGTGAGCGCGGTGGATTTGGGAGTTGCGGTTGTAAGAGAATCGATTTCCAGAGCCGGTATAGATTCCCTGTTAGAGAAAGTAGATGAAGTCAATATGGGCTGTATTTATCAGCATGGGCAGGGACAGGGAGTAGCCCGTCAGATCGCCTTGAATTCGGGGATACCCAAGACGGTTCCAGCTGTGACGACAAACCTGCTCTGCGGTTCAGGCCTTTTTTCTGTGATTCAATCCCTCAGGGCGATTCTTGCGGGGGATGCCAACCTTTGTGTGGCAGGCGGTACTGAAAATATGACCCGTGCGCCTTTCCTGCTGACCAGGGCTCGAGAAGGGTATCGGATGGGTCACGGACAGGTCTTCGACAGTTTATTGCAAGATGGGCTTACTGATGTATTTAACGATTACCACATGGGAATGACAGCTGAAAACCTGGCGGAAAAGTATGCAATTAGCCGTGCTCAGCAGGATGAGTATGCTCTTCTCAGTCAGCATCGCGCCCAGAAGGCTATTGAGACTGGTAAATTTTGCGAAGAAATTGTTTCCGTCAATGTAGAAAAGAGGGGAAAGAGTACCATTTATGAGCAGGATGAATATCCGCGCATGAATTGCAAATTAGAAACTCTGCAGAGGCTTAAAGCGGCTTTTAAGCCAGATGGTACTGTGACCGCGGGTAACGCTTCAGGTATTAATGATGGCGCGGCCGCTGTAGTGGTAGCCGATGAAGAGTCTGTTTCCAAACTTGGTAGCGAACCGCTGGCCAGAATCACAGGATGGGGCGTGAGTGGATGCGATCCCGCCATCATGGGAATAGGGCCGGTAGAGGCGGTTAGGAAGGCTCTCGCTCGTTCCGGCACCAGTCTTGATGAGATTGATCTCATTGAAGCCAATGAAGCCTTTGCTGCCCAGACCTTAGCGGTGAGTAAGGAGCTAGGCTGGGATCAGGAAAAAGTAAATGTAAATGGCGGGGCCATTGCACTGGGCCATCCGGTAGGTGCAAGTGGTGCTCGAATTCTCATAACCCTGCTCTATGAAATGAAGAGGCGAGGGGTGAAACGAGGGATTGCTACTCTTTGTGTAGGCGGAGGAATGGGCGTAGCTCTGCAGGTAGAGCGGGACTGAGAAATATGAAGATTCAGGTTGAATATTTTGCGATTTACCAGGAGCTAATGAAGAAGGACAGTGAGACACTTGAATTGGCTTCAGGCACCACCGTCTTAGAGTTGTTTAAGAATTGTACGGATCATTTAGATGGTCGTGAGGACCTCCTGGAGAGTACAGTGTTTGCGGTAAATTCTGACTATACGCCCCACGATCATGTTTTAAAGGAAGGGGATGAAGTGGTCTTCATTCCTCCCGTCAGCGGCGGCTGAATCCGCGAGGAACCCAATGCATTTAATTGTCTACGAACCGATCATCCTTTCTGATTATCTTCAGCATGTGGAAGAGGCCTCCCATGGGGCTATTTGTTCCTTCTTAGGAGTTGTACGAAATCACCACGAAGGGAACTGCGTTCAAAGAATTGAATATCATTGCTACGAGGAGATGGCGCTCAAAATGCTTGCCCGTATTGAAGAAGAAATTGAGGCTAAATTTCCTGGCGTCAAGAGTGCCCTTGTACATCGGGTCGGGATGGTGGAACTCTCCGAAGCATCTGTCCTTGTTTTAAGCGGTTCCGCACATAGAAAAGATGCTTATGCCGCAAATATCTACGCTATGGATCGCATCAAGGAAATTCTACCTGTATGGAAGAAGGAATTCCATCCAGACGGTGAATCTTCCTGGGTAGGTATCGGTAGTTGAAAAAACCTCTTGATTCAATTTTCATTCCTCGTTAATCCCCCCCCCTCTCTCTGCCGACGAATATCCAGACATACTCAAGGTTTTCTGGTTTCGTGCAGATTTTTCTATTCCGTATATTTATCATTTTTCTCTGGCTCTGGATCGGAGGTTGCACGGAAATAAAGAAGAAGAAAAGCCCGCTCAAACGGCCCTTTTTAATGATGAACACAGGGAAGCAGTCCCTTGAAACCACTGTTGATCAACTGGTCAGGGAGCTTAAGAGTGAACAGGATCCCTCAGGATTTCTTGAAGATCGTCTCCAGGAAATTTATAGCTCAAGTTTTCGCAAGATCCTTCTTTTTCCTTTGCTTGGGAAACTCGATGAACGAGCCTTACGAAAAACTCTGATCTCCAACTACAGAGACCATCATCCTAAAGACATTCCCACCTCTTTTCTTGATCGTATGCTTCAGGCGAAAGGTGATTTGTTCGTGGACCTGCTCGCGCTCTATGTCCGATCAGGACATCAAGCAGGATTCAGCAGAATTGACCAGAGATTGACCTTACGCCGCTCAGTAGCTCCAGCTGAGATTCTATTGCACTGTGAAATTCTAATCCGTCTTGGCAAGATTGATCGAGCGGCCAAGAAATTACCCATAGATCTGGCGTCTTTCCCTGAATCCCACGTGAATCAGGCTCGCTCACTCTTAGGAATCATCTTCTTCTTCCAGGGTCGTTATTCATCCTGTATTGACCAGGTCCGCGATCTATTTGCGTTGGATGATTATCGAGAAGCCGTTGTGGATTACCTGGTGGATTCATTTCTTTTTCTAGGGAATTTGACGGAGGCTTTTCGTTATTCCAAGATCTACGCTACGCATGAATTTGAAAATCCAAGAGCTCATTTATTGCAGTCGAAGATTTTTTTAACTAGTGGGAATTTTCGTGAAGCCTGTAAAGAATGGAAACGTGCCAGGGCTATGGGTGCACATGGAGAACGATTTCATGTTCAGTCCTTTTTACTGTCGCATGTTTCCAAGAACCTGGTTAGAGAAAAAGATATGGGTCCCTTCTTGCCAGGGTCTGCATCCCAAGATCTAACCCACTCTAGTGGACTTCAAGTGCTGCGTTTTCAAAAGTACGCCCAGGAGCTAAAGAGTTTGAAAAAAAGAGAGCCCAGAACGTTCTCCTCTTCAGTGCGCCTGCCCTTTATGGCTTTTGCGCGCTAAACGAATCGCTGAAAAGGGGAATCTAGTATAATGTCCTCATGTGTGATGTGGGTCTTGAAGAGTTGGAGGGGACGGTTGAAAGTCTCATCTACTATGATGATGAGTCTCATTTCGGAATCGCCAGATTTCTTCCCTCCGATAGTCTTTATTCCACGGTAATCAAGGGCAGCCTCGTAAAGGTCCAGATCGGAGAAACCCTGCGGGTTTCCGGTCACTGGATTGATGATCCCAAGTATGGTGAACAGTTTAGCGTTGACTACTTCCAGGTATTGACTCCCCGTTCTATTGAAGGTGTGAAAAAATATCTTGGCTCAGGTTTGATTCCAGGAATAGGACCGGTGATGGCTGAGCGCATGGTTGGAGAGTTTGGAGCACAGACCATTGAGGTGATTGAAAAGTCACCTGAGAGCCTCTATAAGGTTCCCGGAATAGGGAAGGTGCGGGTTCAAAAAATTCTCGAATCCTGGAAAGACCAGAAAGTACTCAGGGATGTCCTAATTTTCTTGCGGGCTTACGGGCTTAGTGAGGCTTTATCTCTCAAGGTCTATCGAAAATTTGAACATCAGACCATGAATGAAATTCGTAAGGATCCCTATTTGTTGGCAAGGGAAATTGATGGGGTCGGCTTTTTGACAGCAGATCGCATTGCAAGGAACCTGGGATTTTCAGAGGACTCCGTTGAGCGATGCAGTTCGGGTCTCCACTATGTTCTCAGGGAGGCTCTACAAGAAGGGCACTGCTATTTACCCCGGGAAGAATTGATTCGCCGTGCCCGAAAGCTTTTATCGGTACAGGATTCTCTACTGGAATCAAGTCTGCAGCTTCAAATCGAACTTGAAGCCCTGGGCGAGGACAATGAGAAAGTTTTTCTAAGTAGGATTCAGAAACTTGAAGACGCTGTAGCGGTAAGACTTCTCACCATCGCTAAAACAGACTTGCAAGTGGAGACTATTGAGAAGGAAGAATTACAGGAACTACTTCCGGACTTTGAATTAAGCCCGGAGCAAATTAGTGCTCTGGGCAATAGTCTGCGGCATAAAGTGAGTATTATTACCGGGGGGCCGGGTGTTGGCAAGACCACAGTGCTTGCTACTATGGTCAGATTGTTTCTATCTCGAAGCAGAGAAGTGAGCCTCTGTTCGCCAACGGGAAAAGCGGCCAGAAGAATGGAGGAAGCCACCTCTCACCCCGCCTCTACAATTCACAAACTCTTGAAATTTCAGGGGACCGGTTTTGAATATAATGAAGACAACCCACTTGAGGGGGATGTTTTCATCCTTGATGAAGTATCCATGGTGGATATCTTCCTTTTTAATGCTTTTCTAAAGGCGGTACCCCTCGAAGCTCGAGTTATTCTGGTGGGTGATGTAGATCAACTACCCTCCGTAGGTCCCGGGTTTATTTTGCGCGATATGATCATGAGTTCCCTGGTTCCGGTTACCTATCTCACCCAGATCTTTCGTCAGGACTCCGATTCTGAAATCGTACATGCCGCCCACTGCGTCAACCGGGGAAAGTGGTTCCGCAGGGAGCAGTCCGCAGACTTTTTCTTTGTGGATACAAGGACAGGGCAGGATGTGCACAGAATCTTGGGGAAAATGCTGCTGGATAGAATTCCAGCACGTTTTCAGTTCCATCCTGTCTTGGATGTGCAGGTTCTTGCACCCATGTATAAAGGTGAGGCAGGAATTGACCATTTGAATACTCATCTTCAGGAACTTCTTAATCCCCATGGCGAGGAAATTCAGCACAATTCCCAGATTCTCAGGGAAAAAGACAAGGTAATGCAGTTGGTGAACAACTATGAGAAGGAAGTCTTTAACGGGGACCAGGGAATCATTACCTGGGTCAATCCACACGAGCCGGCCGTTCGAGTTCGGTTTGATGAAGGAAGAGAGCATACTTACACAAAAAAGGAACTCAATGAATTGTCCTTGTCTTATGTATGTTCCATCCACAAGGTCCAGGGAAGTGAATACCCTTGTGTGATTCTCATAATGATGAACGCCCATTACGCCTTACTCAAGCGTTCACTACTCTATACTGCCCTTACCAGGGGGAAAAAGCTGACAGTTCTTATCGGGCAGCGCCGGGCCTATCAGATGGCGATTCGAGATAATGGGGGTAGAAATCGTTTCACCACGCTGCCAGATCGATTAAAGATGTGGCAAGAGCTTAGTGATACAAATTCGGATGTTTAAGCCCGATTCCCATACGGAAAAGAGTTCTTGATTCTGACGATGCCATTCTCGGTGAGGTAGGCATCCACTGAACAGTCAGTTTTACCCGTGGGAAGAGGTTCTTTCTGAACTTGAAAATGGAACCCGATACCCAGGGTTGGAAGGGTGTTTTTTTCTAGGAGTCGATCATAGTATCCGCCACCATATCCGAGTCTTGAGCCCTTTCCATCAAAGGCAACACCCGGCACAAGGATAAGGTCTAATTCGTGGGCAGGAATGCAGACTGCACTGAGATCCGGCGCAGGAATTCCATTGGAATCCTCTACCAATTTTTGCCCGGATTGGTAGTATGCTATTTCAAGCTCTCCAGGTGATGCACTCCTTGGAAGGTAGTAAGTATTCGTGGAACACAGGAGCGGAAGCAGACGAAGATCAACTTCGGAGTGGATGGGCCAGTAGAACAGTATTTTGAGGGGAAGAGAACCGGGGCCCTCTCCCAGGATTTCCTGAAGATGCAGTACGATTCTACGGCTTAGTTTCTTGTGAAATCTCGAACGAAGGCCTCGTCGGTTCTTACGAAACCGGTTCCTGAGATGTTGTTTGGCAGATCTATCCATTGATCCTGGGGAAACCGTAGCGGGCTGCATCACCCAGTTCTTCTTCAATTCTTAGGAGCTGGTTATATTTACAGATTCGATCCGTACGGCACAGGGATCCAGTCTTAATCTGTCCCGCGTTGGTAGCTACTGAAAGATCGGCGATGAAGGTATCCTCAGTTTCTCCGCTTCTATGGGAAATTACACAGGTGTAATGATGAGTTCGTGCAAGGGCAATCGCCTCCAGGGTTTGGGTGATGGTGCCAATCTGGTTCACCTTGATGAGAATAGAGTTTGCTACCCCGTTCTCAATCCCTCGTCTCAATCTTTTTGGGTTGGTCACGAATAAATCATCTCCCACTAATTGGCACTTCTCACCAATCGCTTGTGTCAAGCTCTTCCACCCATCCCAGTCATTCTCATCCAGACCATCTTCAATGGAAAAAATGGGATAGTTGTTGCACCAATCCGCATAGAGCCCAACCAGCTCTTCTGAACTCAGATTACGACCTTCCCCGGTGAGGTTATAGACACCGGATTCCTTGTCGAAAAACTCTGAACTGGCAGCGTCGATAGCGATTTTAACTTCCTCACCAGCGGAAAATCCTGCTCCCGTGATAGCCTCTACTAAGAGGTCCAGGGCTTCAGCATTCGATCTTAAGTTGGGCGCGAATCCTCCTTCATCACCAACGGCAGTGGAGTACCCCTTTTTCTTTAATACCGACTTAAGATGATGAAAGATCTCTGTGCCCATACGAAGTCCTTCAGAAAAGTTCAGGCATGAGGAGCCATCGGCAGAAGATTTTCCAAAGGGCATAATCATGAACTCCTGGAGATCCACGCTATTGTCTGCATGGGAGCCTCCGTTGAGGACATTCATCATGGGTATGGGCATATGGTTGGCCAGTGTGCCTCCCAGGTAACGATATAGAGGAAGGGAACAGGAGTCCGCGGCAGCTCTGGCAGCAGCCATGGAAATTCCCAGAATCGCGTTAGCACCCAGCCTGGACTTATTTTCAGTACCGTCTATTTCACACATGGCCTGATCCAATGCCACCTGGTCACGAGCATCGAATCCAACCAATTCAGGAGCAAGGATCTCATTGATATTTTCCACTGCCTTTAGAACACCCTTACCCAGGTAGCGTGAAGGATCCTGGTCCCTTAGTTCACAAGCTTCGTGCTCTCCTGTCGAGGCACCCGACGGGACGGCTGCCCTGCCGAAAATTTCCGACTCCAGCTCCACTTCTACTTCTACAGTGGGATTTCCCCGTGAATCCAGGATTTCTCTGCCATGGATTGAAATGATTGTGTTCATGAGTTTTTGTCCTTTTCCGATTCCCAGTACCGTACTTGATTTCTACCATTTTCCTTGGCCACAAATAAAGCCTCATCAGCTTGTTTCATAAAGCCTTTCACATCTGTGGGGCGATTTTCAGGAATACTGCTCACACCGATGGAGACGGTGATGGTGAGTTCCTCATCTTTATGAGGAATTCGAAGACTTTCAATATTTTGACGGATTCTCTCCGCGATCACCATTGATCCCTCCCGGTCTGTATTAGGAAGAATGACACAGAGTTCTTCACCTCCATATCTCGCCGCGATATCCACATTTCTTACAGACTCCTTAATCTGATCTGAGACCATTCGTAAAACCCGATCTCCCACATCATGACCGTATTGATCATTGAATCCCTTAAAGTGATCGATATCGGACATTAGAAAGCCCACCTGACCATCGTAGCGGGTAGCACGTAGGAATTCTTTTTGGATTTGTACATCAAAGAAGGAACGTACAAAGAGTCCGGTTAGTCCATCCACAGTGGCAAGCTTGTAAAGGCGCGCGTTTTCCATAGCGGCCACAATAATTTGAGATAGAGCTAACCAAAAGCGCTCATCGAATTCGTCCTCTATCCTGGTAAAATCCGGTGCGAGAGCAAAAATGGCACCATAAATACCATCCTTTAAAACCAGGGGAATGGCTAGCATCTTGGTGTTGACGGGTGTGGCTACATGGTCTCCAAGGGTGGGGTTAAGGGCGGAGTGAATCTCCATGACAGGATTTGGGTCCCAATGTCGTATTAGTTGGTCTCGAAAATTCTTGTTGGAAACTTCAACCATGAATTCATCGGAGATTTCACCAAATCTTGAATATTCTGCCTGTTCGGTAATCTGGTCAAGGATCATGATTAACCCCCTATTCGCTCCCGAATAGGATTCTACGATTTCAAAAATATTTTGTAACAATAGATCGGGGTCAAGCAGAGTAAACAGTTTTTTTGAAAGTTGGTTGAGTAGCTGCAAATGAAGAATCCTGCGGCGTAGTGAACGGGATAATAAGAGTAATCTAGCTCCAATAAATAAAATCCAGGTTTGTAGAAGCAGGGGTGATAGGTCTATAAACCGGTGAAACTTGGCCAGGGCTATTGTAGCTCCCAGGAAGATAAATAAGGTTGCTCCCAACGAAAGCAGAAATGAGGTTTTCCAACCCGTTCTAAAGTTTATGTAAGTGAGCAGGATCGTAAGGATCAGAAGGAAAATGCCTAATTCAAGATTGGAATTGCGGGTAAGAAAGGCACGGTTGAGAATGTTATGCATAACCGTCGCCTGAATTTCCATACCTGGGAAGACTCCGAAGGGTGTGAGCTTTTTGTCCAGGCTCTGTGCATTGAAACCAACCAATACAATTTTGTCTTGGAAACTCTTTAGATTTACTCTGCCTTCAAGAATATTCGATACAGATTCAGAGAAGAATGCACCAGAGGAAGAGGGACCCAGGAAATTCAAATAGGCAACGTAGTGAAAAAAGGAACTTTCTACCGAATTTTTAAAAATCTCCTCCAGAAAATTTCCTTTATTTCTCCTATCCCAAAAAGGGATTCGGTAGCCTGGCAAGTGAACTTCGTTTTCTGAGAGGATTTCCGAACCGTTGGTGTCCAAAAAGCTTTGTACCGTCCTCATACCAAGGCTGGTACGAAAACTCTCCTTAAACTTTTTTACCAGGGGTACGTTGCGGATTACGCCGTCATGGAGAGCGATATTAACGAATCCAGTATCATGGGCCGCATTTCGTAAATCCTGGAGGGGTAAAGATTCCTCGATACGCATTTCGCCAAAGGATTGAGAATCTGGAGAAGGAATTACGAAAGATCCTTCTTCCTGAACCAGAAAAAACTTCTGGGTCAGTTCAGACGCAAGGACCACCCTTCCATGAGACTGAATTGCTTTTGCGAATTTTATGTCTCCCTGGGGGTCAAATCGATCATGGTCAAAAAAACTTAAGTCAAAGCTAATTACCTTCGCACCTGCCTGGGTGAGGGTTTCGACCAGCCGGGCAAAATGTCTACGATCCCATGGCCACTTCCCATAGGCTTCCAGGCAGTCGTCAGTGATTTCAACCATGACGACTTTTGAGGATGTGCGAGACACCGTGTCCCTTGTAAGAATGGAGGGTATGGCTTCGGAAAATCGGTTTCTGGCCTGAAATCTTAGATCGACAAGACGAGATTCAACCGGTTCAAGGATTCCGAATATGTTGAGTCCAAAAACAGTGAGTAAACACAGAAGAGCAATTCCTGCTACAAAGTGATTGAATCCATCTGTGAAAAGAAGATCTATAAACTTTTGAATGTTCTCGAGCTGTTTTTTCATGAGATTCATCCCCTGCTCAAGGAAGCGATTCAAGGGACCGTGTGTTTGAGGTAAACTACCTAAACCTTGTTTCAGCCGTCAATGTGAAAGAATACCTTTCGTCTCAACTCTGTAATACTGGCACGTGATTATGAATCTATCCAGAGCTTTTTCCCTGATTGGTTCCGCTTTACTCCTCTCCTATTCGTTTTTGTTGTTAATTCAAACTGAAACCAATGACCTACTCTTATGGATTGCATGCGGTTTCATCTTGATTTCCTTCTGGCTCGGAAGATCTCCCCGCTTTCGGAACTTTTATAGTCTTCATTCAAATTCTCAATTTCACCTGAAATTCCCAGCTGTAGCACCTCCTTCCCGCGGGGAGGGCAAGGTGCTGTTTCTGCTTCAAAATGGCTTTATTGAGGTGCGCGATCTTCACAACTCAGAAAAGTCCTTCTCTCATTGCCTGCCCATCAAATGGGAGTGTGTCCCTCCTCTTGTACTGAAACGGGGTTTCGCTGCATGGGCTCGTGGGCAATTCGTAGTGCTGGGTAGAGATGGTCAAAAGGTCTCCTCTCTTTCTGTTCCGTTTCAGGCCGTGAGCTTAACCTTTCAAAAAGGATCCAGTCTCTTTGTGGGTTCTACACAGGAATTCCTCCACGTTTTAAAGAATAACCAGACCGATTGGAAAAGTTATCCGGTGGCCGGAGTTCCTGTTTCTTGGCATGAAAAAGAAAGTCTTCTCTTCACATCAACGGGTTCACTCTACAAAATCTCAAATCATGAGCCGCAAGAAATACGGCCCTCCAAAGGAGAGCCGCTCGGATTCTTCGCCCTGGGGGAATGTCGGGTATTCTTTACGAGTTCACTTGAGATTTACTATGAACTAGGTGATCGACAGATTTCCCTTGGGCATTATCATCGGGATTTTTTATACCCTTTTAAAAATTCAGATAGAGGCTATTTTGTTGATCGTAAACGACGTTTTTGCGTATTGAATCCTGACGGAGAGCTACTGCGCTCCCATCAATTTGATTCCTCCCCCATATGGGTCCGCCACGGCCCAAAATTTCTGGTGGTAGCGTTTAGTGCGAAAGGAAAGGTAAGCCTCTTTGTCTGGAACCTGGGATTGGAGTCGCTGGCGGATCCTTTGAACTTTGAAGCCGCAGGTGGGTTTATGCCGCTGGGAATGGGAGAGGATGAGTTGTTTTTCTCTATTTGTGCAGAGAATTGGTACCGATGGAGGCTGAATGAAGCAGGTCCCCAAAAAATGCCTGGAGAGGCCCCTGAGCAGGTTTTGGTCAATGCGGGTAAGTACCTGGTAGGGGCGAAGGAGAAATGGAGAACCTTTGAAGGGGATCTGCCAGATTGTAAGCTTCCTATACTGGAGCGAAACTACGAATACCAGTCTACCGGCATCTTTCCGATTTCCTAGGAACCTGTAGGAGAATTGCCTTTTACTGCGACCGGCTGCAAACTCAATTCTCCCACAGGCTCCCAGAGACTCCTGGGCCAGGGTCCAGCCGGTTGGACGCGGCTAATCAGCGGCTCCAGAGTAAAGCTTTATCTGAACAGGTAAGTCCTGAAGTGGCATCGTCAGTTGCTCAAGTTCCCTGAGTTTGAGAGGAGCTACAAATTTCACCGCTGGTTTTCTGGCAATGGTGTAGATCTGGATCTCACTGATTTCGCGATTTTGAAGGATCATTTCCAGGCGGTCCTTGTACCTGAAGATTTCCTCTTTTGAGGGTGAGGTTCCTTCTATCTTCATGAAACACGTTTGTATTTTGAGCTCCAGGGCGCGCGGAAGGCAAAAAATCTCTTGGAGTATGCCGTTTAGCGAATACTTCGATGCAGATACTATTTTAAAAAGTTTCTCTGTCCCGGCGTCTAATTTGGCCCAGACGCAGCCCCCCATCTCTTGAAGTATTTCAAGAGCTTTCCTGGTTGAAGGTTTACTGAAGCCAGTAGCGTTACTAATAACGACAACCTGAGGCAAACTTCGTTTTAGACTGGTTTTCTGGAGCCATTCGACCATGGCCAAAAGATGTGCAGAAGTGGAAGGTTCCCCATCTCCGGAGAAGGCAATATCTTTCCAGGTTCTTAACTTCTTCTCAATGTTCTCGAATTTTTTATGCTGGAAGAGAGAGCCTCCACGAATCATTTCTTCGAGTTGGAGAATTTCCGCACGAGCCTTCTTCGAATCAAAATTAAGTCTCGAGGGTGTACTCCGATCCACCTGGCAATAGGGGCAATCGAAATTACAGAACTTGTCCGGATTCAAGTTAATTCCCAGGGAGAGTCCCCCCGCCCTACGTGAAATCACGGGATAAATGTAGTTGAGTTCTTCAAACTCTCGCTGATGATTTGAGAAATAGGATTCCATGTTCCTCCTCTATGGAGCGTCATACAGAATCCATAGATTCATCTTGTATACTGACTTTCCCCAGGCACTGTCAATGGGAACAAAAGTTTGTTGAAGCTGTAAGAATTAGATCAAGAGACCTACTGAAGAGGAGGATGTTTGAGTCAATCACTAATAAATCAGGGTTATCAGCGTACCCTCCAGAAGCTTATTTTTGGTAAACACCTCAATGCTGCCCAAACTCTCTTTGGTGGACAGTTACTGTCCTGGATAGATGAAGCCTCCGCCATGTTTGCAATTGAGTATATGGGCACTCGACGGGTTTTGACCAAAAAGATTTCGGAAGTAATTTTTGTAAACCCGGGACTTTCCGGTGACTTAATTCAGTTCTGGTGCAAGGCGGTTAGAGATGGAAAGACATCCATGACACTGGAATTGATCATTGAAACCATGAATGTTGAATCAAAACAACAAAGGGAAATCTGCACATGTCAGATTGTCTATGTGGCGGTGGATGAATTGGGTAAGCCCACCCGTTGGAAGAATTGAGATTCAAATGTCTGAAGTCCCGAGTTTTCAGAGGCGAAGCTTGAAGATCCTACAGGTGAATGTGGGAAAGGTTTGCAATATGCGCTGCTCTCACTGTCATGTGGATGCCGGCCCCCATAGAAAGGAATCCATGAATGATGATGTCGCCGCCAAGGTGATTGAATTGATGGATCGATTTTCTTTTGAGACGCTTGATATCACTGGAGGCGCACCTGAATTGAATCCTCACTTTCGCAGGTTTGTGAGGGAGGGTCGAAAGCGTTCTATGGAAGTCATAGATCGCTGTAATCTCAGTGTATTGTTAATCCCAGGGAACTCGGACTTGATCGACTTTCTGGCCTCTGAACAGGTGCATATCATTGCTTCTCTACCCTGCTATAGTCAGGAAAATGTAGATAAGCAGAGAGGGGATGGGGCTTTTACAAAGAGTATTGAAGCCATTCAGAGACTGAATAAAGTCGGCTATGGAATCAATGATAAACTTCTTCTGGACTTCATTTACAACCCGGTAGGGCCTCATCTTGCCGGTGACCAGGAAGCCCTGCAGATTGATTACAAAGAGCGTCTTAAAGAGGATTTCAATATTTCTTTTCACCAACTCTATACCCTGCACAACTTTCCGGTTGGAAGATGGGTTTCTCAGTTAAAGGAAGCGGGTGAGTATCAGCCTTATATTCAAAAGTTACGTGATGCTTATAATCCCTCCACCCTGGATGGATTGATGTGCAGGGAGCAGCTCTCCATTGGCTATACAGGGGAGTTGCACGATTGTGACTTTCACCAGATGGAAGAGATCCCAATTCGAGGTCACGATGGTCGAGCTCTGAATATTACCGGCGATTTTTCAGAGGAAGAACTCTTCACTAAAATTCCCTGGAAAGTCCACTGCTATGCCTGTACGGCGGGAAAGGGCGCTAGCTGTTCAGGGTCATTAGTTTGAGGTTTGAGCAAACCACAGCGCAGAGCGCTACCTTCTGAGTACTCCCAAAAACTATAGATTTTTCAGTACATATCTTGAATCGAGGAAAGCCTGGATTCTCTCAAATGTATCTTCTAGATGAATTTTTGAAATCGCGTCGAGTTTTTCGTAAGAACGTAATTTTTGAACCTTATCAATCTGGTAATAAATTCTACGCAAGGTTCTTTTGCCCAGGGCTCTGGCATCCACAGGAATCATCCTGGTACCATTCATCTTTCGATTACACAGTTCAATCATCCTGGTGACGAATTCTCTTTGGAGGTCCCTTTTAGAAGTCGAGATGAGAGGAGCCTTCAGCGTGACATTCGGGAAGCCTTTTGGGAAAATTCCAGAAAATACGCTCTTCATGAGTGTACTGAAATACTCATTGAGCGTGAGCACTTCAGAGTCCTTGGCATAGAGTGAGGCCTGGTCGATGATTCGCTCCAGAACCCGGGGACTTAGGAGTCTTTCCAGTGGTTTCTTTTGGACATAGGCAATGATCTTTTGCACGTTCTTATCGATGGGTTTTCCAAAAATATTGCTACCCCAATGCCACCAGCGGCTCGATGGCATGGATTCAGCAAGTTCAACGGGGATGTTTAAAAAATCATTGTGGAAAGCAAATTTATCTAAAAGCTTGAGTGCTTCTCTCTGGGTCGCAAAGGGGACTGGTGTGATGGGACGTTTCTTCGAATCTCCCTTATGAATTCGTGAAAACTCCTTGCCGCCTATGAAACGAGAGATACTCTCAAGACTTCTAATATAAGTTGTGATGAAACTAAAAAAGGCTTTTTCCACAAATTGAAATGACTCTCCCTCAAGTACCACCCGATCTACAATTTCTGTCCAGGATTCGGAGATAAACTCCACCATATGTTTTGAATATTTTAGCGGATCTGAACTCAGGTCATATAGTGCCGCGTAGGGGTCCATGTCTGAGTATTCCTGCCCGCGCGTATCTTCATCGGTGGCGTAAGCCAACTCCTTTTCATGAGACCTGGCAGCAATCTTCTTGAGGAGTTTTCCTTCCTTTCCCTTTCCAAAGACCGCATAAGCGTATTCAACGATCCAATAGTCATAGGGGCCCAGGGTAGGGCTGAAATAGTATCCCTGCTTGGTAGGATCTTTGGATATATTAAGTCCAGGATATTCCATCACAGAACCGTACAGTCCCTTTTCTTTAACAAGCTCCTTGTTGTGCAGATTTTCAAAGTCATGCAATACAGAAGACTTGAAGTTGTGCCTGAAGCCCAGGGTATGGCCGACCTCGTGCATCATGACCCATTTCAAAGCCTGCAGAACGTATTCCTCCATAACCATTCTGAGCTTGTTTCCTTTGGTCTTTTCATCCTTGGGATCTTTGGGGTCCGTGGTGGTCTCAGAGGCTTTTTCAGAATTCCCATTCGCATTCCCGTCCTCGGCTGCCTCAAGAACTTTTGCCTGGGCTACCATTAATAACCCGAGTTGTTCACCGATTACGTCAAGCGCATGACATTCTTCGCCAACTAACAAGGAGTTAAATTCTCCAAGCTTCTTTGGCGCGGGAGGTTTATCCTGGCCAAGGTTGCGCTTGAATTCAAAAATTTTGGATCGAACCTTACTCTCATCCATCAAGATATCTGCATCGAGAATCTCTCCAGTAAGCGGGTTAACCCGTGAGGGTCCGATTGCTCCATAAGAGGGCTTTTCCGTAGTGATCCAGCCAACCACGTGATAGCGGTTGTCTTCTGCCTCCCAATCTTCGTCATCCATCTGCACTCTGGCTTCCAGAGCACCTACGAACCCTATCTTTTCAAATGCCTTATTCCACTCAAGAATACCTTCTCGTAAGGTTTTTCGATATTTATGAGGGATGTTACGTGCAAGGTAGAAGATAATTGGCTTTTTGGGTAAGGAGACCTTTGATTTGGAATCAGCCTTTTGAAGATTCCAGCGGTTGATGTAGCGTCGATACGGCTCAGGTTCATTGACCATGGAGTAATCTTTAAGTGCAGTGACAAAATGTCCAACCCGCTGGTCCGCTACTCTAGGTCGATACTTATTTTTTGGAAATCCAAAGAAGGAATAATGAATGAGAGCCTCAAAATGGTTCTTGGCTCCCGCGCTCAGCCTTTGAGTGAACGCCAGGTTAGAGCGAACCTCACTATTCTCAGCAAAGTTTTTCACCTCACGAACGTGGGAGAGCTTGGCGTTGTGACTAACTGCTCCTCCGCGAATTTTGGAAAGCCAGCCGGAGAGTTGGTATATATCTGAGGTAAGAAACTCAGTCGCGTCGATTAGAACCTTACCGCCCTGGTCAGCGAGGACCTTGTAACTTCCAAAAATCTGATCCTGAAACGCGACCTTTAGAGCTTCTTTGAGGGTCTTGTCTTTACCCGCTATGTGCGACACATTGCGAAAAAGAAACTGGACTTCATCCTCTATTTTTCTAAACTTCACTACCCTGGTGTGCAGCATGGTTCCGCCAAAAAAGCCCCCGGTTCCAATTCCATGGGCAATGGAGGCTGTCATGAGAAAATCCTTCTTAAAGTGTTTTCCCCCCAAAAGCAGGTAGTATTTTCCTTCTTTTGTATGTAAATCCAGGAAGCCAGATAGTTTTTTGGTGCCCTTGAGAAAGGTTTTAATTTCCTTCTTCTTAGGTTTGGTGGACTTTTTGGCAGCGGAAAACTGTGTGGTGACGCAGAGTACGAAGAGTAGAAGGTAGAGTCTCATAATTTCCTGAGGGGTCAAGTTGAGTGAGGACGCAGGAAGTATATCATTGGGACAACCGTATGGAAAAACAGACAAAATTAACTAGGCACAAGAGGTGGATATGACACAGAAAACTTTTGCAAAGAGATTTCCTGGAATTGAAAGGGTGAAACTTTGGGTCTATGTTCCCAGGGAGAATGTCAAAAAAGTTCGGGAGGCGATGGGACGTGCTGGTGGCGGAGTGATTGGAAATTATAGTTTCTGTGCCTTTGTTGTGGAGGGTACGGGATACTTTTTCCCCGAAGAGGGAGCCAATCCCGCGATTGGTGATGTGGGGAAGATCGAGGCTGTCGAAGAAGCTCGAATTGAGATTGAAGTGAGCGTTGAAAAAGTGTCTGATGTGATCGAGGCCATCAAAGAAGCTCATCCTTATGAGGAGGTTCCCATTGATCTTCTTCCTTTGTTGGAGCATGGTTGGTTTGACCCGGGTAATTAACAAGCCTTGTTCGATCAAATATGCTCTCAGCCGTAAGGATCTGAAGCAAAACTACCGAAACGCTTTATCAAAGCCACTATGAACCAATCCCTGTGGAGTTTGGTTGCGGATACTTTGATCGATGAACTATCACAAAACATTGATTTTGTTAACCTGTCTGGCATTGTTGCTGTGGGCCTCCCCTGCTCAAACTGAAGCAAGATTGCAGGGAGATTTCCTGAGACCTTCGCTCCAGAAGCGGCTCTTAAATGGATTCAGCATGAAGGTTATGGGTGATGAGGGCAAAAAGGGACCGACCCTGAGTATTGTGAATATTTCCACAGATGGGAAAAAGGGTCATAGTTTATTTCTTCCCAGTCCCCATCCCCTACTCAGTCCAGTGCTCAAGATCGTTAGTGATTTCTATTCAGAATCTCTCTTGATTGGTTTTGAGATTAATGGAGTACAGACCTTTAAGGGACGTATTCCTAATGCATTTTCAAGACCGCGACCACTCCCCTTGAACCTACGGCGTTCATGGACGCGCTGAAAAATTTTCAGTTGGATCTCTGCCTGGTTGAACCTAAGGGTGACATCAATGTGGGTTCCGTATGCCGGCTTAGCTCCAATTTTGAGATTCATGAACTGCATCTGGTAAACCCGCGTAATCTCTTTTCCAACCAGGCTCGGGAATTTGCCTGCGCAGGGGAGACTTACCTGGATAATCTCAAAATTTTTCCATCGTTTAAAGAGGTAGTCTCACAGGATCACCACTATGTGATTGGAACCACCGGGAAAACAGGCAAGGGGAGAGGGGCCCTTGAGCTTCATGAATTACAGCAAATTGCACATGTTTTTGCCTCTGGAACCAGAGTATTACTAGTATTTGGTCGAGAAAACACTGGTCTGTACCAGTCGGAGCTGCTCCACTGTGATCATACCCTGAGTATTTCGCTCCCTGGCCCTCGACCCATTCTGAATCTTTCCCATGCAGTAGCTGTGGTTCTCTATGAAATACAGCGCATAAGGGGATTCCAGCAAGCATTGCCAGCTGAGGTACACAAGGCTACCAGTACTGACCTCATGGCCTTTCTTCAAAACCTCGAGGATTTTCTGAATAGCTTTGGCTACTATGATAAAAAAGAAAGGCATTATCATCGTCGGGTATTGGAAGAGCTAATTCGGCGCAAAGATTTGGACAGGGAAGAGACAAGGTTTCTACAGGGTATTTTTCGTGTTCATAAGAACTTTCTCAAGTACAAGTAGTCCTGTTCCATTCGAAACTGAAGATTGAAGCGTGTTTCCTAACTAGGGTACGGTAGTGGATCGAGCCCTATGTAGTAGGAGGAACTGATTTGAATCATTCAGAACTTGAAGAAACTATTCGTACTATCCTTGAGGTTGAGGAGCTGCAGGTAATGGATCTGACCGGAACCCAGGATCATTGGCAGGTTTTAGTTGTTTCCAATGAGTTTGAAGGAAAGACTCGTGTAGAGCAGCATCAAATGGTTACTGGACCTCTGCAGGAGAGATTTGGATCCAATGAGATTCACGCCATGGCGCTGAAGACTTTCACTCCTGCAAAGTGGGAAAAGGTCAAAGGTCGTTATTGATTTGAGTCAGACGAAAAGGAGAAGACATGACAGAATTCAACGTCATAGATGAAAACGAAATCAAGAAAAGCAAGAGTCGTGAAAATGGGAATTCCATCCACGAAGAGCTGGAATCCATGATTCAAGAAAACGAGATACTGCTGTTCATGAAGGGAAACAGGCTCATGCCACAATGCGGATTTTCTGCCCATGTTGTAGGTCTTTTAGAGCAGCATCGACAGGATTACGTCACATTTGATGTGCTCTCCGATCAAGAGGTCAGGCAGGGAATCAAAGAGTTTTCCAATTGGCCTACGATTCCTCAGCTTTATGTGAATGGGAAATTCGTCGGCGGTTGCGATATCGTCACCGAAATGGCAGAAGAAGGTGAGCTGGAAGAACTGCTTAAAAGTTAGTAGTTCAGGGTTCTTAAGGTAGGGAAATGGGTAGGGTTTGTTCTTTTCTTTCTCTTACCCACGGCCTGGGAATGAGTCTCTTCAGGGCAGCAGGTTCAGCCTCGATGAATTGGAAACTTAGAAAACTGATCTCCCATTGCAGGGTCATGCGGGCCTCTTGATCCCGATAAGGAAAAACCAGCAGCTTTCTTAAAGGTCTGAAGGACCTCTTATCAAATTTAAAGTAAGTTTCCACTATGACAGATCCATCATGTCTCCGAAATGTTCCAGAGCGTTCCTTTTCATCGAAACGCACCTGTCGGTAGGTAGTACTGGAGTTTCCCTTGAATACCACAATATCTCCATCTCTTGAGCGAATATAGCGGGATTTTTCTTGTAAAAACTCATTCATACAATGAACCCGCCAGGCTTTGTGTAAAGCAGGTTTCGAAGGGAAGTCCGAGGGAGGAGTTAGAAGACCGTGAAGGGCAAGGTTTTGGCCCCATTCCCGTAGCCAAATCTTTTTTCGAATTGGCGCGAACTGCGATGTTCTTCGCATCAGGCTGAGCCTATGTTCAACTTGAGCATGAAGCCGAAGTTGTTCAGACGCTATAAGAGGTTGGAAAAAAAAGAAAAAGCAGATCGTAAACCAGAGTATGATGTACACATCAAACAATATACCGCCACCGGTAACCATTTCCCATTTCAAAAAAATAGGAATATGAGTTTCCCTGGTTTTCAATCGATTCTCAGGACTAAAAATCCCTCAAAAGTTGTTTGACATGGACCCGGTTCCATTTTACTATGGATGGCCTCTTTAAAGTGGGCCTACGGCCCATAGAAACAGCAAAGGGATATAGCTCAGCTGGTTAGAGCGCACGCCTGATAAGCGTGAGGTCGGTGGTTCAAGTCCACTTATCCCTATTTAGCGTGCTCCGTTAGGAGTATAAGCCTATAGTGTCAAGTACACTTTAGCGTGCTCCGTTTGGAGCATAAGCTTAAATGTAGCAAGTCTGCATTTAGCGTGCTCCGTTAGGAGTATAAGCCTATAGTGTCAAGTACACTTTAGCGTGCTCCGTTAGGAGCATAAGCCTATAGT
>CAZIKF010000039.1:27612-46167 GCA_964539825.1 uncultured bacterium
GCCTATAGTGTCAAGTACACTTTAGCGTGCTCCGTTAGGAGCATAAGCCTATAGTGTCAAGTACACTTTAGCGTGCTCCGTTAGGAGCATAAGCCTATAGTATCAAGTACATTCAAGTGTGCTTGGTACTCTGTAGTATTGGGTGATTAGCTCAGATGGGAGAGCACCTGCCTTGCAAGCAGGGGGTCAGCGGTTCGATCCCGCTATCATCCATTTCGTCTTTAAGACGTATTTTTAGTTTCCCCCAGGGGAGTTCTAGACTCTCCTGGGGGAAAACTTTTTTTTCTTGAAACTAACCGGCTTAATTTCACGTAGTTTCCTTTTATGCCCTCTGCTCTAGGTATCTTTTTTTACTTACTGATTTTTGCCGTCCCAGTTTTACCGCTTCAGGCAAATGAGCCTCCCGGCTTTCAGGAGCTGGAAAAAAAAGATTCTGAAGCGGCTCCTGTGCCGAAGCCAGGCGTTTCTCAAAGCCCCTCTAATTCGCGATATATACCAGCCTGGATGCGTTCCTTCATGGGTTTTAAAATTCCCTTCTTCAAAAAAACCAGGGCTACTCGTGCACCGGTGCGTTCCATTCGTTTAAAGATGCCCTGGGTTAAAACTCAAGATGATAACTGGAGTTGCGGTATAAACAGTTCAACCCGGGTACTCAAATATCACGGAAACAATGTTACCTATGACCAGCTTCGCGATATACGAAAAAAGAAATTTCGAATTCCGCTGTTGAACCGCTTACCCTTTGCGCGGGGTAGTGTTCCCCTATATCAACTCGGAACCCGCCCGGGCGGGGTACGGGATCTGTTAAATATTTACCGTAGAGGAAGCCGGGTTGAAACTGGAATCCAACTCTCCCGGATCCTCCAGATACTCCGCTTGAAAAAGCCGGTAATCGCGTTGATTCGTCCCAATGATCGTACCCAAAAGCTGCCCTTTGGTAAAACCATTTCTCTACCTCTTTTGCATTGGATTGTGATTTCGGGATTTGATGAAGATCAACGGAAAATTTATTACTATGATACCTATGCAAACAATGAGAGATCCTATAGTTACGAACGTTTTCTACAACGTTGGAATTGGGATCACAAACTCATTAGCGTGGGTCTTAAATTTAAACCCAGGACCATAGTTTATTGATTGAAAAGTAAGTATTTTGAATAAGACGAATATTTCGATAACGAAATGAGCGAAAAGGTTGACGAAAGAAAACCAATTCTTAAAATCGTCTAAAGTTTCTTTGTTGAGCGATCTCCCATGGTGAGTCTCAGCGGGATGGCTAAGTTGAGAAGGAGTAACTAAAAATGAACAAATTCGTGTATACGTCACTTTCGCTGTTATGCGCAGCAACCCTTAGTTTGGGTGCCGTGGAGATTTCATCCGATGTTCAAGACAGGCTCAAAAGTGGTGAGCGTGCAAGGGTCATCATAACTTTCAAAGATAAGACCAACCGTGGCAAGCTCAGAAAGAAGAGTTCTCCTCAGGAGATCAAGAGACATCTCAGAGCAAATTACAAAGTATCGAGCCGCGATGTTAAAGAAATCTTTTCAAGACTGGGAAAGAAGGCTGATTCCATGATCGTGGATGAGTTCTGGGCCGCCAACGCGATGTTCGCAGACGTATCCGGTTCCGTGCTAAAAGAACTTTCTCAACGAGATGATGTTGCCCAGATCACCATGGACCGAGTCATCCCTTTTGAAGAACCACCAGCTAATGAAGAAGTAGAAGGCGGCGTAAAAGATGATGCTAACTATACCTACGGATTGAAAATCCTGGGTGTTGATCAGGTTCGCACCTCTTACAATCTCAGTGGTACCGGAGTAACCGTTGGGATACTTGATACAGGAATTGATCCTTCCCATCCAGACCTCGAGGGAAAAGTTGTGGCCTGGAAAGATTGGAGTGGAGACGAGGCGGAAAAAGGCCGAGATAAACATGGTCATGGAACCCATTGTGCTGGGACCATCGCCGGTGGTAATACCTCCGGGCGGCAGATTGGCGTAGCCCCAAATGTAAAACTGGTCATTGGCCGGATCTTTGGAGACAAAGGCAACGCGAGTCTGGCCGGGATTTTGGGTGCCATGAATTGGGTAACCGATCCTGATGGAGATGCTGAAACCAACGATGCTCCCAGGGTAGTTTCCAACTCCTGGGGTGGTAAGCAGGGATCGATGGAAAACGAGCAGGCTATGTGGAACCTGGTTCAGGGTTGGAGAGCTTTGAATATGGTTCCAGTGTTTGCTGCTGGTAACAGCGGCCCCTGGCCAAAGACCGTGGGGACTCCTGGAGGATATCCTCACTCCTTCGCTGTTGGCTCAACCACTGCAAAGGATAAGGCTTCATCCTTCTCCTCCCGTGGTCCAATTGCCTGGGATGGAGTGAAGTATAATAAACCCGATATCTCGGCTCCAGGTTCTGGAATTCTCTCGGCTAAACCAGGCGGGGGATATCAGAAAATGAGCGGAACCTCAATGGCCTGTCCTCACATGGCTGGTCTTGCCGCACTGGTTGTAGAGGCTAATCCTGACTATACGGTAGAGCAGGTAGAAGATCTGTTGAAGTCAACCAGCAAGGACCTGGGTAAGAAGGGTGCGGATACAACCTATGGCCATGGCAGGGCTAATATTAAAGCAGCCATTGACCAGCTCAAGGGAATGGACAATTCTCGACTGAACCGCTTTAACGAAATGTATCAAGAGTAATCGACACCTATTTCAAGAGCCACGTGCAAAAGTACGTGGCTCTTTTCTTTTTTAGGGATGATTCAATGCCATGATCGATAAGAGTATGGAGGAACTCTACCGGGATCTTCTCAAAGAGCGAGACGAGGCTCGAAAGAGTTCGAGGGCTTATATTAAGGAATCTGGCCCAGGAGCTTCACAACGAGCCCAGAGGCGCACTTCAAGCCACCTGGCCCTTCTGCGCTACCTGGAGTCTCTTGATGAAGCACAGCTGGAAGCTTTATTAGACCTTCGCTATTCAAAAAGAAATGAGGATTGCGTTACTCGTTCGCTGAAGATTTCAAAACTTCTTTCGAATCTTTCTTAGCAGAGTCAATTTCTACTTCCCCTTCACCTGCTAAAATCCTGAGCTCCTCATTATTTCGAATGAAATCAGCCGAATCTGAGTCCGGGTATGTAGCTAAGATTTGAGCAAAGGAGCTCCTGGCTTTTTGCTCGAACTCCGGTTTTTTTTCGGTGGTTGTGAGGGTACGGTAAATAAGCCCTTCATAAAGCAGTGCATTGTCCGCCAGAGCTGAGCCTGGAGTCTTCTTTCTAAGTAAATGAAAAGTTTGCAGGGATTTCTCATATTCCCTGTCTCGAAATTGTTCTTCGCCCTCCAGAAAACTTTCATGAGCAGGATCTTGTTCTGACTGGAGCTGATCCATATGGAGCTTCGCGTAGCGATGGATATTTGAATTTGGATAGTGCTTGAGGATTCTCGAAAAACAGGTACATGCCCTGGCGGTGTCTTTGCGATACAAAAAAGCGAGTCCCAACAGGTAGTAGGCGTCATCCGCGCATTCACATTTGGGAGACTCCACAATAATAGAACGGAGCTTGTGCATTCCCTTCTTCATTTGCCCTTGTAGAATCAGGTTCACACCCTGATCCAGGTCATTCCTGCCAGGAATTGTTTCACTCATAAACCAACCCTTGTTTAATCATTGCTGCAATCCCGCCTTTAGTGGGATTTTCCTCATGGAAATGATACAATACCGGCACTTTTCAGACCAGCGATTACTGGTCCCGGGCTCCGGAAAGTTCCGGTGGAAGAGGACAAATTGCGCCTCCTTTTGTTTCTCATTTTATTCAGTCTTTATCCTACTTTCACTACTTGGGGTAAGGAAGCCCTCTCTCATACGAAAAGAATAGAGCGTCTCAGGGCACAGGTACGTGAGACACTCCCCAAGAATGACAGTCATTGGCTTTACTATATTGGTCCACGAGATGTTCTGGAAATCACGGTTTTGTCCTTGAAGGAATTTGAGCGAAAGGGACTTGGTGATGAACTTGAATTCGTGGTAAATGAGGACGGGCATGTCAATGTTCCCCTGGTTGGATTAGTCCTGGCAAAGGGTCGCACGGCCAGCGAATTGATCAAAGATTTATCAAAGAAGTTTCGAAAGTATGTGACGAACCCCCAGGTTTCGGTAGTGGTCAAGGTGTATCGATCCAAGCTTGTCCATGTTTTAGGGAAAGTCTTTAACAATGGGACCATTCCCCTGCGCCATGAACAGACTACCCTATTTGAAGTGTTGGCTGATGCAGGAGGGTTTTCTTCAAAGCTTCCTTCTTTGGAGGGTATTGCCCTCAACCAGCCTGATATGCGCCATGTCTTTGTGATTCGTCAGGGTAGAAAACATGTAGTCAATCTATACGATCAATTAATCGACCCCAATAGCGACACTCCTTTTTACATGGAAGCGGGGGACAAGGTCTTTGTACCTGAGCCGGTGGAAACCGTTTCCATCCTGGGAGGGGTGAAACGGGCGGGGTCCTTTGAGCTCAAGACTGGTATGACCCTGCTTCAGGCAATCGCATTGGCCGGTAGTTTTGTGGAGGATGCTCGCAGAGATCAGGTTCAAGTCATGCGAAAGGGGCAAAAGAACGCGCTGCGAGTTAATGCGGTCAGAATCTTTGAAGGTAAGGATGCAGATTTTTCTCTCCAGGGCGGGGATGTGATCTATGTGGGAGAATGGTAACACCGTCCATTTAAAGGACTACCTGAGAGTTTTTCATAAAAATCTCCCCCTGGTGTTTCTGACCATGGGATTAACCATTCTGGTTACCTTTTTCTTCAACCGGTTTCTCTCTCCTGTCTATCAAGCGGAAACACGTTTATTGGTGGAAGAGAAGCTTCAGGACGTAAATCTCACCCAAAATATGCTTTTGCCCTATAGAAAGGAGTTTTTACAGACTCAGCTGCAAATTCTTCAAAGTGATCCTGTTTTTGAAAATGCGGTGCTGATGACAGGGCTCCATAAAAATTTACCGGCGAGTGGATTCATTTCTGCTCTGGCGATACGGCTCAAGGAACTCTTAGGTTTAGGTTATGTCCTCACCGAGGCCCAGAAAGAGCGCAATGAAATCGAAAAGGCCGTTCGTCATTTACGCAAGAATGTATATATGGAAAACATTCGCAGCACCAATATCATTCTCATTCAAGTGGATGATGAAAAGCCGCAGACAGCACAAAAAACGGCAAATTCATTAGCTGAGAATTTCATTCGCAGGTCTTTATTTTTGAGAAACAAAGATTCACTGGAGGCCAGTGAGTTTTTACAGGGACAGGTCGGTGAAATTCAAAAGCAGCTTTCACATTCGGAAAAAAAACTGGAAGAATTTCAGTTTAGTGAAGAGGCGATTTCGCTAGATAAACGCATCGATTTTCTTGTAGAAAAACAGATTGTGGTTGCGGAGAAGGAGCTTGAGGATGTGCTTCTGGAGTTAGAGGAGGAAAGGGAAAGAGTAGAAGTTCTTAATGCCCAGGTTCTCAAAGAGCGCCGCAAGAAATCTTCTGGGGATAAGGGGACTGTTAGGCTCCTGTTGGAGCAACAGCTACAACTAGAGCTTAAGCTTGAGGAACTCCGGCGCAAGTTCACAAAAAATCATCCCGATGTGGTCTCACTCGAAAAAGCCCTGGAATTGCTCAAGAGTAGGATTTCCAAGGATGCGCGGCAAGCTCGCAGTGGAGAGCAGCAGGCCTCAAGCGAATTCCTTCAAAGTCTGGAAAAAGGGTTTTCAGAAGCTCAACGGCAATACAGGGTCTTATCCGTACGCGAAGAGCAGCTCAAAAGGCAGCTTTCAGCTCAAAAAGAAAAGCTTCGGAATCTGCTCAAGAAGAAATCCGCATTTTCAGTTTTGCAGCGAGAGCTTAATGCCAATGAAAAGCTCTATGAATTGCTTTTGAAAAAGGAAAAGGAAGTGGGGGTGGAGTCGACTCTCAATGTGGGTCATGTAAAGCAGGTGCAAAAGGCTACTCTACCCGTTTATCCAGTACGGCCCCGAAAGGTCTTGAATCTGATCTTATCCATATTTTCAGGTTTTCTTCTTGGAGTGGGATTGGCCTTTCTCAAAGAGTATATGGATAGAACTCTCAAGACTCGAGATGAGATTTCTACCCTGCTAGATGGTCTGACCTTGCTAGGCGTACTCCACCACGATGAGGTCCTGGATAAAGATTCTCACCTGGTTCCAAGAATTGTGATGACCAATCCAAATTCCCTATTGGGTGAGTCCTTCAAAATTCTACGTTCCAATCTTCAAAAGGTAGTAGAGGCTGGACAGAAGGTATTTGCGGTTTCTTCATCCCTGCCGGGGGAAGGGAAAACCACGGTGGCCTCCAATCTTGCAATTTCCTTTGCTCTGGCAGGGAAAAAGGTACTACTGGTAGATCTGGATCTGCGCAAGCCAAAACTCCATACCATATTTCCATCCGGGGAAGAAAAAGGGACTGGGGCAGTCGCCACAGATATAGAAAACCTCTGGCTGTGGAAAGCTCCAGAGGTCAAGGACTATAGCCTGTATTTGGAATCGCCCGGTTTTCTCAGCGAATTGATGAAGCAGAAGGAGTGGGCTGATGTGATTCTTCTTGATACGGCCCCGATGAACCTCGTTTCTGATACCTGTACGCTATTACGGCAGGAAATTCCTCTTTTATGGGTTGTTGGCGCCGGGTGTGCTACTCGCGAGCAGGTGAGGCGCTCCCTTGATCTCACTGAAAATCTAAAGGTTAAGGTATTGGGATATGTGATCTCAAAAATGGAGCCGGAGGATATGCCTGACGAATATTATTCCTATTACGAAGGGCCTATGAGTTGATCTCCCGGCGCTCGAACTTACGCCTTGTTTTCACCTTGGAAACTCTGGCGGAAATTACCCTGTATTTACTGCTTTTCTGCCTCCCCCTATTTCGAGGCGCGGTTTACCCGGTTGAGAGAGTACTTTTTTCGATGGGATTTGTCCTGAGCTTTGTATTGCTGGAACTGTCTCTATTTTTTCGAAATGGGAAGTTTCTTTCTACAGTGAATTTCAAGGATGTTCATAAGATCTCGCCCATCCTTTTACTTCTTGGAATCTGTTTGCACACCACCGTTGTTTCAGCAAGAGTGGAGGAATCCCTCATCAGGGTCTTGGATTTTACGGCCCTGGCCCTGGTTTTCTACCTGGTACAAGAGCTGTTTTTGGATAAAACCAGACGACTTCGTTTTTTGAAACTCTTAGGAGGAATGGCATTTTTCTATACCATTTTAGGCTGGGCACATGGATTGGATTGGTTGTCTCATCCGTGGTGGGAGACTGAGAATTTATTATCAGGCCCCTTTGTGAACCACAATCATTTCGCTGGTTTTCTGGAATTGATGTTGTTTGGAATTCTAGGAATGGTTCTTGCCCAGAGAAGTAAGTACTTACCCCAGCTTTTGTTCTTCTGGCTCATTTTGTTCGGTTTGTTTTTAGTGACCCTCTCCAGGGGAGGATGGATCTCCTTCTTTCTCACACTTTTCATTCTTGGACTGGTTCTTTATCGCGAAAAGGAACTGCGGGCACTAGGGCTCAAGATCCTGGCGGGTATGGTAGTCACTCTCGTTGGATTTGGGCTTTTCCTCTCCCTGGAGCTCAATCCAAACCTGAGCGAGCGAGCAGCATCTCTTTTCCATGAAAAGGGGCAGTTTGAATTCATAGATTTTCGCGTCAAACTTTGGCAATCCACCCTGGATGCGATTGTAGAAAAGCCGCTGCAGGGATATGGCCTGGGCTCTTTTGCCTGGGAAATGAGGCCGTTTCGGCGTAAAGGCTTCGAATATGCTTTTGATTATGCCCATAATGACTGGCTCCAATACATCATGGAGTTGGGTTTAGGGCTCTTTCTTGTCTTCCTCCTTTATCTGCTCAAGATATTATCAGACGCATATCTGAGGTTTCGTTCCACCCGGCTTCATGCCTACCGGTTTGAGGAACTAGGCATGGGAATGGGTATCCTTTGCCTCTTGATTCACTCCCTGGTTGATTTCAATCTGCATATTTTTGGCAACACGGTAATATTTGTATCCTTTTTAGGAATGCTGAGTATCCGTGAAGACGGTCATTCGGCTCGCAGGAGTCAGAAACCAGAATGAACGTTGAACTCTCTGTCTGGGTGGGTTGGATGGCTGTGACTTAAAGTCACTCAGGCTTGTAGTCTTAGTAGGCTGCCGGCGGGTGTATTCTGTATGGTGTTAGATGCAGCCTGGTAGCCGCCAAGGGCCCGGTTCAATTGGAAGGCTGGGATTTGAAATCCTGCTGTCCCCAGTCCAGGATTTTCCTCTGAATCTTCCTCGTCGGGCTGCTTTTGTCCTGCTCTATCGAGTCCCTGCTCGATCGCGTCCTCGATGGTTTTAGGCTTTTTAGCTTCCGTAGCCCTGGACTCAGCAGGTCCCGTTTTATCGGCTTCCTTGTTACCACCAAGAACTGACTTCGATTTGTCATCGTCTTCATCATCTTGAGAACTACCAATTTTGGGATCCTGATTTTCCTTTCCGTCTATGGTGCTTTCGTCCTCATCTTGTTCACCTGCTACACGGACTTCAGGTTCATCCTGGTCCTCATCCCCTTGAATGATTCTGGCTCCCCTGGGTAATTCAGGTGTCTCAGGCTTACCGGCATCCTCAGGCTTCTTACCAGATTCTGGCTGAGCCTGATCGGTTCCCTGGCTTGCCTGTGCTGGATTCGATTCCTGGTTCTGCTTGGCTTCTTCCGCCCTCTCGCTGGCCTCTTGGACTCTTTGCTCGGCAAGTTCCTGGCGGGCTTCCGATTCCATCTGGGAAGCCTTATTTGCGACGGATCTATCTTGCCCACTAGGTTCAGCAGGGGCTAGTGCGGCTCTCTTGATTGAGGCGGCTCTCTGCAGAGTTTCTTCGGGAGTTTTTCCCTTGCTGGTATTGATGTTTACATGCCCGCCCGTTCTGTAGTTACGACCGTCTGGTCCTTTTTCAGTGTCAAAGTGAATCGCGCCGTTGGACAATCCACCAGCGGCGGCTTTATGGGCATTTTCATGGGCTACAACCTCAGCGTCTCTCTGCTGAAGTCTCTGGACTTCTTTCTTATCTTGTTCGCTTAATTCCTGAGCGGCGGGGCCGGAGTCATTGGATTCCTTCTTGGGGCCCTTCTCCTCTTCTTCGCCCTCGTCAGATCCTGTGGTGTTCTCGACGAGGTTGTTTACGATTTCCTCAGGTCCATCTCCGATGGGGGATTCACCAGGCTCGGGAGGGGCGTCTTTATCTTCCTTCCGTCCCGGAGCTTCTTTTTCATCCACGATCCGGTTGACGATGTTTTGGATATCAGCTCCGAGTTGAGGTGCCCCTTCGCGGGCCTCGGAACCTTCCGATTCATCGTCTTCCGAATCATTAGGATTTCCTACGATTTGATTTACCAGATTCTGGACTTCGTCACCGGGACTCCGCGCTGAGTTTTGAGTGGAACGGCCATTTTCATCGCGTCCAGAACCTCTGCCTGCCTCATCTCGAAACAGTCCAAACGGCCTTTCTCCTCTAGGTCGTGGAGTGAGGTCGGCAACTCCTGGTCCCAGGGGTGGAAGTAATTCCTCAGGTGGGGGAAGTAATTCTTCTGGGGGAAGCAGTTCTATGACGGGAGGTTCAACACCCTCCACATCTTCAGGCGCTAAGACCTGTGGGCGCGAGCGTACGCGAGAAGCGGCGATCAAAGAGTTGGCGGAGAATCCTCCAGAGATACCACTAATGCTCATAAAAACTCATTCAGTCCTTTGAATGAAAAGAGTGCGCATCTTAAGTATCGGCACATTTCCTAGATTAGTTTAGCCTTTTTGAAAAATTTTTCTTAGAATTGGTCGGCAACAGGGTATTTTTATTACCCTTTTAGCTAGAATTGTTTCCGGGAGTAGTGATTGGTATGGCTGAATTCTACAAACTTCATCAGCGGCAGGACCTGGTCCTCTGTACACAAGGCAGTGTTAATTTTGTCGGCTTGATTCTGGGCTACCATGAAGATAGTTACGCGGTTCTGCCTATCTACACAATCCAAGGAGAGCCACAGAGAGATGTTTTGTCCCTTCATGAGGAAAATTTGCTTCAAAAGGTAGGCTCTCTGGACTTTGACGCGCTAAATGGTGCAGACTCAGACTTTCAATTTGGAGACTGGGTGGAAATTGATGAATTCTGAACTATCTAAGAAGACTTCCTGGATTTTGAAAGATCTCAAGAGTTACCTTCTCTTTCATGCCCAGGTACTGGGGGCGCAGAAAGTGAGGGAAATCAAGGAAGGGGAAGATTCTCCTCAATACAAAGTAGCCTCAAAGATGAGTCATGAAATTGATCAGATATTAGATTCTCTGTCCCAAATCACTGAAGCCAGGGATTTCTACCCGGAAGAAATCGCCGCGCTGGAGAATTTAAAGAAAAATCTGGGGACCAATGAGCAGTTTGACCTGGAGACCTCCGCAAACTTGTTTGGACAGATTCAAAATTTGGCAAACAATCTCAAACAAAAAAGACCCTGGCAGTCCTAAAGTTCAGTTTCCGACTTTCCGAAAATATAAGGAAAGCTCGTTTTAACTGTACTGGGTTGCCTATATGCTTGCCATTCTTACTCTTTTTTCAGTTCTGGTCCTTCTGATCTCAGCTGCGGGATTCCTCTTATTTTCTGCCGGTGATTCCTTACCCGCACAAGATCTTAGCTTCAGTGAATCGCAGGGGGATTCTGAGGCAATCGCCCGCCTTGGGAGTCTGTTTAACGGACTACCCTGTACCGTAATGATTGAAAGTAAATTCTCCAACATACGGCACTCGCAGATTGCTCAACATATGCTAAGGGGTTTAAGTGTAAGAAGCGGTGTGAAGTTCAGCGACATCATTTCAACCATGGAAAGAAAATTTATGAAGGTAGACCGCAAAGTGTTCAATCTTATTCGCCTGGCAAAGCAGATTCATCAAAGAGAGAAAGATAGCCGGAAGGTTGAGGATACACTCGAACCATGGCTGGCGTCTCTGAAGGCTTCCCGGGAGAGGGTTTCTGAACTAGTCCAGGACGTACCTTCAGTAGAGTCGCTGGATATCTCTGAACCAGCGGAATTGGAGGACACCGAATCAAAATTGGAAGAAGAGGAAGAGGAAGTGGAAATTTCCCCAAATAATTCTGAAGAATACCTGGAGGAAGCGATGGATGAAGGTGAGGTGGTGATTCAGGAACTCACCCGCTCCCATGAACAAAAATATCAGCTGCTGCTGACTAAACTTGATGCGTTGATTCGTGAAACCCGTGCTATGCGCTTTTTACAGCGATTTACCGAAATTAATGAGTTTCTAAACGCCTATATCGGACAGGTGGATGCGCAGATTTCGCAGCTTCGCAAAATGAATGATCTTGAGATCTATTGCCGTACCGACGGAAAGCTTTTTTAGGTAATTTAAGGCAAGAAAACTTCAGGTACCTGGTTAAACATTGAAACAGATGAGCGGAATGAATCTTGCGCTGATGTGCTGAATTGATGTACCAGGAGAGCCAATTATGAGGATCTTTCAAGCCATAGCCGTTTTTTTCAAAGTATTATTTCAAGCCAGATTTGCCGCTAAAGTACGCGATCTCGACGAGATCAGCCGCAAAGCAGAAGCCCTCCAGGTAACCCTGGAAAAGGACTCAGCCAGGCATAAACTTGAAATCGAACAGCTCAGAAGCGCTCCGAAAGAGGAGCATGGGAATTTTGAGGAAGGCGCTTATGCACTTTTATCGCTGATGCAAAAAGAGGCCAGATTCCTTGATTTTGTACAGGAGAATTTGCAGGAAATACCGGATGCCCAGGTGGGTGCGGTATCTAAGAGAATCCACAAAGATCTTACGAAATTATTCAAACAGTTTTTGAAAGTGGAGCCAGTTTTTGATTCGGCTGAAAATCAAAAGGTTTCCATTGAAGAGGGTTTTGAACCAGCTGAAATTCAGCTTTCAGGAAATGTGGAAAAGAAACCTCCTTTGGAGGGGATTTTAAGGCACAAGGGTTGGATGGTTGATTCTCTGAATTTACCCCGTAGAACTTCAGCGGCCAGAACTAAGGTCCTACAGCCCGCACAGGTGGAGGTAGCCTAGGCAGGTTCACGACCGCATAGGACCAAAGTCCCTTAGCCAGTCTCTATATCTAACCTAATCATTATTTTGGTTTCAGGTTTCTTGCCCGCGATTCTGAGACTTCTGGCAGATTCTGGATAGAATGTTAGAATAAACCTGGAGCCAGCTTGCATCTCTTTCTTATGGACACTGCGCATCGAATTTCAGGTTATATAGACATCCTTTTAGAGCGTGCTTCCCGTTGGAGAGATTCTGGGGAAGAAATCCTCAAAGCGATGCAAGTTCAGGATTTTACAGAATTAGTCTCAAAGGTTGAGCAGCGCCAGCGTTTCATCGACTCCTATCAAGATTGTCTACAGCGCTGTTCTCAAGAACTCGAACACAGGACTCTTGACTTTGAAAACACTAAGATACTGCCCTTTCTCTTGGAGTTAACGCAGTCCGACGAAGATTTTGAATCCATGCAGGAGCCGCTGTTAAACTTGAAGGCTCTCCTGGAAGAAACGAGGGATCAGGAGCGTATTATTCTCAGACAGGTGTCTGAGCTTCCCGGGGATATCCGAAAGAAACTCCTAAACGTCCAGACTCAAAAAACTGGAATTGCCGCCTACCAAAAAAATCAATCCGCTCCCCTGGCACAGTTCAGCAGGTTCGAAAGAAAAAAGTAGAACCAAGAAAACAACAATTATCGGTGATTTCCACGGTTTCCCATCCCTGAATTCCCCAGGGATCAGAATTTCATTTTGATACCCGATTCCACATGAAACGCATTTTCATTGGAAGAGGTTCCAAATAGTCCCTGGGAGATGGATCCGGCCTGGTCCCAGAGCAGTTTTTCAAGGCGTAGAGTCAGGATGGAGTCCTTTCGGATTCCCCAGTCAAATTCCATAGCTGCAACTTGAAATTGGCTTTCATGATGGATATCGATGGGAGTATGGTCATAGGCATAATTCCACGATAATCTAAAACTTTTTGAAGCGGAGAAATCATAGGAGAGGGACATTCCCAAATCTGAGAACCCGGGTAAATGGGTGATGTTTCTACCGAAATACCTCGATAGGGAGCGCGAAATTTTCTCCTGAACTGAGTTGGAGATTCCATAGTACCAATTACTTTCAGGATTCCATCCTCGGCCGGCCTGAAAGCCAAGCCCGGTATGTGTCAGGGATGATCGCAGATTGAGAGAACGGGTGGGCTGATATCCAACGAGAAAGGAAACGGCCGACCTATCCAGCGTGTCAGAATTGGCAAGTCCGCTGGATTCCACATACTCGGAGCCAAGTCGGACTTTCCCCCAATTGTGCAGAAAAGAAACACCCGAGAGGTTTACACCGGTATTCGTTGGATTTTTTTCTTGTAGAGTGTAAAGCGTAAAGGGAATTTCCAATATCGCTGGAACTGTCAAAGCGCCAAAGAGCCCGTTATGGTAACCAAGTCTAAATTCATAGTCCTTATACTGCTTTCTTGCCTCGATACCTTGAAAGGGTGAACTGATACCAACACCCAGTCCCAGGTTGGAAGAATAACGACCCACTTTGATTTCATCCAGACCAACCCTGTTCCCAAGGCTCAAACTCCATTCAGGAATCTGGGTTTCGGATTGAGAGAAGGGGCGAGGTTCAGTTTTACCTACGGAATTTCTGGAAGCGAATTTAAAGTTTGCCTCCAGATCCCTGAATCCCTGGTAGGCGAGATGAAGAAATGATTTCAGGTAGTTCTTGTCGCCGCGAGAAGGAAATTCACCTTCCACCTTGACGGAATGAAGTTGAAAGCCTGGTTCAATCGTCTCTTTAGGAGTAAGTGTTGATATGAATCCCCGGTTCTGCAGACTCTCCAATCTCAGCCGCGATTCTTTTGGATCTCTCTTGAGCATTTCCAATTCTTCAGCGAGGTCATGAATGAGACTGTAAAGAATTCCAGCGCTGTCGGGGCTAAGGGGTTCCTTTAGCTTGACCAGTTCATCAAGAGATCTGGCAAGAGAAACCGCCAGAGAATAGGGATCTACTCGTTCCTTTTCGGGAAGCTTGAGGTTTAACGCCTTTGAATCTTCTGAACGCAAAAGTGTCTCAAATCGAGTATAGAGTTCATCTCCAGGCTCCAAAGGCTCGAAAGCCTTCATTGAAAATACGGATTGGACAAAAGCGAACAAAAAAACACAACCCGAGGCAAGCATGGATCTCATCTCTAGGTATTTCGGTGACCTGGAACCCTTTTTTTACAATGCTTTTGGAGTTTTTGAGCCCATAAGAATTCAAGGTTTTCCTTTGCGTCTTTCCGACTTAAAATTTAGCTTGTCCCACCGACCTTATAGAATGAATTCAGATGAGTGAATCTGAAAGTGGGCAAACCACTTTGCGTACGTTATAATACGAACCCTTTTTTAGTGGCCGAATCCAGCTAAGATTCTGGCAAGAGGAGTTTTCATGCTTGTTTCAAAGATACGAAGGCGAATGAAGGCAATTATCTGGTTAATTGTCATCGCTTTTACAGTCTCCATATTCTTTGTGGGCGCCGCCTCATTTCTAGAAAACTGGGCTCGCAAAGACCAGCAGGGGCGTCGTTCAACACCAGAAGCCGCTCGATCTCAAGTTGATCCTGACTTTGATGTGCGTTCCCAAAAACCACTAGCCATGGTTCGAATGCATGGAGAGTCTTCTGTCATCACTGAAGGAGCACTCAACCGCTTCATTGTTTCCAGTGCCTTGCGGGAAAGATTAAAAGAAGTCCCCGAGCAGTATCGATCGCTTCTGACCGGACAGCTATTAGAGCGGATGATCGATGAGGAACTCATGGTTTTGGAGGGGAACCAGGCTAAGGTCAACGTAACCCCTAAGGTGCTTTCTCAATTGCAGAGCCTGCGGCAAAAAAGCGGAAGCGATGAGAACTTTCTGCAGCAGCTTAAGCTTAACGGCTGGAAAGGTGTAGAGGAACTCAAAGGCTTCATGACTCGAAACTCTGTCGTAGAGGCTATGCGGAACAGTTTGTTTTCAGGAGTTGAAGTCACCGATGAAGACGTGGAATTCTATTATAAGATCAATACCAAGAACTTCATGGCTGAGGATGGGAAAGTAAAACCCCTTGAAGAGGTCAAAGATCTCATCCTGACCCAGCTTAAGGAACAGGTATCTGAGAAAAATCTGAAGGAATACTATGATTCTCACAAGGCCCGGTGGTTACAGCCCAGAAAGATTGATCTTCGCTACCTTGTTCTAGATCGAAGGTCACAACGGGTAAAGAAGGAGGTCGAGTCCTCAGTAGTTGAGCAGGATCTGGAGTCCCATTACCAGGAAAACCAGGAAGAATTTTTAACTCCTGAAATCGTAGACCTCTCACATGTTCTCCTCAGTAAGAAGGATTTACGAAAGCAAATTCAGCCTGAGGAATCACTCTTGGAAACCTATTACAATGAGAATAAGGAAAATTATCTTGTTGAGGAAAAAGTAAGAGCCTCTCATATCCTGCTCAAGACAGGTGAGGTTGATTCTGGTACAGACAACGAAGTCCTTCTGAAGATCAGTGAGCTTCGAAAAAAAATTAAAGACGGAGAAATTTCCTTCGAGGAAGCGGCTAAGAAACATTCCGCCGATGTGAACAGCGCCGTTCAGGGGGGAGATCTTGGTCTTTTCCCCAAAGGCGTCATGGTTCCGGAGTTTGAGGAAACTGCCTTCAACTCAGCCCTGGGTGAGATTTCTAAGCCTGTAAAAACCCAATTTGGATTTCATCTCATCCGGGCGGATGAAAAGCAGTCTGCGAGAACCAAAGAGTTTTCAGAAGTTCGCGAAAAAGTTCTTGAGGAGGTCCTCGACGAAGAAGTTAAAAAGAAGTCCGAGATTCTTATTACCACCATCGAAGCCGCACTCAAGGGAAACATTTTTACCTTTGAAGAGTTGGTTGCCAAGTATTCCCATGCTCCCTCAAAGCAATCCAGCGGGGTACTGGAGGGCATATATCTGGGTGAGGGAAATGATGAGTCGGCGATCTCAGAACTCAGTAGTGGAGGAGTGGGTCTCGATTATCCAATCCTTATTACACTTCGTACCCTGAAGCAAAATGAGGTTTCTGAAATGATAGAGACCGCGGATGGCTACCACTTTGTGAAGCTGCTTAAAAAACGTGATCCTGTAGTGAAACCCCTGGATACGGTGCGCGAGGAGATTCGCGGAATCATCGTGGAAAATAGGATGGCGGAATCCTTTGAACAGAGAAAGGAGTCTCTCAAAGCGACCCTTTCCACCACCAACTTTGCTCAAATGGTTGGCGCGCATTCCGATTCGGAAAATGCAGCAGCAGGAGGCCTTGTTGAAGGCCTGGTGTTGAAAGAAGACACCACCATGGACAGCTATGACAAAGTGGTTCAACTGGACCTCGGAAAGGGTGAGTTTCTTGATAGAAATGTATTACGTTCCCTCCGGTATCTTAAAACAGATGAAGTTTCCAGAGAGGCTGAAATTGATGGGAAGGTTTATTACTTCAAGGTTGAAAAGGCCTATGAAACTGAGGCTGTACCCTATGAGAAAGTGAAGGAGGAAATTGCCCGAGCCATCACACTAAAGGTTTCTGAAGAGGAGATTGAAAAGTATTTTGAGACGAATCGGACCCAATTCTCAACACCCGCTCGCGTAGTCATCCAGCAGATTGCCTACCAAAAGGAAGAAGATGCGAATGGTCAATTGAAGCAGATTCTAGATGGAAGTCTGTCTTTTGAGAATGCGGGGCAGTCTTATCTGAATATGGACCGATCGTCCTTTATGAATAACCAGGGAGCCATTGAACTTGCTACAGCCAGTTTTGATGACGAGACCCGTGCTGAGGTCGGGAGTCTCGAACAGGGGCAGGTGTTTCCAAAATTAGCCAAATCACCCTTTGGCTCTCACATCGTAAAAATGTCGGTGAAGGCAGAAGCGAATAAGGGGAGTCTTGATGAGGCTCGAGGGCAGATTGTTCAAACTCTCAAGGAACAGAAGCGTGGTGAGATCATAGAATCCTATAGCACAGAACTTCGTAACAAGGCAGAGGAAATCGTAATCTTCTAGGATAAAGGTATGAGATCAGAACGTTCACTCAATTCATTGAGACCCCTGGCCATAGAGCCATCCGTGAATCGTTATGCGGAAGGGTCAGCCCTGATCAGCACTGGTAATACCAGGGTGCTGTGTACCTGTACCGCCGAAGAAAAGGTTCCGCCTTTTAAAAAGGACAGCGGAGAAGGGTGGGTCACAGCGGAGTACTCCATGCTTCCCCGTTCCACTCATACCAGAAGTGCCAGGGAGTCTCATAGAGGTAAACTCAGCGGCCGTACAATGGAAATTCAACGGCTAATCGGGAGATCATTACGAGCGATTGTAGATCTTTCTGCTCTCGATGGATTCACCATGACTATCGACTGTGATGTACTGCAGGCCGACGGGGGAACAAGGACTGCTTCCGTCACGGGAGCGTACGTAGCCCTGGCCCTTGCCTGCGACAGGCTGCGGCAAGAAGGTAAGATAAAGACCAATCCTTTGAAGGAGCAGGTCGCCGCCGTGTCCCTGGGCATCTTGGACGATCAAGTTTACCTGGATTTGGACTATGAGGAAGACTTCTCAGCGGATGTGGATTTAAACCTGGTTATGACCTCCAGCGGACGAATCGTAGAAGTTCAGGGTACCGGTGAAGAAAGTAGCTTTGAGAAGGACCAGTTATTTGCAATGCTCGAGATTGGACAGGAAGGGATTCAAGAGATCTGTAAGGTCCAGAGAAGAGTCCTGGAAGCCAGCTGACACAGGTCCTTGAAAATGATTATCCTGACCTGGGTAATTGCCAGTTCCAACGAAGGGAAAGTCCAGGAAATTCGAAGGATTCTTGGCCCCTCAGTCATGCATACCCTTAGATCTCTGAAGGAAGTTGGATTTGAGGGCACACCTCCTGCGGAGACTGGCAGAACCTATATTGAGAATGCCCGTCTCAAGGCCCAATACTATTTTCAAGCACTCGATCTAGATCCCAGGTATTTCGAGGTCTTTGCCGACGATAGTGGACTGGAATGCGAAGACCTGGGTGGATTTCCAGGACTTCACTCGGCCCGACAGGGAGAAACAGACCAGGAGAGGCGCGATAATCTCCTTCAGAAGTTGAGGGTTGAAGTCGGTGAGAAGGAAGCTTATAAGGCCCGCTTTGTCTGTCATGTGGCTCGCTATGATGGGGACAATTTCATAGAGTACCAGGGAATATGCGAAGGCGAGATTCGGTCACTTGAGAGTGGCTCAAACGGATTTGGTTACGATCCCATCTTTTATTTACCCGACGGTAGGAGTATGGCCGAGTTGCCCTCTTTGGAAAAGAATCGAATTTCCCACCGTGCTCGCGCCTTTCAAGCCTTTAAGAGCTCTTGATTCTGTCCCTGTAAGGGGGTATAGTGGTGCCCTTCTAGGGGCTATAGCGCAGTTGGTAGCGCGTTTGAATGGCATTCAAAAGGTCAGGGGTTCGACTCCCCTTAGCTCCACTC
>CAZIKF010000040.1:0-44990 GCA_964539825.1 uncultured bacterium
GGAGGCTCGGTCGTTGGTGGCTCCGTTGTTACCGGAGGCTCGGTCGTTGGTGGCTCCGTCGTTACCGGAGGCTCGGTCGTTGGTGGCTCCGTCGTTACCGGTGGTTCTGGAGCTGGCTCTGTCCTCAATGGCGGCTCTGGTTGTTCTGGCCTATCTGGTCTGGTTGGCCTATCTGGACGATTAGGATCATTAGGCCTATCTGGACGATCTGGTCTACCTGGGCGTCCGGGCTCCTCGGGAGGTGCTGGAGCTGGTTCCGTCGTTACGGGCGGCTCTGTGGGTTCCGGGGCTGGTTCCGTCGTTACGGGCGGCTCTGTGGGTTCCGGGGCTGGCTCGGTCCTTACCGGCGGCTCCGGTTGTTCGGGCCTATCTGGCCTGGGAGGTCGATCTGGACGGTTAGGATCGTTAGGCCTATCTGGACGATCGGGTCTATCCGGGCGTCCCGGATCCTCAGGTGGTTCAGGATTGGGCTCGGGGGGTTCTGGTGGTACCGGGGTAGGCGCCGGGATTACTGGTGGCTCCGGGGGTACGGGTACAGGGGCTGGAATGACCGGTGGTTCCGGTGCTGGTGGTTCTGGCTCTGGAGGTACTGGGGTTGGAGCCGGGATTACGGGCGGCTCTGGCTCGGGAATCGGACCGGGAATCACGGGAGGTTCGGGAAATGGAAGAGTTTCCGGCGCAGGAGTTGTCTGCAAACCTTCCTCAGCAGTAGTTTCAGAAAGTCGATACAGTTCTGAAACCTGTTCAAATTCAATTTCCCTCTCCGTTACCTCACCACCTGGGCCGGTAATCGTTTCTTCACCTTCTCCGAAGAATTCCTCAACCTGAAAAGTATCGAGTTCCGCTGTACTATTAGCCTGTCGATCAACGGTGCCCTGGCCGCCATCCAACTCTTGGAAATCACTGGTTTTAAGCTGTTCTCTTTCTGTAATACTATAGCCTTCCAGGTCCAGTTCTCTTTCCCTGGTGGTGGTTCCATCAGGACCGGTTTGAGTTAAGACCTCTCTTCCAGCTCCTTCAAATTCCCCATCCGACTGAAAGAGCTCCTCTGTTTCATTCAGCCCTTCCGTGAGAATTGTGCCATCGGCATTTTGGGTCACAGTTCCGCTTTCCTCGGAATAAACCTCCCTGCCCACCGTAGTAGAACCCTGAAACGCGTATTCTTGTGAAGAAGTTGATCTGCTATCGGGTGTGTATTCAACCGAATCTGAATTGAGCGTTCCCTCGTACTGCTCTTCCCTACCCTCAATTCGTTCAACTTCCACGATGGATTCCTGTACCTGCTCTCCATTCTCCCCCAGGGTTAGGGGTGTGGTTTCCGTGAATCTGGCCTCAAGCGTATATTGCTGATGAGCAGAGTCTATTGCTGAAGAAGTGGACCCGAACTTCAGATAATCAGCTCCCACTTCCGCTGAAGAACCGCTGCTTTGGGTACTGATTGAAGTGGTGACTTCTGATTCTGTTTCTCTCTCTGTTGAATAGCCTGGCTCAATCGCGACTGTGCCGTCTTCAGCAGCAACCGTTTCAGCAAAACGATAATCGGTTCTTTCAGTAGTCTGATCAGCGGTAAAGGTCGTAGTGTTCTGACTAAGGGTGATGGAACTATTGGGACCAAAGAGCGAAAATAAGTCATCCAGATCTCCGCCAAAGTCTCCTGGAAGGTCTGGGTCGTCGGTTCCTCCGGTGCCATCGGTTCCTCCCGGGCCATCGTTTCCACCAGGACCTCCTGGCCTATCGTCATCCTTCCCTCTCAATCCAAGGGATCTACCCTGACCCTTTCCCTGTCTTCCGCCTATTCGATCGGGATCATATTCCTGTCTTCCAAGGGCTCTTCCTCTTCCTCTTCGATCATCATCATCATCCCCTCGACCTCGGCCTCCTCGTCCATCGTCGTCGTCGTCGTCGCCTCTTCCGCCTCTTCCGCCTCTTCCGCCGCCTCCAACACGGCCATCATCGTCGTCATCATCCCCCTGGCCATCGTCGCCCTGGTCATCATTGTCTCCATCATCATCTCCATCGTCATCTCCTCCTCCATCATCAGGAGGGGGAAAGAGGATCCCGTCGGGATTCTTGATATCAATCCCAAAACTTGAGGTTTCACCCTCAAAACTAATGTTCTGCTGGGTGAAGAGTTCCGTTGCTTCGTTATTGGTTATCTCAACTACGCGCTGTCCTTCTCCGCTAAAGAGAGTGAACTCAGCAGATGCAGTAATTCGGGAATACTCCGTTCCGGAATCAATAGAGTCCAGGGGAAAAGTGGAGGCGGTTGGGAAGTCCTCGTTGGTTGTCCCTGGAATCACTTCCGGGTTATCGAGGAATTCTATATAGGAGTCAATATTATCTTCACTCGCGGGTCCTTCAAAGGCCGTTCGTCCATCAAGGGTCAGCTGCTTTGTGATTTGTCCGCCTTCAAAACTGAAATCCGTGGATTTTCGAATCGTACCATCCGCCAGAGTCTCACTTGTCATCGTTCCCTCACCTGAGAAATAGGTAGAGGTGGAATTCTCCTGTGAAGTGAATTGGGTATAGAGCTCTGCCAGCCCCTCCTCACCTTCAAAAATCTGGTTTAGCCCCTCTCTACCCTCAAAGGTAATGTTTTGATCAAGTCTTACGCCAGAAAAGCTAAAGGACCTCTCATCGGAGCCAGCCTCTGTGGTCTCCTCAATTTTTAAAATGGTACTTGAAGTAGATCCGTCAATCTTAAAATAACCTGTAAATCCCTCGGTCTCGGCTAAAGCACTTTCTATATCCAGGGTTTCATCTGATCCTCTATCAAAACTTAGGCTCTGGGTATTCTCCGCACCGGCAAAAATTCCAGCCTCATCATATTGAAGAAAACCTTCGGTTTCGCCTGTTTCTACCGCTCGAAAAAGCTGTGAGATGTCTCCCTCAACCTGCTCAAAAAGTACGGCCAGGGCATCGTTAGCGGAAGTAGCGTCCTCAAAGGAGAAATCAACGGGTCTAATCAGGCCTTCTTCACCTTGGATTGGGGTGTCAGACGGCTCTCGGGGAGCATCGGGATCAACTCTTTGCAGCTCTACATCAGAAAGACCCTCAAAGTCTTCCAGTTCCTCCAACCCGCTTCCGCCTCCTCCAATCACATCGAGAAGTTCTCGGGCATCTTCTTCCACTTCAAGAATGGCATCACCAAATCGTCTCTGATCAGCGGGAAGGTCTGGACCTTCGTCTGGAAAGTGGAGAAGTGGCCCATCATAGGGATCAGGGTCAGAGGGAAGCGGAGTTTCTGACGAGGTGTCCGCTCTTTCCTTTTCTCCGGGAATCAGACCTTTTAAGGCAGTGCCAATATTTTGGAAGAGAACAGAAAGTCCACCCGAGAGAAAGGGATTTTTTCCGAGCTCAAAGGTCAAGCCGCTCGTGTTTCCACTAAAATTCCCAATTCCGGAACTGCTTGAGGATAGAATAAGCGGGTCCGTTTCGACATCCGTTGTTTGGGAAAACCGAAAACCGCCCCCGCTCATCGCGGATAGAATAGGATCAAGATCACGAACACTGATCCGTGTTCCTTGCATATTGACCCGTTCAGGCTTTGGAATTACCGGTTGGAACTCTGATTCTTGCTGTTCACCACTCAAGCGATTCAAAAGAAAAGTGCTAGTCTCCAGACTACGAGGTTTTTGAGTCACCAGTTCCTCGACGTAATCACCGGTGAAATTGCTGAGTGTGGGAAGGCCGTCCAGGCCCAGTGATTGGGTATTGGTTGGTAATTGGTCAACGCTAGTAACCACATTGCGTCCGGTCAGGTTGGAATCTTGAAGCGCCTGCAAGGCATCCTTAGAGAATTCGGCGGAATCTTTCTCAGGAACAAAATTGACAGGCTCACTTCCCGAGAAAGTCTTTCCTGTAGAAAGGCTTTCCGCAATGGGTTTACCTGTTTTGGGATCAATGCCAAGCTCGGAAGATTTTTTTAAATCTTTTCCGAAACTATAAAGACCCTCGCCGATTTTGCCGTCTAGACCATCAACAGCCATCCGCATACCTCCGTGTTCCGGGTCAAAAAGACCGGAAGAGGAAATCCACCGTGATTTCTCTCTGTATTCAAATAAATAAGCGGAGGACCCCGCAGATATGCAGAAGAACCCCACTCTAAGCTATATTAATTATGCCCACTAAATAAGCCTTGTCAATATCTTTAAAAGAGAATTAACAACAAAAATAAACAATTAAATGCTCTAAAGTAATCAAAACTCAGGTATTGGTGGATCAGAATAAAGGGGCAGTGGGAAGTAGATCATTCCTCAAGTAAAAAAAAAGAAGATCCCAGGAACGAAGTCCGAAACAACATGGGGAAACCAGGCGCTCCCCAATAATTGAATCAACTTTGCAAGCTGTAAGATCTTTTGCGCTTCTTCATTCTTCGCTATTGGATAGTCTCGATCAGCTATCTACCGATTTCAGTAATCTTTTGCTGGGAATCTTTTTCCAGATCAGAGCTGGGAGCAGCTAGTTGCTGAGCTTTCAAATAGAACTTCCGCGCTGAATCTCTATCTCCCTGGAGAAGATAATTTTCTCCGAGAGCATAGGCATACCGCCCGTTCTCAGAGTGAAGCCTGTAAGCCCTCAAAAGATAGAGCTTCGCCTTTTCACCCAGGTTCTGTTCATAAAAAAACTTGCCCAGGCGATAGTAAAACTGATGATAATTGGGAGCCATTTTTTCCAGGGAATTTAACTCCAAAGAAGCTGCTGATTTCTCTCCCTTTCTATAAAAGGCCAGGATTCTCTCTCCCATGATTTCAGGGTCGTCGGGATAGATTTCCAAGAGCTCATTCGTAAGCTCGATGGCCTCCTTGTACTGACGTGTCTCTACATAGGAACGAGCCAGGTAGAACTGGGTTCTCTTGCCGTCAAATTCGGGGTCGTTAAGTTTTATAACCTCAGTCAGAGATTCTATAGCGTTCTTATAATCCTTTTTAAGATACGCATTAATCCCCATGGCCTCTAAAACATGAGGTGAAAGGGAGCCTTCGACATTTTCCATCAGATCTTCAACCTGCGAGAATAGATATCGATTCCGACTCTCATTTCCTTCCAAGATATTCCTCGAAATTTCATAAAAGTAGACCTTCATCAAACCAGCATTAGTCATAGGGTCTAGAGGACTCTTGAGAAGAGCTACCTTAAAGTCATCTTTTGCCTGATTAAGGAGTTGGATACTACTGTTTTCTCTTGCATGGAAGAAGGTGAACTTTCCTTGCTGAGCCAGAAGAACGGGATCTTCCGGCAAATGGCTCAATCCTAGTTTCAGCCAATTTAAAGCCTTCCTTACATTTTTGGAATAAATGTATTCTGCTTCCGCCAATTTTGAATAAACGACGGGATAACGAGTCTCATCATAGGTGAGTGATGAACGGTAATTATCTAATGCATTCTTGAGATATTCCTTAGCCTCTTCATCCAGATGGTCCTTGCGGGCGATGCGATAGTTTTCCCAGGCACGATCTCCAAAATGGATGTAGGCCCCGGCAAGGCCGCAACCCTGTATAAAAAGGGGCAAAATCAATAAAGTGAGGAAATTAAGAGACCGCATTTCAAGCTGTTTGAATGGTCCTTGATAAATGAATTACCGAGGATCGGAATCGAACCGATACGGGGTTACCCCCATTAGATTTTGAGTCTAACGTGTCTACCAGTTTCACCACCTCGGCATCTGTTCGGATTCTACTATTGCCCCACTACAGAGTCAAGCAGCCCACGCAGAGTCTTACCACCACAGGACTCCCTCTCCTTAGATAGATTTCATTAGAAATCATTCATAGAAGGACTCCTTTTTCCGATGATTCTTCCAGAAGCATAGGAGCTAAACCCGGCTCAGGTAGGAATGCGAAAACAGGGAATGTATTCCCGAAAAATATACTCAAAATGAAATGGTTTTTCCAGATTAGCCTTCAAAACGGAATCTTAAAATTCCCAGGTAAATCCAAGATTAAGCCTTCTTGAGTATGAATCCGCAAGTGGCCAAACCACTTGCATTACGGTATAGGAGATCAGGGATGAGAAAATCATTCGTCCTCGTACTGGGAGTGATCTTAACTCTCCTGGTTATCGCTGGTTGCGGAGGTGGGACGGATTCCATAGACAGCTTATTGGACGTTCGGAATCCTGATGTGGTTCGAAACGTCACCGCTTTCTCTGCCCATCGAAGAATTCGCATTACCTGGGATAGGGGTACAGACGAGGATGTGATCGCGTACAATGTATACCGTTCCAACTCCTCTTCCGGCGGCTTTACCATCGTGGGCTCAGTTGGGCAGACTAGCGCCCCTTTTTTCCAGGACGAAGGTGATGACTCTGATAAAGATGGATTACCTGATGGCCTTCCTAATAACCAAACCCAGTTCTACAAAGTCACCGCTCTTGACCGAAACGGTAGAGAAACTCCGCTAGCTTTCGCAACCGCAGTTGCCGCCACAGCAGGGGTCCTACCCAATGAAACCATCGATCTCGCCGTCGAAAATGTAAGAGCTTATGCTGGCAAACAAGAAGCTTTTATCAGCTGGGATCCGATTGATCATCCACAAATATTTGGGTACAACATTTATCGGTCCGTGTCGGGCGGAGGGCTGGGATTCCAACTGGTAGCCGTAACCGCTGTAGACGTGACCAGCTTCATAGATGGAGGACTTTCACAAATGGAGTCCTACATCTACCAGATCTCTCCCGCGGTCAGTGAATTGGAAGACGTGACCGGTAAAACCCTTACCTCGGGACTATTAGAAGGAAGACGTACTGAAAGCCGTGCGGTAAGAATTCAAGATACAGACGCAACTGTTCCCAAACCTCCAGGAAGTTCACCGGGTGCTCCTTTTTCAGTAAAGGCGCAAAAGGCCGTTCTTCGAGGAACAGAAGGAGTTCTCTTACAGTTCACACGGCCTACCGCCAACACCGATGGCTCCATTATGGCTGATAGCGATGACTTGATCTCTGGAGCTTACCTGGTTTACCGATCCGCAAATTTATTTGGACATTATGACCTGGTTGGAATTCTGGAGAACATTGGAACAGCGCCAATTTCTGAGTTTTTCGATCCCAAAGGCGAAGATTCCTTTTTTTATCACATCAGGATAGGAGACAATTTCGGAAATATTTCCGCCCGCTCTGATGTAGCTTCGGTGAGCGGCGCGGTTCCACCCTCCACTGTAAAAAATCTCAGCGCTACTTCGGGTCAAGGATTTGGCTCCATAGTCATTAGCTGGACTGAATTGTCGGGACAGCGCTTGGATGGCTATAACATGTATCGCTCACCGGAAAAGGATCGTGGATTTGTAGCCGTTGGGCACAACATCAATGACGAAAATCCTGATCCGGAAATTGTACAGTTTACGGATACTTCCTCCGCCCTGGCCATCGGTCAGACTTACTACTATAAGATTTCCGCAACCGCTAATGGACTGGAAAGCTCCCTGTCAGTGGCAACGGCCGCTTCACCCGGACCTGCTAATGGTATCGTGGTCCTTGAGGGTGAAAACGCGGTAAAGATCGACTCTTTCCTCACCGGGATTAATCGAACACCCCCAGCAAACCACCCTGCTCAATTCTGGCCGCCTCACTGGACTTTTCAACGGCAGGGATTTCATTCCCCCTTCCTTGGAAATGGAGTTCTCTTACTTTCTCCCGTTAATGCAGCTACAACTGATATCGTTCTAGGGGAGCGGATTGATCTCATGTGGAGAGTGGACATACAGGCACTTGTGGGCACAACGGTAGGCGGGGCCATCACAGCTGATATCTTTCTTCAGTCCGCAGATGACAGCACCGGAGGACAGTACAAAATACTTGTGGATGACAAGCCCATCAGCAATACACTGGCACCGGGAACCGAACCTCCTTCAGGATTCGATTCAGGGTTTGATGGAATCCAGACCGAAATCAATTTCAGGGATTCCACCTTCTCCACCCCTCTTCAGCCGACAAGAAGATTGATTGGAACTCTGCGAATTGACCATCTGGCCGATTATTCTGTCGTAACAAGTCCGTTCGCGGATACAGAGACCGTATATATGACCTTGATCCATTCAGGCCCGGTTGGTGTTACTTCAAATTTTGGGAATCTCAAGCTAGACGCTCTCATTCTGGTTTTGCGCTGAGACAATATCGTTTCTTATCCACCCGAAACATTTTTCAATATCCAAGAGGTGAGACAAGCGCTAAAATCCTCTGGTAAATGGAAAAGTCACATCCCTTTAAAGCAACACTTTGGATTCTTTTCGTCATTGTCATGACCTTTTTGGGAATGGAATTGGCAACCAGGAGTCACCACTATCTAAAATTTGGAATTCTCCAACCGCTCCATGAACAGGCTGTTTTTTATGATGCCAGGGTTCTTGAATATTCTAAAAAGACTGGAAAACCTGCTCCACCCACAGTTGAGTCTTACTCCGATGAAATGATCATTTTCAGTGGAGGGTCCGTCGCCTATGGATTTGGAAGCCCCAGAGAATCCAGTCCCTCTAAAAAAATTGCCTTCCACATGGGCTCGAAAGTTTTTGATATGTCCTTTCCCGGTAAGAGCTTGAAACAGGAGTTGGAAGATCTTGGTAAGTTGAAACTATTCAACAAGAGGGTGGTCTTACTGAGCGGCTTCAACGATATCTACGGAATTCAAACTCTCAACGACCTTCAAAATGCGCGCAAAAAAATTTTCTCAGCAGTTTCCTTTCTTCAGTATTCCCTGTTTTTTCAAAAGTCCTTTCAGCGACTGTTCCTGTGGCATGCCAGAAGAGAGTGGAACTTTGCACAAATCTGCGAGGGAATCCGCGCTCAGCTTAAGCAACTGGAAAGGACTCAAAAGAAGCTTAAGTTTAATTTTTTTCTCCAGCCCATTATAAGCCCAGAAAAAATACTTGCAGGTAGCGAGTCCCGGATCCTGCGAAGATATGCCGCATCCTTTAAGGAAGGTCTCTTTGAGCGCAGAAAACAGCTTGAATTTTTGCTGAAGGAATTCAGATGGATTGAGATTGTTGACCTGCAACAAGCGTTCGAGGGAAGTTCTCAGGAATTGTTTATCGATATCTGCCATCTGAACCAGAAGGGTAACTCTCTACTAGCTTCAGAAATCGCGCAGAAAATTAAACCGATTAGAAAGACAAATTGAACTGAAGAGAGCTACTCTTCGGGCTGCTCGGGTGGGGTTGTCCCCTCTTCAACTATATTTTCAAGGGCATCGGTACTAACTTCAACCCCCTCAAGATAACGCTGCATACGCAGCAAAGTCTTTTCCTTGAGGATTTTATTTGAATCAGACAATCGCCGCAGCAGATAAGCATTTTGAAGGTAGAGCTGAGATTTGATACGAATCCCTTCTAAAAGGCGGACGACAATCCAGGCCCCTTCCTTTTTCTTCCATTCTTTTTCCATGCGAATCAAACGCTGCTGTAGATCACTTTTCAAAAGCTTTTCTTCCGAATTTTCGGAAAGAATACCGCGAACGTCCGCTACCAACTTAAGCAGCCCCCTAGCCTCTTCATCAGTGAATTCTACGGTGAGCTTTTGGGCATCTTTTTCCACGTCTTGAATGGATTTTGACAGGAAGTTATCAGAGGATTCAATACCGCCGAAAAAATTGAGGGAATCATTTGAAATTCCGATAGCTGCAAACAAACCAAGAAGTGCAAATCCTATGGCGAGTAATCTCTTTTTTCTATCCATTTTTTTCTCCACTCTTTGCTTGATTTGTACCAGGCAACTGTACAAACCCTTCTATGGGCTCCCGCCCTACTACAACCGTAACCAATTTTTCCGGATGAAGATATTCTTCAGCAACACGATGAACTTCTTCACAACTAATCTTCTTTATGATTTCTTGTTCTTTCATCAGAAAGTCTGCCTCTAGCCCATAAGAAATTTTTTCATATAGAATTTGAACCATTGCGGCATTGGTTTCGAACTGAAAAACAAATCCTTCCGTTAATTGTAATCTTGTATCTTCAACTTCCTCAATCTCAGGCCCATCTTCAAGAAACTCAGTCAATGTAAGGCGAATCTCGCTAAGAGCTTGCCGCACACTCTCCGGATTGGTACCTATATAGATCTGAAACAACCCGGGGAGCCTCGACGCCGACGAGGTAATATCCCCGAAGACGCTGTAGCACAGCCCTAACTCCTCTCTTAGTCTACCGGCCAGACGACAGGTAAATCCCATACTCTGGCCCAGTATCTGATCCATGACCTTGAGCCTGGAATATTCCTGGGACCACTTGGATATACCCCCGTGGCCTAGTACAACTGAAGACTTATTCCTGTCTCTTATTACGTAATAACCACAGTTTTGTTGCGTTTGCGCAAAGTGGGGAGGCTTCGTTTCATAAGGACAGCCTGCCTCAAAGTTTTCCAGGGCTCGGTCTAGTGAACCCAAAAATTGAACTTCGTCAACATGACCAGCCACAAAAACTTTGAGGTTTTTTCCAGAAACAAAGCGCTTCCGAAAGGCTAGAAAGTCCTCATAAGTGATGGATCTTAAACTATGTTCACTGCCTATGGAAAACAGAGCGCCAATAGAACCCGCGTAAATACGCTGCCTGAGGAGGGCAAAAGCCAAATGATCCGATTCATCAAGATAGGCTCTTAACTCGGAGCGCATGTGCTTCAGGGTTTGCTCAAAACGAGCGCGAGTAGGTTCCGCTTCACAAAGAATTTCCTTCAGAAACTGAACCAGGTGATCCTGCAGATGGGTAGAGCAATGAAACTGAAGACCATTACTCAGACTCTGAACTTCAATACCCACAGATTCCAAGTCTTCAGCGATCTGTAGAAAACTTTTCTCCCTGGTCCCCTCCAAAAGCATACGAACACAGAGATAGGAAATTCCGTTGTTCTCTGTACTTTCCCTGAAAGATCCAACCGGGAATTGTATCCGCAGGCAGAAGGTATCCGTCCACGCCCTGCGCAACAGAAACACCTCTCCTCCACACTTCAGCACCACTCTGCGTTCTCTGATAATGGCGTGGTTCATGAAAAGAGCTCCCCAAGTTTCAGATTTCGAAACTTAAGCCCTTCCCCCCGTGGGCATGAAATACCCAGGGTCGCATTTTCAGGAAGAAAAAATCTGCCCACGTAATCATTCATAGTGGCAAGATCTACTCTCTCCAGTGCCTCCGGAAAATGAAAATAACCCTGGGGCTGGTCTACGGAAATCCATTGGGTTAGGGAAAATCCAAGATTTTCCAGCCGCTCTTGATCGTAAGAGTGACTTACTAAAGCACGGATTCTTCCCTGGTCGAGTTCTTTTTTGCTGATTGGTTCCCTGTGTAGTCTGGAAACCTCATTAACAAACGCCTTCAGACACTTCAGAGGATCTTGATCACCACACAGGTCCGCTTCCAGAATTTGCCGCCCCCCCAGGGCGTGGGAATCAGAATAGATACTAACATTCTGAACCAGGTTCATTTCTTCGCGTAAAGTCTTCACAAAACGGGAGGTTCGCCCCCCGGAGACCAATTCTTCAAAAATAGCTGAAGGGGCCTCCCAGCAATCGCCAGAACGGTGGGAGGGAAGACTCATTGAAATCCGAACCAGATCCACATCCTGTTCGACTACGTGTACTTCGTTATCTCCAATTCCTGGTGCCTCAGCGGCAGGCGTCAAAGAACTCAAGGGGGCTTCGGATGCACTAACTCCTTCAAACATTTTTTGAATGGCTCTTGTCGCCAGAGAAGCGTTCAAATCTCCTAATAGAAGAAGAGAAGCATTATCTACCCTGTAATTGGAGCGGTAAAACTCCTCCATCATTTTCAAGTCTTGCGCAAGCAGAACATCCCTGGTCCCAATGATGGGATGATGGTAAGGATGGGCTTTGGAGAATGCCTTTGAATAGTGAAAGTCATAGAGAGCTTCTTGAGGATCATCTTCATACATCGACAACTCTTCGAGCACGACTCTTTTTTCTGACTCATATTCGGCTTCTTCAAGTTGAAGAGAACACATTCGGTCTATCTCAATTTCCAGAGCCGACTTCCAATGCCTTGCCGGCAGAACATGGTAGTAAACGGTAAAATCTCTGCTCGTAAAGGCATTATTCTCTCCACCTGAGCGATGAGAAAATAAATCAATCGAGCCCAGGGGGAATTGCTCCGATCCTTTGAACATCATATGTTCAAGAAAATGAGCCATGCCATACTGAGCAGGAGTCTCATGGGATGATCCCACAGAATAGAGCACCATTAAGACAACAATGGGTAATTCGCGCCTCTCGAGAACATGGAGCTTCAACCCATTGGAGAGGGCGCATGAATGGTAGCCGCTGTCCTGCATACTTGCAAAGGCGATCGCTAACCTCCCTCTAAGTAAACAAGAGCCTATTGAAGATCTGAGTACAGTTCAGAATATTGATGAACCCTTAGTAAGTCTGTATCAGATCGACTAAATCCTAATCTGATGAATTTTTGAAACCATGGGGAACCCCGAAAACCATAATGGCCTCCGTTTTTCAATACAACAACATCCTGTGTAATTCTTTCCCACAGCGCTGGATTGCCCAGAGTACCATACCTGGAACCCATTGCCAGTCTTAATGGGTTTTGATCAAAACCTGACCATAAGGAGGAGTCATTCAGAAAGTCATCGGTTGTGGTCAAAATTCTAAAGGAGGAAAATCCTGCCTGGTAGGCTTTCCCAATCCAAAAATACAAATGACCCTTTTCCCCTTTGATAACTTCCTTTGCCTCCGGATTGTATTCATTAAAATAAGTTTCGAAGGTGAATTTTTTTCTCCACTTTCGGTATTTGGGATTCAACCAGTTGAAAAATCCCCGTGGAATGGAGTCAATGCCTTTTGCCTTGTCATACGCTTTGACTGAATCCACCAGGTGTTCATAAAAGCCTTCAAACACCGCGATTCCCATCGCGTCTTTGAGGTGCCCCTGCTCCATTTCCTTATCCGGATCTAATTTGCATAAAGTTTTATACTTCCAATAGGTCCGCAGCGTATACATATCCTGGTAGGGTTCGCGAGTCTCATCGATTAAGGAATCAAGTCGGTCCAGGGCTCTTCCCATGTGAAATGGAGGAGACATGATCGTGGCATCAGTGTTGAGGATAGAATCTTCTCGTTGTGCATCTATTGCGGCGATCACAGCACAGAAAAACCCCCCCGAACTTACCCCGGCAATTCGTACAGGTCCCGACAAACCACCTTGTTCTTTAATTTTCTGGTGGGTCTTCTGAAGAACATCGTACAAAACGGCAGACTCGAACTCAATGGATCCCAACTTACCTTCTGGAATCTGCTTTACAAACTGGGTACCCCAGGGATTTGGGAAGATTATGGTGTGGTATCCCAGGCTTGTGAACTCTGCCAACCATCGTCTCGGTTGGGATTCATCGAGGTTTACAAAGGAACCGGGGACATAAAACACGAGCGGTGCTCTTTTGAGCTCCCCTGAGGGATGCCGCTGCAGACCCGTCAATACAGGAAGAATCCCCTTTTTCATCAGAGATGTTGGGATCTCCCACTCTTGTACCTTCACAGGGGACTTTTTCTTGAAAACATCCGGATAGCGACAGGTAGCGGTCAGGGAGGACATAAACTGATCTCTATGGTGGGAACGGTAGAGCTTGGCCATTTCCCGAAGCTGAGAATCCCAGTCCGCATAAAGAGTCGTGACCAGGGATAGGCAGACCAACAATAGAGATTTGATAGGGTTAACTCGCATGGAAGTTAGCAATTATAAATATCTTTTGAAAAGTGTAAAGCAGGATTTCCTAATTGCAGTTTTCCAGAGCAGTTCCTAGGAGCCTGTCGGCGAATTGCCTTTTACTGCGACAGGCTGCAAAAAGCAGGCTCGGCGTTGTCACCAAAAAAATCGTTCTCAATGTGCTTCAAGCACACCTTCGGCGATTTTATTGCCTCCGACTTGATCCTGAATTTTTCGCTCGGTCTCGCTACAAACTCAATTCTCCGACAGACTCCTAGCGCAAGGGACGAAACAAAGAATCTCTTTCGAACGGGAGCATTTCGAGCTCAAGATATAGATTTTTGAATGTCTCTTTTCTAGAAACCTCAGGTCGATTGTTCCCAAACGCTATGCGGATGAAGTTCTCAAACCAGGGATTTGATCTGAAGCCGTAATGTCCGCCATGATTTAAGACAATCAGATCTTTTTGAATTCGTGACCACATCTTCTCGTCATTCATGAGTCCATAGACTCCCAGGGCATCATCCATCAATGGATTTGACTTCATGTCTCCCCATACACCCGGATCATTGAAGAAATCATCCGTAGTTGTAAGCACCCTGATGGAAGGGAATCCAGCCTTGTATGCCCGGCCTAACCAATAATAAAGATGGCCATGTTCACCCCGTATGATCTTTTCACCTTCCGGATTAAACTCATCATAATAAACTGAGAAAGCAAACCGATCACGCCATTGCCCCAATGCTTTACCCTTCTTGGGAACCTTATTTAAACTTCTGGTTTTGTCATATCTTTTGACTGAATTAACCAATTCTTCGTAAAAGCCCGCGAAAGTCACGATTCCCCTGCTGTCCCTTAAAACTTTTTCACTCGGGTTGGAGGGATCTTTCATCCGACAAATTTTGCGCAATTTCACATACATACGCAAAAGCCACATCTCCTGATAAGGCTCACGCTGCTCTTCTACATATTCATCGAGGCGATCCATTCCGCGGCCAAGATGGAATCCAGGGGCTAAAATAGTCGCGTCTGTAGTGATTATAGGATTCTTATGCTCCGCATCTAGAGCCGCTACAGCCGCAGTGAAAAAACCACCTGAGCTGACCCCTATAATTCTTACACTGCCATCAAGAGCACCCATCTGTCGAAGCAAGCCAAAGGCTCTGCGAATCATGCCGTATACAGTCTTAGCTTCCTCTGTTACCGTACCAAACTTAGAGATAGGAACCTGTTTTATAAAGTCAGTACCAAAGGGATTGGGAAATACAACGGTGTGATACCCGAGCCTTGTTAGAGAATTCAGCCATCGATTGGATTGCTTATCATTAAGATTAACAAAGGACCCGGGGATATAAATCGCAAGGGGGGCCCTGAGAACCTTTCCTTCAGCATCTCTCTGAAGACCCACATCAACCTTGAGTTTCCCTTTCTCCATCTCCGGGGAAAAGACCTCCCATTTCTCTATATTCACGACCATTTTCTTATAGGGGACCCTCTTTAGATTACAGGTAGCTGCCAATGAAGATAGAAACCCATCCTTATAGGGAGTAGAATAGGTGCTGGCGTATTCCCTGGCCCTCTCATTCCAGCCGGCAAAGCCAAGGCAGACCGTAGCGAAAAACATCACTAAGGCTAAAATTTTATGTCCCGGTTTCATAGACCTTCCTTCTCGATTGCACTGAAAAACCCACCGTTCTATCCCTACGGCTTTTCTTCCCTATCTACGTTGATATTCCTCTTTTGTTTCAGTCTTAGTCTAGCGCTTCCACCATATGCCTTCTCATCCGTTTGGCCAGGAAAAGAGTGGCCCAAAATGAGTCTGAAAGAAGCCGGGTTTCAACCTCGAAAATTCGGAAAATTCCTCAACTATGTCTTTTTTTCCGAGCAGGACTTTGATACCAATACCCTGGTACTGATCAAAGATGGATACCTGGTATACGAAAGATACACCCATGGCTTTAAAGCGCAACAGCCCCATCGAGCCTGGTCCGTAACCAAGAGTATCACCAACGCACTGGTGGGAATCGCTTCAAAAAAGGGCTTACTAACCAAAGAGGATTCCATCGGGAAATTTCACCCCGCTTTCCAAACACCTAAACGAAAGAGTTTGAGTATCAATCATCTCTTAAGAATGAGCTCAGGTCTTCGTTGGAAAGAAGGCTACGAATACGATCCCTTGGAAAGCGATGTCATAGCCATGCTCTACACCACTCATTTTCATGATATGGCATCTCTGCTAAGCTCCAAATCCTTCGCACATCCGCCAGGCTACAAATTCCGGTACTCCAGCGGGGAAACCAATCTCCTGGTTAAGGTATTGAGGGAGTCTTTGCCCGCGCAAACTTATGACGACTTTCCCTGGAAAGAGCTCTTTGATCCTTTACAAATCACCACCGCAACCTGGGAACGCGACGCGGCGGGTACTTTTATTGGTTCATCCTATCTTTACATTTCGCCAAGAGACCTGGCTCGCTTTGGGTTGTTCTTTCTTCGCGATGGTGTGTGGAAAGGTAATAGAATCCTGCCCGAGAAGTGGGTAGAGTACTCGACCACACCCGCACCCGCTTTCGCCAGAACCATTCTATCGGGAAAGGCTAACTGTAAATCTTATGGGGCACAATGGTGGCTCAATACCCCCACGAAGGAAAAAAAATGTGACCGCCCATACCCGGATGCTCCGTCCTCAATCTACATGGCATCAGGGCATCACGGCCAGAGTCTAATCATCATGCCTGAACAAAAGATTGTTCTGGTGAGAAACGCGTCAGATAAGAAGTCTCGAATCGATCGAAACCTATATCTCAAATTACTCCTGGAGAGCCTGAAGCCATGAGAATACGACAATCCTTATTTACCCTGATTCTCTTGAGCCTGTTTTCTTTGCAGGGATGTTCCCCAGTTTTGAAGGTAATCTCAGCCCACTATGCCAAAGAGTTTTGTTCCTGTTTTTTCGTTGTAGGTCAGAGCCAGAAATATTGCGAAGGATATGTCGAGGAGTATATTCCCGTGGGTGGATACGAGATTTTGCAGGATGCCAGGGAAATCGTAGCCACCGGTCTTGGTCATGAATCCAGAGCCCGTTTCATCTCAGAAAAATATGGATGCCGACTCATACAATGAGGAACTGAAGGCATTACCCATTCTAGATGGAGTCCTGCGAGAGGAAGCCTCCAGGCAACTCAAGGCTTACGGCTGTCGTGATCATGGCTTTGTAGATCTTCGCCAGATCCCCACTCTTGGTTTTTTCAATTCCTGGCTTGATCGCGGATTTCATGGCGAGATGAAGTGGATGGAAAGAACTGCCCGTGAGCGCGCAGATGTCCGTTTCGCCTTTCCTCAATATTTCACCGCGCTGGTCATCACCATTCCCTATGACTCCCAGGAATCCACGACAGGCTCCGAGCTTAACCAGGTATCTCGCTATGCCCAGGGAAGGGACTACCACAAAGTGATTCGCAAGATTCTGAAAAATCTCTTTCAAGATCTTCAGATTCTTCAACCCGCTCTTGAAGGGAGAACTTATGTGGATACTGGCCCCTTAAGTGAAAAACACCTGGCCTCTTTTGCCGGACTCGGGTGGATTGGGAAAAATACCAATCTAATTTCCCACCAACACGGCTCACTTTTTTTCCTTGGTGTACTGCTGCTCAATTGCATCTGCACTGACTTCAGCGAGCCCACAGACCACTGCGGAACCTGTACGCGATGTATTGATGTGTGCCCCACGGACGCTATCGTGGAACCCTATATCATAGATTCCCGACTCTGCCTCTCTCATGAAACTATTGAGAGAGTTACCCCCACCAGCACTGAACTACAACAAAAAGGAAATTGGATCTACGGGTGCGACGATTGTCAGACCTGCTGCCCCTATAACCGTTTTTCTAAACCCACTAAGATCGAGGACTTCCAGCCAAGAGACTATTCCATTGAGAAATTCCTGAATCTGGATGAAGACTCGTTTCTAAAATTCTTCGAAGGCTCACCCATAAGAAGAACCGGCTACGAACACTTCCTGGAAAACGTCCTCGCCCAGGTAGCAAAGAATCCAGCAAAGTACAAAGAACACATCATCAGTCTTGCAAATAGAACCACTAGCGAAAGAATCAAAAAAAGAATCAAAGATCTCTTTGGAGAAAAATGAACACACCCAATGAGGGCGAGGGAGTCGAATTCGGGAGTGATCCCGTATATAAAGGGGCAGGTCAGGAGGAGGTGGCAGAGCCACCTTCGACGCGGGAGCGGCCTTCAGGTGCGTCTTAAACTAAATATGGTCCGCGTCCAACAGAATTAGGGAGTCGAGTTTGGGTGTGCTCGCGTAAGTAAGGGGGTTTCGAGAAGGCATGGCTGAAGGGGGGTCGCGAGGAGGAGGTGGCAGAGTCACCTTCGACGAGTGAGCGGCCTTCAGGGATGTCTTATCGGAGCCGCTTTATAGCGAACACACCCAAACTCGGCTCCCTAATTCTGGATTATAATGGCGTTGCGGATTTGTTCTATCTTCTCCCGCAAAGATCGATAGTGCACAAAATTAGCAGCTGTTTGAAAGTCTTTTACAGTAGACGCGGAAGTACCAAATGATTTGAGTTTCGCATCCAGAAGATCCAGGCTATGGCGAATATAGAGATTTGCCTTTCCAGGAAGTTCCCAGCCCCGGACCACATATCCACCCAGAATCTCCAGGTAGCTAACGTGGAGCTGAATCCTGGCCTCCGTGAGGGTCCTCTCATCCCCGCGAACCATCCCGTCTAAATCTCCAAAAACAGTGGTATAAACAACTTCGAACAATCTTGCCAGGGTAAATGCCTTCTCTCCAACTTTTTCATGAAAGTCGGCAATGCGCTGCATCACGGAAGGATTGAGCAAGCGCTGCAAAATAGAGGTTCGTAACCTACTATGAAAATTCTCCAGCGAAAGGGGCTCATTCCTTCCCCAGTCCCAGGGGTTTGTTCTGGCTTTAGAAAGAAGAGAGTTGGAAATCTTGATCACACCTTCCTGAAAGACAAATTCCTGGAGGAACTTCAGAGCCTTTTCCTGAAACTCAAGGCTGACTGGCACATAGGGAAGCCTTCCAGAGGGATCCTTTACGTGATCGCGGCTCGAATAGATCCCCCCGATAATCTTGGCAACCTTTGTACTCTTACTTGAATACTCATTCAGTAGAGATATGAGAATTCGACGAAAGTTATAGAATCCATCTCCGGTGGTCACCATTTCTTTCTCTACGGATCCTAGCAGACGCTGTACCACACGAATCCTATCAGTAGCGGCCTCAACTGGATCATCCCCGATATCATAGGTTCCGATAAGCGGGTCACTGCCAAAATACAGGTCTTCATCGGTTCCGTATTCAAGACCTTTTTCACGAAGAGAGCTGGCGATTTTCCCCAATTCTTTCTCTTCTTTTTCATCCTCAAGGGGTTTGTACCCATATTCAATAGCCAGGTAATCATACGGTCCCAGGGAGTCATTCATATACTTTCCCTGGTCCTCGGGATTCACCGCTATATTGAGATCGTCATAATCCATCACGGAAGAATTCACCTGGTTCTGAGTGGTCCAGTTTTTATCCCTGAGTTTTTCATAGGGTATGGCAGCGGATGCTCGAAAGTTATGCCTGAGGCCAAGGGTGTGTCCAACCTCATGCATAACAAGATTCTTGATATAGGTTCCGACGAATTTCTCTTTCCACTCCTCAAACTCTTTGCCATGAATATTTTTCATAATCCTGGCACTCATGAGTGTGAACTCCCTGATGCTGCCTAAGCCAAGGGAAGCCTCACAGGGATATATTCCATGCCTGGATAATTTCTTGCGAATATCAGGCTTTAGCTTTGACCCGCTAAATACTGAGGATTTTGACTCGTCTTCTGGTTTGTCGCCCCCTCCGAGTGGCCCCGTTCCAAAGAGCTCAGCCTCTCGGATCATATAGGTGAGCCAACCCGAGCTGACTATTATGTCCGCATCCAGTATTTCCCCTGTCTCGGGATTCACCCTGCTTGGACCAATTGCCATTCCCGCGGAGTCCGCGGCCCAGGAGATGGTGCTGTAGCGCACATCGGAAGGATCCCAATCCTGGTTTGCAGTGGGCAGTCGAACTTCAACAGCTCCTACATATCCCACTTTTTCAAAGGCTTTATTCCATTCCAGTACTCCCGCCCTTACATGCTTACGATACTGGTGCGGGATGGTCTTATCCAGGTAGAAAATAATGGGTTTTTTCACCACTGAATGTTTTGAGTCTCCATCTGATTTTTCCAGATACCAGCGTGTGATATAGCGCTGGATTCCATCATCAACAACCAGCTTGGAAAAATCCTGTTTCTCATGGGTAAAATAACCAATCCGATCATCAGCTCGACGGGGCTTATATTCATTGGTCTCTTTCTTGACCAGGGAATAATACATGCGAACCTGGTTTGAAGAGCCATTACCCTTCCCCACACTCATCTGAATTTCCAACTCAATGTTACCTGGAAACCCCTTAACACGAGACCAGAACGCGGACCCAGAACTCAAGCCCTGAATATTTCCAGCCATCCAGGAAGGTATTGCATGGGATTTTGCCTGGAAGAAGAAGGGATTCAGGGATACCAGATAGGTGGATTCATCCTCAGTAGCGGCAGTGATGGGAAAACTATGCAATAAGGAATCGAGATAGGCCTTTTGAACGGCTTTCTGGGTGGGGGAATCTTTCTTAGCCGTATGATAGATATCTCTCTCAAAAAGAAGAATCCTCTTTTCAACTTTTTGAAAATAAAGTACTTTCTCGTCAAGGATCCAGTGCGGGAATACCATTCCCCCCAGGGTTCCACGAGAAACACTGGAAAAATAGAAAAAATCATTTTCCAAATCCTCTGACTTCAAAGCCAAAAAAAGTTGATTTTCCTTCTTGTAAAGAGTTAGAAATCCATCAATCTTTGAAGCATCTTTGATCTTCTTTTTAAGCAAGGGATACTTGGGCTTTTCTTTCTCCTCTTCATCTGCATCTGCATCTGCATCCGCTCCCACAAGAGTCGATGTGAGAATAGATAAAATCAACCAGAGTTTGAGAGTGAGTTTCAACATGATGTTCCCCTTAGAGAATGATGCCCAGCAACATTCCTGTTGACGATACAAAGGCAAAATCCAGCAGCCCTGCAACGGGGTTATCTTCTACCAAAAAGTCCTTCTGGAAGCTCCTACCCGTAAAGATTCCCAGGGCGACGGTAAACACTTTGCGAAACAAGACTATAAAAACCAGTAGAAGTACAAAGTAGGTATAAGTATCCGAAGATGAATTGAAAAAATGCTCCCCCTGCCCAAACTGGGTGATCAAACGGCTCTGGAGAAACAAAACTGTAAACATGAATCCCACCAGGGAAAGACCGACACCTGAATTATTATCGATAAACAGTTCTTCAAGAGTGGTGTGCCCGCGATCCAGAAAGACCAGATTGTGCAGGAAATAAACTACCAAGCCGGTTAGAAATACCGACAACATATTGAAGTAGCTTTCTACCTGGTATAGCTGGGTTCCCAGGAAGTCTTCCTGCAGAATCATGAAATACATCACCAGGAGATAGGAGATTGAAAACAAACTCGCGCCCAGGTTTTTCTGCCCGAAAATTTCGTTATTAAATCGTACTTCTTCTCCATGGGCATCAAGCTTTCCCCGAAATCTCCAGCGTAAAACCTGAGATGCCACCCATCGAAACAAAAAGAAAGTAAGATTACAGAAAAGAATGGTTACCGCCACGGCCTCCAGATCTCGGTAATAGTCTGTGACCATAATCCCGGCATCGTTCATCTTAACAACTTCGTCACCTGACATAGCGGACACGGCGATCAAAATTTCAACGAAAAGAAAACCAGCGACTTCGAGTCCGGCGGCAAAATTCCGATCTTCAAACAGAGCCTTGGAGAGGCTATATTCGCTGGTTGCCAGCTTGTCATAAATTAGCCAGCCAGACAGATATACCGTCAGGATTGCTGTAACCACATACCCCATGTCATAGATTAAATTACCCCAGTCCATTATTTCCCCCAACGAAATCCACCTCTTGAAGAGGATCCAGAAAATGAACCACGCGACGAACTTTTCCTGGAGCTCGATGATCCACCAGATCTTGATGAACTTTTCCGTCCGAATCCCTTACTGGACCCGGAGGATTTACTTGCCGACCGTTTTCCAAACCCCCCTGATTTAAGGTTCTTACGTACGTTCTTAGCCGAGGAAAATGACTTCTTGGAAACCGCCTGGGAGTTTTTAGAGCGACCGGGAAGTTTACCTGAAGTAGTCCTGAGCCGCGAATAAGAGCCGCTGCCGCTGCTATACCTTCTAGTAGTTGTCTGACGTGAGCGATATACGTTCCCCACACGGTATGGACGGTAATGACCGCCGTACCACCCATAATAAGATGGACCGTACCAACGAGGTCGAAAGAAGAGATCTCGGACCACCATATAGCCCAAAAGATCGCTGGTATAGCTTCGATGATAATATTGAGAAGATGAATAGAAGGCCGAACTTGGTCTCGATTCAAATTCCATGGAACGTACCTTACTCCCCTGGGATTGAGGCACGGCCGTTACAGCCACCACCTCCACGGCCTTATCCTCGGCTATTTTTTGCCAGGCAGCCGCATCGGTAAAGGGTGGATAGGTCTTCACAGTGGAAGGATCAGGAACCCGGATGGAGAAGGTCATCTGCTCCTCGTCCCCTTCAGGAATCACGAGCACTGGATCTGTATTTCCATCCCCATTTAAATCAATCGTGGAAATCTCACGAATCTTCTCTGATAGGGAACGCACCACAAACCGCTGGAGATCATCCCCCTTCTTTCCCTGTTTGAGACCATCCTGGTAGCACTGGGAAATCATATCGGGCAGTAGAGCGGCATCCAGATCTTTGGAAAGGTCCAGTTCACCGAATTCATCGACCATTCCAGAGACACCAACCCCCACATTATCGGTGTTGTAGCGGCTGCCGCAGCAGCCCGAAAGCGCCAGGATAAAAACCAGGCAGAAAGTAAAAATCAAGTACGGTTTGAAATTCTTCATACCAACCTCTCAGAAATCGATTTCATCTTACAGGAAATGATCCAGGTTTTGAAAATGGGAATCGTGAATATGGAATAAAATACAAACGAGGCTTTGCTTCACTGCACCAACCGAACTACACTTGAGTTATGGGTCAAGGGACCCTTCTTTTTCCGATTTTCGCCGCTTGCCTGTCCTTTCTTTGGATCGCCCATCAGGGAGATTTGTCAATTCCCCAACTCCAGACCCAATTGGAGATTTCTGGAGCCATGAGAGTGGAGGAAGTGGTGGAATTTCGAATCAGGATCGAACCCTTTCATATCCTCGATACCATTGAAATTGAGTTAAGTTCGGAAGAATTTCATGAACTGAGCCTGGGTTCTAATCTATTCCTTCCCAAAGAGGAGCAGGGTCATTTTCAAATGACCCCATTCAGACGCGATAAAGACCTCTCTAGAACCCGGCAGCGCTTCGTACTCAAGCGGATTCTTCCCTCACAAACCAATGTGGGTACCCTGGTATATCGAAGTCCCCTGCCCCAGAGCGCTCTCGTCTACCCATTTGCTATTGAATTCAAGAATTCATCGACCGTGTTGGCCCGCCGCGAGGTACTGATTGACGCCCTACCCTCTGAAACGGTGTTTGTTTATTGCGACTGGATAGAACCTAAAAAGTCCCCTCGAATCGCTTGTGTAGGACTGGACCGGCGCGGAAATCAAACCAGGGAGCCACTTGAGTTTGCGGGAGCTTTCTCTCCTACTGAAAAAAAGCAGACCTATAAATTCACCAAACGTCTTGAAATCATTCCCGAGACGAAAAACCCGCCACTGGCACGGTTTACCTATGAATACAAAGGTGAAACCTTTCATTCCAGAGCCTTACCAGATCCTCAAAGACCTGTATTTTTTGGCGATCTTCATACCCACTCCATATTCTCGGACAGCAGGGTTCCTGCTTACCCGGAAGATCTGCTGAAATACGGCAGAGAAGTTGCCCTGCTTGATTTTATGGCTATTACCGATCATTCCGAGGGAGTCTTTGGCCCCCCCTTGTCAGAGCAGGAATTTAGCGATACCGCCAAGGCACTCAAGAACGCGTACGCTCCCGATTCCTTTACTACACTACTTGGTTTTGAATGGACTTCAACTTTTCGAAATGAAGCAAGTCCATGGGGTCATCGCTCGGTGATTTATCCTGGACTTTGGGGAAGTCCCATTCGCTCTGATCTTCCTCAATCTGACACTCCTGCTGAGCTCTATCAAAAAACCGGTAGTGTCTTTTCCTTTCCCCATCACACCATGATGCCCTGGGGGGCTTTTCGCTGGAATCAGAAACTTCTGCCCTTTTTCGAGAAAGGTGTGGAAATCTTTTCGGCACACGGCACCTCGGAAGAAGTGGATTTGAACGGGCGCATGCAACACCAGGTTTCGGAAGGGGCAATTCAAGAAGCTGTGGCAAAACGCTTTCCCCTCAAGATTATGGCTTCATCGGATACTCATGCTGGACATCCTGGTCTCAATGACTGGAAGGGGAAAATCATGCCCGGGCTTCTTGACGGGGGGGGGCTCATAGCGGTCTTTGCCAGCAGCAATACGAGAGAGACCATTTTTCACGCCCTGACTACCCAGAGTTTTTATGCCACTAGCGGTCCAAAAATCCTGCTATATCCAAAATCTAAGACAGCCCTTTTTCCCCTTAATATCCATGGTACTGATGATTTGGAAAAGGTAGAAATTTTTGAGTTTCTGGAAGGGGGAGAACGCCCGGTGAGAGTGATTGAGCTCCAAGACCTGGACGCTAAAATAGAGCATACTGTACACAAGCAGGCATACGCATACTATGTGCGGGTTACCCAAAGAGATTCGGAGCGGGCATGGATTGGTCCTATTTATAAACTCCCCGCATCCAGTCTGAGGCGTCGTCCAAAATAGCCACAACCATTGTTAGAGCGCTCGTTGACAGCTTCCTTGATTCATGGTAATCCTTTTTCCCTAATTTTGCTTGCGTAAACTATCCAAAAAAAATCGGGAGGAACCATGAAACCAGCATCCATGCAACAGCCATCCATCGGGGGAATGGGCTTCAAAGACTACAAAGTCGCAGATATCAGCCTCGCTGATTGGGGACGCAAGGAAATTTTTCTGGCCGAAAAGGAAATGCCAGGTCTCATGGCGCTTCGCGAGGAATTTCGCGGAAGTCAGCCGCTCAAGGGAGCCAATATCATTGGCTGTATTCACATGACCATACAGACCGCTGTTCTAATAGAGACTCTTGTAGAGCTGGGAGCGAATGTAAGATGGTCGTCGTGCAATATATTTTCCACCCAGGACCACGCAGCGGCAGCAATTGCCGCCAGAAATATACCTGTTTTCGCGTGGAAAGGAGAAACGGAAGAAGAATATGACTGGTGTATCGAACAAACCCTGGAGTGGCCAGACGGGGTTGAGCCCAATATGGTGCTGGATGATGGCGGTGACGCCACCATTATGCTCCATGAGAAATTCCCCCAGCTTCTAGATAAAATCAAGGGAATTACAGAGGAAACCACGACTGGAGTTCACCGACTATACGATATGCACAAAGAAGGAACACTAAAGGTTCCCGCTATCAATGTGAATGATTCTGTTACCAAATCAAAATTTGATAACCTCTATGGATGCCGGGAGTCTCTTGCAGATGGAATCAAGAGAGCCACCGATGTAATGGTCGCCGGTAAAGTTGTAGTCATCGCTGGATATGGGGATGTGGGCAAGGGTTGTGCTCAATCAATGGGAGGTTTGGGTGCACGAATCTTGATCACCGAGATTGATCCTATCATCTGTATGCAGGCCGCAATGGAAGGATTCGAAGTTACTACGATGGAGAAAGCGGCCGCCGTGGGAGATATTTTCATTACAGCCACCGGATGTTGTGATGTGGTTCGTAAAGAGCACATGCTCGCAATGAAGGACAGCGCCATACTCTGTAATATTGGTCACTTTGACTCCGAAATTGAGTTGAGTTGGCTGGCAAAGGAAGAGGTAAAGGAAACAAACGTTAAGCCCCAGGTAGATATTGTTCACCTTCCTAACGGAAGAGATATCATCGTCCTTGCCAGAGGGCGTCTGGTTAACCTTGGGTGTGCCACCGGACACCCTTCATTTGTTATGTCCTGCTCCTTCACCAACCAGGTTCTTGCGCAAATCGAACTATTTCAGTATCCAGAGAATTATCCAATTGGAGTGTATACCCTCCCCAAAAAGCTGGATGAAAAAGTGGCCTCACTACACCTCTCAAAACTGGGTGTGGAACTGACCAAACTCAACGAAAAGCAGTCTGAATACCTGGGGATTCCCATCGAGGGCCCTTTCAAACCAGAATATTATAGGTATTGAGCCGAGAACCGAGGCTTAGGGCTTTGTAGAGTATCCATGGACTTCACCTACTGGCGGTTCCTTCGTCACCCGTAGCTGATGCTACGCGTTCCTCACGAACCACCACTATGCTTGCCCCTGAACACTCTACAAAGCCCACGCCCCGGCCCTCGACTCAATGATTTTCTTGGCACTTCTACTTCCAGTCCCATAATAGGCTCTATTCTCATTCCATTGTTTCCTTTGATTCCTAGGAGCCTGTCGGAGAATTGCCTTCTACTGCGACCGGCTGCAAAAAACAGGCTCGGCGTTGTCACCGAAAAAACCGCTCTCAATGTGCTCCAGCACACCTTCGGCGGTATTTTCCGCCTCCGCCTTGATCCTGATTTTTTCGCTCGGTCTCGTCACAAACTCAATTCTCCGACAGGCTCCTAGAAGAAATACCTGATTTCCTGTCGATCAGACAGGTATGGGTACTCTTTCTTTGGCTGACTCCTCGCAGAAAATTGGTGCTTATGAGGTGCTAGGCGATCCGATCGCTGCTGGTGGGCTTGGACGTGTTTACAAAGTACGTTCCGCAGAGGGGAAAATTTGCGCTGCTAAGGTACTTGCTAAGGAGTTCCTGAAGGACCGCAAAAAAAAGGAGCGATTTTGCTCCGAGTATCACATCCTCTCCAGACTTCATTCTCCGAGGATCGTAAAAGCTGTTGACCTGGTTCAAGAGAGAGGACTCTGCAGCATCATTCTTGAATATGTGGATGGCGTGGAGCTTACCCAATTACTCAAAGCCGCCCCCTTTCCCGAAGAAGTAGCTCTTCACCTGGTCATGGAAATCTCTCTTGCCTTTCAGGAATGTCATAAGCACCAGCTCTTCCATCGAGATCTAAAACCGGAGAATATCCTGATCTCAACAAAGGGCCAGGTCAAACTCATTGATTTTGGAGTGGCCAAAGACCAGGAAATTAGCAGAACTCTCCAGGGAACTGTTCTGGGAACCCTGGAGTACATGGCCCCTGAGCAGATTGAAAGAACTTCTCATGAGGTGGATCAACGAGCTGATCTCTATGCTCTTGGGGTGCTGACCTATGAGATGCTTTCGAGAAGACTGCCTATACGAATCGGTACTAATGACAGCATCATCAAGGTGCTTGAAAAAAAGAATAAGCACAAAATTCCCCAGGGGAAAATCGGATCTCAGGTACTTGAGAACTTCTGTTCTATTCTCACCCATCCAGACCCGGAGGAAAGACCTCAAAATATTGAAGAGGTCATTGATTTCATCCGAAAATATAAGAAATCTACAACTCTAAAGTCTTCCTTCAAAGACTGGTTAGCTGGTTACTGGGAGTCCGAATCCGAGAAAAAATCCAAAAAAGTTCCAGGGCCTGACCCAAAGCCTGTACAAAATGATCTCCCCCCACCCGCAAAAGAGAGAAAGAGCCCATACCAATGGTTACTTTTTTGGCTCCCGGCTTGCCTTATGTTTCTCTATGCTCTTAGCTATAGCACCCCATTTTTGAAAAAAATCCTCGGAAAACTGGCTCCTTTGCTGGAGCAGGTCCGTTCATTTTTTCATTTGCTGCTGTTCTTTTTCTCTTGAAATTAGCTTGGGCCTTGACGATTAGCACAACTCCCTTAGAATCATCTCGTTTTTCCTTTACACATGAGGTAGGGGATCGCTAACATCGGACTTCACCGGAACGATCAGGAGAACTAAATGAAAAATTCAATCAAGTTACTTTGCTTTTCAGCTCTGATGAGCACTTTTCTATTCACACCTGCCAGCATGGCTGATGCAACACAAAAGGAATGGACCTTTCTCATCTTTTTAAACGCCGACAACAACCTTGACCGCTTCGGTGTGAATGATGTGCATGAAATGGAGGCCGTTGGCTCAACTGACCAGGTGAATATCGTAGTTCAGTTTGACCGGGCTTACGGGAAACCCGCCAAGAGACTCTATGTCAAACAAGGCGAATCAGATGTTGTCGAAGAAATGGGCGAAGTGGATATGGGGGATATAGATGTCTTCACTGATTTCGTAGCCTGGGGAACCGAAAATTATCCTGCGAAGAAATATGCTGTGGTTATGTGGAATCATGGATCCGGTTGGAATAAGAGGCAGGGAGACTTAACCTTTAAGGGAATTTCCTATGACGATCAGTCCGGAAACCACATCACAACTGCCCAACTCGGGGACGGCCTCAAGACCATCAAGGAAAATCTCGGTAGAAATCTAGACATCCTGGCTTTTGACGCCTGCCTCATGCAGATGGTTGAAGTGGCATACGCCATCCGTCATGAAGTTGATATTATGCTCGCTTCCGAAGAAGTAGAGCCTGGTGAGGGTTGGGCTTATACCGACTCAATGCAGCCAATCATAGAGAATCCAACAATGACTCCAGGAGAAACCGCAAGCGTAATTGTAGACACCTACGACGCCTCCTACGATGGGGGTTCACAGGGCAATAGGTCTACCACGCAGTCCTGGGTACGTCTTTCGGCGATGGACACTCTAATCAGCACCTTAAATGCTGCCGCAGTTGAATTAACAGGGAACTTCACCAATGAAATGAAGGCTACCATCAAACAGGTGCAGAAGTTTTACTATCGATCCAATGTAGATTTAGTCCACTTTCTTGCATTGATGCATGAGAAGATTTCCGGATCTGAATCTGAGACTGCTAACAAGGCTGAAATTCTAGCCACGTTAAACTCGGCAAAAGCAGCCGCCCAGAATTTTGTAGGACACAGCGCTTCTCATGGAAGTTCCATGAGCAACTCACATGGAGTAGCGATCTATGTTCCCGGTCGCGGCTATAGTTTTTCCAAGAAATATAAGGATCTTGATTTTGCTAAAGACAACCAGTGGGATGAAATGCTCAAGGCCTATTATGACAGGTCCAAAACTACTCTGGCTGATCTCTAGAATTCCGATAATAAACTAAAAAAGGGCCTCTTTTTGAGGTCCTTTTTTTATTTCTCCGTAAAAAGATCTCGAGGATAGGCCCAATCTTTTCGGTGGTAATGACCCAGGAGATAAAGAAAGAAAAAAGAGAACAAGGATCCTGATAAAAGGGTCGTCACCATTGACTCTATCAAAGCAATCATAGAAGGGGCACTTAAAAAGGAAAACTTCTCTCCCAGCTCCTTCATCGTCGAGGCATTCAACTTTCCGGACTGAAGGATAGTGCTTATTTCCTGAAACGAACTCATCCAGCCTTCCTGAGGACTCGATGCTAAGAATCTGAGCCCACTCTCCATTGCTTTTAGCAATGAAAAGCCCGTGGACAAGGCCAGGCTAAGAATAAGCCAGCCCACTGACAGAAGCAGAATGCACCAGAAACGGTTTTTCACAAGTAGATAGGAAGCCCTCAACGGCTGCCAGGAGATTACCTGCAAAAAAACATAGTGGTGCAGGCTGAAACCCAGAAACCACAAAATCAGAATCCAAATCGGTAAATAAATCAGAAAAATCCCCAGGGCAAGCCAAAGAAACGCCTCATGAATCAAATGCAGCCAGAGAACAATGGCCGGCACAAATAGGGGCATTAAACCCACTATATGAGTCATGGAAACAATAATGAGAATATTCCATGCTTCCCTGGGGCTAAACTCTGAGAGAATAGCACTCACCGAGCTATCCCCACTCGCACTATCTTTCAACATTACCTTTATGGCGAAGTAGGGGAAATATACCCCTAAAGTAAGACTTAAGAGGGTCAGGAATCCCACAAGCAGAAAATTCAATCCTGAAGGCAGCAAGTCCATGACCCCATGTCCCAGGACAAGTATTATGTCTGCTCCATGCAGTAGGGCACAAATGAGAATCAAAGGTATGAAGAGTGCTTTCAGGACCTGAAGATAATCTCCAAGACCAGTGGTAACCAGATCCACAGACTTGGAAAATCCAAGTTTTGAAAATCGTGGACTGCTTTGTTCCATACCTACCTACTTATCCGTAAACCCGGGCTCACACATCTTCTCTCTAGTCCGAAGGATCATCTCCGAAACTTCATCTGGTATTTCCTGACTACTTTCGATCTTAGTGAAAATTTCCTCGACTCTATCCTTCTGCCCCTGGAGAAAATAGATCATGGATAGATTTGAGAGCACCTTTAGGTTACCGGGTTTCAACTGTAATATTTTCAAACAGCACCGCTCTGCCTGCTCAAACTGCTTCAATTCAGCATGACTTCGTGCCATAAGATGAAGAGCCGGAGCCGACTCATGTAAAGCGACAGATTTTTTAAGTAAGGACAGAGCGGCATTCCAGTGCTGTTTGCTTACTTCCTCTCGGGCCTCTTTGAAAAAACTCTGAGCTTGCTCGTGTCTCGAGCTTTGAACAAACTCTTCGAGCAGCTTTTTCCAAACCTCTTTGCCCAGAATTTCTCTTAAACAGGACTTAATATGATGCTTCAAAACCGGGTCTGAATCTTCTAAAAGTCCCTTCAGCGCAGGTATGGCCTCCTTGGCCCTCAGTCTACCAAGCGCATCGACTGCTTCCTTCTGAATTTCCCAATCATCATGGTTCAGAAATTCCACGATATGCATGGGTTCAGAAAACTGAGATATCTGCCCAATTGCATGAAGGGTCTTTCTGAGAATTCTTGGATCCGGACTTTCAAGGTACTTAAGCAGTAAACTCTGAAAGTCTGGATTCCCAAAGGCTCCCGCTGCATCCAGATATTCTTCAATCAGATCTTGAGGAACTGCTTTTCCGTATTCCAAAAGAGGTCCAATGAACTCCTCATTTTTTAGCACCGATATTCCCTTAAGCGCTTCCTTCTGAACCAGCCAGTTCTCATTTTTTAATGCCCCGAGAAAGAGTTCCCTGGTCTCTTTACCCTGGGAATTCAATTTTGCAAGGGTTGCTAAAACACGAATGCTGAGTTCAACATCTTCACTGAGTGCCAGGGGAATTAAGACGGATTCCGATGTAGTGTCCCCAATCGTTCCCAGGCAGGTGACTGCCATCTTCCGAATGGAAAAATACTCATCCTCCAGGAGCTCCATCACGAAGGAACGAGATTCCACGGAACCAATTTGCTCAACGGCCAATAAACCATTTGATCTTAGTTTCCAGTCACTGCTCTCCAGTAACTCATGAACCTTAACCAGGGCTTCTTTGCCAACCTTACCGGCCAGGATACTTCCCCAGTAGACTTCTTCCTTCTGACTGGAAGCTAATAGGTCTAACATCACTTCCTGGCGACACTCCATCATTTCTGCCAGGAGATCGGTAACCTGGGAATAAACTCTGCGTGAATGTCGTTCGCTATAAATTACACGAAGATAACTCGCCGACGAAGACCCTAATTGCTGAAAAAAAGTGAGCGCATTTTGTCGAACCCCAACATGCTGTGAATCCAGGCAAGACTTCATTGCTGATATAACCGAAGGATCTCGAGAGCCGATAAAGGCGCGTGTAATCCAATACACCGCATTCTCATCTCCCTCTTCAAATACCTGCAATAGTGGAGAGAGGTCATGATTTTGAAAAGAGCGCAGGGCTTCACATGCTGCCGTCTTCAAGACCCAATCCTCGGTAAGCAGAGTTTTGATCAGCGGGTCAAGAAAAGCCTCGGAATTTCTCCTTTCCATGATGCGAATCATCCAATATTTACGATTGGAACTACCCTCCAAGAGGCCATTGATGAAAAATGTATCCTCAATTCCTTCTAATCGAGATAAGGTATTCGAAGCTTCATTTCGAACTCTCCACAACTCATGATCGAGAAGATCTATAAGAATGGACAAGGTCTCTTCATCCCAGGAGTACTGAGCCAGACTTGCTATACTCAGTACCTGGAGATCTGGGTCTTCGTCATAGCAAAGTGACTGAAAAATTGTCCTTACAACTGATACATTGAGATTGCGCAAAGCCTGTAAAATCCAGAATCTCCCCTCTTTATCCTTTTGATAAAAACTATCTAGAAGGGGGGCTACGGAAAGGTCACCGATCTTCGCCAGGCTTCGTGCGGAAGAAACCCGAATCGGTCGAGAATCGTCGTCTAACTTTGCGAGTAGCAGAGTAACTGCATGCTCACCTTGGAGGGACAAGGCTTCAATACACGCTTCCCTTATCCGTTCGATGGGATGATCCAGAAACTGCAGCATCGGCCGAATCGCCGGGTGAGAACCAAGCTTTCCCAGGCTTTCCAAATGAACTTCTAGGAGTTCAACGTCTTCAGTATTTTTCAGCGTCTCAAGGCTCGCCAACAAAATCTCCAGCTCAGGTTTCAAGCGAAATTCACCCACCAATTTAATCAACCAATAACGCTTTTCCCGGGGCAGGCTCTTTTCCCTTAGTGCTTTATGAATGGCGCTGTGGGAACGCTTGCCCATTAAGATCATGGTTTGATAAACGTGGAATCTTCTCAGCCAATGGCTAGATACAAGCTCATCTAAAATTCGGGGAACATATTTCTCCGCATACCTGCTAAGAGAAAAGGAGGCCAGTGAACGTACATCTCCATCGGGGTCTCCGAGCATTTCGAGTAAAGGTCCAAATGCAATTCGAGAGGGGGTCTTACCGACAAGACGTACTGCCCCCAGCCGCACAAGCCTGGATGAATCTTGGAATAAATTCAGAATTTCCTTTTGATGGGGAGACTCCAAAAGGGGTTCCAGAGCAAGAATAGCGCTATATCGTACCTGGGCACTTGTGTCCTGTAGAGCACCAAGAAGAGGGATTTGAGCTAATTTTTGAGGATTTTGACCAAGCGCTTTGGCGGCCATAAGACGTACACTTTCACGGCCATCTTTGAGCTGAACAAGAAGTATGTCTAGGTCCGGCGCTTCCATTGAGGGAGTATTTTACGCTAATCTCTGTATTGATGACAGGCTCCTCTGACTTCCTTGATTTTGGATTTGTCCTCTGGCTTATCCCTGAGCCAGCCTCAGAAAATCTAATTCAAGAAGAAATAAACAACCTTGCCCAGCAGTTGGGAGGACCCGTGTTCCGACCTCATCTGACGCTGGTAACCCACATTGAGAAACGGGAGCCTGCTGTTCTTGAACTATTTCAGGAAAAGCTCAAACTTCTATCTGAAATTGATCTCGAATTTATTAAGGTATCTACTCGAAATACGTACTTTCAATCCGTATTTCTTCAAGCTTCCTCCACCTCCTTCATCATGAATCTAAATATAGAATTAAGAAAGATGTTTGAAGTTGAAGGTACCCATTTCTTTAATCCACACCTGAGCTTATTTTATGGTGTTCTTTCAGCGCCAAAATTTAAAATAGCTTCCCGCTTGCTAAGTACTACTCTTCCCATAAAAATTCGATTCGATAGAATTGAGTGCCATCGCATTGAGGGAAGTATGAGTTCCTGGAAGAAAATTAGTAGCCAGCCATTATGTAGTGATTCAAAAAACTGAATTGCTCTTTACAAATTCATTTACAATCGACCACCCTTTGCGACGGGACTGGAATCTGTGTAAAATACCTTCATATGGATATTTCAATAAATTACTTATTCATATTAATATTAAGTATTTTAATTCAATAGGAGAAATGAACTTCATGAATCATGACATGTATTTACTTGACCAGCTTAATGAGCTTATCAAGACAGTAGGAAAGCAGAAGCGAGTCTCAAATGTCCCCAAAGTACGCACTCTTCTTAAAAAGAATTTTCATTTGAGTGACGAGGAAATGAATCATCTTACCGAGCTGCTTAAGTCTCGAGAAATTCAACCTGAATTAGGTCCTGATTCTCAGGAACTACGCAAGATCAATGCTTACCTGGATATTTTGGAAATCCGGCCAAGAAACTTTGATTCACAGAATCCGGATCTCAAAAAGTTAAAAATCCTGGTTGCTAACCGTAAAATGAAGGTCAAACGCAGCAGTACCGAGTGAGGGTAGTCAAAACCTTTCTGCTTGGTTTCTTTCTTCTGAGTTTCCGGGGCAATTGCGTAAGCCTCTATCGCGTTGAAAACGTGGTCTCTTTCTATGAAACCATCAAGGCAATTTTAAATGCTCAAAACGCAGACTCTTCCAGTTTTGGAGGAGTCTGCTATGATTTAATCCTCTCCCCAGGAATGTATAAGATTCCAGAGGAGGAAAGCTTATGGACTCGGTGGGAACAATCTCCCAAAAATTATCGAATCTTGCGGTCCAACCATAGCAGACTGCGAATCATTGTTGACTACCATGATCCCCATGATGATGAAGTATTATTTGACGGTTCTTTTGCGCGGGTCATGAGAAAGATGGAAGCACAGTTTCGCAAGGGACTTAAGCTATCCAGAACTATGATTTTTACAGTCAATTCCCTTTCAGAATTTTATTTAAGGTTAAGGCAGACAGAACGGAATCGTCAGGATACGATAATCCGACTACCTAAATGTATCTCCATTCCTTGTATTCGAAATCCCAAATGGCTTCGAAGATTCAAGAAGCTGACCATGGCCAGGCCAGATGGAATGAGACTTCGTATACAGTCACGATATGTTTCGAAGGATATGGATAAATTTGAATTTTTCCTGGCTGGACTTGAGCCTTTCCTGGCTCCCGCTTCTGCCAACTAAAAGTCCATAGAGACTCTTAGATGGTAAGTACCGCCTGAATATCCGGTTCCCTTTGAAGAGGGGCCTTCCTTTTCAAACTTATACCTTCCTTCGATGAAGGCATCGGTGAACAACTCTTTATTCATGCTCAATTCAACCTTTTGCAGGTCCCCTGCAATCCCGGTTCCCTTCTGCTCTGAACGCCCCCGTGAAAGATCCAGACCCATGCGTAGATCATCCAGCCCCGGCGTATATACAAGACCTCCTCCAAGAGTCCATTCCCTACTATTTTCCTTTCCCTTCCTATCCCTGTTGATGAAATTTCCGTGAGCCCTAAATACTGAAGAGAGGGTACGATCCAATCGCAAAGAGCCGTTTGAGGTCTTTTGAATCGATTTCAACCAGTGATCCGACTCGTTATTCCTTCGTACTGAAGCTGTGAGAGTAGTAGAGGATTCCAAGTTCTGCGTAAGTTCCACTTCCTGGGAGTTGGCTGTTCGATCTAAAGAGGAATTCAAGTTATAGCGGTCTTGCTTTCTCCATTGATATCGTAGACGCAGATCCCAGGGGAAATTCCATTTCAAATCATAGTGATAATTCTCATTTTTTGAGAGAGTCTGGTCTGCTATTTGCTCAAGCTCAGAGCGGAATCTATAGGAGAGCCTGTGGAAAATATTCTTATTTTGACGAAATCTCAACTGTTGGGAAGTCACTATACTCTGTATCGGATTTGTAGGAGTTAAATAGGTTTTTCTATCTTGCTCCAGCAATTGATTGGCCAGATCCTGCCTCGAAGTCTCTAAAATGACTCGACGTTTTTCCTCCTGCTTCCATTTCATTGAGTAATCAAATGCCCGCGTGGGACGAAATCTTAAGTCGAACCCGGAAGACACTGAACGCCCTTTCGATCCCTGCTTAAGGTCCTGATCATCTCGAAGAATAAATTCTGCCTGAGTCTGAACTTCCCGGCCTCGCCTATAATTAAAGGAGAGCTTATGATCCCTGCTATTTGAGGTTTCAGCCGCGAGCAAAATGTCGTCTACTTCCCGAAGTTTTAAACCATAGTCCCAGCTAAAATCACCACTGGAGACCGAGTATAGATTGACACCTCGATCCTGGTAGGAATTAGCAGAAACACCAAGAGAATCTTTCCTTTCATTCTCACCACTCAACGCAATACGCACCCCATAAGGTGATGGCCAGTCAATCTTCGCGTGTTTTTTGCGCAATACTCCATACTCCCTTTGAAGCCCCTGAAATTGAACCGGTAAATTTTCATTATTCCAGCCTGCGCTTAGCTCAAGTTTTGAAGAGAATTTCCCATGAATTTCTCCTCCTATTCCCTGAAATTTGCGGGTCTCCTTGGTTGTGCTGGAATTCAGATTGGTATGGGATTCTCGATAACTTTGGCTCATCGTCCATCCATTTTTTTCAAACTGGTACTCCATCGATTCCTGTTCTATATCCCCGACCAATCCAGAATCCTCTCCCTGTCTTAAAAAGGCATTTTTTCCGACGGAGCGAAACTCAGGTTCGATTCGTTCTTTCCTTAGTTTTAAATGGTGATTTTGCCTGTGGAAATCTAGTGCAAGATCGAGTGCGTTAGCACTCCTTGTGGGTAGGGTATGAGAAAGTAGGTCTTGCTTTTCTACGGAATGGGCGGCCTCAATTTTAAAACTCAGTCCATCGATTATAGAATAGTGAGCATCCAATCCTAGTACTGAGAGTTGGTGGGGAGGGGTTTTCAGAAGCGAAGCCAGCTCTTTGGAAACCTGGTCTTTTTCTACCGCATAAGAAAGGCCAAAATTTGTTCCCGGCTCCCACTCATAATAGTGCCTTGTCGCGAAAATCCGATTTTTAAATGCGGTTCCCTCCCTGGATGATTCGTACTCTATGATGAGAAGAGAAGTATTTTCTACAGGAAGAAGTTGGTGATCCAACTGAATACTCCCTCCCTCATAGTCCATTTTATAGTCCTTGTCTGCTCTTAGTTCGTGCTCATCGAGGATCACCCTTTCACTTCCCGGTACAATAGGGCTTTTTTTCAAAATATATTCACGATTTAATCCCTGGCCCCTGAATTCTTCCCTCTCTTCCTGTCCTTCAGATCTCGATATCAGAAAGGAGGACTCAAGCCTTCGAAACTTACGCTTTAAGAAGATTCCCAGGGCTTTGCGATTGTTGAGAACAAACCTTGTCCCCTCTAATCCCAGGCTTATTCGGCCCAGGGCCAGTTCAAACTGATCAGACTGGAGATTTAGCAGAATCTTTTCATCTTCTTCCTTGAAATTGGAATCATCGAAGACGGCATGCACTTGCACATCCTCTCCAACTTCCCCCCGAATCTGAATTCTTGTGCGCTGATCAAATTTGGAATCCGTGATCACTTCAGGGTTTTTTTGGACGAATTGATTGAAATCACCCGTGATGTGATAGTCAGTGAAGAGGACCTCTTTGTTCCCGTATATCTCCAATCGATCCCAGGGGCGTGAACTTTCCTGTGCTCGAAGAAGGCAACTTACGGGAAATAACTGTAAAGCAAACCAGACGCCTATAGTCCAGGTAGCCAAATAGGGAGTTTTCAAGTTTCCTATCCGCATCATCCTCTGCTTCGTGTTTCCCTGTAGCGGGGATGAAAATTACGGTAGACCCGGTGAAGCTGTTCTCGTGACACATGGGTATAAATCTGCGTTGTAGTAAGGTTTGCGTGTCCCAGCAGCTCTTGGACAACTCTCAAATCCGCTCCATTATCAAGGAGGTGTGTAGCAAAGGAATGTCTAAAAGTATGCGGTGAGATGGAACGCCTGATACCCGCTTTTTCCTTTAGGTCCTGGAGGATTTTCCATACTCCCACTCTTGAAATACGCCCTCCTCTTCTATTGAGGAATAGAGCATTTCTAGATTGTGAATTCACTCGCAGGGCCCTCTCCCTTTCGCAATAATCTTCCATACTCTTCCGGGCGAAACTGCCAACGGGTACCCAGCGCTCCTTGGAGCCTTTACCCAGGCATCTTAAAAATCCTTCCTCAAGCTGAAGATCGGTGAGGTCCAGTCCTATCAATTCGCTTACCCTCAGCCCACACCCATAGAGAGTTTCAAGGATTGCCACATTACGAATGGGAGATGAACTCTCCCTGGCTTCCTGAATCATCCTGGTGATTTCTTCAAAACTCAGAATTTCAGGAAGTCTTTGGGGAAGCCTGGGAAGTCTGATTCTCGCAATCGGTGAAGTCTTTATCTTTTCGCTTTGAATCTGATGGCGATAAAAGACCCTCAGGCTGGTGAGTTTGCGGGAAATTGAACGAACGGCATAGCAATTTTTAGTCAGTTCATCCAGGTAGGGATGTACTGCCTCCTCCGGACTTAGGGCTGTTCTTTGAAGAAAACTCAACCATTGCTCAATGTCACGACTATAGGCATCGAGGGTATGGGACGAGACACCCTTTTCCAGGGCAAGAAAATCCAAGAACCTTTCCAGGGACTGGCTCATACAAAAAACTCTCCAAATGGTTAGTTTTTGTATCGTCCTGGGGGAGAAAAGAAGTAATAATTGGAGGAGTCAGAAGACAGGTGTCAGAATTTCTTGGGAAATTCGATTCCTATAATTTCATTCCTGGCTTTCTCGGTATTCGCTTAACCAGGCCATCTGAATTGCTTCAAGTTTTGCTTCGTTACAGTGCTGTCTCTCTCCCTCAAATCCTTCGAGGGAAAGTATCAAATCTAAAAGATCTGTAAACTTTAGAGTCAGGGGATCCAACTGAGAGTTTTCCTCGAAGAGTTCAAAAGCAATATCGTCTATATCTTTCCAATTCATAGCGTACCTCTTAGTGGAGTCCCTTCTGGGGAGGGAGCTTAATCTCAATGTTTCCTTTAACCCTACATTGACAAGCTAACCTGGATTTAAGATTCATCCCATGAGCATCTTCCAGTCGATCTTCTTCATCCTCGTCTGACTCATTAAGATTTTCCATCCCCTCTTCTACCCAAATATGGCACGTAGAACAGGCGCATACACCGCCACAGGCATGATCTAGCTCGATACCATGATCTAAACAGGCATCGAGAATTGTCGTCCCTTCCTCTACTTCAAGTTGTTTTTCCAGGTTTTGTATTTTCACAGTAGGCATCAAAAAATCTCCTCAAACTTCTTTAACCGCTTTACCGACCAGGGCTTCATGGGTTGCGTCGTTGAATATCAAATCGGCCAGGGGCCGGGTCAAATCCCCAAGCCGATCTATGACCCGCTCTAAGACTTCTTTATTGCGTTCTCTCTTGAGTAACAATTCCCTGGTTTCCGCGGCACAGACAAGTATCTCTTCAATTTGAGGCTTTTCCATCAAATCTCTGGCCCGATCCAGGGTTCGATCCAATGCCACCAAAATTCGCTCCGCCTTGTTTCGAAGTTCTACGATCATTCGCAGTTCAAAATCATCCATGGCATTCTCAATGGAATCCTCAACAATGCGATCCATCTCTTCCTTAGAAAGCCCTATGGAGGGTGCTATTTCAACCGAGGCCGCCTTTCCCGATCTTTCTTCATGCGCATGAACCTTCAACATTCCATTTTCATCAATGGTAAAGTTCACACTTAACTTTGGAAGACCCGCCGGCATGGATGGCAACCCACTCACCGAAAACTTGCCCAGGGAGCGACAATCGTCTACCAGTTCACGCTCACCTTGTAACACGTGCACGATGATCCCGCTCTGGTTATCTACAGAGGTGGTGAATTCTTCTGTAATCGATACTGGAATAGTTGTATTTCGCAGTAAAATCTTTGTAACCGCACCGCCAAGTGTCTCAATTCCAAGGGAGAGCGGAACTACATCCAAAAGTAGAACATCTCGCTTACATCCCTCCAGCACACCGCCCTGCACCGCTGCTCCCAGCGCAACGACCTCATCAGGATTCAAACCTACATAAGGAGTCTTTAAAAAGAAGTCCTGAACCTGTTCTCGAACATAGGGAATTCTGGTTGAACCACCCACAAGTACAACTTCAGAAATATCCTCCTTCGTAAGACCTGCATCTTTGAGAGCCCCCTTGCAGGAACGTAAAGTCTTCTTAATCCTTGATGCGATCATTTGATTGAAGGTCTCCCGATCTAATTTTCCTTCGAAGGAAAATTTTGGTTCCTCAACATGAATGGAAATCGAAACTTCCTCAAGATCGCTAAGCCGCTTCTTTGCCGCTTCTGCCGCTATTTTTAATGCCACCAATAATTCCGAACTTAGCTCCTCATCCTTCATCTGTGAGTTGTCCAGGATGTACTCGGCAATTGCATGATCAAAATCATCTCCACCAAGAAAGGTGTCACCGCTGGTAGAAAGAACCTTAAATACCCCATCTCGAAGTTGAAGAATGGACACATCAAAGGTTCCTCCTCCAAGGTCGTAGACCGCTACTGTTCCTTCCTTCTTAAGGTCCAGACCATAAGCAAGTGCCGCGGCAGTCGGTTCATTTAGGATTCTCAAAACTTCCAATCCGGCCGCTCTTGCTGCTGCCCTCGTCTCACTTCGCTGTTGATCATCAAAATAGGCCGGAACTGTGATTACAGCTCTTTTCAATTCCATGCCTGCTGCTTTGGAAGCCAACTTCTGTACTTCACGCAGAATCTCTGCCGAGATCTCAAATGGCTGGAAAACACGGTCTCCAATTCGAAAGTTCAAACTTTTGGCATCACCTTCGATTTTAAAAGGAAGTTTTGAGAGTTCCGGCTCTATTTCACTATATGTTTTTCCAAAAAATCTTTTCGAGGAATAAATAGTGGAATGTGGATTACTTGAGAGTTCGGCCAGGGCTTGCTTTCCTACGCATACCCTGCCCTCCTGAGTGTAGGAAACCACAGAAGGAACGAGCCCATCATCCCCGCTTCCTGCTCTCAGTATTTCAGGTTGTCCATCTCGAAATAGGGCTCCCAGGCTATTTGTGGTTCCCAGGTCAATTCCCAGGATTGGGTCCTTCTTGCTTTCCATAATTATAGTTCCTCTAAGAGTCTTTCTACGGATTCAAGAACACGACGGTAGTATCGAACCGTGTTCAACTGTGTTTTGACTTCTTGTAACTTCTGACGCTCATCAGCACCGGAGACTCCCAAGAAGTCGTAGCTGTGATTGATCTCACGAAAAGACTCTTTCACAGCAGATTCCATTCTCTCTTCAATCTCTTCAAGACTTTGTTGATGGTCTTTGGGATTATCGGTATAGGACTCCACATCTTCTTGAATTTCAAGCATAGAGAGAAGAAATCCTTCTGGAAGCCGGTTTGGGTCCAATCCCTGGTAGCATTCCTGGATTTCTAGTAAGGACTGCGCCCGGAGAAAATCATCTTTGAGCTTTCGATAGCTCTCATTCACTTTACTGCTAAAAAATAGAAGCCGGGAATCGGACCGAAAGTCTTCGGTGACCTGATCTGGATGAGTAGCACGAGACAGGAGCAGGTAGCGTGATTCCAGCAACTCTTTATCCAGCGGAAATTTAGCCGGCAATTGAAAAACTTCGAAGGGATTCCCTGGTTTCGCACCAAGGTTCAAGGACTCGCAACATTGACAGTAAATGCTGCTGATGGGTTCTGCACCACAGGAAGAACAGAGCATGGCTTCTCCGTTTAAATTCCAAAAGAGGTGCCGCAGCCACAGCTGGATTTCGCGATGGGATTCTTGAACTGAAATCCACGGTCAATCAATCCATCGCTAAAATCCAAAACGGTCCCATTCATGAAGATATAGGACTTTTTGTCCACAATGATTTTGATTCCCTTGGAATCAAATACATGGTCAAAATCCGTGGGTTCTTTAGCAAAATCCAGATGATAGTTGAACCCAGAACACCCTCCGCCCTTCAGTGACATCCGAAGATAAAGGTCAGAGCATTCCTGCTCATTCATGATACGGCTCAGCTCTTGAGCCCCCCGTTCTGAAATCTCGATGGCCATGAAATAATCCTCTTTAGGCGGCGTCTTCCTCTTTTGAGTCAGACTTTTTCTTCAAATCATCCAGAGCTGCCCGGATGGCACCTTCGGCCAATACGGAGCAATGAATTTTTACCGGGGGAAGCTCCAACTCTTCGACGATATCTGTGTTCTTGATTTCCATTGCTTCTTCAACGGACTTCCCTTTAAGCCACTCGGTGGCTAAAGAAGAGGACGCAATCGCGGAACCGCATCCATAGGTCTTGAATTTTGCGTCTATAATCCGATCGCCTTCCACCTGAATTTGAAGTTTCATCACATCTCCACATTCAGGTGCGCCTACGATTCCGGTCCCAACATTTTGGGAACCTTTATCAAGGGACCCCACGTTACGCGGGTTATTATAATGTTCCAGTACCTTTTCACTATAAGCCATGATGTCCTCCTGTATTTTGAACCAATCCAGAATCTATGATTCCGGCCCCATCCTTAGTGTTCTGCCCACTCAACAGTGGCCAGATCGACACCTTCCAAAACCATTTCATATAGGGGAGATAGATCACGAAGCTTTTTCACTCCGGCGATCATCTTCTCAATTACATAATCAACTTCTTCTTCCGTGGTAAATCTACCCAATCCGAAACGAATGGATGAATGAGCTAACTCATCAGAACGCCCGATTGCCTTAAGCACATAAGACGGCTCCAAACTCGCTGAAGTACATGCGGATCCGGAGGATACCGCAATATCGGGAATAGCCATCATCAGGCCTTCACCTTCCACATAGTTGAAGGAGATATTGCTATTTCCTATAAGTCGTCTTTCTTTATGGCCATTGAGATAGGAGAAGTCAATCTCAGTTAAAAGGGTCTTCTCCAGCCGATCTCTCAAGGAACCAATTCTTTTGTTTTCTTCTTCCATTTCATCCATACAGATCTCAAGCGCTTTCGCCAGACCGACTATGCCGGGAACATTGAGAGTTCCTGAGCGCATTCCCCGCTCATGCCCTCCGCCATGCAGGATAGGAGATAATTTAACCCGGGGTTTACGCTTCCTTACATAGAGCCCCCCGATTCCTTTTGGTCCATAAATTTTGTGCCCGGAGAAGGAAAGAAGATCAATATTCATTTCCTCCACATGCATTGGCATCTTGCCCAAAGCCTGCGCCGCATCGGTGTGAAAGAGGATTCCTTTTTCGTGACACATAGCCCCAATCTCGCTAATGGGCTGCAATACACCAATTTCATTGTTTGCCGCCATGATGGACACCAATATCGTATTTTCGCGCATTGCATCGGCGAGCTGGTTCAGGTCAATCAAGCCATCTTCTCCCACCGGAAGATAGGTCACTTCTACCCCGCTTGACTCCAGGAATTCGCAGGTATCCAGAATGGCTTTATGTTCTGTCTTAGCCGTAATAATGTGGTTTCCCTTTTGGGCATACATGGAACAGGCACCCAGAAGAACCAGGTTGTTGGATTCGGTCGCTCCGGAGGTAAAGATAATCTCGGATGTTCGAGCGCCCATGGCCTGTGCTATGGATTTGCGAGAATTTTCGACTGCCTCTTCCGCCTCCCATCCAAAGGTATGGTTCCTTGAAGCAGCGTTTCCAAAACAATTTGAAAAGTACGGCAGCATGACGTCCGTCACTCTCTGATCAATTGGCGTGGTCGCGTGATAATCCATATAAATGGGAGTTTTGACCATTATCTTTCCCTCTCCAGACCGGATTTGAATAAAGAAGTCTGTGAATTTGCGTCGATTATTTGCTGTAAATTTACGCCCCCAAGAATCTGATTCACCTGGTGGGTAATCTCTTGAATTTTTGTCTTAGACCCACAAATGGAGGAAATTCGACAACAACTTTCATCCCCGGAATGACCACAGTCAGTCAGCGTCACGGGGCCATCGATTGCTCGTACTAATTCTTGAAGTGAAATTTCACCGGGGCTCGACGAAATCTTGTAGCCCCCTTGTTTCCCTCTTACCGAAGAAATAAAACCGTTCTTGGTCAGGTTCTTTAAGAGGTTAGAAACCAGATCAAAGGATAGATTGTACTTACGTGCCAACATGGACGCCGGTACTAAAGAACCATTGCGCTCAGACAAATCTGTTAGCAGCAACAAGGAATAATCCATCTTTTTCGAGAAGCGAAACATAAATAGTACCTGTTTAGTCCTATTTACATTATCGGGTGCCGGAGGATTTGTGTCGAATTGGTACCAATTCGGTACAGATTAGGAACGTAACCTATTTCCAGGTTATCCATAGTATTGAAAAACCTTTTACGAATGGGCTCCTAACACTGCATTTTGAGTGTATAATGATTAAGACGAGCCCAGGAAGAAGCCTTTCCAATTTGGGAGGGTAACTATGGAGTTTTGTATGGAAATTACACTTACCGATAAAGCCATCAAGCAATTTGACCAGATTTTTGCAAAAAATAGCGATCCTGACGCATTGCTTAAAATAGGGGTCCGTAATGGAGGATGTTCGGGTATGAGTTATACCATTGATTTGGTCAAAGCTGTGGACGGGGATGTCCTGACTAAGGAAATGGGAAATTTCAAATTAGTCGTAGAAGTTGAGCACGAGCAATTCATCAAGGGGCTGGTGCTTGATTATAATGACAGTATACTCAACTCAGGTTTTCGCTTTTCCAACCCCCAAGCCCTCGAAACATGTGGGTGTGGAAGCTCTTTCAGCATTAAAAAATCTGAAGAAAATTAAGGATCCAGCTAGCGAAAAGCTTTGTGCAAATCGTAAGAGGCCAGGGTATTTCTTACGAAAGAGTCGTCTCCAGCCAGAACTCCCTCCAACTTGCACATCCGATTCCATTGGAATTTTCGTCCCAGGACATCGCAAGCTGTTTTGTGGGCTGCCTGGATTAAACCAACTCCTCCAGCGATATCCCATTCATTCTTGGGCCTTAATGAGATCACGCCTTCAAAACTCCCACGGGCTACAAGCGCAAGTTTATAAGCAATACTCCCAACAGGGTGAAACTCAAAATCTTCAAAGTCTTCAAAAAGATTTCTTTTCCATTCGGAGCGGGAAACACAAATCCCTTTTAGATTATTCCGACAATTATCGCTTACTGCCTTAAAACCCAGCTTCCCTTCGATCTGGTAGTCAAGGGCTTCATGTGGATTGTAAACCGCGGAAAAAAGGATTCTTTGTGAACGTACCAGGGCCACGCTAACGGCATATTCAGGCACACCTTCCACGAATTCCCGGGTACCGTCCATGGGGTCAACGATCCAAACATACTGAGAGTCCAACTTGGCGGGATCAAGATCGGATTCTTCGGAGATATACCAGGACCCCTCCAATTCATTCCTAAGCTTCATCAAAATTTGATTTGCCGCTAAATCTGCCTCGGTCACGGGACCGGCTTTACCCTTATCACCCACGGTATAATCATCTCTGCGGCTCATTTCCAAAATACACTGACCCGCTTCTTCCACGATCTCTAGATATCGGTCAAATTCAAGCTCCACTTCTCCTAAGCCTCGCTTTCTTTCCACTGCTTCTCGTGCCAGGCA
>CAZIKF010000041.1:0-28398 GCA_964539825.1 uncultured bacterium
ACCCATAACAAGTATATACCTAGTATGGGTATAATACTATGGAAAATTCAAAGAGATTTCATTAACCCGGAAAATCGTTCAGGTTATTGACAATTGACAAGGAGAAAAGAAATGAAAAGTGCTCGATTCACGGCTTTACTTTTGGCCCTGGGAATGTTCTCCCAGTACTGGGCCAGCCCAATTATCGATTCCAACTTGAAAAATTACCTCCTGGGTAAGAGCGATGCCAGTATCACAGTGATCGCAAAATTTCGCGATCAGAGGGAGAGGGGAAAACTTGCTTCTCGGACAGGAGTCCAAAGTCAAAAGATGGCAAATTCTCTGGCTTCCCAAAGACGTTTTTTCCAGGAGTTTGGAATGATGAGAAAAGGGCAGATTGAGGAGATTACATCCCTGTGGATCAATAACTCTATTATTCTCAGGGCCAGTGTCAGTCTGATTCGCGATCTGCTCAATCGTGACGATATAGCCGTTTTAGCCCTTGACCAAGAGATCAGGCTTGTGGAGCCCGTATTGGTCGTCGAAGAAGTCCACCTGGAATCCTCGGATGCCACCTACGGACTGAGACAAATTCGTGCTCCTAAGGTATGGGAAGAACTCGGAATCACAGGTAGTGGGGTGAGGATGGGTGTCCTGGACACGGGCTATGCAAGTCATCCAGATTTAGAAGGCAAGATTATCGCGGCACGTGACTTCATATCCGGGAAGCCGGATAACCAGCCCAATGATGCACGCGGGCACGGAACCCATGTACTTGGAACCATTGGTGGAGGGAATACCTCGGGTATGGCAATCGGGGTGGCTCCTGATGTACGCTTCCTTGTAGGCAAGATCTTTGACGACAAGGGATATACTACGGTTTCGGTTGCGTTGAGAGCCATGCAATGGATGGCGGACCCTGACAGCAATCCTAATACCGTCGATCATCCTCGAATTGTCTCAAATTCATGGGGTGGGAAAATGAAAGACCGGGTGGTGCAGCTTCTGTTTAGGAGCGCAGTTCAATCCTGGCGTGAAATTGGCATAGTTCCCGTGTTTGCTGCCGGAAACTCAGGGCCAGAGCTCTACAGTGTGGAGTTTCCTGGTGCCTACCCGGAGTCTCTCGCCGTTGGTGCCGTAAATTCTCAGGATCAAATTGCGAGGTTTTCTTCGCGAGGTCCGGTGAACTTCATGGGTAAAACGATCATTAAACCAGATGTCTCGGCACCTGGAGTTGAGGTATTCTCGGCAGATCAAAACGGAGGATATGCACGTATGAGCGGAACCTCAATGGCAACTCCTCATGTAGCTGGAGTTGTAGCTTTGATGCTTCAGGCTAACCCCTGGCTAGGGCCAGAGACGATCTCCAGGGTTTTGCGGGAGACCTCTGAGGACTTGGGAGATACTGGAAAAGACCCTGAATTCGGAGCTGGAAGGATAGATGCCTATCGAGCGGTTTCTCGTGTCTTGGAATTTGGGCAGGTATGGATTCACGTGGAGAGTGGTGGACAGATTGCAACTGTTGAAGTTGGCTCCAGAATGGAGCTGGTTCAAACTAATGAACATGGCGATGTATATTTTTCAATGGCTCCGGGCGCTTATCCCCTCAGGGTGAACTCATTTGGGTACCAAACCCGTAACCTAACCCTGGAAGTTCAGGATGAAGGCACTACAAATCTTGATATCAGGCTAGACTCAGCGCCATGGACCCAGCTAAGTCTCAAGATAGTCGATGCAGGCGGACAGCCCTTGGAGGCGGACGTGTCGTTTCCCGGAACTCCTCTGGTTCCCAGGACGGCGCGCTCTGGAGCTTTATCTTTGGAGGTGCCTCTGGGAGAACTCAGTGTTTTGGTGGAGCTTGAAAACTACTTTAGCAGGGAGATTAGCGCAAAAATCCTAAAGGAGACAGCCCTGGAAGTTCGCCTGCTTCAGGATGCGCCTGTGGTTTTGGTTGATAAGGATGGAAACCCTGAAATTCTCAAGCTCTATCGATCGGCGCTGGATGAGTGGGAAGTTGAGTACAATGTCTTGAGCTCTGGCTCCGACATACAATTCAAAGATCTTCAAGGGCATAAAACGGTGATCTGGTTTACCGGGGACAGGGATTCAGACACGATAAGCAAACTTGAGCGAGGTATGCTTGAATTTCATCTACGCAATGGCGGGGGACTCATTCTGACGGGTCAGGGCATTGGGAATGATCTGGGTTCGACACGCTTCTATAAAGATGTTCTGGGAGTAGCCTTCAAGGGGGACAAGCGCTTCTTTCGAGTGTTAAGAGATTATAGAGGAACAAAGTTCAAACTCAATGGAAAAGATAGCGCCGGAAATCAAAAGAGGCCCGACAAGCTAGAGTCCCTGGTTGAGAAGCCCTTCGATCTATTCACCTACCGCACCGGGGATGTTGCTGGAATTTACAATGATGTTGGGTTCGGGAGGGTGGTCTATCTTGGGTTCGGTCTTGAAGGAGTGAGCGGAAAGAAAGTTAGATCCTGGCTGCTCGAGAGAATGCTTGATATGGTGGGACATGAAGATTCAGTCCATGCCGTACCACAAAGAGGTCTGGGTGAGGTTGGAGGGACCATATAACATAAATCACCTGACATCAGCTAAGTCCGAACCCGCACTCCACAGGCCACCCTATAAAAAAACCATTAACACGGAACCCCGTCACCTTCGGACTTGTCGCGCAATGGTGTTTAGTTAAGCCCTCGCGTCATAAAGCCCGTTTCCGTACATTGTATGGAAGTTTTCTATTATACGGTTTCTTACAGAATACTTTTGCAGTTACAGCTCCATTTCTTATCATGCTACTGTACCGGTCGCAGACACAGGCTGCGCCCGGGTTGTTCGTGACACCTCTTCGAGAAAGGTCCGAACTGAGCGGCAGGAACCATTTACAAAAAAAATACTGGGTCCCGGATCGAAGTCCGGGATGACGGGACCCGGAGGCAACGCGGATTCTGAAGTACGATTCTGGATACCGCGATCAAGTAGCGGTATGGCTTGTGGAATGCCTGTTTCGAGCTTAACCGTCACGGGACAGGTTGTATAGGCTGACCCATGGTTGGGCGAGGCATTGTGCGGTCTCAAAAAGAGAGCCGATTCATATCGGCTCTCTAATCTTCCTCATATGTTCTCTAATAAGAGAAAACAAGCTGTTAGTTTCACAAAATATCAATTAGATGAATTCCATGTCCCATTGGGACCCGCAACTGATTCAAGCTCCAGAACCATCACAAGGGCTACGCGATCTTCGTAGACCTCAAAAGTTAAGGTGACCCTTCCGCTAATTCTTAAGGGACCGTGCACTCCAAACCCTGCTTTTCTTCGGTGAGCTTTGAGGATATCCTGAGTGTCCGAATCATCGATTGTCTTTCTGGATAGCTTTACAGATGCCTTGCGAGTCAACCGGTTCATAGCATGCACAAATACGGGCTTAAGAGGCTCAGCGTCTTCTACGATAAACTTATTTGCTCTCAGGGCCACTTTGGAAATGATAAGCCACTGCGGTTGGTCCCCCGATTTGGGTTTGAAACCCAAGTCAGTATCCAGGATTTCTCCGTCAACGAATACTGTCACAGATTCGGAACTGATCATGTCATTGGAATTTGCGAATGGTGCTCCCATGAATACTAAGAATGATAGTGCTAAAACGAGTTTTTTCATTATAATTTCTCCTTAAATAAATACCCTTGAACAGGTATATACCCATGCCAGGTATATATTGTCAATAAGAGTCTTTTAAGTGCCCACTTCCATCCCATTCCTTTGTGCACAGGATAGAAATTCATTTTCTTCATTTTCCACATCCATTGACGTCCTCTTAGCCTTCCTGTTACACTGCTCCGCTCTTCTCAGGCGGGGTATTTCTACCCTGCCTGATGGGCTGTACCCAGTTTGTGTACGGTAATTTCAATTATGTTTGCGAATCTTTCGGATAGACTTCAAGGTACCCTGCAAAAAGTCAGTGGTCAGGGGACCCTTAATGAAGAAAATGTAAAAGAGGCACTGAGGGAAGTCAAATTGGCGCTTCTTGAGGCGGATGTGAACCTCAAGATCGTCAAAGAATTTGTCGATGGTGTGCGCTCCGGCTGCCTGGGAGTTAAGGTTGAAAAGGGACTCAATCCAGCTCGGAAATTTGTCCAATTGGTTCATGAAAAGCTAGTGGAAATCATGGGAACGGACCCGGAGGACTTACACATCGTCCCGGGCCGCATGACACGGGTATTAATGGCTGGACTTCAGGGTTCTGGAAAAACCACGACCTGTGGGAAACTTGCCCGTAGATTTAAAGAGCACAATCCTCTGCTTGTTGCTTGTGATGTTTATAGGCCAGCAGCAGTAGAGCAGCTAAAAACCGTGGCAAAACAAGTCGGTGTTGTTTGCTTTGAGCAGGGTACTGATAAGGACCCGGTAGAAATTGCCAGGTCCGGACTTACCTATGCCTCCGAAAATAACCATGGCTTAGTGATCTTCGATACCGCCGGACGTCTCCAGATAGATGAGGAGCTGATGGTTGAAATAGAAAGGATCAAAGGTGTTGTAGGTCCTGATGAAACCTTGTTGGTTCTAGATGCCATGACCGGTCAGGAAGCAGTGCGGGTTTCAAAGTCTTTTGATGACAGACTGGATTTAAGCGGAGTAGTGCTTAGTAAGCTTGATGGAGATGCGCGCGGCGGAGCTGCTCTCTCTCTAAGAAAAACCATTGGTAAGCCCATTAAATATTCTGGAATCGGAGAGCAGTTGGATGGACTGGAGCTTTTTCATCCCCAGCAGATGGCTTCGAGAATTCTGGGAATGGGTGACCTGCTGGGTCTGGCCGAGAAAGCCGGCTCGGTCATGGATGAGAAAAAAGCCAAGCGACTCCAGCGAAGGATGGGTTCAGGGGAGTTTAACCTGGTCGATTTTCTGGAACAAATCAAGATGATTCAAAAAATGGGTCCCATGGAGGACCTTTTAAAGATGATCCCGGGAATTGGTAAGTTTTCGGACCAGTTGCAGGGTGTTGGAAAAGAAACCCAAAGGGTTGCTGCGATCATTCAATCAATGACCGTACAAGAGCGGTATGATCCTACGGTTCTAAACGCAAGTCGACGCAGAAGGATCGCCATGGGTTCCGGAACTACAGTTCAACAGGTGAATCAGCTCATGAAGCAATTCGAACAAATGAAATTAATGATGAAACAGTTTAAAAAGAAAGGGCTTCTCAATCCAGCCCGCCTGATGGGCGGCAAGGGTCTGCCCTTTGGTTTATAGGAGGAATAATGGTTGTCGTAAGATTAAAACGTGGCGGAGCTAAAAGAAAGCCCTGTTACCGCGTTGTAGTTGCTGAACAGTACATGCGTAGAGACGGTAGAAACATCGAAGAGATTGGCTTCTATCATCCTTGCACTAAAGATCAAGAATTAATGTTCAAGATTAAAGCGGACCGACTCCGCCATTACCTTGATCAGGGAGCTTCCATGAGTCAGACAGTGGCTTCTTTAGTAAAGAAAAGCCGAGTGTTAGAAGCATCTGCGGAAGTAGGGGAATAGAGGATGATGGTAGATTTTATACGATTTGTAGTGAGGAACCTGGTGGATTCTCCAGACAGCCTCGAAGTAAAGGAAATTGAAGGAGAAACCACGACCATTGTAGAAATCACAGTTGCGAAATCTGATGTGGGACATGTGATTGGAAAGCAGGGGAAGATCATCAACGCCCTGAGGGAAGTAGTTCGTTCCAACACCAGGTCCGGGGAGAAAAAAGTTCAGATTGAGGTGGTTTAAGATGGGTAGTAGCGAAAGTTTTCGAGTCATACGGAAGGTTTTAGTGCGTTCGGTTGTTAACGATAAGCTCAAGGAGCTTTTATCCAGCGAAATTGAGGGAAACCTGGGTAACCTGGAACGGGAATATGAAAAACTCCAGCAGCAGCGTCAGCAATACCTGGGACAATGCAAGGAGAGAGACGTCAAGCCGGACTATGACATCATGAAAAAGATTGCCATTGAGGAGGAAAAGTACAAATCCTCTCGAGAACAGTTTAATTCCAGGCTCAATGAGGTTAAGTCCATGGAGCAGGGGAGTGAATATGTTCATGGAACCGTGGACTCACCCGTTGATGTCGCTATTGGTGATAATTGGCACCAAATCATGACCGGTATTGAAGTCTTATTAGAGGATGGAATTGTCAGGGAAGTACGGGAACGGGAAATTGTCATCTGAGGATCTGGTCAAGATTGGCTTTCTTCGTAAACCTCATGGTTTGGATGGTTTTCTGAAGATGACCTGCCTGACTGATTTTGCCTCCGAGAGGTTTCAGCCGGGAACATCGTGCATGGTTCTTAAAGAGGAACAGCCCCTTTTGAGTGTAGAAATAGCCGAATGCAAATCCAGGGGAAGTGATATTTTGATTCGCTTTGAAGGTAGAGAGTCCATTGAAGATGCTGAGGAACTCAGAAACTCTTACTTATGTGTAGAGTATTCTGATCGAATCAGCCTACAAGAGGATGATTTCTATGTAGACCAATTGGTTGGACTTGATGTCTTCACCGATTCAGGTCTACACATTGGATCTGTTATCCGGGTAGAAGAGGTACCCGCGAATCCCATCCTTGAGATTCTTGGGACAGAAGAGGGCCGTGGGAAACCGATCCTTGTGCCGTTCGTAAAGGCATTGATCGAGAGTGTGGATATGGATGGAAGAAGAATTGAACTCTCCAGTAATTTTTCAATCAGGATTATTGAATAGTCATGAGTCTTAGAGTAGATATCCTGAGTATTTTTCCAGAGGTCTTCGTGGATCTCTTTCAGTCGAGTATTATTAAGAACGCGCAAAAAAAAACTCCCTGCGCCTTGTCCTTCACAATCTACGGGATTTTACCGTCGATCGGCATCGCAGCGTGGATGACGAACCCTATGGCGGGGGTGCTGGAATGGTCATGTTGGTGGAGCCATTCGTCAAATGTCTTGAGAATATCCAAGAAAATGTCTTCCAGGGCCATTCCAAAAAGGGGAGGGTCTTGATGACTGCTGCCGATGGCCGGTTATATGATCAGGCTCTTGCGAAAGAGTTGGCTTCAGAGGAACATCTGGTAATTCTCTGCGGTCATTTTAAAGGAATTGACGAGCGAATATCGCCCTGGGTTGATGATAAGATCAGCATTGGTGATTTTGTACTCAGCGGCGGCGAAATTCCAGCGATGACAATTGTGGATTCCATCGCAAGACTCTTACCGGGCGTCGTTTCGGATCGAGTCTCAGTTGAGACGGATTCACACTATAATGGCTTGTTAGGGGCTCCATGTTTTACCAGGCCGCAGGAGTTTCGAGGGCAGAGCGTCCCGGAAGTATTGCGCTCTGGACATACGAAAAAAATAATGGAATATCAATTCCTGGAGTCGGTGAAGCGAACCGCGAAAGTTCGACCAGATTTGCTGGAAAAATATGAATTCAGCAGTGAAGAAGAAAAAATATTAAAAGAATATGGCCTGGTAAAGTTTCTCCGGGCTTCAAAAAAGCCCTGAAGATCTTCAGGGAAGGAGCGTACAGGATGGACCAAGTACAACAGTTAGAGCGTGAAGCAATTATTGAGAATCGGTTTCCAGATTTTCGTGTTGGTGATACCGTCCGCGTTTACGTAAAGGTGATCGAGGGTAATAAGGAAAGGATTCAGCCTTTCCAGGGAATTTGTATTGCCAAGAAAAAAGGTGGTGCTCGAGAATCCTTCCGCGTGCGAAAAATCAGCGGCGGAATAGGAGTGGAGAGGGTATTCCCTTATCAATCACCGGTTTTAGAGCGAGTAGAAGTTGTACAGGCAGGAAAAGTTCGGCGTGCCAAGCTCTATTATTTGCGTGATAGAGTTGGTAAGAAGGCCACTAAGATCAAGCAAAGGGCCATTGAGTCCCGCAAGAAATCCTGATCTGACCTCTGCAACGTGCCCTCCTCTGCCAAGAAGCATCTACCAACCCTCTATAGGGATTTAAAAGATTGTAATCTTGTCCTCGAGGTGCGCGATGTTCGATTACCCCTGACATCCAAACTTCCTTTCTTAGAAAGGAAGTTTGAGTCGAAGAGAAAGGTTTTACTACTAACCAAATCAGACAAGGCTTCCGCAGCTTATTTGGAAAAAGTTCGCTCTTACCTCAAAGCCCGCTCCATTCCCTTCCATTTCTTATCGCCTAGTTCCAAACCGGGCGCTGTTCGGAAACTCTTCGCCTCCCTCTCCGAGAAGTACGAGGCTAAGGGTTCCCTGCTCGGAGTCTTGAGAGTTATGATTACAGGATTTCCCAATGTGGGTAAGTCCACCATCATCAACACCGTTCGAGGAAAGAAAGTGGCTCGCGTTGCCAATGTGCCTGGAGTGACAAAGGGTCGTCAATGGATTAAGATTAACTCCAGGTGTTACCTTTTAGATACGCCTGGAGTCGCAAGCCTGTCCCATACTAAAAATCGGACCTTGCTCATGAAGTACGCCGCCTGCCGGATGGTTTCTGAATCAACATTTGATATGGAAGAATTGGCTTCCTTTCTCCATCATCACGCTATCTCGAGTAATCGATTTCACGGTGTTTTTAGCGAGCACTTCGTGCCGTTGAAAGAATCCTACGAAGATATGATTCGTGATATTGGAAGTCGTTTTGCCATGAAGATCTCCGGTGGGAAGTTTGATCGAGAAAGAATTGCCAGGAAATTCTTTGAGTTTGTGGAGCATAGAGTATTACCGGACCTTGATCTAGATGAGGTGTGGAACACCCCGTGACAAATACAATCATTAGCATTTCTGGAGATCCGGTACATGCTTCAATTGAAGATCTGGATAGCTATGGAGGCTTCCTTGTTACAACCCTTGAAATGCAGCGGTTTGAGGAGATTTCCATCCGTTTTTGCTCTCGTGAGGAAATAAGGGATCTAAACCTACAGTATCGAGATCTTGATAAACCAACCGATATTTTAAGCTTTCATCTTCCCGGTCCTTCCCCTGAGCATGATTTGGGTGACTTGTACCTTTGTGTTGAAGAGTTTGAGGATCAGTTCAAGCTAGGGGATGCCAGAAAGCTATTGTTTTTCCTAGTATCTCACGGTTTTTTGCACTTACTTGGATGGACTCATGAAACTCCTGAAAAATTCCAAGAGATGATGCAGAGGCAGGAGAACCTGGTTAAGGGATTCTTAAAAAGCCAGGAACCTTCCAGGGCAGAGGATTATGGGAACTGACGGTATCATTCTCACCCTCATCGTTATTAGTTCTGTAATGACCTGTTTTCTCTCAAGGTACGGGTTGAGTACGGGGCTATTCCTTGCAACAGATCCCCTGAGATATATAACTGTCAGCTTATGGTCGGATCTATCACTGGTTGCGTTCCTAGGACTGGGAGGCTTGAGTATAGCAAACTCAGCGATTCCGGGTCTTCCCGGCCCCTGGGGCACGCACCTGCTTATTATCGCGGTGATCGGACTGATTATCCTTGGACTCCGCCTTATAACCTTTGCTCAAACCCCTCATTTAGGAATTCAAGCCCAGGATGCTGAAGTACCCTTAAACAAATTAAGGGAAGGGGTATTGGAATTTGCGGAAGGGACTGTGCGGGATGAACAGGTACCTATAAACGACGTTTTTAAGGTGTCCGAAGATGATACCTTGGAACAGATTCTAGATAATGATGATTACAAACCGTATTCAAGAATTCCGGTATACCGCGGGCTTAAGGATAATATCGTAGGTATTATTTTTGCCAAAGAGCTATTACAGGCGTTTCAGGCCAAGGTGAGAGGAGAGGTTCAGACAACTCCCATCAAACCTCATATCCGGGATGCTTTTTTTGTGCCTGAAGTCATGGAACAAACAGTTCTGCTGCAGGAGTTTCAAAAACGTAAAATGCAAATGGCAATTGTCGTTGATGAGTATGGGGTAATTTCAGGCATTGTGACCCTTGAGGATTTGATTGAAACTATCGTGGGTGAGGTTCAGGACCTTCGCAATGACGATGACAATTTTGTGCACTCAGCCGGAACTAGAGAGTGGATACTTGATGCCATGATTGAGCTTGATGACTTCTCCGAACTAGTAGGAAAACCCATCGAGTCTGACACGGTTGAAACCCTTGGAGGCTTCGTATTTCAAGAAGTTGGTTTTTTGCCCTCGGTTGGTGACGCTCTCATTGTGCGCGACCTGGAGTTTACTGTGCAGGAAATGGATGGCTATCGAATCAGAAAGATTGGAATTCGGGAGATCGACGGATGATAGGACTTTCCATTCTCTGGGCGTTTCTGGTTCTATTTCTCAAGAAACTAGCAGCAATGAATCCCTACTTTCTGGTTTTAAATTCAGCAAGTCCTGAGGAGCAGGCCATGGAGCCAGCTCAATTCAACACCCAGACAGCAGAAGTTGAATTAGGTTTTTCCCTTCTTCAAGGGGGATTTTGGGTTTTGGCCTTCTCACCCTTTCTCGTCGGGTGTTTGTTGGTTCCTACCTCAACCAGGGAATTATCTTTGTGTATTTTGACTCTTTTGGTAGCCCATACCTTCTCCCATTACTGGGTGGCCAAAGTCACCAGAAATGGGCCGGCTTCGTTGAGAAAGTTTCTTTTTCGTCTTCATCAAAAGCTCCGACGAATTCTACGGTTTGTCCTGGGAATGGAAGCTCTCTTACAGAAATTCATTTTAAGTAAGGAAACCTGGGACAACCAGGTACGTACTTTTCAGGAATCCATTCTCAGATCTTCTCAGAGAGAATCACAAAAAGAAGAAGAGAGAGGCTTGGAGGTTGAGGAGCGGGAAATTCTGCGCCAATTGGATGGGCTTTTTCACACAGGTGTGCAATCGGTGATGACCCCGGTGTCTCGTGTAATCTCGGTTCCCAATTCATGGACTATCAAGCAGACACTGGATCACTCTTCTTTGCATGGATATAGCCGTTATCCGGTCGTCAAAGAAGATGGCACGGTAGTAGGCATCTTCAGGGCGAATCAGCTTTCTCTCGCCAGGGAGGAGGATCTTCCAGTGACGGAACGCATGGATGATGAAGTTCGCCTGAGAGCCGACATGTCTTGCTATGAGGCTCTGGAGGAGATGAAGGTTCGAAAAGTTCAGGCCGCGAATGTATATGATTCTGAAACCTGGGTTGGGTTGGTGAGTATTGAGGATTTACTGGAAGAATTTGTCGGAGAGATTGAGGATGAATTCGATGAAAGTGATTTGCGTAAAACTTCGGAAGATGGTTTTTTGGTCAATGCATCCATCGCAATTCAAAAGCTCCAGGATTATTTCTCCGAACCCTTTAAAAACACACGATCCAGAACTTTAAATGGGTTTTTGTTAACCCGCTTTGGAAAAGTGCCTCCCAAGTACTCTTCCCTCACCCTGGAAACCATTCGAATCACAGTTTTGGAGTCAGACGGAAGCAAAGTCCAAAAGGTTAGAATTCAGAGACTCAGAAAAGTCTCTTGATTCGGTTGACACTTTTCTCGTTCCCCTTATATTTGGGCTCCCGCTAAAAAGGTGGGTGTTGATCTTTAGGAGAGAAAAGTGTTTTTGAGATTCTTATTTTTGGGCCTGTTGATACTTGGGCCGGTTCACGCTGTCAGCATCCTTTACAAGGATCAACACATGCGGAATTTGAATCTCTACGACCTGGAGACCGGCAATAGGCAGCTTCTTTTTAATACCCAGGGTACATTCAAAGCCTCCAGCAAAGTTCTCGCTTTTCGAGACTCTCGAGGAGGACTGGTCTTGAGAGACTTTTCAACAGGTCGGAATCACTTTTTGGGTTATTCCACAGAGTCTTTCATGGTGGATTCACATTTTGTGGTTTTCAAAGACAGCTTTGGAGATCTAAAGTTCGCTGATGGTAGAAAGGGGTGGGCTGAATACCTCGGCCATCAGGTTAGTACCTTCACTCTCAAGAATGGCAGGGTGCTTTTCCGTGATGGCAGCGGGTGGCTGGTGTACTACGATCTTGATGAGTACCAGATGGAAGCCATCGACTATAATCCTTCTAGTTTTCTACTGGGTGAAGGTGCCGCAGTCTTCCAGGATACACATAAAAGGATCTATTCTTTTGATTTTGCGACCAGGGAACTGGCTCTTGTGGATTTTGATGGCAAAAACCTTCAGGCACAGGGAAACTGGCTGGCCTACCAGGGTTCTTTTGGAAGATTCATTCTCTATAATTTGAGCACCAAAGAAAAGGACGAGAGCTTTTTAAGCCTGAGTCGTTTTCAATTGACGGACAAGCTTCTTGTTTACAGGGAAACCGTAGGGGGTCTTGTCGTAAAAAATCTTCATACAGGTGCTCAGAAGAGGCTTTATGACACCCAGGGGAGATGGGTAGCAGTTGATGATAAGGTAGTGTATCGGGATTTCCAGGGGGTTCATATTTATATTCAGGCTAATGATTCCGAGCTTGCACTTCAGCCATTTGTGAAGGAATTCAAGATTTCAGATTCAGCAATTGCCTACACAACTCTTTCCGGCCTGTTGGAGGTTCTAACTTTCCAAGATTCTCAGGTCCGGCAAATTGGATTTCAGATTAGAGAATTTGAAATTGTTGAGATAGATCAGCAACAGAATCTATCTCGTGTAAAGAACTTCATAGCTCTCTATCAGTGAGACGAGAACCCCAGGCCGCAGAGTACCTCAAGGACTTTCTCGTCATCCAGGTATGAAAAACCAGGCTACAAACAATATCTGGCTGGTCTCAAGAGGGTTTGATTCCTGCGTTTTTTTGATCCCCATTGCCCTGGCCTTGCTGGTTACTCCCATTGGATTTTGGTACTACCCCGCTCAGATTCCCTTATGGGCTTTCATTTTCGTGATCATCACATTTGATGTAGCCCATGTATGGGCTACAGCTTATCGGGTTTACCTCGACAAAGATGAGTTTCAAAGACGGTTTTGGTTTTATTTCCTACCTTTGCCAGCCTTCTTTTTTCTAGCCCTCGGTTTGTGTTGCTATGACATGACCCTATACTGGACCCTGCTAGCCTATACAGCCATTTTTCACTTTATCAAGCAGCCCTACGGATTTGTAGCTATCTATAAACAAAAGCTTCATGAAAGGTGCAAATTGGATTATTACCTGGATAAATGGGCTGTCTGGTGTGCTGGACTGGGGCCTGTAATTCTATGGCATGGTAGTCCACAGAGAGTCTTTGACTGGTTCAATGCAGGAGAGTCCTTCCTGTTAAAAGTACCGCCCTCAATTCTTCCCTATGTGACTTTCTTCTATGGACTGACTTTAGTTTTCTATGTAGGTAGACAACTCTATTTGTATAAAACCACCAAATTTGTGAATCACGGTAAGAATCTGGTAATGATGGGAACCTGGTTGACCTGGGCACTAGGGATTGCAATCTCGAACCCATTGGTGTCGGCAGCCTACCTGAATTTATTTCATGGAATTCCCTTTTTTGCGGTGGTATGGCTCTATGGTACCAACAAATGGACCGGGGAAAATGCCCGCAAGAATACAATTCTCAATTTTGCCTTTAAGCAATCCAATCTATTCTATTTCTTTCTCCTGGTATTCATTCCATCATTGCTGGAAGAAGGGCTATGGGATGGTTTCATCTGGCATACCTATCTACCCCCTGAGTTTCACTTTCAAATGTCTTCATTTTTTGTTGCTTTTTGGATTGCTCTTCTATCCCTTCCTCAAATTATTCACTATTGGCTGGATGCCTTTATTTGGAAATTCAATGGAAGCAATCCGGATTTAAAACAGCATCTAGGGCTGTAGAAGATGTAAATTTACAGGTAAAATTGCTTTGGGTAGTATGGAAAAGGACTGATGAGTTAATCAGTTCAACTTTAGTCTCATCGATTCATGTGAAAAAGACGGGAATTATGCACAAGTTATGGATTCAATTTTCCCTCTTGATTGTTCTCAGCTCCTATAGCATGGCTCAGGGATTGCCCTTTTCTCTCAGCGAGGTTACATGGCTGCATCCGGCTGTAGGTCATTGGCCGGTGACATCGAATTTGGATGTCAGGGTTCATGGGCCATACATCGATCTTAATTTTGACAAAACACGGGAATGGAAAAGCATCGACCTGGCCCCGGGTGAAGCCGACCCAAAGTCGGTTAACGCAAATCCCTGGGTCTTTGTGAATCTAAGCGGAAACTGGTACGCGGGTACTTTTGAATGGATTCGGCCAGGTAGCATACGAAAACACAAATACTCTGTAAATGGAGATCATATCAAGGTACCTCCTTTGAACACCTGGTCACCGCTCCCCGGGGAAACCTACTATTTTATGGTCTCAGGATTGGCACGCCAGGGTCATAAGGGGTCCCATGAGCGCACCAACGTGGTGGCTGTGAAATGGCCCGGTGGTAGTGCTGGCAGCGTTTCAATGCCTGCGGGTCCAGGTGGAGCAGGCAGCGGATCAGGCTCAACAACGAACGGTGGCTCAGGTCCTGGTCCGTCAACTGGTGGTACCGGCTCAGGAACCCCAGGAGGACCAGCCAATCCGCCGGCGGCTGGCGGTTCAACTCAAACTTTATTCATAACCTGTAAAAGCGGAAAGACCCTTGGAATTTTCAAAAAAAAGCGCATTTGCGGCGGAGAGCTTTTCTCAAAACTTACTTCTTATAAGTTTGTAGAACAAATCGGAACTAAGCATATATGCAAAGAGGGGAAGAGCTTTGGAGTTCATAAGGGACATGCAATCTGGGTCAAGGGCTGTAAAGGACGTTTTCAGGTACAGGGAATCCCCAAAGCCGCCAGATCCGTAGAGAAAGTTAGCGAAGCGGGAAATGTACCTCGTAATGACCGCTAAGAGCTAAACGCACACATCCGGAGTTGATCAGGGAACTGTGAAGCGAATTTCAGCATGTTCTTTGTTTGCTGACTGGACTTTGACTTCTATGGGATCACCCAGTCGGTAAGTGAGTCTCTTACTACCAGAGCAATGTGCTACCTGTAAGCGCTCCTGATAGGTCCAATACCCAGGCATATTTTCGAAAGGCAAGAAGCCTTCTACCAGTAGTTTCACAATCTCACAATAGATTCCGGAGCCTGTGACTCCTGTAACGGTAGCCTGGAATTCCTTGCCGATTTTCTTACTCATGTACTCTACTTTTTTTCTCTGTGTATAGTCCCGCTCTAGCTGTACAGCTCTGCGCTCAAGAGTGGAAGTGATCCTGCCAAGTTCGACAAGGTTTTTAACCTGAGGATGCCGGCCTGCTTTTGAGCGCCAACGTGAGGCAGGGAAGATTTGGAAAGGAAATTGGGCTGTCCAGAGGGTGAAGAGTCGTTTGAGCTGTCGGTGAACAATTAGATCAGGATAGCGACGAATGGGGGAGGTGAAATGACAGTAGGTTTGCCTTGCCAGTCCGAAATGGCTGGCATGTTTGGATTCGTAGATTGCTTTTTGCATGGAGCGAAGTACCAGGGGCTGCACGAAATTTTTAAACCTTGGCTCAACCGTATCCAGAAGCTTTTGAAAAGTCTTAGGTTCGCGGTATTCCTTTCGCGCAAAGGGGATTCCCAGGTTGCGTAAAACCTCAACAAGTGCCTCTACTTTTTCCTTTGAAGGTACCGGGTGATGGCGGTAGAGCACCGGGAGATGAGCATCTAGACAAAACCGTGCGATGGTTTCATTGGCAGCTACCATGAAATCCTCTATGAGTCGATGAGATGTCCAGCGCTCCTCTACCAAGATCTCACTCACTTTGTAATTCTGGTCAAGAATGATCTTTGGCTCGGGTAACTCGAAATCCATGGCTCCATCACTTCTTTTCCTGGCAGATAGGATTTCATGAAGTTCCTTGGCAACCAGCAGATCAGGCTTTAGGGGATCTTCCAATTTGCCATCGAAGACATCCTGAACCTCCCGATAGGTGAATCGGCGATCGGACTGAATCAGAGATGGATAGCACCAGGCTTCCTTGAGAACTCCTCTCAAGGAAAAGAGCATTTCACAGGTTAGTGCCCTTCTTTTCACCCTTGGTTTCAGGCTACAGCTTTCATTGGATAGCCCCTCCGGCAGCATAGGAACAACATGTTCTGGAAAGTAGATGGAGGTGGATCGCTGGATCGCTTCTTTATCTATAGGGCTGTTCTCTCTGACATAATGGGAAACATCTGCTATATGGACCCAAAGGCGGTAGTCCTGGCCTACTTTACGAATTGAAATGGCATCGTCAAAGTCCTTTGCATCAGCACCATCGATGGTCATGCTGGGCAGGCTTAGTAGGTCGACCCGCTCAGTTTCATCAGCCAATTCCTTACGGCTTAGCTCTTCGACTTCAGCAGAAAAGGAGTGAGGGATACTGTACTTGGAGAGAAGATCTTCAAGATCCAAATCTAGACTGCCATCTGACTTTCCCTGGACTTGCGCATAGTAATACCGTGGCGATATGCGAGGAAGGATGAGGCCCTTGTACCAAATCCCTTCCTTAAGCTTGTCAAATTTCTCAATCTTGACAGGAAGTGCCAGCGCGCTGCGAGTATGAAGCTTGCCGTCACGGACCTGAAACAGGAAGGATAGACCGCTTCGTTCAAGAATCTTGATGACCTTTCCAACCTTTTTCCCTCCTCTTCGTCTGGTCGTAACCTCTACATGTACACGATCACCTGGCAGAGCATGATGGGAATTTTCCGGATAAATACGGATAGGCATTTCTAAAGATTCATGTTCGAGTACTAAATTTTCGCGCTTATGAAGGGCGAGAACACCTTCATACACATTATCAGGTTGACGGACAGCTTCTTTGGGAACAGATGGGTTCAGTGTGTAATTGTGACGCGATTGGCGCACTTTGCCTTCGAGGACCAATTGTTCAAGACAGGATCTCAAGGTTCGGCGGTTAGCCATTTCCGGGGGTAGGGAATGGAGAATGGCCTTGAAGCTAAGACTTTGTCGTGTGTGGTGGGAGAGTAGATTAACTACAGCGGAACTGGTCTTCTTAAAATGTCTGAGTTTCTTCATTAAAGGGTGAAGCGCATAACCCGGAGGCGTTTCCCAAGGTTTCGGTATTCATTTAAAAAGACATTGCTGTTAAAAATTTGGTATCGATGATTCATATTCCAGGGTATCTCCCTCACATTGAGCTTAAAGGAGGATACCAGGGTGCCATCGAGTTTATAACGAAGAAGTTGAGACAATCTACTACGCTCCTCCCCCCCGGTGAAAACAGCAAGAACCATGTCCTGGTCTATGACTCCCACAATTTCTACAAAGAACAAATCAGGGATGGAGGGGAGAGCAAAGAGTTTCTCAGAGTCCTCATTTCCTTCCTTCCAACGGAAAAACTCTACGATCGTAGGGTTTTGTTCATTGAATTCCTGTCCAAGTATGCGATTTTGAGAATCCAGGTTGAGTGATGCTCTGAAAGGGGGAGCACTTGCTACATCTCTCAGGATAAAAATATCTGAGCTTTTTGCTGGAGGCAGGAGTTTGTAGACAGAGCCGTCATAACGGTTTTGAACCAGGATGCTTCCTCTGAGATCAAGGGAAAAGCCGTCAATGATAAGGGGAATGGAATCCTCTAACTCTCTTGGAATCCTGGTAAAGGTATGATCCGATCGAAGATTGTTTTGAGAAAGCTTAGCTACAAGGTAGTTTTCAGTATCTAAAACCAGAAGATGCTCATTGATTGTCAAAAGATCCGTATATGCATGTTCAACTTCATCGTTTAGATGAGGTAGTTCAATGGACTTTAAGAATTTACCCTTTTTTGAATAGTGCTGAATTTCTTCACGAATGGAATCTAAAAAAAAGAGGTCTCCCGAGGAATCAACTGCCATGGAGGCAGGACCTTCAATAATTTCCGTGGGATTTCCGGATTGATCGGGAAGCCAGCTGGATAAAAAGCCTAACTCTCCCTTTTTCTCCCCCAGTCGAAAACTTAGAATATGGCCATTGGCTCGTGATAGTTTAGTCGGTGATTTAGTGACCTTTGCTCGCTTCATATCGGCGTTTTTCGTTTCAGCTGTGGGGTTCATAGAGTTTGAGCGACTAAAAGCTACTCCGCCGACGGCGGTAAGGAACAGCCCGAAAACTATGGTTTTGAGAATGCGTATTTGAATCATAGTTCCATACCTAAAAAATGGATTTCATGCTTTGATATCGATGGTAACACCTCTGGTTACTCTCAGGAAGTCTCTTTGCTTCATAACCATGTCACCTCCCCGAACCGGATCATTAATAACCATATCTCCGTTGGCTCGAACCCCTCGAATAACTATGATATGCCCCCCAGTGTGATAGGACCTTCCATTTTTAAAGTTCAGGGTTCCCCGCACGGAAACAATCTGGGGTCTTCCTTTCGCGATCCTTTTCTTAATGCTGGCGATACTGCCATCCCCGGATACGTGGCTGTTCTTAAATCCAAAGCGTTTTCCCTGTCGGGTGAAGGCTTCCCAGGAAGCCCCTCTACCCTTGGCATAGAGCTGACCTTTGAAGGTTGTGGAACGAACATTATTATCAAGGATCTTTCCATTGGTGCTGCAGGCAGTCAGCGCGAGATCATTTCTGGGCTTCTCAATCCCATAATAGGCCAATACCATCTGCAATGAAGTAGGGCCGCAGAAACCTGATGGTCTCCAGCTCTGACCTCCAGGGGAAAAGGGATCGCTGCCCTGTGGATTCTGTTTGAAAGAAGGGACTCCCTTGATATAAACCCCGTCGGAAGTATCCACACGGTCTTTGAGAGGTCCGCTTGGCTTTGGAGTGGGTTGGTCAGGAGGCGTAGGCTTGGACTCTTCCCTGGGTTTAGAAGGTGATGGGCTTTGCTTTCCATCCAATACGATATAGTTTTTGTGGGAGTAACCGCTCGTTCCCCCGCGGAAGATCTTATACCAGTACTTTTTGGACTCGGATAGATCCACCTGAACTCGTTCTCCGTTATAGAGCCTTCCCGTGATGTCGCCCCAGGGAGATGTTCGGATTCTAAGAAAACTGCTAACCTCAACGGTTCCCCATTTTGTATCGGTGGGGGCATCGGAGGAACCTTCCCTGTATCGAATTTCTACCCAGGGAGTTTGTGTGTCGAAGGAAAGGACATTTTTAACGAAATCAAAGCTCTCGCCACGGTAACCTACTCTAAGCACCCTGGTGGTGACGCTGTTAGCCTCACGAATGTTGGCGGCTCCAACCGTGATGACAGCTTTTCCATCAGCAACAGACACAAGTTCCCCGTAAATAAATGCCGTTGCTGATTCTTTGACAGTCTTACTTTGAAGAGCGGCATCTCCAAACAACTGGTCAAGGGACTGTTTGGTTGGTACAGCCTCGGTGGGAATAATCTGGGGGAAAAGAAAAAGGGCTAAGAGAACTGGTGCAAAAGTACGAATCAACCGCATTGTCTATCTTCTAATATCAACAGTGAATCCACGCCAGATTTTAAGGAAATCCGCTCGGCGCATTATTTTGTTTCCGCCATTTCTGGCCGGATCATTCACGATCAAATCACCTTTTCCGGTCATTCCGCGAACTACCAGGATATGGCCGTTGCTGCTTCGCCACTGGGAGCCATCAGTGTACCTTAAAAGACCTTTCACTGAAATGATTTGCGGCCTGCCTGTTTCCACGAGTGCCCGCATGGAAGTCCTTTTAGAATTTCTCGATGGTTCAAGAGTAGGGTACTGCCTTTTGGTGTTTTTAAAACCAAGATACTTGGCCATTTTAACCATTGCACCATAGGCGGAACCATGGTTTTTAGCGTACATTTGTCCTCGAAATGAGGATGCCTTATAGTTGGTCTGCATCACCTCACCCTTGGAATTGAGTCGTGTGAGAGCCAGTGAATCTCGTGACCGTTGAACACCATGATAGGCAAGGACCATCTGTAGAGAGGTAGGCCCGCAATATGCATGTGGTCTCCAGCCAGAACCTCCTCTTGAATCAAAAGGATCCTTTTTCCCCTGGAAGAATAGGGGAACACCCCTGATCTCCACTCCACCGTCCGCCCGACGTATGGCACCTCGATCCTTCGTTACAACTGCGGGCGCAGGCTTAGGCTCAGGTCTGGAGGTACTTGGCTCAGAAGCATCCTCGATGGGCTTGGGAGTTTCCGGGGTGGGTTCGATTGGCTTGATATACCGTCCTTCATCTCCTGTTTCCCTGAGAATTTCAAGATAGTTCTTATGGGCATAGCCATTTTGGTCCCCGGCATAGACCCGGTACCATTTTCCTTCGCTCTCATCGAGGTCAACCAAAACCCGATCGCCTGCCATCAATGACCCGATTATCTTGCCATTAGTTCCCTCGCGCGGAGGTGATTCTCGCAGGTAAACCGATTCTATCGCGGTGACTTTGGCTCGTACCCGCTCCCCTCCAGGTTCGTCTTCAAGAGGATCACCAATTCTTACTTTAAACCACTCAGCGCCATCGTCAGGAGAGATCAGTGTACCTGCATAGGGGAACACATCTCCTTCTTTGGCCATATTCAAGATCCTTGAAAACCGACTGGGACCTTTTCTCAGGTTCAAATACATGCGATCGATTTTTACGCTGGTTCCTTCAAGTTTTACCAGGGCCGAATGAACATAAGCAAAATCTGCCCCCCCCGTGTGGGCCTCGGGAATAGGGATCTGATCCAAAGATGAAACTTTGTGAGGGGTCTTTGCAGTTTTCTTTTGTTCGGAACCAGCAAAAAATTGGTCCTCTTTTTCTTCAAATCCTTGAAAGAATCTGTCTTTGGAAAAAGAGGGAACGAAAGGAATGCTCAACAAGAGAAGGTGAAACAAAATGCTCTTCATACTATCCAAATACCTTTAGCTATATAATAGCCATACGCCTATGAATTCAAAAAAGTTGCCCGCTATCGTCTTTTTCGGCTCCTCAGAGTTCTCTTCCGCGATTCTTCGCGATCTCTTTGAAAAGGGCTTTCCACTCTCCCTGGTGATCACCCAGCCAGATAAGCCATTCGGCCGAAAAAAAAGTCTGCGGCCTCCTCCCGTGAAGCTTACTTGTGAAGAGTTAGACCTTCCCTTTCTTCAACCCAGGTCTTTGAAAAGAGAGTCACTGCTAGAGCGATTCAGGAAACTCGAATTTGATTTTGGAGTGGTCTGCGCCTATGGGAAAATTATTCCTTTAACCCTTCTTCAGACGGCTCGGGTGAATTTTATCAATACTCATGCGTCCAATCTCCCCCGTTTTCGTGGGGCTGCTCCCATGGAGAGGGCGATTATGATGGGAGATCTTTCCACGGCTCTGTGTGTCATGGAAGTGAGTGAAGCCCTGGATGAAGGAGACGTTTTTTGTAAGGAAATCATCGAAATTTCTCCTCAAATGCACATCGATCAGCTTGAAAAACGAATGATCGCTGCATCTAGATCTTTGCTCACTGAAGTTTTGCAAAACTATCCACAGTTTGAAAAAAATAAGGAATCTCAGGGCAGTGAGAAAATTCTCTATGCGCATAAACTCAGCGAGATGGATTCATGGATCAACCTGGAGATGGAAGGTCGTGAGATTTATAATAAGCTAAGGGCATTGTGCAGTTCCTACGGGATTGTATTTTGCACTTCAGATGGGAAGAAGATTGCAGTTTTTAAGGGAAGTTTCGAAGAGGTCAGGCATGAGCAGATCCCTGGAACGGTCATGCTAAGAACAAAAAAGGATCTCAACATTGCTGTAAAGGGAGGAGTTTTACAGATTAGTGAAATTCAGATCGAAGGGAAGAAGCGTCTGCCCATCGCGGCTTATCTTGCGGGAAGCAGGGTAGAATTGGGAGATTCCTTTCTTTTTTCAATGCGGGGAAGAAGTTGAGTTTGAACGCATGAGCGCTCGGAAATCACGAAACATCTATCTTTGTCGTGAATGCGGCCATCAGCATACTCGCTGGCAGGGGAATTGTTCCGCATGCGGCTCTTGGAATACGCTTGAAGAAGAGCAGGCTCCCAGTCACCGCTCCTCTAAAACGGGGCCGGGTAACGTACGTGAAGCCACGTTACTTGATGAAGTTGTGATTAGCCGGGACTCAAGGACGGCGACCGGCCTTGAAATGGTAGACAAAGTCCTGGGCGGAGGTTTGGTTGAAGGTGCCCTGGTATTGCTAGGCGGTGAGCCTGGAATGGGAAAGTCTACCTTAATCCTGCAAATCTGTTCCTTGCTGTCGAAGAAAGGCAAGGGAGTTCTTTATGTTTCAGGTGAGGAATCGGAGGCTCAGGTCAAGCTCAGGGCTGAGCGGCTTCAGGTTCACGGAGAAACACTGCACTTGCTCGCTCATACGGACCTGGAAGGTATTCTTGAAGTCGCCAAGAACTTGAACCCTTCACTATTAGTTCTGGACTCTATCCAGACTGTTCGCGTTCCCGATCTTGATTCTTCTCCCGGTTCTGTAGCACAGGTGCGTGAATCTACCTTTAGAATCATGGAGTTTGCCAAGACTCGTTCCCTTACTACCATCCTTGTGGGGCATGTCACCAAAGGAGGTGAAATCGCGGGTCCCAGGCTCCTCGAGCATATGGTGGATGTTGTCTTGCAGTTCGAAGGGGATCGAACCCATCATTTTCGTCTTTTGCGGGGACTGAAGAACCGCTTTGGCCCTACAGACGAAATCGGGGTTTTTGAGATGAAAGGGGATGGGCTACAGCCGGTTGCGAATCCAGCCGCATATTTCCTTACCGATTCCACTTCAACCCCTGGTTCGTGCCTCTCGGTAGTTATGGAGGGGACTCAACCTTTCATGGTGGAAGTTCAGGCTCTGGTGGCGGATAACAATTTCACCTACCCCAAGAGAACGGCGATGGGCCTTGATCCAAACCGCCTTTCTTTGCTATTAGCGGTAATGGAGAAAAGGATGGGGATTTTATTAGGTCAGAGCGACGTCTATGTGAATCTGGCAGGAGGGGTGAAGAGTAATGACCCAGGCCTGGATTTGGCGGTGATACTGGCGGTACTCTCTTCTATCAGGGATGTGACACTGCCGCCTGGTACGGTGGCCCTGGCAGAAACGGGACTGGGTGGAGAAATGCGTTTAGTTTCCCATCTTGAATCAAGGGTAAGGGAGGCGAAAAACCAGGGGTTTGATCGAATTCTTCTCCCGGAGAGGGTAAAACGCAGCAACAAAGATCTTTGTATGGAGAAGGTGCTATTTTTTGAACGGCTTCCTGATATTCGCCGCTGGTTTGAGGAATTCGAACAGGGGGCCGATAGGGTAGAATAGAGCGATTGGGCGAATTGGGCTCAAAATCTGCAAGGATAAACTATGGCAGCAAATCAATTTTATGAAGAAGGAATGATCTGTCTCCAAAAGGGCGATCTTAAGAATGCTTCAATATGGTTTCAAAAATCCATTGAGGCCTTTCCCGACGATGTATATTCTTACAACAAATTGGCGTTTATCTATAACGAACAGCAGAAGTTTGAAGAGGCTGTTAAAGTTCTTGAAAAAGCCATTGCGGTTGGGGGATCCGATTTATTCTCCCACTATCTGCTGGGAAACACCTACCTGGATCGAGGAGATTTCCCCAGGGCCACCATGGAGTTCAAGAAAGCGGTTAAGATTAATCCCCAGGATGTGTACTCATGGAATTCCCTTGCTCTTACTTATAAATTAAGCGGTGAGATGGATCTGGCACTGGAGTGCCTCGATAAAGCTATTTTTATCGATGAGAAGGACATTTATAACTACAATTCTAAAGCGATCATTCTCTTCCAGCGCGGAGAACTAGAGGATGCCAAGTTCGTCATTGAGCAGGCTTTGCAGATTAATCCAGACAATCACCTATTAATGGGCAATCTTGGCGAGATACAGATGAAAGAGGGGGACTACAAAGGTGCCCGCAAAACCTTTGAAAAGATCATTTCTCTCTATCCTGATCAGTCTATTGGTCATTACAGCCTGGGAAATCTGGAATTGGAAGAGGAGAACCTGGAAAGCGCTCTGATCTATTTTCAAAAGGCTGAGGAATTGGATTCACGCAGTTGGAAGATCAAGGCCGCGATGGGGTCTATTCAGTTCGAGAGGGGTGACAATGAGGCCGCGATGGTTTTTTACGAACAAGCCCTGGACCTGGAGCCAGATGAAGCTGGACTGCTTACCGACCTGGCCAGATCCCAAATGAAAGAGAACCTGGTCATCAAGGCGCACAAAAATCTGGTTCGGGCCATTGAATTAGACCCAGGATATGCCTTTTCCCAGTATTCCCTGGGTAAACTCTACCTGGAGCAGCGCATTTATGAGAAGGCCAGCAATTGCTTTCAAAAAGCAATAGATTTGGATCCGGAAGATGTTTACGCGCTCAATGGTCTTGCCGATGTCGGGCGAATTCAGGGGAAACACCGGGACGCGATCATCAACTATCAAAAATCTCTGGAAGTCCTTGAAATAGATGAACATGCCTTGTTTCATAAAGCAATATGCCATAGGGCACTCGGTGAAGATCATCTTGCCACACAATGTCTGGAAAGAATTCTGGAAGAGGGAGATGAGTCCTGGGACGAAGAAGCGGAAGAACTTCTCAAGGAAATTGAAAAGAAGTAATTGGTAAGAAGAGAGAAGAGAGAATGGGGTATGATCCCGCCATTTGGGCCGGGAGGTATGGATCTCCGGGTCGAGCCCGAAGATGACGACTCTTGCCCCCCTTCACCATTTCCAATTTCCCATTCCCCGCCATGAGGCGGAGTATTCTCTCTTCCCTCTTCTCTCTCCTCTATTCAGAAGTCAATAGGAGCGACAGCTGCTCTTGACTTCTAAAATTCCTTTGTTAGAATCACCGGCTTATGTTTTTTCCTCGTTTTTTTGGGCTGTGTCTGCTGCTTTGTGGTTTTCTGATGGGATGCACTTCATCTCTGATGTTACCAGCGCGGACTCTTCGCCTGGCCCTGGAATCCTCACCCAAGACCCTCGATCCAGCCCATTCCACTGATGCCTTTTCTGGTCAAATCCTTGGACTGCTCTATTCGAACCTGATGAAATTCGATCAGAATGGTCTTTTGGTCATGGATGCGGCCAAGCATTATTCCATTAAAGAAGAAGGGCGTAGATACACTTTTCTACTAAGGGAAAACCTTCATTTTTCCAACGGAGAAACCCTGACAGCTGAAGATGTATCTTTTAGCTTCGAAAGACTTGCATCCATGAAGGAAGATTCTCCCAGGGCATGGCTTTTGAACCAGGTAGCTGGATTCGAGGATTTTCGTTCTGGAAAGACCAAAAAACTCTCGGGAATCAGAATACTGGGTGAACATAAAATCAGTATTGATCTCAAGCGACCCTTTTCTCCCTTTCCAGCTCTACTTGCTATGCCGCAACTGGCCATTGTAAACAAAAGGTTTATTGAAGAGGGCGGGACTCTAACCGAAGAGAGCGCTGGAGCCGGACCCTATGTATTGAAGGAATGGCGGCGAGAGCAGGATTTACTCGTAGTGCGGAATTCCAAGTACGCCAAAGAGGGTAATCTTGAAGCTATTTATTTCAAGATTCTCAAGGATCCCCTCACCTTGATGAGTGAGTTTCGTTCTCGAAATCTCCATGTCGTCGAAGTTCCTCCAGAGGACATAAAATCTCTAAAACCCACCCGGGCAAGAATTGATTCCATCAATCAGTATAATCTCTATTTTCTCGGTTTAAATATGAAAACCAAAGCTCTTCAATCCAGAAGACTTCGAAGAGCCATGGCCATCTCCATTGATCGCGGCACCATTCTCAAAACTGTTCTGCAGGGGCAGGGAGAACTATCTACCGGCCCCGTGCCAAGAGGTCTTCCAGGTTATTTGAGTGACGGTGGATTTTCTTTTGAACCAAAGGTTGCCCTCGATGAGATTGAAGACGCCGGCTTTCAGGGACTGGAACTTCGACTGCTGCTGCATAGCAATCCTCGAAGCATACGGATTTGTGAGGTCTTGAAGCAGTACCTGGAGCAAGCCGGATTGAAAATTAGGTTGGTAACCAGGGATTGGAATGCCTTCACCTCTTCACTGGTAAACGGAGATTTTGATCTCTTCTATCGCAACTGGATCGCGGATTTTCCAGATGGGGATAACTTTCTCTATCCTCTGTATCATAGCGAAAGTACAGGGCTCAAAGGCAACTATCCAAGATATGCTCAACCCCTATTTGATGAGTGTATAGAAGCCTCTCGCAAAGAAGTGGACTCGGATAAGAGAGCTGAAAGTTTGCGGCGATGTGCCCGTATGGCACGAGAGGATGCATCTCGAATTTTACTCTGGTTTAAAACCAAAAATTTCGCTACCTATCCAGCCGTGCAAAATTTTAAACCGTTTCCCATGTACAATTCCAACAAGTACCTACACGTGAATCTATTGACCCAATAGGCCCGCTCAAAGGGGAGAATTAATGGGACTTAAATGTGGAATCGTAGGTCTTCCCAATGTGGGTAAGTCTACTTTGTTTAATGCGTTAACACAGGCAGCGGCCGAAGCTTCCAATTATCCGTTTTGTACTATTGAACCCAACCAGGGAGTTGTTAAAGTTCCCGATTCACGGTTAGAGGAACTTGCGGGAATTGTCGACCCCGAAAAAATCATTCCAACCATCGTCGAATTCGTAGATATCGCGGGTTTGGTAAAGGGGGCCTCCAGAGGAGAGGGTCTTGGTAATAAGTTTCTGGGACATATCAAAGAAGTGGACGCCATTGTCCATGTCTTGCGTTGCTTTGAAGACACTGATGTAGTTCATGTCCATGGTAATGTGGAACCACTGCGGGATGCGGATATAATTGAGACAGAGTTAATCTTAAGAGACCTTGATACGTTGGATAATCGGTTGGCCAAGCGAAAAAAAGGCGCGCTTGGCAAAGAAAAAGAAGAAGCGGATTTCCTTTTCCGAGTGAAGGAACTTCTCGAACAGGGAAAGTGGCTGCGCCGCGAATCCTTTAATCAGTCTGAACTAGAAATTCTAGAGCCCTTATGCCTAATTTCGATGAAGCATGTTCTCTATGTGCTTAACGTTTCTGAATCAGAAGTGGGAGCAGGGGCTGCAAAGGCACTTGAGGCGATAAACTCCAGGAGTGGAATCGCTGAGGAACGGGCGATTGTACTTTGTTCTCAAATTGAGGCTGAGATTTCTCAACTGGAATCCGCTGAAGAGCGTCTCGAATTTCTGGAAAGTCTGGGTTTGGAGGAGAGCGGTTTAGATCATTTGATCCGTACCGCCTATGAGCTCCTGGGTTTGCGCACTTTTTTCACAGCAGGCCCCAAGGAAGTGAGAGCCTGGACAGTTCCGGCGGGAGCAACAGCACCCCAGGGAGCGGGAGTGATTCATACGGATTTTGAGAAGGGATTTATCCGAGCGGAAATTGTTTCCTATGATGACTTTGTTCAGTGCCGAGGAGAGCAGGGAGCCAGGGACAAAGGACTCCTGCGTGTGGAAGGAAAAGAGTATATTCTTCAGAATGGGGACGTAGTTCACTTTCGGTTTCAAGTTTAGGAGAGCATGGGAATCGATGAGATTCGAAAATTAAAAATCGCCTTTGTACATGACTGGCTCACAGGCATGCGCGGAGGAGAAAATGTCCTTGAACAGATGGTTGATGTTCTGGGGCCAAGGGACCTTTATACCCTTGTCTCCATCGAAGAAAATCTTTCGGAACAACTGCTCGCTTGTGATATTCACACCTCCTTTGTCCAGTCACTACCCTGGTCTTCAACCCGTCACCAACTCTACCTGCCCTTCTTCCCTCTTGCTATTGAGTCCTTTGATCTGAGTTCCTACGACCTGGTTGTTTCGACCTCACACTGCGTGGCCAGGGGCTGCGTTACTTCTGCTAACACACTGCACTGGTCCTACCTTCATACACCTGTGCGATATGCCTGGGAATTTTCTGAAATATATCGCCAGAGCGTGAATTCCCTTGCTCAATTAGCCTGGCCGCTGACTATGCATTATCTTCGTCTTTGGGATCTAAGCTGTGTTAACCGGGTGGATCACTATAGCTGTAATTCTGAAAATGTTCGTCGGCGAATACAAAAATGTTATGGAACTGATGCAGAGGTTCTCTATCCGCCAGCAGACACAAGCCGATTCCGGATCAAAGAAAATTCCTCCAGTGATTATTATTTAGCTTTCGGGGCTTTGGTTCCCTATAAGAGGGTGGATCTGGCGATCGAGGCTTTCGCTGGAACCAACCGAAGACTCATCGTAGCGGGAAGCGGCCCGGAGGAGTCGAGACTGCGTGAATTGGCCAGGGGGACCAGCGTGGAAGTCATTGGCGGGGTAGATTCGAAAAAGGTAGTTGAACTCTACCAGAACGCGATCGCGTTCCTGTTTCCCGGTGAGGAAGATTTTGGAATCACTCCCCTGGAAGCGCAGGCCTGTGGTACACCGGTGATTGCCTACGGTCGTGGTGGAGCGCTGGAAACCGTTGTGGAGGGAGAAACAGGATTATTCTTTCAGGATCAGTCCAGGGCTTCCATTGAAGATGCCCTGTTACGCTTTGAGGATACCGCCTGGGATCCTGAAAAATGCCGCAATCAGGCCTTGAAGTTCTCCAACGAAGTCTTTCGTCAAAAGTTTGAGAA
>CAZIKF010000041.1:28498-38220 GCA_964539825.1 uncultured bacterium
GCCGCAATCAGGCCTTGAAGTTCTCCAACGAAGTCTTTCGTCAAAAGTTTGAGAATTCCCTTATAAGTGCCTGGCAAGATCATTTGAAACCTTGCTAAATTGGTGCAAACTTGTCCTCCATCACGTCATCCATGACTTGATTCCAATGTCATTAAGTTAAGAAATATGAACCTTATAACTGAAGGCAGTTTTTATATAGATATCGTCGTCCTCTGGCTTGACCAGGGGACCCAAACTATCCCTTTCATGGATCTCCGGGTCAAGCCCGAAGATGACGGAAGGTACGGTAGGGATAGAAACAATACAGAAACCGACTGCCTTAACTTAAGAACAATGGGATTGGGCTCGCGGGATACCAGGAAAAGGTATTCCTTATGAACCTTCAGAAGGTTGATTCGCAGCGGGACTTGCTGGACTGGACCCTGGAGCAGGAACGGGAACTTTTCTCTGATGGAGCACTCAATTCCTGGTCTTTGGTTCCCCTGGCACAAACCCAAATTTTGATCCTGGGTTTTAAGAAGGGTGTCCCCGTGGGTTATGCGCTTTTGCTCCAGGACAGGGGGAAACCTGACTTTCTCTACCTTTTCTCCTTTGGAATCCAAAAACATCTCCAGGGCCAGGGTTTGGGGGCGGAACTTGGCGAAGACCTGAGGGCATGGACTCTTAAAAATGGCTATTCAGGCTGGACTTTGACCGTATCTCAAGACAACCTGGGAGCCAGGGTCTTGTATAAAAACCTGGGAAAAGTGGAAGAGGAGACTCTCCTACAGGCCCACTACGGAAAAGGGGAGGATCGTTTATGGTGGAAACTTTCCTTCGTTGCATAGCCCTGAGCCCCTGAGTTTTATGCCCAAACGCATTTGGTTTGCCCGGGTTCCCGGCCAAACCAGGAATCTACAGATTCCTTTGCTCATCTGAGATGAGCCTATTTTGGTCATGAACCTACAAACGGGCATACCGTTTGCTTTACGGTATAATGTATGTAACGGAGGTGCTCCATGATTCGTCCCGCGATTCCCTTTGCTCTCGGACTTTTTTTTCTTGCCTATACTTTACCTGATGCTGGACTGGGGAAGTTCTTTCAGCAATTACTAAAGCCTGTAGTAAAAGTGTCTGAACAGGCTATTGGAGCGGTTGTAGCCCAATCGGTAAAACTTCAGTACGGTGTTTTTGATGCCGATCCAGAAGCGACGGAATGGGTGAGGGGGGTCTTCAATCGCATCGTAGCGGTTAGTGAACGCAAAGACATTCGATTTAAGATCACCCTCTTGAGGCCAGACTTTGTAAATGCCTTTGCGGCCCCGGGCGGTCATATTTTTATAACCAGGGGACTATTACAGAGAGTGAAATCTGATGATGAACTTGCTGGGGTACTTGGTCATGAAGTTGGTCATGTTGTCGCTCAACATTCCATGAAAAGCATAAAGCACCAGTTGGTCTACCAATACATCATTAGAAAATTGGGGAAGAGGAGTAACAAACTTGAGACCATGGGTCAAATTTATTCCGTATTCTCAGGGCTTCGATATTCTCGTAAGAACGAGTTGGAGTCTGACTATATCGGTGCGAGATATGCTGCCGCAGCAGGCTATAATCCAGAAGGAATGGTAGGATTTCTCAAGGTACTGAAGAGTCTTGAGCATCATAATCCGAGCCGAATAGAAACTTCCTTAAGGTCTCATCCTCCCTCCGCAAGAAGGATTGAGAGAATATCGGCATATGTTGCTGAATTTTCTTCCGAGATCCAGAAGAGAAAAATGAACCTTGGATACAACTTTGCAAAAAAGCACCCCATCAAAAAGAAAGGAAAGGGAAGCGGGAAGGACTCCCAGCCGTCTAGCCCGTCCCTTACGCCCACTCTTGTTTATTCCCAGGAGTTTGATAGTAATTCAAACGTCCCTGGGATAGCCAGGGGACTGAAACGCACCCAGGACAGGGGAGTTTTTATCCTGGATCGAGGAGTGAAGCACTCTGGTAAAGCTTCCCAGCGGATCTCCACATTTGGTAAGAAAAAGTCGCTGGCACTGGCCACTGAGACAATACCCGTTAAACCCTCCTCTCGTTACCGCGTAAGAGGATTCATTAAGACCTATCAAGTTCTGGCCGCTGAAGATCCCCTTGGTTCCGGAGCTTTTTTTAATCTCCAGGAGTTATCGTCAAGGGCTTTTCTGAAAGCGCATCAGGGAATTGCCAGGCAGGTTGGCTCCACGAAAGGGTTTATTGAGTTGAGGTATGAGTTTGAGACGCGCAAAGATACATCCTCGATTGTGTTGGAATGGGTCCTTCGAAAGGCTAGTGGAAAGGCCTGGTTTGATGATTTCGTACTGGAAAAACTAGGAACTTCACCTTGATTGAGTCTGATTTGAAACCTTTGGCCCCCAGTTACGTATAAAGAGATGGAACCTTGAGAAGGAGTACAAAATGAGTGTTTCCGTGAAATCACTTCGAACAATTGCATGGATCTCGGTCTTTTTATCTAGTCTGAGCATTCCCCAGGCGAAACTTTCGGAGTCTCTTTATGAACTGTCGAACTTTGGCACCACTATGGGGGGCTTCACGAACAGTCTTAACCAATTGATGCACTCCCGTTCTCCGCAGGAGCAACAGCAGATTCAGCAAAGGCTGGAATATGTGGAACGCATGGCGACTATGCAGGCCTATTCCCTGGAGTCCTTTATAGCGGCTGATGAAGGCCTCGCTTCCTCCCAGTCTACCTGGTACAACTATTTTGGTACCGGCGGAAATGATGGGGCTCTCGATCAGGTTTACCAATCTTTTAAACAGTATCAGAGTGTTTTCTCTCAGCACTCTCTACGTTCTATGGGCCAATTCCCCATGCCAACCTATGAGCGTCTCTACATCCGATGGAAGCAAACGCCTGCTACCAACCCCAGGATGAAGCAACATTCCAAGCAGCAGTTTCTATCAGTCTTTCGTGCCTACGCTCGAAGATTTGTTCACGCCACCCAGGGTCAGTTAAAGAAAAAGCGTCGCCGGTTTCTATCCGCTCTTAAGTCTGTACAGAACTCCGGTCCCTTTGCAATGAACGACAAGATGAATTTTGACAAGGCTTTCTGGGATTACCAGCAAATGTTTAAGGAGCGCACCGAACCGCGCCACGGAGACATTTTTATTCCTGAATTTCCCTACAATTACATGATGACGACTCAGCAGCAGCCGAACTTTGTTTACAATCAATCCATTTACCAGCAGTCAGGATTGAATCAGTTCGGATACGGGGCAACCGCCGGTATGGGTTACCAGGTTGGGACCCCAAACATGGGTGGAGCCATGATGGGTCAGCAAGGTATGGGGATGCAGCAAGGCATGGGCATGCAGCAGGGCTACCAACAAGGTTCTGGTTTCGTGGGAACCACCGCCGCTGTTCCCGGTCGATACTCGGCAGTTACACCAACCTATCAGGCTGATCAGGTAGTTCCCCTGCGAGGAACAGCTCAGCAGCTATCCTCTCCCTATGGTGCATTTGCTCCAAGTACTTCCTCAGAACTGGACGCCCGTTTATTGCAGGAAATTTACCTTCGTCAGCGCCAGTACGAAAAGTCTTCTAGTGCGGGAAGTATGGGAGATGTTAATTCAGCTTACCAGGACTATTCAGGTTTGAGAGACCAGTGGTTTAGTCGGTAGAGCAAGAAATCATAGCCCTTCCCGTCATGTGGGGAGGGCTTTTTTTTTTCCAGAATTGCCTCCGGCAATATATACTCGGAAGTGACTTTTTGAGGAGGAATTATGAAGCGCATTCCGTTCTATGGCGGTAATTGGAAGATGAATCATGCTTTAGCTCAGACAGAAGCTTATCTACAGGACTTTGTGAACTATGCTTTCCCGGACTCTTGTGAAATTGTTCTTTTTCCCCCTTTTACCAGTTTTCACCTGATGCAGAAGTATTTAGGTTCCACACCCATTTCATTCGGAGCTCAGAATTTCTACTTCGAAGAGTCTGGTGCCTTTACCGGGGAAGTCTCCCTTTCCATGCTAAAAGATATGGGATGTACCCATGTACTTACGGGTCATTCGGAAAGACGAGAGATTTTTGGAGAGACTGACGAGATGGTTCGCAAGAAGACCATTGCTGCGCTGGACCTTGGTCTGGTTCCCATGGTTTGTGTAGGGGAAACTCTGGAGGAGCGCCAGCGAGGCGGTACTGCTGAGAAAATTCGATCTCAGGTTGAGGCTGCGCTGCAGGGAATGAGTGAAGCGGATACATCCAAACTACTCTTTGCCTACGAGCCAATATGGGCCATCGGGACGGGTGTGAATGCATCCCAGGATGATGCCAGGGAAGGGATTGCCACCGTTCGTGGAGTTTTAAGGAACTCGTATAGCGACTCTCTGGCTCAGAAAATTCGCATTGTCTATGGCGGAAGTGTGAAGCCGGAAAATATAGCAACTTATATGCGGGAGGAAGGGATTGATGGAGGCCTGGTTGGAGGGGCCAGCCTCAAAGCGCCTTCGTTCTATGAACTTATTCAGAATGGGACTTTATAGGAAGTGACCTTCGGTCCCAGGAATCAATGGAATCAATGGAATCAAAAGAAGCATTGGAGTTAAGGAAATCCACTCTATTCCCTTCATCCTGCGGCTTGACCGGAGGATCCAGGAGTATTGGCCACCGGGGCATCGCACTACCAGTTGTGCTCGTTCTTGGAGCCATTATCCTGGTGCTTTGTATGGCCCTTGTTTTTCTTGTTCAGACTGAATCTAAACTGGTGAACAAGTATGTGGAAGATTCCATTGCTGAGCAGGTTGCCGAATCGGGAGTAGAGCAAGCCCTGTATTACTTGAAATCTCACCTGGAGACACACAAGACTTTTTTGGAAGCCCTGGTGGCTAGCTCTAACCAGAGAATCCCAATGCCCGAAAAGCTCAAAACTGAAATTAGAAATCTCTATCATGGTAGTGGGAAATTCGATCTGGAGTTAAAGGTTGATTTTGAATCCACACCCTCGCCCTATCCAGACCTCGGCGTGTATACGGGAGATCTTCGGATTCGAAGCAGGGGGATTTTTGAAAATACCCTGGGAAGAATCTCTCGCAAACAAGTTCTCGCAGTTTATTCGGTGAAGGCAGTACATATGGGGATGATCGCACCGGATCATGCTCTTTTTATACGCGAGAAAGAGCATATGAACTACCAGTTTGAAGACTCCATAGAACCTTCTGATCTGGCGGTTTTTAAGGGGGATGTCTATATCAAGAATGGAATTACTGCGGAGCTTTCTGATTGGAATAAGCGCAAGATGATTGAAGCGGGGGAATTGAGTTGGCAGGAATACTATTACATGGATCATCCATCCACGAGCATGGGACTTTCCGATGGAGGGGTGGATTTCTTAGACGCTGAGAATATCGAGTATGAAAGATACGGTATTTACCGACAGTTTAAGATGTTTGGTCAGCCAGTAAAGGAGACCTATTCCAGGAAGGTGGTTCCCAGTTCCGGTTATTGGACGGATCGGGAGATCAATCTTAGACCCCTGGATTTTTACGAAGAGGTGGCCGACCTTGTTCTCAAGCCCACTTATCATCAGCAATTTGGGGGCAATAGTCGGGATAATCGATATTTTAGGGATGTAATCTTTGAGGGTGAGGCTGGATTTAATTCAGTTCGTTATAACAAGGTATTGCCCTTGTATGGTTACGGGGATTGGCGAAGAGCCGCGGTATTTGATCCTACCCGGTACGGGCCGCGCAGTCGTAAACATGATCTGACCAATCCCATTGAAATCAGCGGAATCACCTTTGTTCGAGGAGATGTATTTCTCGAAGGGTATTACAAGGGGGTTGGTCTTCTGGTAGTCCAGGGCAATGTTTATCTTGGAGGAGCTGTTCAAGCCCTGCCTAAAAAACTAGCCGGACACCCTTCCTTTTTAAATATTTTGGTATTCGAGGATCCATCCCGTGAACAGGCCCATTTCACATCCACGGATCATGCTTCTTTCAAGAAAACAGGCCATGTCATCTTTAAGCCCCATGCCGATAATGATTGGTCTGAGGCCGGGGGAGAGGATCCCAGTCCGCGGATGAAGATTGATCCTGCCATCTATACCAAGAATGGAGTGAAGACAGATAAAGAAGCTTGGAGGGATTATTCAGCGAATCTGGGCACCTTCGATATAGATCTAAAGCACAATCTTGTCACCGATACAGTGAATATGAAATTTCTCCCGCATGATTTGATTATCAACGGAATCGATCCAAATGACGAATTCCGTGAAGCAGGGGGTGTGGAATTGGATGATTTTTTGGAGCCTAGTATTTCAACCGTCTTAAAGGCATGGGTCGTGGAAATTGTAGATCCAGCTACATCATTGGAAGACGAAGAGATCTTGTGAGATCTTTGTACCTCTTATTCTTTCTTATTTTCTCATCGGTAGGACTAACCGATGCTGCACCAAATTCTGCTGTCCACGGTCCGGACTCCTTTAAGGGCGAGTTTACTCTCACCATTCCAGCGGACCGTCTTCTTGACTCCGTGGAACTAAAGGTTTCCGTAGAAAAATCCAGAGATATTATAGAAACAGAAAATCAGAAGGCGGAGGATCCCACTGACGTTGTATTTGTAGGCCATCGAAGGGATGCGAAAATCCGCAAGGACCGAAGAGGAAGAGTTCGGTTGCAAAAAGGATCAAAAAAAGAGGGTTCTCTTTTGATCTATGTCTTATCTCCTATTTATGAAATCAAAACCTTTACCATCACTCCCAGGTTTTATACTCGCGACGATATCTTTTTTGATAAGGGCGTGACAGATCCGGTTTTTGCCCTGGATATTCTTGAATCCGAAAAATTTGGGGATTTGGAGGGTGAGGTTGTTCAAACCATGGAGGGACTCAGCTTCAGAATTGGTGAAGAGAATGTACTAGAAATTCATCATCGACTGGGAGAGGGAAAGAAAGTGGCTTTTCGATTGAGAGGTTCTACAAAGGAAATGGCCTACCTTCATTTACCCGTAAACAAGCTGGGTTCCTATCCTGCTTTTTATGTTGAAAATGGCCTCCGCTCCCGGAAGGTGTTTAACGCGCCTGTGAGTATCAACTTCATCATGCCGCCTGATACCATGAACCTTCAAAAACAGATTCCAATGCGATTTCTAACACGGGATGTAAATCGGTTTCTACAGTCCCATCCTTCACACGGTCTTAAGGGCATCATTGAGGTTCCGGTTCGATTGGAAATGCGTTTAGCGCCCAAAAAACGATTTCAAAAACGCAGACTCAACACCAACCTTTTTCAATCTGAAAGCGTTGCTTCAGAAAAAAATGAATCCGACAGTCCATTTTTTAATTTTTAAATTCGAAGGGGAGCCTGCGAGGAATCTCTGATTCCTCGGGAAACAATGGAAGCAAAGGAATCAATGGGAGCAATGGAATGAAGTATGAACCCGCCTTCTTGGCGGAGCCTGGAGGGGTCATTGTTTTGGACTTTCCCCCTCCCTCGCGTCATCCCGCGACTTGATCCCAATGTCATTAAGTTTAGGGAGTTTTATAGTAATAATGTGTAAAGGATTGTCCATCACCGTCATCCTGAACTTTATTCAGGATCCAGGAGTCAAGGCACGATGTTAAATTTATACAATTTTCTGGATTCCGGATCGGGGTCCGGAATGACAAAGTAGATTGTCGATATACTAACAATTTTGGGAGCGCATGATTTACCGGACTCTAATTTACGTCATCTTCGGGCTTGACCCGGAGATCCATGTTGAAACCTGTTATGGGTCCCCGCATCAAGTGCGAGGACGACGGGTCTTGTGATGATAAAAGTTGGAAGATGGCTTCTACTTTATTTCCTGTTGCTCACGTTTGTTGAATCCGCAGTGCGACCACGATCCATCTGTCCCAATCCCAGGATCCAGAGAGATTTTTTCAGGGCCAGAGCCGCGGAGTCAAGGCTAAAACCTTCGGCTTCAATCCAGTCTGTTTCCAACGCAATTTTTACGGTTGGAACGGCGAGGAGTTACCGTGTTGATGAGGGAGCACGAAACCTGGAGTTTTTGCTCCGGTACCAGGGAACTTCATCCACATCAGGAGGCAACCTGCTTGTGAACCTTTGGGTGGAGAAGGCGAAATACGAAGATCAGCTTAATGATAATTATCTCAATACAACGACTCATACAAATTCTTTTGGGCGTGTTTCAGACCGAGATGCCATGCTTCAGGAAATGGGTGATCTGATGGTGCAGGATATTGTGCCGTCAACTGTTTCGGCATTCGGCGCGATTAGCCAAGTTTCTGCGGCAAACTCTGATGGACTAAATGTTCTAATCTATGACATTCAGGACAACTTTCAATTCAGTGGTGAATTTGTAGGAGGCTATTTTGACCCTGCTGATAAATTTGATGCTGTTGGAAATCGAATGAACGCGATCCATATGGATCTCTATCCTTCCAACCCAGGTGGCGCTCCCATACCTCTCTCAGGATTTGGCCAGGCCTTACCCAGGAAGGACTTTTTTCATGTTTTGGCTCACGAACTTCAGCACCTGATTCACTCCCAGTTTGATAACGTTGAAACTATCTGGGCCAATGAGGGATTCTCACAGTTCGCAATTTATCGTGTATTTCATGGCAAACGGTTTCAAAATGGAGACCTCATTCTGGAATCACCATCAGACGCTCCGTCGCAGGTTGAATTCTGGCTTCAAAACCCTTCTTTTTCCTTGCTCATGAGTGGTGATGAACCAGGGATTCAGGGCGGGAGTATTCAGCGATCAGATAGTGCCGAACTAAGAGGTCTTGGTTATTTGTTTTTTACTTATCTCTGGGAAGCTCTCGGAGGAAGGGTTGGAATCGGAGGGACTCTGGAACCAGGCGGTGCGGATCAGGCATTTCGATCGATGATTGCTTCCGGCTCTCGTGGAATCGCCACCCTGGAACCTACGCTAAATCTCAACGCCAAAAATTTTAAAGATCTCTATTCTAGATTCGCTTTTGGTCTTATCGAAGAGATCTCCTCCATAGCTCCATTTGAATTCTTTGACTACCACACTTCCGGTTCCAGACAAGCGCATCTTAATCTAGGGTCCAGCTCAAGATTGGTAGATGGCAGTTTTCTACCTACGAGTTTTTCCCTGTCCGGTTATGAATTTTCTTTCCAGCAGTTCAGGGGGCCCACCTCTTCCAGCAGTACCCTGGAACTTTCCTCTTCCAAGGAGTTTGATATCTATACCTTTTCAAACGAAAGCGGCAATTGGAGATTGACCGGTTTTGAACAGACCTCAAGTCTTAACCTTTGGATCCCTCGATCTCAGACAATTTTGGCTGTTCTGGTGAATCCGGAGTTGGAAACAACAACGATTCAGGGAAGGTTTCTGAGTTCTTTGTCAAATGGGGGAACTGCCGCCGCTGAGGATCTCAATAATACGGAATTGAGCCTGGGGGGCACCCTTCCTTCAATTACATTAGGAGCCCAATCTATTACTTCCCAGAGATTCATCAATTCCACCAACTTCATCGTAGATATCCTCAATGATCGACCGTCGGAGGCAAATATTCGGAAATGCCTGGCAAACCAGGCATGTGTACAAGCATCTCATCAAAGTATCAGTTCAGATCCTCTATCTCGAAGAATTCGCAGAACCAGTGTAAAGATCGGGGCTACAGACTATTTCTATTCTGATTTACAACTACAGCCCGGCCAATCCTATGATCTTTATTATGCAAACACTTCCAGCTCAAGCCTGGTGTTGAGTGCTGTAGCTACCC
>CAZIKF010000042.1:0-29876 GCA_964539825.1 uncultured bacterium
TTTGCCGCTACCCATCCCCATCGAATCTGGGGCCATCTCACCAGTTTCGCGGGAATTCATCATACCTTTTCTAAGAGTTCAACCAACAACAGCGCAGGATTCAAGGAAAAGGAAATCAAATTCTACGGTTATAAGTGGGGTCGATTCACAACTCATGGCCGTATCTATTTCAGCTTCGATGATATTGACTGGGCAATGGCCAATGGCCGCTTCTGGCTCTTGAACTATGAGATTTTTCTTACGGACAATCCCACCAGAAGATGGTTTCCTTTCATTGGTGTTAGCGCAGGCAGGGTTATCGCACGATCACTCTTACACTCAGTGAGCGACACCAAAACCGGCTATGGATACCAGGCAGGTTTAATGAGAAGAATTGCTGAAAATAAAATAATGGAAGTACGCTATCAGAGCTTGAACACCAATGATGTAAAAGCCCAGAGAGATCCGTTCAGATTTTTTGAAATAGAAGATATCAACGCGATCAGCTGGGGCTACACGGTACTTTATTAAGGGTATGCCGATGACGGGTATTTAGACGGCCCTAAAGAGCCCAGGAACTGCACCTATCAGCCGATTACTTCTAGAACGATGCGTTGCATCGCCCGTCGGCGCAATCATCGGATATGCACAGCTCCTGAACTCCTTATGATCCGTCACATACCCGCCATCGACATACTATTTTTTGGAATTTATTTATTGGCTCTGTCCAATTTTTCATTCCATGGATTCCATTGTTTCCATTGTTTCCATTGTTTCCATGGATTCCAATGTTTCCATTGATTCTATTGTTTCCTCAAATCTATCAAAATTCATACATCTTATTGATTTCCAGAACTCTCAATTTTCCGTCGAATTCTACCTGTCCGATCTCTGTTAAGAATTCTTCCGTGGTGCCTTTTAGCAGGGGGTAAGTTCCATAATGCATGGGAATTACAAGCTTGGGACTGATAAGAGCTGTGGCAAGTGCTGCCCTCTTAGGATCCATGGTGAATTGACCACCAATACAGGTCAGTAGAATATCTACGGGGTAAAAGGCTGGTATCAGCTTCATATCAAGGTATAGATCAGTATCCCCGGTATGATAGATGGTCTTCCCCTCACGAAATTGAATCAGAAATCCAATGGCAGGGCCTCCGTAGTGGATTGTTCCTTTGGTATCTACTACTTCAGACGAGTGTCTGGCGTTGATGAAATGAACGATAGCGTCGTTACCGAGGCGAACACTTCCACCCACATCACCAAGCAGTTCCTGAGATACCCGATGAGGCGGAAATTCCATGAGTTGGATTAGTTGGTTCCCCAGGCCGTAGCTAGTTACCACCCTGGCGGATGTGGTCTCAAGGAGATCCTTGGTATTTCCCAGGTGATCCCCATGGCCGTGACTGAGCAGAATATAGTCCACCTTTCCGATTTTCGATAGAATTTCAGAGCCATTCGGGTTTTTGAGATTGGTAAGCCATGGGTCGATCAGCAGCACCAGTTCCTTGGATTTCATTCGAAACGCCGAATGACCAAACCAGGTGAGTTCGAGCGCTAGAAGAGGAGTGCAGCAAGATAAAAGAAAATAGGAAATGAAAAGCGGTTTCACATACATAAAACTCTTAATACGTTAATATTTTGTAGGAATTATAACGAATTCACGCCGAACCGTCATTCTAGATCGAAGTCCCAATGTCATTAAGTTAAGGCAGTCGGTTTCTGCATTTTTCCTATCCCGACGGTACCTTCCGTCATCTTCGGGCTTGACCCGGAGATCCAAGAAAGGGATAGCTTGGGTCCCCGTGTCGGGGTACGAGGACGACGGGGATCTTACCTCATTGCAATGGGTCCCCTGGTCAAGCCAGAGGACGACGGTATCCATATGAAAACTGGCTTCATTAATGGAGTTCGTGTTTTTAAACTTAATGACATTAGGACTCCGATCTGGAATCCAGGTATTCCTGTGCTCCTTCTGATTCCCTGAAGAAAAGTCCTTCAAGCCAATTTACTCATCAGAGTCTCATAAACCTCAGGCTCTATTAGATAGAGTCTTTGATAAATACTTAATACATCCTTGAGCGGGATTAGATTGAGAAGCCTGATGGAAGTATTTGGCTCTTTAATACCAAGTAGGGAATAGATCCCAACCAGTTCTATTTTGGCAGAGGAAAAGAGCTGGGCAAATGAATTGATCTCCTCTTCCTGTGGTGTTATCGAAGTAAGTAGAATGGTACGTCTGACATCATTGGTACCCTCGGTGATTTTATTCTGTCTAACCCACTGGATCGGGAAGCCTAAATCACTTGCGCACATGGTGGCATAGGGTAGGGTGTCACTCGTTGAACTCAGGGAATCAATGGCATATTCATCAATTTCCCTGGTGATATAAGAACTCAGTGTTCGCAGCCAGCCGGGGCGTTTGAGTAACATGGTTAGTTCCACATTAAGCTCGCCTCCTTGAACTCCAATCGCTGCAGACTCATAGAATAATTGTGCTAATTCGTCCCTCATATCAACCTGCCTCTGTAGTTGCCTCAAAACAAAGCAGTCCATACTTCTTCTTGCCGGAGCGAAGAATGATGATAGTTTCGCTGGCGAGACTGTCTTTTTTTAAGAGGAAAGTGTCGTCCGTCACTCTCACATTGTTCACATAGACCCCGCCCTGTTTTACCAGGTTGCGTGCCTGTCCCTTTGATTTGCTTAGTTCTAGATCACATAAGGCTTGCAGGAGACTCAATCCACTTCCTTCCAGAATAGAAGAGGGAAACTTACAGTTGGGAACATCTTGGAAAATCTGCATTAAATCTGTGTCCGATAGACCTTCTGGAGATCCTCCAAAGAGTACCGAAGAAGCCTGGATCGCTTTATCCACTCCACCTGCCCCATGTACGAGCAGAGTAGTTTCGTAGGCCAGACGTTTCTGTGCTGTCCGGCTCTCGGGATTTTCTCTGGTCTGATTTTTGAGATCTTCTATCTCGATTGCCGAGAGCTCTGTGAAAAAACCAAGATATGGAATGACCATCTCATCGGTGGTTTGAATCCAGAATTGGTAGAAATCATAGGCAGAGGATTTTTGCGCGTCAAGCCAGATATTACGACCCTCCGATTTCCCGAACTTTTGCCCTGGGGAGGATTCAATTAATGGGAGGGTTAGCCCAAGGACCTCATCACCGGTTTGTTTGCGTACATAACTGATCCCTGCAGAAATATTTCCCCACTGGTCAGAACCGCCAATCTGCAGATCGCAGCCATGCTTTGTATGAAGATGAAAAAAGTCGTAAGACTGCAGTATTTGATAGGTAAATTCAGTATAAGAAATCCCTTCTTCAGATTGGATTCGGCTTTGCACGGAGTCTTTCGCGAGCATTTCTGTAACTCGAAAACTCTTTCCTATATCGCGCAGGAAGGGTATGAGGGAAAGTTCTCCAACCCAGTCGAGGTTATTGAGAACCAGGGCTCCTGAGTGGGGGTCTATGAAGCGGCGAATCTGGTTTCCCACCGCTTCGGAGTTGTGCCGAATTTCATCCTCGGAAAGCAGTTTTCTCTCGGATGACTTTCCGGAAGGGTCTCCGATCATCCCTGTGGCCCCGCCCACTACGGCGATGGGTTTATGACCAAGCTTTTGCAGCTTTTTCATGGTGATGAGTACGAAGAGATGTCCTACATGCAAAGAGTCTGAAGTGGGATCAAATCCGGCGTAAAAGGTATACGCTCCTTTATCAAGATCAAGGTCCTGCGGATGGCTAGCTTGAACCAGCCCTAAGCGCAAAAAATCATGGAAAGTTTGCATAGCGCTGACCTGGGAGCCTTACCTGAGAGAAAATTGATCGATGATTTCACCAGTGATGGAGATGGTTGATCCAATCACTTCATCTTTCTTTACCGTGACATGAACGAAGTTTTGTTTCCAATCAATGGACTGTACATGCTTGGACCAGGGGAGGTTGTAAAGATTGCGGTAATAGGGTGCGCCTACTCCACCGGAAATGAGCTGCGTTACGGGATTTTTCCAACCCTTATTCTCATCAGGGGGAATGATGGTTCTGGAGTAGTTATGTTCATCTCCAAACATCACAAAGCGAACCTTTGAATGGGTAGAGAGAAGTTTCCAGAAGAGATCTCGGCGCTTTACGACCCAGCGTCGGTCAAAACCGCCGTTTTTTTCAGGAACACCGCCATGGTAGTACATGGCGTCCGCGATGTGAACGCTGTTTGGAAAGGCGGGTTCATGGGCAAAGACAAATACGTGATGAATGTCTTTGCGGCTTTGGAAGCTTGTTAAAGCCTCCTCCATCCACTTGATCTGCCGGTCCATGATATAACCCTCAAGGTTTCCTCCAAGGGTTTCCGGATCAGAAGAATACCAATAATTGGTATTGAGCATGAGAAACCCGACCCCATTGAGAACCACCGAATACACGGTCTCCGCATAAGGTGGGGTTGCCCCGCCTTCGCTCGGAGGTCCATTTTTTGGATTCACAAACTGCTTGGCAAAAAACGCTTCTGAAGAAAAGGCTGGATGAGGTATTGAAAAGCTGCCGTAAGCCAGGGGTTGAACTTTTGAATCTTTGGGTACTTTGTACCTCTTTATCAGGGCTTCGTGATTCCCCATTCCTTCAAAGATGGGTAGGAACCGATGGATGCCCGTGGACGCCTTTTTCCAGGTTAAAAATTGCTGTTCATAATCAGGAACCGATGTTGTATAGCCATCGATCAGATCTCCGGGGAAAAATAGAAAGTCAGAACCGCGCTCATAAGCCATACGAAAAAGCTGCTTGATGGATTGGGTATTGGTTCCCTGCCGATTTACGTCCGCACCTCCATGGGAAGAACGGCTATCGGACATGCAGGCAAAAGAAAAGGGTCTAAAGTGTGAGGAAGGAATCCGAATGGAGACCTCCGGATAGCTATACCATTGCCCGGATTTCCCTCCCTTTATAGGAAGCTCAACCTGGTAGGAATAGAGCGCTCCTTCCTGAACCCCGGGAAGGGTAACCTCTTGATCGACGCCTGAGGAAAAGGCGATAAGCCTTGAACTGGTGCTCCCTTTACGTCGCAGACGGATGCGACCGGCGCTTGCCATAGAAAGGTTAAAGCTGATTACGGCATGTGAAGCGCCATGGGTATCATAAAAGGGGCCGGCGATGAAATGAGGTTGGAGTGATCGTGTACCGTTTGAATCCTTGTGATATCGAAAAGAGGTTTCATATGCGTCGGAGGATTGGAGCTTCGGATTATTAAATTCCAAGCGCAGTACAACCACTCCACCTGCCTTTGCAAGAGGAATTACATCATATTTGGTGCGCTCTGGAGAGCCCCACTTTTGGCTAAAGGGAATCTGGAAGGTATGAGTCTTTTCTTTGCCTTCACCATGTTTTGGTTCATGCTGGTAAAATCGGTAGCGAGGGTTTGGCAGATTTTGGTCAGGGTGGATGTGTCCGTAATAGAGAACTCCTGGAATGGTGGGTACCAGGGTTTCTATGGTTACTTCAAGAGTGTCATTTTTCACGAATCGAATCAGTGGCTCGTCCTTGAAAAAATGAATTTTACGAACGACTGATTTTGCTGGAAATGAAATTTCCGGGACTCGATCGGGGGAGGGGACACCGCTAAAGAGAGGAATGGTAACGATCAAAATAAGCAGGGGGAATATGATATTTTTCATATTGGGGCTAATCCTTATCTTTCTTCTTGATTAAGCCTTCCATGAAAGACTTAAATTTACCCAGGGCTCCGGTGGATTGGCTGTCCTTTGTAGGTGAAGGAGGGGTTTTTGGAGCCGCGGAGGACTGGTTGATTTCATTGGCAAGTTCTTCAAGGCCGGCGGCGACTTCCTCCAGGTCTCCCTCGAGTGATTCTTCCTCAAGGTCGGACTCCTCTGAGAGCTCAACAGAGTCAGCGGTCATCTCATCATAAATATTCCATTTTTTGGCGATAGCGACTGCCTTGGGGTTGTCTTCGAGAACGAACATTCTCAGTACATCCATGGCTCGTTTAGTTACTCGAGAATTAGGGGAATCCATGGGAATTTCAAGAATTTCAATGAGCAGGGGATCAAAGAGCTCTGCCAGGGCAAAGATTGCACTTAGCTTTCGATTGTCGCTCCTTGATTGGAGCATGGTAGATAGTTCTTGTTCCGTATCAATTAAGCCAGTGGAGTGCAGAAAAACAATGGCGTTGCCACGTGTACGATCATTGCGGGAATTCACGAATGGAAGAATCTTCTGCTTAACATCCGCGCAGCCCACCATTCGCAAAGCTTCTATGGCATTTGCCTGTACCCTTGGATCATCATGTTCAAGACACTCGATAAGAAAATCTCTAAAGCCTTTGTCGTGGCTCTGGGCAATAGCCATAAGATAGGTTGCCAAAACCTTTTTACTACCCCGTTCCTGCACAGATTCCTGGACTTCTCCCAGGCGGCCGAGTCGTGAAATTTCGATTAACGTAAAAATCGACTTGATCGCAGAGCTTTCCTCACCCTGGCGGACGGCTCTAAGACAATTCTCTTCCTGGAGATCTGACTCGCTATCCGGGGGATCGCTTTCATCGGGTTCGATTTGTTTATCCTGAACCGGTATAACCAAATCCTCCTCTTCGGGAGAAACTTCCTTTGGCTCTTCCTCCGAAGCCTTGTCGGCAGGGGCTGGCTCGGAAGGTTTGGAACCAGTCTGAAAATGTTCCAGCACCCGTTTCGCTCTTTCCCGAGTTTGCTCGTGGGCATCATTGCTAAGCGCCCGAACCAACTCAATACCTGGTTCGAAGTTCAATCGAGCGATCACGTAAAGAACAGCTTCCTTGTGGAATTCCCCCTTACCGGAAAGGACCTCCTTAAGGGTAGAAAGCAAAATTTGAGGGTTAGTTCGGGAGAGTCCACTGAGGGCTTCTTGCCGAACAAGATTTGACGGATCTCTTGAAAACCGAACCAAAATGGAGAGGTTTTGAGGAGCAGAAATATCAACCAGTGCCCGAATTACTGAGGCTCGAATGGTTTCATTGTTGGACCTCAAATAATTCACGAGGTAAGGAATGGCCTCCTCTTTTCCAAGACGAGCCAACCCAAGAATGAGATAAGGCAGGATTTCCGGTCTTTGATTTTGGTGCAGTTCCTTGGTATATCTCTGAAAAATCATGGGATTATCAGCACTTAACAGTATCTGCAGAGCTTTTCGCACGCCAGTCGCGTCAGCCCCTTTAAAATCCTCAAATGCTTTTTCCTCCTCTGGACTTAAATCTGAATCTTGAGGTGTACTTACCTGGGAAAATAAGCGTTTTTGTAAAAGCAGGGAGAATTTTTTAGCTTCACGGCGGGTATCTGGCGAAAAGTGGTTTGTGGCAGTGAACATCAAGAGCCCATAGGCTTCATGGTTCCCAAGGTTTAAAATTTGGGTAAGAGCATCTTGGCGAGTTTTTGGCTCGGAATGATTTAACTGACGCTGAAGATTCTGAATACTCAAATTAGCCTCTATGCCCAACTTTAAGTGGGTTTGCCAGAAAGTGCAGGCATTATATACCCAAAATGAAGATATTTGTCTGAATTCTCATCCAAACAGAAATCTTATGATTGTGTGCGCACCTCTAATGGCGCCTCTCCGAGGTACGAACCCTTCAAGGGCTCCAGCCAATTGATGAATGCACGCTCAAGTCAGTTGAAAATGACCAGGGTATCTTTGCTATGCCTATTCTTCTCTCACTCCGCTCAATTTCACGTCTCAGAGCCAAACATTGACAAAAAGTACTGAAATGGCTAAACAATTGTTTATCTTTTGTCGACATTGGTGCAGAAGCTAGAAACACCGGTGGACCCAGTAGTCGGTCCAGAATATCGGAAGGAGAAGCCATGAAAAAACCTGTTGTACTTGCGGCTCTTGTTTGCGGCCTGCTTGGTTCAAGCTATGCGGGATCAAGTTACCCAGATGACTCCGCGGAAGATAATTATTGGAAATCCGCTCCTTATGAAAATGATGATTTGGATGGCTTTCGATCACCACCTAAGCCTGTTTCCCGTGGACGCTCCTATTCCCAAAATCGTGAGTTACAAGTTAAGTCACGATTTTCAGGATCTTCTTATTCAGATCCAGATGAGTTTGATGTAGGGAAATCAGAAAGCTTTGTAATCAATGATCAAACGGGTCGCAGGGTAAATCTCTCCGAGGTTCAAAATACCTCAAGGGGAAGAGTGTCCAGGACTCCTGTACAAAACAGTTCATTCGGTGGGCAATCCACTGCGGGGAGAAGTTACCAGCAGCCTGGTTTAAGGACGCCGGTGAGTCGAGAACCCCAACATCAGGGAAATACCAACAGGCAGCATTCTACTTCTAAAAGGGATTTTGCCAGGGGTTTTGACCAGGGTCAAACTCCACGGTATTCAGGCCGAAGTGTTGATCAACTTCCAGTTCCTGAAGTGAAAAGCAGGGTATTTGGGCAGACACCTATGAATTCACAAAACATGCAGGCACAGGTTCCGGAGCCTGTTGAGGAAGAAGTCACTCAGCGCCGGCCCCGGATTAGAAAAAATGTTCAGTCTCAACAAAGAACAAGAAGGCGACGTGGTTCCTGGTTCTCCCAGCCCTTCCAAAAAGTTTCGCAATTTTTCGCGGGAATTTTTAGACGCTAAAGAATTCAAGTAGACTTTCCTATCCGAGGGGCATCATTTTTGGTGCCCCTATTTTTTTGTAGGAACGCCCCCCGACCCGCGTAGAACGGTAAGTTCATAGCCATAACCGTTCTTGGGATTGAGCTGGCAGAGATACTCATCCTCTTGGAAACGAAAAGTCAGTGTTCTGGTATCTGCGCGGAACTCATATACATTAGTCAAATTTTGAGCTTCAGCCTCATTAATCGCCTTAAATTCCATCAAAACCAGGATACAGAGATCGAGAATCTTATCTTTATCCAACTTAGGATAAAACTCATTATAGAGCTGTACCATGAGCATCATGATGATGGAATGACAGCGCATTCGAGAGGGTAGGGTAATATCATCGCCCGGGCGTAGAGCACGATAGATCCCGATAATGACCTGCGCATTGGCGGGGTCATTGGCGAACTTCAAACATCTATAGAGAAGGATTTTCTTTAAGAGATCTTTGTCGGGGGCACTCTCGTAGTCAAATTTCAGCAGGTCCTTTTGGGTTCGCACCAGTAGTGGCAAGACCTTTCTCATGAAATTATGCAAAAACATTAATTTCTGATGAATGCTAAGGTCTTCAAATGTTCGGCGGGAAGTTTCCATGAGTCGTCTTTTTTCTTTACCTCTGAGTTTCATGATAGCAAAGAACTACAGCAAGAAAGGAAGCAATAAAAACGGAAGTCAGGAATCCTGGAGAATTCCTCCTTGCAGCGTTAAACTAGTCCCGAGCCCGCGTGAGGTTACAAGCTTAATTGGAGACTACCATGGAAGAGTTTCAGCAAAGACGGCAACAGCTAATGAATCGTCTTGGTGACGGAATTCTCGTACTAGCTAGTGCGACACATCAAAATAGGAATTCCGATGTTGATTTTCCTTTTCGTCAGGATTCAGATTTCTTTTATCTGACCGGATTCCCAGAACCGGACTCTTTTCTGATCCTAACCTCCAAAGGGGCTCAAATTCGCTCCATCCTCCTGGTTCCCCCCAAGGATAAGGTCAAGGAAATCTGGAATGGGAAACGTACGGGTGCCGAGGCCGCGGTAGAGGAGTTTGGCGTAGACGAATCCTATTCCAACGAAGAACTTGAAGAAATTCTAAAAAGGGAACTTCAAGATAAAGAGACTCTCTTTTATGAGTTTTCAAAAAATGGAGATCTGGACCTTCTAATATTGGATCTGATTCAAGAGTTGAGGACGGTTAAGCGGGCTGACCTGGAGTTTGTACAGCAGATACAGTTTTATGGGCGTACACTCTGGGGACTTCGCCATCGTAAGAGCAAATATGAACTAAGCAGGTTGCACGAAGCAATGGAACTGACTCAAATTGCGAATGACAATGTGCTGAAAGTCTTAAAGCCTGGAATGAACGAGGCTCAAATTCACGCTCTCTTGGAGTACGAATACCTGAAATCGGGGAATACAAGTGGTTATGGCAGTATCGTAGCCGGCGGTGCCAATGCGACTATTCTGCACTATACCAATAACAATGCAATCCTGAAGGAAAAGACGATGCTCCTGATCGACTCCGGATGTGAAGTGGAACTATTCACCGCGGATGTAACCCGCTGTTATCCCGTCGATGGGGTATATACCGAATCAGCTCGAAGAATCTACTCCGTTGTCCTGGAAGCAAATAAACAAGCCATAAAAATGTGTAAGCCGGGATCCAGTATTGAAAAGGTCCATCAAGAGGCCGTCAGGGTTTTAAGCGAAGGCCTTTTAGATACGGGACTGCTTCGGTCCTCAGAAAATGAGATTGAAAAGTTTTATATGCATAGAACTTCCCACTGGCTCGGCATGGATGTACATGATGTGGGCCGGTATCAGGAGGATGGAGTACCTATCCCCTTTGAGGAGGGGATGATTCTAACCGTAGAACCGGGATTGTATTTCAATCCTGATTTTTCCTCAGTTGATACACCCTTTGATGGAATCGGGGTTCGTATAGAGGACGATGTCCTTATCACCAAAGATGGTCATGAAGTCCTTTCAAGTTCAATTCCAAAAGAAATGGATGAAATAGAATCTAGAATGAAAGAGCGGTATGTAGGAAATCCATGAGAAAGAATCGGGATCTCCAAGATATTCAAAATCTCCTTGAGGAAGCCGGAATTCTCTCAGAGGAGGATGAAGCCGCGCTAAAAAAGAAGGAAAAGCGCAAGAAAAACGAGAAGAAACTCGATCCGATTGATCGTTCACTGAGCGAACGTAAATCCAAGCCAAAGCCAAAGTCCAAGGCCGTAAAAAAGCGGGAGAAAAAGGAACCCGAAATCAGCGCGCCAAAGCCAGCGGCCTCAACCCAAATTCTCAAGGGTGGTGAGGCGGCTTTCCCTCTTCGAAGAGGGGAGGGGCTCACCAAACAGACCCAGGCCATGTTGGAATTTACCGATCGGTATTTGGAAGCAAGATTAACCATCGTCCCGGTGGCGGGGGATCCCATTGACAGGAATTTTATGGAACGGTTCCTTTTGTACAGAGGAGTCAAGTTTGGGATTGATTGGGATGCCGTGGATTCTGCCATAGTCCGGGCTAATAATATGGAGGTAATTCAGGAAGAACTGGTTGCTGTGGGTGAAGTGCCCGTTGAGGGAAAAGATGCCCATGTGAGTATCTATTTCGAGAAGGGAGGCCTGCATAAACGCATAAAGGGTCAACCAGGAAATTCAACCGTGGATCACCAGGCTCTATTTCGAATTAATATGGTATCTGGGGGGCAAATAATCGCCGAGAAAATTCCCATGATTGAAGGTGAAAACGGGCGTAATGTGCGATCTGAAGTAGTCTACGCCCAAGGTTCAAGAGATTTCCCCCTGAAACCAGGAAAGAACACCGAGATGAATGAGAAGGGTGAAATCTTCGCCCTTGTAGACGGTCGACCCTTACTCGATGACTTTGGTCATGTTTCCGTGATTCAAATCTATACGGTCATCGGAGATGTAGACATCAATGTCGGGAATCTAGAGTTTAATGGAGATATTGATATTTTAGGAAGCGTTCGTTCCGGTTACTCCGTGCTCGCTGGCGGCAGTATCAATGTGAGCGAATCTGTGGAAGCAGCCACCCTTATCGCCCAGGAAGATCTTACGATCAAGGGGGGGTATACGGGAGGCTCAAGAGGCTGGATACAATCCGGCGGAAACGCCTTTCTAGCGCATGTAAATACCGGCAGTATTGAGGTTGGCGGAGATCTGCGCGTAAGTACGGAATTGATCAATGTGAAGGCGTTTGTCTGTGGAAGTCTCAGCTTTTACCGAGGCAGAGGGTCCATCCGCGGTGGTACCTTGTTTGTTCAAAATGATTTGGATGTCTACGAGCTTGGCTCGGAGTTAGGTGTTTCCACCACCGTTCATTTAGGGCATTTTGAAGTCTGTCGAAGGCAGCTTAAAAGTACGCAAAGTGACCTACTGGATTTGAAGGATCAAATTCGTGTACTAAGTGAGGGCATGGGTAAATTGAATTCGGGGACGGTGGCGGCCTCGATGTCCCGTAAGAAGCAGAACAAGGCAGTCGAAAAACTGACTTCTGCTCTGGAACAACTTGAAATTGAGAAAAGGGAATTGGAGTCGGAAGCGATTGAACTTGAAAGTGAAATGGAGAAATACCGCCCTTGCTTTGTTCGCGTGGAAGGCACCATCTACCCAGGGGTAAGGATCCATGTCGGAAAAGCGGAATTCCAGGTCACCAAAGCAATGAAAAAAGTGGAGTTTTATATGAATCCTGGAACTAAGGAAATTAAACACCGCCCCTATCGGGCAAAAGTTAATAAGGAGTCGTGAATATGAAAAGCTGTGTGCGCTATCTATCTGTGCAGATCATTACTTTGGGACTGCTGTTCTCCTCTGAGAATTACCTCGAGCCCCCAAAACCGAAAAAAGAAACAACTACCTCAAAAAAGGAGGTAAAAAAGACTTCCGCCTATCTAGAGAAGGGTGAGGAACTCAAGAAGAAAGGAAAGCAATTGCAGGCAAAGGCCTTAGAAGTAAACAGGCTGAAGAAGCAGCTGCAGTTCATGGGACATCAGAAACATCACCCGGCCTTTGGGAGTACGGTGGCGCAATATAAGAAACTCGTTTCCCAACATGAGAAAGAAATCAATGAGTATAAGGTCCAGGTAGGTGATCTGGTTGGCAAAATGAAGCGTCCCTTTGAAAAGGGAAGCCTTAGTCGAGAGGAAGCTTTGCTATATGGCAGGCAATACCTGGTTCTGGGAAAGACAACAAGAATGATCTCAGTGTTTAAAAAGGTAAATGCTGACAAGGGATTAGCCGCGGCTGAAAGTAGTGAACTCGCTAAAGCCCATAACAGTTTGAATGAGATGGATGAAGCGACACTTGTTTTGCAAAATGCCCTGAAGCAGAAGCTGGAGTTTGAAAAAAAATCTGAACTCCAATTCATGTTGGCACAGAATTATTTCTGGTTGGAGAAGTTCAAAGATTCCATTCTTATACTCAAGGAATTAGAGCGGTTTCCTGAGACTCGCACTCGGGCGTCTCGCTTCCTAATTTCCTACACTCAGGCCTATGCCGGCTATAAGACGGAATTGGGGTACCGCAAAAAAAGCAAGAATCTTCCCAGGGCTGAAATTAAGACGAATAAAGGGATAGTCCTTTTGGAACTTTTCGAGGATGACGCGCCAAATGCGGTATCCAATTTCATCATTCTTGCTGAGAACAAGTACTTCGATAGACAAAAGTTCCATCGAGTGATTCCAAACTTCATGGCACAGGGCGGAGATCCCAATTCCAAGGATTCCGATCCTTCCAATGATGGACAAGGAGGTCCTGGGTACGGCATTCGTACAGAGATCTCTAAGAGAAACCATTTCCGGGGAGTTATCTCCTACGCGAACGCGGGAAAGGACACAGACGGAAGCCAGTTTTTTTTAACGGTTATCCCTACCTTTTGGCTCAATGGAAAGCATGCTGTCTTTGGACGCATCCTTGAGGGTGTGGATGTTGTGGATTCCCTCAGTAAGGGGGATGAGATCAATTCCGTCAAAATTCTCTCTAAACGAGATCATCCTTACCAGGTGAAGAAGCTCTGATTGGCAGGTTATCTAGGATGAGACTGGGGACCCTATCCCATTTTTGGTTTACTCTTCTGTTTCTCTTCCTTTTTGGCTGCTCTCAGGGTCCACAACTCAAGAAGGACTTCGGGTCAGACGGAGTTTTGCGCTATAAATTCTTACAGAACTCCGATGCTCAAGGAATTGTGCGCATCCAAGGCGGATTTCAGGCCTACCATCGTGACGGGAGCCCCTGGTTTCATGTTCAGATACACTCAGGAACTATTCAGGGCGAATTTTCATGGTACGAAAAGTCAGCAGGTGCCCGTTTGGAATGGAATTATCGGCATGGGATGAGAGATGGGGAATTTCAAGAATTTGGATCCGCTGGAGAATTGTGGAAGCGTGGTTCCTACGCGGGAGGGAAGAAAGAAGGATTGCACGAGATTTTTTATTCTGACCAGCGACTTCAAAGCAGGCGTCGTTATGTAAATGGAAAGGCCGACGGCTTACAAACAGAATTTTTTCCCTCCGGGCAGGTGCGTAAAAAAGAGATGAAAGAAAACGGGAAATTGATTTGGGAACACTTATATAGAAAGGAGGGGATATTGGAGGCCATAAGAGAGACCAGGGGCGAATCGCTTTTTGATTACAAACTTGAGACGACGGTAGAGCTGTTTTTGGACGGGAGCCCAAGGTTGGCATTTTCGACCGTGCGAAATGGAGAGTTTAGCGGAAAGAAGACTGGTCCTGAAAAACATTGGCATCCAGGAAGGACGCTTTCTGAAGAAAAGGTATGGTCTTTTGGAGAGGTCTTGGAGCATAAGAAATGGTCTGATCAAGAGGTCTTGCTGCTACATAAGAAATTTGAAGGCAAGCAAGGGTTTGGTAAGAGCTGGTACTCGGATGGAAAACTAAAATATGAGGAAAACTACCAAAACTCACAGAGGCATGGCCTGCGCGAAGTTTGGCATCAAAATTCCAAGCCAGCCTCCCGGGAGACCTATTACCATGGGTTGAGAACCGGTGTTTATGAAGAGTTTGATGAGAAGGGAACGCTTCGCTTGAAGGATACTTACCAGCGCGGAAAAAAGAATGGGAAGAGGGTGGTTTACGACGAGGCCGGAGTGAAAAAGGAGGAGCGGAATTACAAAATGGACCTCATTCATGGACCCGCTACTCTATGGTATCCAACAGGTCAAATAGAACAGGTCTCATCCTTTAGACTGGGAGTGAAGGAAGGAATTTGGATCTCCTATTTCCCAGGCGGCGGAAAAAAGGCGCAGATCACCTACCATCTGGGAAAAAGGCATGGGGTTTTTCAAGAATATTACAAGAATGGGACCATGCGCCTGGAGGCTGATTATTTGCGGGACCAACTCGATGGAGAGGAAAAGGTCTTTGAATCGGATGGACAACTCGTTCAAAAGAGTCATTGGAAGGAAGGAAAGCTCCATGGGTTAAGAATCAATTATTCCCTCAATGGAACCATTCTTGAGAGCTTTGTATACAAGACAGGTTTTCGAAATGGTCCCGCCAGAATCTTCGGAGCAGACGGGAAATTGCGCAGGGAAATGAGTTATAGACAAGATCGGCTCTTTGGTCCCCGCAAGGACTTTTATCTCAATGGCAGGGTTATGAGAGAGTGTTTGTATCGAGAGGGAAAGGTGAAAGATTCTTGTCACTATTGGACAGAAAAGGGAAAAGAGGAGTTCAATACAGCCAAACAAAGGGACATTGACTCCAGGCTGGGGCAGTGAGTTTCTCTAGAATAAAGAGAGGTCTCCCGGCCAGGCCGAGAGACCCCAACACACATCGTTCACACCACGGCGCAACCGTAGTTGACTCGAATCATTTACGAGTCCGGCACTCCGTTCACTACTAAGGGTAATTTCTTAATGTCATAGAATTGTCATGGAAGGAATTATTGTTTTAGAAATAATGTTTAAGCGTGAGATAGATTTTTTGGCCGCCGGTGTCATATCCAAAAACTTCCTGGTAATCAGAGTCCAGCAGATTCTCAACTCGTAGTCCCCACTCGTTAGTTTCATTTATCTGTCGAGAATAGCTTAGATCAACCACCTTGAAACCTTTCGTATACTGGGCTGGAGCGAATGGTCCCTCATATCTCTCTACCTGTCCCCCGCTCTGTCGGAAATTCAGTGACCAGGTTGAGTCAGCCCCGGATTGATACTGCAGGTTGAACTGGAAGTGGTGCTGAGGTTCTCGGCGAATCTGTAATCCGGATGGAAACTCCTTGGCCTTGCTTCTTGTGAAGTGAGCCTGGTAGGACCACTTCTGGGAAAATGAAGAACCCAGGGCGACTTCAAATCCTGAGGTTTCTATAGAACCTGTGTTCACAAACCCGAAAGGAGTCACCTGCGGAAAGGGAGGGAAAACAAACTTGATGCTGTTCTCAATATTATTCTGAAATAGGGTCAGGCTCAGCAAGGTGTCACGTCCTATAGTATTCTCTACTCCCAGGCTAAAACCGCGGTTCAAGGCAGGCTTTAAGTCGGGATTGTTTACAAGGACCAGTTGGTTCAGGTTGTTTGCAAATTTTTGCTGAGAATGAAGTTCAAATAGTGTGGGAGCTTTAAAGCCGGTAGCATAAGAACCATAAAAACGCATCTTTCGCAAACGGTAGGAAGGGGCTATTTTCCAGGTTGTATGTGAGCCGAAGCTCCTATGCTGATTTCGCCTTCCTCCCAGGCCAATGGAGAAATTCTCGGAGTTCTGAAGCCGAGCCTGTAGATAATAGGCTGTGATCCCGCTTTTCAAGTCCTGGTCATTTAAGCTGTCTCCCCTGTTTTGCTCCAGCTCCCATCCCAGGGTTAGCAAATGATCCTCTATGAAGTAATCCCGTTGCCAACTCAGAGATTTTACGGATCCCACGAATCGAGTTTTCTGGGCGAAAGGGCCAAAAGCGCTAATACTGTCCAGGTTGGATAACGAATCAAAACGCATGGATGAGAAGGAGTAAACCTCCTCAAATTTCTGGGATTGAGGAGATCTCCTGTGTTCGATTCGATAGTAGAGATCCCTGGTTTCGGAGGTTGAATTCTGATCTGTTGGGCCATTGCTGTCGAAGAATCCGTCCAGGTCTTTTTTAGAGCGGATTCTTTGCAGAAGAAACCTGGTTTTAGCGTCACCTTTGTGCTGAAATCCAAGGTTGATTCTGGCACTTAGATTGGCATAGCCGTCCTCTTCCTTCTGTCCCCCAAAGAGATTAAGATTGGTTCTCAGCGCATCTGAGAAGCCGTCAATATCATGTCGGGAAATGGTGAATGAGTAGTCCTGAGCTCCGGATGCTCCGCTGAATCCAAAGCTCGACTTATAACTTCCATGACTTCCTAATTCCTCTGAAAGCCAGGCATTTTTCTCAAGTCCTCCGCTACGGGTAATTATCTGGATTACTCCCCCGACAGCATCTGAACCCCATAGAGTACTTTGAGGTCCGTATACAATCTCGATCCTTTCAATCTCATCGAGCTGGAAATGATCTAGTACCGGCTGACCACTACCGCCATTTCCCATATAATCCGCCAGTTTCATTCCATCCACGAGAACCAGCGTGTACTTATAGGCAATTCCTCTCAGGGATATGCTTGTAGCTCCTCCCGCACCCCCGGTTTGTTTCACGAATACGCCCGGTACGGTCTTTAATAGATCTACCACGGTACCTTTTCCACTAGCTTTAATATCCTCGCGGGACAGGACAAAAACGGAACTCCCCAGGCTTCCCCGATCAGCCTGAGTGCGAGTGGCAGTGATTACGATTTCCTCAATCCCTGGTTCTTTGATGGGCTGGGTATGAGAGATTGAATGAATGCAGAAAATAGCAAAGCTAAGGGCAAAAAACATGGTTTTCCTCCAATTAATGAGGAGTAAAACCTGGAGGGAAACTAAAGCCCCGCACTTACTCCTCAACCCGAGAGTTTGTACCTATCTTTGGCCAAGAGGCTGGTATTCTGGCTTCCGGATCATCATACTCACCAGGCCTTCCCGTCTTTCGACAGTGACATTTTCTGGCTTTCTTCCCCGGTCACAGCGGCGGGTCCGCAACGGATTTTCACCGTTTTCCCAAAGGAACCATCCTGACCTTAATTTGGAGGCATAATGTCATACCGATTCAGACAGGTCAAGTTGGAATGAAAGAAGGGATTTCTTTTTCTCTTGCAGTGTTGATCACCGTTGAGTTAGCTTGCTGCTCGCGGAATGGACGGCGGTGATCCATTGGCCGACACCTGCGAAGGGTGGTACAGAATGTGGAGTTTTTTTGAGGAAGGCGGGATACTCATGGTCCCTCTACTCTTATGCTCATTAGTTTCCGTAACTGTAATTTTTGAGCGGATTTACTTTTGGGTAAGGTTTTCATATCGCCATCGGGATGAGATTTTGGAAGAGTTTTTCGCGGCAGTGGGAGAGGGCGGGACTCCCCGTTTGGGAACCAAAGCACAACCAGGTGAGCTTGCCTGCTCCGATGCGCGGGTTGAAATTCTGATGGAGGCACTTCAATCGGCATCGAATGATTTACAGAGTTCTTTAAGATTGGGAATTTTGGAGAGAATCGAGACGATGAAGCGTGGAATGACGGTTCTCGATACAATCATAACGATGGCCCCGCTGCTTGGTATCTTGGGAACGGTTGTGGGAATAATTGCCTCTTTTGAGGCGATTGGGATGGAAGGATCGCCAGCACCAAAAATGGTTTCCATGGGGATCGCGCAGGCTCTGGTAACAACCGCTGCCGGACTTGTAATCGCTATTGGAACTCTCGTTCCCTACAATTACTTTCACTCACGAGTCAGTGGTTTTATGTGTGAGATGGAAAGGCTTTCATCGAGATTACTGCTGGCGGCTAAGGGGTCAGGCGAAGAGACTGATGTTGCTTGACCAGGGTCTGGCACCTCGATCTCCAAGGATCGAGCTTGTTCCCTTGATTGATGTTCTTTTCCTATTGCTGATCTTCTTTTTCTACAGCATTTTTAACCTGGTTGAACAACGGGCGTTACCCGTTGAGCTAGTGAGCGCCGGCACTTCGATCAGCCAGACTCATCAACCAGAATTGATCGTAATTGATCGTGAGGGCCGAATCTATCTTGAGTCGGAGCCAGTCGATTTCTCCAAGATCAAGGTTCATTTTCAGGGACTGGAGCCAGAGGAGAAAGTTTTAATCAGGGCAGATGGAGAGTCTCCGATCCGACTGGGATTGAGAATCTTAGATCTGGCCAGAGCGGCAGGCCTAATAGAGGTCGCTTTTGAAACCCTGCCTGATAACAGGAAGCCATAAATGGGATTGGGGCTAAAACTAGAAGGCTCCTATGGGCTTGCATTCTTATGCTCCTTGACTCTTCACTCTTTCCTTATCACCGCAAGGGATTCAGCCAGCTTCACTCCAGGAGGGGAAGAGGGGCAGCGTGTGAATATTCTCTTGATTTCCAAACCATCCGTTGTTCGGTCACCAGACACGGCCTTACAAACTAGCGAGTTTGCCCAAAAGAAACCCCAAGACCTTGAAGAAAAAAAAGTAGAGGCCTTAGGGTCATCCAAAGTTCAAGAGCCACCAAAGAGTCACGCGTTTTTAAATTCCCTAAACTCAAGTGAGGGACGAACGGCTCAGGCCAGGTTAAATCCCAGCAGCTTGGATTCCCCGCATTTCAATTTCAAGCGTCCGGTAGAAGAGGGGGAGATTGAGACTGGGGAGGATCAAATACCTCAATGGCTGAAGAGAGAAGAAAACTCCCACTCTGAATTAGAGGCTGGGATGGGGCAGGCTACCTCTGAAGGAGTTTCTGTATCACAGTCGAAGACTACTCAGAAACAAAAACAGGGACCGGGAAAGGAAGGGGGCACAAGAAACTTTGTACCTGCGAGATTTTTGAATCTCTCCCAACCCGCCTATCCGTTTTCAGAAAAGAAGAGAAATCATGAGGGCTCAGTTCTGTTGGAAGTATCCATAGACTCCAGTGGAGTGACCCAGGAGGTTAGGATTTTAGAGTCATCGGGATACACGAAGCTGGATCAGGTGAGTATCTCGGCTATCGAGGCCGCAAGAATAAGCCCAGCACTTGAAAATGGCGTTCCAGTGGCCTCCCTGAAGACCATCCGCTTTAGGTATCAAATAAGGTGAGTAATCAAAGGAGATCTTGTTGCATTCCTGGGACTCCATGAAGAATAATGCTTTGTTCAGACAAGAGGCAAAGGGATTAGAGTTACTTCGAATCTGATAGAGGCTCCTGGAGCAATTGACTCCCGGGAATGATAAACTCTAAAACTGGATTTCGAATCGGAGTCCGAAAGGACATCATAAGGATTCAGTACCCCGGCGGTGGGATCATATTTCGTCCTGACTTCAATCTCCTTATCAAATATGAGCATTCTTGAAGACATAAGAGCAAATGGCGTTGTGGGCGCTGGTGGAGCGGGCTTTCCTTCCCATGTCAAATTTAAGGCCAGCGCTGAGATCGTGATCATGAATGCGGCTGAGTGCGAGCCTTTGCTGCATAAAGACAAACAATTGCTCAAGGTTTATCCAAGGGAATGCATCCAGGGCTTGAAGACCGTTATGTCCCTGGTAGGCGCAAAGCGGGGAATTCTTGGTATCAAAGAGAAGTATACTTATGTCTTTGATGCTTTGGAGCCCTATATGGAAGAGGGACTCGAATTCTGTCGACTGGGTAACTTTTATCCAGCGGGAGATGAAATAACTCTCGTCTATGAGGCAACTGGCAGGGTAGTAGCTCCAGGTCAGATTCCCCTTAGTACGGGCTGCATTGTCACGAATGTGGAGACCCTTCTCAATGTCCACAGAAGTAAGCCGGTCACTACTTCCTTTCTATCGGTGGCGGGTGCCGTTAAAACGCCGGTGAGTCTGGAGGTTGAGGTTGGAACTAGTTTCTCAACCTGTGTAAAGGCGGCCGGCGGCGTTACTTGTGATGATCCCATTCTCTTATTGGGCGGCCCCATGATGGGTACGCTCTGCGATGACTTTGAGGAGCCTGTTAAAAAGACTACGGGAGGAATCATAGTCCTGGATAAATCCCATGACCTGATCCGTCGTTATTCAAGGTCTAAACTCCATTATGACAAGATCGCTAAATCCTCCTGTGACCAGTGCAATTTCTGTACGGAACTCTGCCCTCGATACCTCATGGGGCACCCCATCGAACCCCATAAGAATATGCGAAATATTGGATTCGCATCGACGAAATGGGACTTTATCGCGGGAGCGGAATTTTGTTGTGAGTGCAACTTGTGCAGCTTTTATGCCTGTCCGGAAGACCTGGATCCCAAAAATGTTTCTACGGATCTCAAATGGATTATCAAAGGGAAATCTGAGGGACGTCTTAAATTTGAGCCTGGAGAAGTAGAGGCGCACCCCATGATGAAATATCGAAAAGCGCCTATTCCCAAGCTCATGCGCAAACTGGGCATTGATCATTTTCAAAATGTTGCTCCTCTTGTAGCTGGAGTCGTGGGTAGTGGTTCGGTTCGAATCCCATTATCCCAACATTCTGGAGCCTCGGCTGAGCCAGTGGTTCAGGTGGGAGCCAGGGTGGAGCAAGGACAGTTGATAGGAAAGCCTCCAGAAGGAGCCCTGGGAGCCTCCATCCATTCCAGCATCAATGGTATGGTAAAAAAGGTTGATGACCATATACTGATCACGGAGTCATAAAATGAAGATGGATGCGATCGGCCTCATTGAAACTTCCTCTATCGCAAGGGGATATGAGATCCAGGATGCCATGCTGAAGGCCGCCAGAGTGCAGCTTATGGTTGCTCGTACGATCTGTTCGGGTAAATATATGATTGTAGTTGCTGGCGCGGTCTCCGAGGTCCAGGCCTCGGTTCAGGAAGGTGTAGAGAAGGCCAGGGGTGTTTTAATTGAAGAGTTGGTTATTCCTAATCTTCACGAGGACATCTTTCACGCAATCGGCGGTTCCATAGCCCTGGAGGAACAGAACTTGGGTGCTCTTGGCATCCTGGAGACCTTCTCCGTAGCAAGTGTTGTGGAGGCTGCTGACGCCGCAGCCAAGACTTCAGATGGACAGGTCTTTAGGATTCACCTCGCGATGGCGGTGGGTGGTAAAGGTTTTCTATTGATTACCGGGGATCTTTCCAGTGTCCGTTCGAGCATGGAAGTAGCTACCGATGTGGCTGGTGAACGAGGTATGGTTGTGGCAAGTGTGGTCATACCCAGGCCGAGAAGAGAGCTATTCCAGGAATATATTTAGCGGGTGTTGAGGAGCATGAAAAATCCCCAGACTAAACCATTCATTGCTCTTATTGCTGAAGATGATGCTGTCGTCAGAGTTCTTTTGCGCAACATCTTGAAACAAAAGGGATGCCAATGCATTGAGGCTGCGGACGGAAAGCAGGCGGAAGAAATTTTCCAGGTAAACCAGAAGGCAATCTCCTTTGTGTTCCTTGATATCCAAATGCCCCTGCAGGACGGCATTCAAACCTTAAAAAAGATGAGAGAACTTGATTCAGGAGTCCCTATATACATTCTTACCGGACACGCAGATAGACAGACTCTCAAGAAATGCATGAGTCATAAAATAGACGGGTTCTTTCCGAAGCCGTTTGACTTCAGTCGTATTGAATCAACCCTATACAAGAAATTTCCAGAACTGGAGAACGCTTCGCCAGCAAAGGCCAAGTCAGCTAAAAAGAAAGCCTCCACCAAGGGGGAGAAGGAAATTTCCTTAGATCAAAAACTTCTCAATAATCGAATCAAGCGGGAAGTGGAAAGTGTTCTCGCGCTAAACCGTAAATTGCTTCAGTTTCTTCCCCATCTCACTGCTCAACGCCTGCAGGAGTATTCTGATGAACAGAAAGTGATTTCAAGATCAGAGACCTATCGTTCCATGCGCTTCGCGCTCAATTCCTCCAATGTAGATATTGTTGTTGGGTGCCTGAAAAACCTGCCTTCTCAGCATAGAATCGGTGGAGCTCTAAATTTTTCTGAACCAAGGATATTTATACCCGTAATTGGAGAAATTCTGAGTGAAAATTTCGATGGAATTGACCCGGGAGTACTCCATGAATGCGTCGAGTCAGCTCTTTCCGATTTAAAAACCATCTCGAACTTTGAACAGGTCATGTTTGATCATAAACTCTTTATCGAAAAGGAACGCAATAAAGCGGTCTTTCTACACCATCCCTACAAAGTGGAGTTCCTGATTACCCAGGGTAAAGAAGGTAAGAGGGGATATGAATTTCAACTCGAAAAGGCCGATTTGGCTGAATAAATTCTGAAAAGGGGAATCTTATGACTCGAATCTTTATTTTTTTTATCCTGGCTGGTTTCCTCATGGGGGCAGAGGTTACTCAGCCAAAAGAGGGTAAACAGCCATTCTCGCCAGAGATGAACGAAACCCCTGACTCCATGATGTTGATTTGGCCAGAGCTGGGGGCGGAAAAAAAGGGAGAAATCCACAATGAGCATGGTCAAGAAGGAGAACCAGAAAAAGTAGAAGAAATCGAGAGAGAGGATGAGGAAGATCAGGACAGGGAACATGAGCGAGAATTTCTGATCGTTCACCGCGAACCACTTGAAGAAGCTCTCGCCTTTTTGGGTAAGAGAGGATCCCTTCCCCCTTTTATGATCAAAAATAGGGAGCATAAGGTTTTTCAACAAAGGGTGACGCTTTCTCTCCCCCGAGGTGAGGAGCCCCGGGAAATTTTACAATTACTAGCCTCTTCCTATGGCTTTCGTGCGACTGAAAGCCACGAAGTTTTTTTACTGTCGCCAATCAGGGAAGAACACAAACCCTCCAGACCGATCTCTTTGCATGTAGAAAAGGCCGAATTTGCTGCAGTAGTACTTAGTATTGCTAAACTAGCCCGTCTCAGCCTGTCCTTCTCCCATGATCTTCCCGATGATGCGGTGACTCTGCACTGGCAGAATGTAGATGCGGTAGATGGTTTAAAGGCCCTCATGAAGAGTAGAAACTTAAGCCTGGATCGAGTCGGGGATGTATTTCTAATCAAACGCCGCTCCAAAAAAAGTAAAAAGAAAAAAAAGAAGAGGATTATCAAGAAAGTAATCGAAAGAAGAGGCCACGGCAGTGGTGGCGGACCCGTGGTTGAACACGAAGAAATCATCATCAAGGAATAAACTTCTAAGAAGAGTCCCAAAATCAGGTCATCTTGCTACTTGATCGCGGGATCCACATTTCCGCCTCAATGGCGGGTCACTTCATTCAGGGGTTTGCTGGGTCACGGGGAATAGATTCAAATCATCACTTTGATTCCTGGATCCTCTGGTCAGGCCACCCGAAGACAAGGATGTAAAAAGCCCTTCCTTTTGGGAAGGGCCATTCTTGATTCTGGCTTTTGCCTTCTTCAGAAGGCTAAGCCATTTCTCTAGTATTTCTCAAAGACCTGTTGGGGGCTTGAGTAATTCGCGTCTTCCTGTGTCCAATAGTGGTGGCAGGAACCGTCGGCTCCAAAGATATAAGCATCTTGCCAGCTACTGTCTGGTGCGATGATTCTAGCCATCTTATCGCCGCCCTGGAAATGCCATTGGCGCTGACCGTCATTATAGACATGCTCAATGCCTACTCCCTGGCGGGTTTTGATGTGAAATTCATCATGAGGAATGTCCCACGAGGTGTCAGTCACAAAATCAATGAGCTGCCATATATTTCCCGACGGTAAAACTCCCTGGCTTACCCCGATACCGGAGTCATTAGGAAGTCCAAATACCATCATATGAGGAAATTTCTGGGCACCCATAGCAAGTTCATCCCTGCGCTGGGGGTCATGATGAAGGGTACTCATGATGTCATGACAGAGCCCAAATCCTTCGGCATCATTTAAATCTGTATGAATCTGGCTGGCAAGAATGGAGCCAAGCTGATCGGCCCCGGCAGAAAATCCAGCGGTGAGTTTTCCTTTGCTTGCTCGGCTGTGGAGAACTTTCTTGAAAAGATCTTTATCACCGAAGAAATGCTCTCCGAGAGCTTTATATCGGGAAAGTCCAATGGAGCTATTTCCTCCGCCGAGCACCACGACCTCACTGTTAGCCAGCAGGTCAAATAAGTTTTCGGCCTCTTCTTCAGTTATGTGATCCGAGTAATAGAAAGGATATGCATCTAGCCCATATTTTTTAAAAAAATTAAAGTACCATTCAAATTTGCCCCATCCAAACTGCTGAGGGCTTCCCCATTCTCCACCGTTTCCGCCTTCGGACATTGGAAGGTGCAGAAGTGTTTTATTATTCGCGCTTTGGAGTGCTCGTTCTACGATCCACCAGCGGTGAATATATTCGCAACAATTATGGGAACTGTATATAAAGGCTGTGGGGTGCATTTGATCGAATCCTTTCATCAACTTAACTCGCTTTCAATAAGGGCTTGGACCATAGCGGATACCAGTCCTGCGATCCGCAGGCATTCTAGCGCAGTGCTGAATTCCGTGCAAAGTGTGTCTGAGTGCGGATTCCCTCAAGACCCTTCAAAAGAGAGGCTTAAATCTAATGATTTGTTAGACTGCTCCGCCGACAGAAAAAAAAGAGTCGAATCTTGATTTGGTGGAACAAAATAATGGGCTTTCTCGTAAGATATTATCCTGGGGTTTGTGCATGTAACTGTGCGCTCACTCTATGGCGTGAGTTCATTTTTCATCAGGCGCGGCATTCTAATACACAGCAGCGCGGGAAAGGCTGGAGAATTGAGTTTGATCAAGATCTGTATGCGGTTTCCTTTGCGGTATAGGGTCCAGTACTTTTTCCTGGCTCTTTGCATCTGCTCTGGCCCTCTCTTTTCAGAACTTCCAGACAATCATCTTCAGGTCATAGAGAGTTTCTGGAAGCTGGAATGTTTTCAGCGAAAAATTCTTAGCAGGGTTGGCGGATGGTCAGAAAAATATAAGACCTCACGGGTTCTTTCCGCGGCAAGCTCTAAGGAGTTGGATGGGCTCATGCGGTCGGTCCAGACTCTTAGAAACAACGCCAGGGAAATTAATCGTGTCGCTTCTGCGGTACATGTGAAACTCTACCAACTTGAGAAGTTCCACAAAGTCCATAGCAACTCCCTGGAAGAAGAGGTTTTAGATCTAAAGGCCATCAAACTCGATGATACTGATCTCTTTCATCTATTAATGGGAACCCTTGCTGATCTTCTTGTTTACGAACAGCTGAGTTTTCTGTATCACCTGGTTGAAGGGGATCGAATCCTCATAAGACGTTTGAATGAGATCTGGATTGATGGTGAAACAGGACATTTCCTCAAACTACGCAATGAATGGCTTTCCGTATCAAAGCGCAGGGAATTTGGGAGAGCCCTCAGGCTTCTTGATTTTCATAAAGACCGATTTGATCAATTGATCGGGGCTGGACAACCATTCTTAATCAAGCTCCTGGCTCGCTTCGACAATCATCTGGCACGAGAACTAAGAAAATCCTCAAGTTTTTGGTCAAGTATTGGAGGTTTCTTCAAGAGTGCTTACCGGAAGCTCAAAGATGGGTCGATGAACAGCCTGAATTGGATGGAGTACCAACTATCCAAGATTTTTGGAAACACATCTGGAGCGGTGAACTGGCAGAAATTTTTAGACTCCATTCCGGCTCAGGAGTTGGAATTCATTCGGGATGAAGTTCTTCAGCCTGGCGACATCATTGTTGAAAAGACCCGCGGCGCATTAACAGACACCCTGATTCCTGGTTTCTTTGGCCATCTGGCGATGGTTATAGGAACCCCCGCCCAACTTGAGGGAATTAAACTTTCAGATGGAAGCAGGATTTTGGATCACCCCACTATTAAGGCGTTGATCCCAAGGCTTGAGAGTGGGGAAACCGTTGTGGAATCTATCCGTCCAGGCGTGGATTTGATAGATATCAAGGACTGGGAAATCTCTGATCTAGCTGTAATCAGGGCATCTCATTATCCACCGGGGTACCTGGGAGAAGTGATTCTCAAAGCGGCCATGTATGGAGGAAGGAAGTATGATTTTCTTTTCGATATAAACACAGAATACCTGCCCATTTGTTCCGAGATCCCCTTTCATTCTTACCTGGGTATCAAATTCAGGGTATCGAAAACACTCGGAATTTGGACTATCAGTCCCGATGACGTGGCAGTTTTAGTTAGATCAGAAGAGGAAGGTGCTGCTAAGAGGCCCCTGAAATTGATTTATTTTTTTACACAGAAAAAACGTATCCCAACAAATGAGATGCTGGGCTTGTATATTCAAGCATTGAATGACGCGGGTAGTAGCTATGAAGAAGTACCTGCCCAGTCCAGGTTTAAATTAACGAACATTGCCTCACTTTGGAAACAAGAGTTGGCAAAGAGAAAGTCGAAAGTCGGGGAGAGAAAATGAAACGAGTCTTAATTCTATTTCTAGCAATGGGTATTTGTTCTAATTTATGTGCCTCCGGGCTTCAACTCTTCCAGGATCGTGCCGGAAAATTCTGGGAATTTGAAGATCGCAGTAAGGTAATCATGCGATCCATTGCAAATTGGCTGCAGAGGCATCCTGATATTGAGAAAATCACTCCTGAAACCTCGCTCGAGATCAAGCAAATTATTGAAAGCTATTATGATTTTGCCACGGCACTAAATGGATTTTTGGGAGAACAGGAGCGGGCTTTCATCAATTCTACAGCCACCCACAAGTTTGAAGATCTTTATGATGAGAAAATCGGAGAAGAAGTGGTTACCGATGTGCATCTCCATGAGGCCCTTTTTGGGGCCCTGGGAGATTTGCTTCTATTTGAAAATCTGAGGTTTCAATTTAAGGTTGTGTCCGCCAGTGACATGTTTAAAGAGAAATTGAATGAGATTGAAGCCGGTGGTCAGCAGGGTCATTATAGCCGTTTGGTAGAAAATCTGATGAGTCGAGCGAAAAGGCTTCGATTTTCCAATACCCTTGAGTTTCTAGACGACCATTCAGAGAAACTGGACACCTTGCAAGGCGAGGGTTTTTTGTATCTTCAGGCTCTTCGTCAAAGGCTGGAGACTCATCTCGCGCAAGACATAAGGGACTCTGCCACCTTCTGGGGAAGAATTAAGGGACATTTCAAGAAATACTTCACCAAGTTTGATATTCGTCAACATAAGAGACTGAACTGGACCGAATATTATCTTTCCAAAGTTTTTGGAAACCTCGCCGGCAGTATAAATGTCCAGAAGCTGATCAAGTCAATTCCCGTGGAGGAACTACAGCGGGTCAAGGCAGAGGTTCTACAGCCTGGAGATGTAATAGTGGAGAAGACCACGGGGGCCATCACGGACAAATTCATTCCGGGTCACTTTGGTCACGTTGCAGTCTATATAGGCAGGCCCGAACAGCTTAAAGGGATTCTACTCTCTGACGGTTCCGCACTTCTGGATCATCCCAAGGTTAAGGCTCTGATTCCTGAACTGGAGGCTGGAGCTACTACAATGGAAGCCATTCGGCCAGGTACCCGATTAGAAGATATTTCACACTGGGCTATTACTGATTTGGCGGTTTTACGGCCCCAGTCTTATCCCAAAAAGCACCTTGGGGATGTGTTGTTAAAGGCAATGAGTTATTCAGGTACTAAATACGATTTCAATTTTGATGTGAATACCGAGGCTATCGTGGTCTGTTCTGAGCTGCCCTACCAAACTTTTCGAGGGATCAATTTTCGAATAGCCTATAAGGCTGGCCGCTGGACAATCAGTCCTGATGATGTCGCCATCCTGGCTGGGCCGGATGACTCCGATGTGGCGAATCGCCCCTTAAGACTGGTGTATTTTAACCACGAGACCAAAGAGGTTGAGCAGGCTGAGCGCTTTGAGCTTTATAAGACCCTCGTAGATGTGGATAGCAACTACGCGGATGCGCCTGAGAATGATCATTCCTACCCAGAACTACAGTAGACATTACCAGAACCTTTCGTGAAGACTCGCTTTGTAGATGTTGCCGTAATAGGCTGTGGAACGGCAGGAATGTCTGCGTTTCGCTCAGCGCGAAAGTTTACCGATAAAGTAGTCACCATTGAAAGCGGGCCCTACGGCACAACTTGTGCCAGGGTAGGCTGTATGCCTAGTAAGCTGCTCATCGCCGCGGCGGAGGCTGCACATCACATCAAAGACAGCAGTGGATTTGGAGTCTTTACGGACTCCATTCATATTGACGGACGCAAAGTGATGGATCGGGTCCGAAGCGAGCGCGATCGGTTTGTTGGATTCGTGGTTGAATCCGTAGAAGAATTTCCAGAAGCCTCAAGAATCCAGGGTTGCGCGCGGTTTCTTGCACCAGGAATTCTCCAGGTTGATGAGGACCTGCGCCTGGAAGCCCGTGCCATCGTCCTGGCTACCGGGTCATCACCTGCGATCCCCAAGCCTTTTGAGGAATTGGGTGACCGTCTAATTATCAATGATCACGTGTTTGAATGGGAAACTTTGCCAAAATCGGTGGCTGTTTTTGGACCTGGCATTATTGGTTTGGAGATCGGTCAAGCGCTTCATCGCCTGGGTGTACGAGTCACATTATTTGGCCGTGGCGGAAGAGTCGGAGTGTTCACGGACCCGGAAATAGTTCCCTATTGCCGTAAAACTTTCGGCGCTGAGCTGGATTTCACCTACACACCTAAAGTTCATGGAATGAAGCGCGAAGGTGAAGGGGTAAAAATCCATTTTGAAGATGATGAGGAAAAGGAAAGAATCGAAGAATTCGAGTATGTTCTCTGTGCAACCGGCAGAAGCCCCAATCTTCATTCACTCAGCCTGGAAAATAGCGGAGTGGTATTGGATGAGAAAGGAATCCCAGTCTTTCATCCCAGAACTTTGCAATGCGGGAATTCCCCTGTCTTCATCGCCGGAGATGTGAATCACACCCTTCCTCTCCTACACGAAGCCGCAGATGAAGGTAAAATCGCCGGAGAGAACGCCGGCCGCTTTCCGCAGGTTCTTGAAGGGAATCGTCGCTCTGAATTAACGGTGGCATTTACGGATCCTCAGATGGTCGTCGTGGGAAGCTCCTTTCAACAACTTCAAGAGATAGATCGGCCCTTTCTCACCGGCAAGGTCTCTTTTGAAAACCAGGGTCGAAGCAGAGTAATGCGAGTCAACCGGGGCTTGATGCATGTGTATGCAGACAAGCAGACCCACCGCTTCCTGGGAGCGGAGATTTTTGGCCCCCGTGCTGAGCACCTTGGCCATCTCCTGGCCTGGGCACATCAGCAGAGACTTACCATTGAGCAGATGCTGGACATGGTGTTTTATCACCCGGTCATTGAGGAAGGCTTGCGCACAGCTCTGCGCGATGTGCTAAGCAGCTC
>CAZIKF010000042.1:29976-35862 GCA_964539825.1 uncultured bacterium
CTGGTTGAGTTCCATCACTTCCCCATTTTTTGCTTTCTGGGTCAAAATGGATGGTACATGCGCTGCCTTCTTCTGAAATTACGTCAAATTCCACCCGGGGGGCAGTAGAGCTGTCGGTGTCGGAGTTAACAAGTCTTGGCTTGGAGAACCGCTTGAATTTTCTGGGTTTGAAATCAAGCCCCACGATTCCCCGGATTTCTTCGGGAATAAGATCTTGTATGCTTTGGGGATAACTACCGGTCCTCAGGCGATATCTCTCAAGGGCTCGAGGAATCTGAAGAATGCCCTGTTCTGCGATCAGCCGCTCCTTCGAGCCGCGAATCATTTCTGAAAAATAGTTTCCCATTGGAATTCCCACAAAGAAGACCAGGGCTAAAAAAATTACGATTTTGGTGACCTCAGGTTTGTCTTCAGGAGATTCCATAGGGGGGACATTGTACTGAAAACAAAAAAAATCTGCCCTCAATTCACAGAAGGCAGACTTTTTTTTAAGAAATCAATCTTATCGATACAGGTTTTGAGCCTGAAAAATCTGGGTTTGATAGGGAACTTTGGAATCAGTAGTCTTGAGGAATTCCTGGAAGGCTGCTAAATCCTTGCGGTTGACCTTAAAGCGGCTTGACAGAACTTTGTGCAATCCACGATCCAATTCAAAAGCGGCCCCGAGCCGAGTAAGCTTAGCTCTCAGTGTAGGCTTAGAGGATTCCACGAGTTTCTTGAAAACCGCGCTTCGTGTCTCAAGCACTCCGATTCCCTCCAGTCCGAACCCAAGATAAACAACCTTACCAGCCCCGTGAGATCGGGCGAGTCCAGCGTCACTGCCAAACCTGTAGCTGAAAAGAATTGTAGCATTCGAATCCGTAGCATCAAGAGCATCCGGAGTATCTTGATTTTCTGCGCTTCCATCATCATTGAGTGAGAATTTCATTCCGGAACCAGTAACGGTCTTCCACCATTTTCGATCTCCCTTGAAGGAAGCACCAAGAACAGAACCATAGAAGGAGGTCTTTCCTAAATCATTACCAATCCCTTTACCGGATAGAATCAAGCTCCCACCCTTCTCAACATATTCCGCAAGCGCTGTCTGCTCATCTTCGCTGAGAACTCCCTGGGTAAGGTTTCCTGTGTACCAAATCACCCTGTCGTAAGCAATGAGATCATAAATGCTCATTTGCCCGGTGCGACCCAATACATCAAATTCCATGAATTGTCTTACCAGGACTTGTTCGTAGTAATCCTGAAATGATGAGTTCTGATCCCCCTGTACCAATAGAGTTGAAGGAGCTTGTTCCATGACCACATTCAGGGGGTGGTTGGCCTCAAGTTCAAAGGACCGTCGCTCCGAACGGTATCCCTTCAGGCTGATGATGGCGGTGTAAGAACCCTTAGGCAGATTGCTTACAAAAATACCACTCGTTGCCTGGGAAGCAAGAATTGGGGTTCCAGGAAAAGCTACTGTAGCTTCAAGAGGCTCACCATCCGTATTCTTTACACCTACAGTAAGAGTATGGCGGGCCAAAGGCTCTAAATCTATGGCCAGCGAGGTAGTTTCTCGTGCCGTAATGGTAACTTCAACCGTACGAGAAAGATGGCCAAAGGCACTGATGGTTACATCATAGGTTCCTTCTAGCAAGGAGAGAATCGTGGGAGCTTCTTCTGAATCAGTGGCTTGTAATCCCAGGGATTCAATACTGATAGTTGCTGGATAATCACTCTTGATGGTGAGTTCGAGAGTACCGATTTTCGCAAATTTCTTAACGGCCTCGTATGCGTCCACCCGACCATGTCCATAGTCATTATCCAGACCTTCTGAACCCAGGTCTACGGCGGTCTCCTGCAATACCCTTTCTATATCCTCAACACTTGCGTCAGGATTGGCCTGTAGTAGAAGCGCTATCACTCCCGCCACATGGGGAGTAGCCATGGAGGTCCCACTCATCTTTCGGTATCCGCCATCCTTGTGACTCGCCGAATAAACATCTACACCAGGGGCTGAAACATTAGGCTTGATATGGCTCTCTCCCTTCCAGGTCACAGGACCTCGGGAGGAGAATCTAGCGATTTTGTCGCCATTATCGGTTGCGCCGATGGTGAAAGAGTGTGGGAAAGCGCCGGGAGATCCAACCGTACTTTTGCCAGAACCAGAGTTACCAGCGGCAAATACGGGGACCATACCTAATTCTCGCCAGGTACTAACAACATCCCAGCGGGGTTTGGAGGCTTCATAACCCTTCTTGGGGCCACCCCATGAATTGGATACAACCCTTGGCTGGTCTTCGGTTTCGGGGTTACCATCAGGATCAGTGATCCACTGCATTGCCTTCATGATTTTCGCATCGGTGGTTCTTCCGGAATCCGAGAAGATCTTGGCCACGACATAGCGGACATCAGGGGCTACACCAATGGCTTTTCCTGAAGTGTTCTTACCACCTATGGTTCCCATACAGTGGGTTCCGTGTCCATGGCCGTCATTGGGTTGGCCATCGGGCTTTGAACCGGCGAAGTCGCGAACATGGTCCACTCGTCCAGTTAAATCGGGATGCTCTGCAAAACCAGTGTCGAGAATTCCCACCCTGACTCCACTGCCAGTGATTCCAAACTCTTCCCATACTTCCTTTGCTCTAACCTTTTCAAGGCCGTAGGTGAGTAAAGAACTATTCGACTTTGTAACCTCTTGGACGTTGATTGGTTCCTCGAGGAGAATTTCCTCATCAAGAACCACTCTTTCCACATCTTCACGCTTGGAGAGAAACTCAATCAGAGCTTGATCAGCCTCAAGGATCATGGAATTATTGACCCACAGAGAAAATCTCTCCTGTGCGATGGCTGGAGAAAAGGAGCTTAACTCCTTTACAAACTCTCTTTGGCTTTCGTCAGCGATTCGCATTTTTTCTCGCTGTATCTGCGCTCGGCTCAATCCAGCGGACTGGATGCTTTCAGTAGATTTAAACTGTACGATTACCGTGGCGGTGCTTTCTGAGCCTTGGACACCGGCTTTACCAAGTTGCGGGTCCATCCAGGGGGTTGCCTGAAGGTTCCAGGTTATTAATGCAAACAGGCTATAGATGAGTCGTCGCATGGGATCTCCTTGTTTCAAAGGTACTAAGTAAGAATGAAACGTCATTCTAAGGGCCAAAGGAAGAGTGTCAAGGGAAAGAGATCGAAAAATTTCGATCTTAGAAGAGAGGAGGTAAGAGAGAGAAGAGAGAATGGAGTTACCATTGATCCTTAGGTTCCCTCAGGATAGTTGATTGTAGGGTTGAGATATATCTCAACCGTTGTCATTCCGCGACTTGATCGCGGAATCCAGGCCCCGCCCAAATGGCGGGATCAAACCTAATTCCATTGATTCCATTGATTCCATTGTTTCTATTGATTCCTCTACTTCCTTTCCCTACTTATCCATCATTGATTGCATTATGGTACGAAAGGGAGCTTTGTTTTCCTTTTCTTCGAGATAGGCTTGGACTTCTTTTTTGTTTTGTTCCGTTACTTTGAAGTTTTTCAGCAGGGCTTGATAAGCGTGGGAATCTTGATGAAATGCCCATTCCATTCTATTGAGAGACTCAGAGGCAGTAGGATTAATCACTTCATCCAGCTCAGCTATCAAGGTGTTTCGATGAGCTACTCCATTGATTCCTTCGAATCCGAACGCAATATAGGCAGCCTTTCCGGCTCCATATGAATGCGCCGTAATAGCGGGTCCGCGACCTTCATAGGTATACAGAACCTCCACGTCATCAAGCTCTTCATTCACAGCGACCACATCGGGCCATTTCTGGTTGTTGGCGGAATCTCCTCCATCAAGCTCAAAAGTAGCGGTTTGGTTGGTCACAGTCTTGACCGGGGATTTGTCAGCGATATAGGTAGCTCCAATGACCTTCCTATAAAGAGTACCCGTTTTCAGAGCCCATCCCAGGTCTTGACCGGTCATGATCAGGCGTCCCCCGTTCTTGACATATTGAACCAGAATTTCCTGTTCTTCCGGGGTGGCGATTCGTGTGGTATTGGCGTTGCGTCCTGTATAGAAGATAACCTTCTTATAACCGGCAATTATGTCAGGAATGATCTGTTTGGTTAGTTTGTAATCTTTACCCAACCCATCAAGAGCGGCGGTATAGAAGTGATCGATAGCATCCTCTGCGCTCGACCGATTAACGATGAGGTATTCAGGAACATTTATAAGCGCAATTTGCAGGTGAGTATTCGCACGGACACTCAGGTTGATCGTTTCCGTTTCAAACCCTACGGTCTTCACTTGAATCACATAGTCACCACCGGGAGCATCAATCTCTAACAGGTCTCCTTGAGTGCTTCCTCCCTGAACCGGAACCTCTAAAAAGGAAATATTGGAATTCTGGCGCACCCCATCGGAGTTCTTTGTCTCAAAAGTGAGTTTGAAGGTAGGAGCTTGTTCTAGTTCGATATCTACATCAACCATCTCCTGGGTTACAATTTCCACATCAACCGTTTGGGCAAAATAGCCAAATGCCTGTACCGTAAATTGGTAATTGCCCGCCGGGAGAAAGATACGGGCTTCCCCATCCTGGTTGGTGGTATAGGTTTTATTTACAGGGCTTATCTTGATGGTAGCGATTTGATCTCCGGAACTTACGTTTACGGCCGCATGTCCGCCGGTGATCACCAGGCTCACAGCATCAAAAGCATTAATTCTTCCAGAGCCGAAAAATGGATCCCTGCCAGGTTTACCGAGGTCTAAAGAAGTATCTTGTAGGATCTCCCTTACACGTTCTACCTCAATGTCGGGGTTAGCCTGGAGCATAAGGGCTACCACACCGGCAACGTGGGGAGTAGCCATAGACGTTCCGCTCATATTTTGATAACCGCCTCCGGGCTTGGCGGAGTAAACATCTACACCTGGAGCGGAGATATCAGGCTTGATGTAGATTTCACCTTTGTAATTTACCGGTCCCCGGCTTGAAAATCGGGCTATATCATCCTGGGAATCCGTGGCTCCTATGGAAATAACTTCTTTATAAGCGCCCGGCGCTCCAATAGTACCGGGTCGGGGTCCTGAATTACCCGCTGCGAAAACGGGAATGATGCCTATGGATCTCCAGGTATTGATAATACCCTGCCACTTATCACGTAGTGGTCCACCCCAGGAATTGGAAACTACACGAGGGAAGTCATTGGTTTCAGGATCGTTGTCAGGGTCAGTAATCCACTGCATCCCATTCATAATAGCAGCTGTGGTGGTGGAGCCGGTATCACCGAAGATTTTAGCCATGATGAAGTTCACCCCGGGAGCTACGCCAATGTGTTTTCCGCCGGCATTGGTTCCGCCGATGGTGCCTGAACAATGGGTTCCATGGCCATGTCCGTCATTGGGGACATTATCTTCATAACTGGAAACAAAATCTTTAGTTTTAAGAACTCGGCCGCTAAGTGATTCATGATCGGAGTCAATCCCGGAATCAAGAATACCTACAACAACACCTTCCCCATTGATACCAAGTTCATCCCAAACTCTCATGGCCTGAATCTTCTTAAGTCCATAAGTGGAATCCTGAGTATCCATGACCTTTTCCGAGGTGCCTTCAATGGGCTCAAACAGACGCAGTTTTGCATCAAGATCCAGTCTTTCAAGATCATCACGATCAGCCAGGGAGCGAATAAAGCTCGTCTTGGCGGTAATGATCATGGAGTTGTTGATCCAGAGCGATTCCATCTTTTGGATATCAGAAGTCTTTTGGCGAAGCGTATGGATCTGATTACTAAGAGACTGCTGCGAAATGGAGGCGATAATCCTCTTTTGCTTTAGGATTTCTGAAGGACTCTTACCAGCCAGCCTTTTATTCATGGGGCCCTGGGCCTTGAATTTGGCAATTACCGTAATATTAGTGTCTTTTTTGGATAGAAATC
>CAZIKF010000043.1:0-35830 GCA_964539825.1 uncultured bacterium
AACAGTCACATGATTGTTAGGCAGCTGATCTAACACGAGGTGTACAATCTTCAATCCGCACTCCATTAGCAACATCAGGTTTCGGTTAATACCCATAGAGCTGTAATAGAACTCATCATTGTGCCATGTATCTGTGTGCTCGCCCTGGGCATCACCAAAGGTATATAGAAGAACACCATTAGTATTGAGTTTGGAACTTAGCTTTTGAATCACTGGAAAATGTTGATCAAGTGGCAGATGAAAAATACTGTCCCAGGCTATGATCAAGTCGTAATTCTCCTCAATTTCCAATGTTGTAGCATCAGCTACCTTGAAATCGCAAAGAGGATGGTTTGTCCTTGCTATCTCAACCATCTTTTCTGAAACGTCAAAACCACAAACAGAGAATCCTGAGCCCTCCAGTAGCCTGATGACTCTTCCGCCACAACCGCAGCCTACATCTAATGCCTTTTTACCCTCAGCAGGACAGAACTCAATTGCCCTTTTTATTTGCTTTAAGCCATACTCCGACTCATCAAGATCACGGTGCCAGATATTTGCGATTTTATCGTATTTCTTACCTGTAATGATCGGTTCCATCACACCTCCGATTAGCCCATTATAAATTGGAATTATGGGGACATTCCAATTTGGTTGCTAGCCATCTTCTAGCTACACCAAGGGGACTTCACTTACTGTTCATCGCAGTTATATGCCCCAAACACATTTGGTTTGCCCGGATTCCCGGCCAAACCAGGAATCTGTAGATTCCTTTACTCATCTGCGATGAGCTTATTTTGGTCATGAACCTACAACGGGCATACCATTTGCTTTTCGGTATAAAAGTACTGACGCTTTTTGAAAACACCCAACCAGGCCAAGAAGCTTACCTCTTTTCCATAATGAGTGTTCCTGATCTCTTGAACTTCAAAGAAGGGCTCTACAGCCATGGCTAAATTCGATAACGACAATCTTGGATAAGAGTCAGCCATTCTCTTCGCTAAATCATCTGGATGATCAGCATTGCCTGAGATATTTATCCAAATCCCCTCCTCTACGAGATTTTCAGCAACGGATTTGGCGAAGTGATTGTAGGACTCCTGGTGAGTAAAGGAATGGAGACAACCTTTATCAAAAGCTACATCAAATTTCCTACCCAAATCACTTTGGATAAAATCAAAACAATGGAACTTAAGATTACTGTGTCTAAATCTGTTTGAGGCCAATTCTACGGCTTGCTCAGATATATCGATCGCTGTTACCCGGTATCCTAGACTTGCGAGATAATACGCGTTTTTTCCCAGACCACACCCGATTTCTAAGACACTGGAATTTCTCTTACCGTACTTAGATAAAATCTTGTCCAGATCCAAATATGGTTCGAGATCTTCCCATGGTGTATCTGAATCCAAATATCGTTGATTCCAGTCTTTTTCTCTCTGAGATTGCATATTGGGCAAGGTCTCCTGAAACTGTGTTCACAGGGCTATATCTTTGCTTGTCCTTATGGCTGGCAAATACAAGATTGAGTATACAGTGGGCAGCAAGGATACGAAAATCGTTTAGCTTGCAAGAGAAATTGATCCTCTTCACACACACAAGCTAGCACCCAAATTTAGAAGACCCTTTGTTCACTGTGACCTAAGAGGAAAAACCTGGTCCTTCGGCTTTTCAGTCCTCTTCCGAAGGTAAAAGAAGGAATCCTGAAGTCATGGAAAATAAATTGTAACCAATGACGACTGCCAGGAATCAAAATCGCTGAGATCTTCCAAAAACCACAACCTTCAAATCCTCAGTACAGGCTAAATAAATGGGGTGAAAATGATGCGAAAAGTAAGAAATTGGCAATTGGTCCAGATAGCTACGTACCTTTGTTCTGTTTTGTTAATCCTTGTACTCCTGGTCAAAGGGGAATTGGGCCTGCACTTGTTTTGGGATTTGTTAATTCCACTTGCACCGGCAATTTTTGTACTGATACCTGGTGTGTGGCGAAACATCTGTCCGCTCTCTGTACAGGCCCAACTGCCAAAGTTGTTGGGATTTGCGACCCGTGTCCGATTTGGATCCAGAGTACAAGCTTACATCCAAATGGCATCACTTTGTTTATTGCTCTTTTTCATTCCCCTGCGGCATCTCAGTTTGAATCATGACGCTGTCGTAACAGCCTTTGTTTTACTAGGGTTTGCATTGATGGCCTATTTAGGAGGCAGTCTCAGCCTGGGTAAGAGTGGATGGTGCAACGGCCTTTGTCCTGTTCAGCAAGTGGAGAAATACTACGGTCATAATCCACTTCTTGAGGTAGAAAACGCTCATTGCAATGCATGTACTTTTTGTGTCAAGAAGTGTAACGACTCAGACAATATTGTTGAGCTCTCCAAGAAGGTAGGAGGAAAGCTGGAGACCTGGTCAGAGTTCATTTTGGTTGCCGGATTTCCAGGATTTGTTTTGGGATGGTTTTTAGTTCCGGACTTCCATTTGAGTATCGGATTTAGCGAAGTACTCAGAGCCTATGGAATTCCCTTCTTGGGATTGATTGCCTCCGTTGGAATCTACACTTACTCAAATAAGGTTTTAAATATCTCCAAGATGAAGCTTCGAAACCTCTTTGCTCTTTGTGCCCTGTCCATCTATTACTGGTTTAGAATACCAGCCCTGGTTGGCTATGGACTATTCCCCGGTGACGGGATGCTCTTTGACTGCACTGCTTATATCTCCTACCAGCAAGTCTTACTGGCCCAGGTCATGGTGACACTGTTTTGGATCTATCACTTTCTTTTTAAGAATGTCTCAACACGAAGTTGGTCACTACGACCCGCATAGAGCAAAGTAAGTGGGTCCATCAGGATCAAACAGCCAAAGGGTTGTTCTCTAAAACAAGATCAATTTGTTTAACACCATTTTTTTTCGATGATTCAGTTTTTCTACCCGCTAAGCTCTCCAAATTGTGATTTGCAAAGAGAGGTATTCCGGTCTTGAGTTCAATTGGCATCTGGGTAATACTCAAATGAGTCAACAGTCCCTTTTCTAAGAAGGACGATGCAAGTTGTCCGCCGCCTACCATCCAAAGATGCGTGTAACCGAATAACTTCGCTTCTTTGATTACATCTTCCACTGTACTGACTACTTTAAGGTTCGCACCCTTCAAGATTTCAAGCTCTGTACTTGTACAGACCCAGGTCAGCTTATCTTCATAGGGCCATGACCCGTAATCAAAGACAAAGTCATAGGTGTCCCGTCCCATAACAAGTCCATCAATACACGCAAAAAACTCTTCATATCCAAAACCATCAGGGTCAACGTCAATTTCATCAAGCCAGGAGACGTCACCATCTTCTCTGGCAATAAAACCATCCGAACTCGTAGCAGCATAATAAGTAATCTTCATATTTCACCCAATTTTAAGATGATGATTCTAAGGTCTAAGATACACGATGAACTGAGCTATAGAACCAAAAAGATGGAAAGAGAGAAAGGTGGGCAGATACACGGTGGACACCGTGGACTGTACCCAAAAACACTTAATTCAAAACATCCGCCTTGGCAAGGAAGTCGAATTCGGGTTTGCCTGTGGGAATCAGGGTTTCAAGAATCGAGTTTGTCGTTAGTTTGAGAGGAGTAGGTGGCATCGTCACCTGCGACGAGGAAACTGGCGTCAAACGAAGGTTATTGGAAGCTGGAGCCCACAGGCAAACCCGAGTTCGACTTCCTTGCCAATATAAATGAAAAGAATCCTCTCCGCTAAGGAGAGGATTCTTCTAGTCAAGCAAGCTTAGAGTGAGGTTAATTCTTAGATCGTCCCCACCTGGAATATTCTTTATGCAATTTCAGCAAATAAACCTTAAAAAATGTCCATCATGTAGGAATGAAGTTCTCTCCAGTCCTGCTCACGTAGGGTTGTGTTCCTCGTAGATAGTCCCTGAACACCAGTATTTGCCATCCAGAAAGAACGCAATGCATTGGCGTTCTTTCTCCAGCCTTTGTTGTTTTTAAGAGTCGACACCGCCGCGGAAAGGTCCATCACTGAATTATGAAACAAGCGAGCGCTAGGATGGTTTTTGGTGTAATCGCTCTCAATAACTCCCACGGCTTTCTTCACTGCTTTTATTTGCTCAGCAGCCTCTACAACCATAACCTCTATGGCCCGTTTAACCGGAACCTGGTGGGGTTCTGCCTGTCCCTGGGAAAGAAGGTACTTCTTATCTAGAGCCTTTTTTTCATTTTCACCAGGTGATGGATAACCAGAAGCTAGTGAGCGAACATAATGTACCAGGGCAAATCTATCCTCAACAGGTATGGTATCTACGGCCGGCATTCCTCTTGTGACAATGCCATCAGTAAGAGTTATAAAAATGTCAGCGATTCGAGTGCCGTTGGTCCATCCTTCCAGGGAATGAAAGCTTCTCGGCTTAGGATTGAGAAACTGACCCGCGGCCCCGTCACCCTTACCTTCCGCCCCATGGCAACCACCACAGGTTCCGCCTTCATAAAGTTCCTTTCCCCTGGCGACAACTTTGGGATTAGACATAAAGGCCTGATCAAGATCTACCGGGGGAGTCTTATTCCCACGAATTACCTCCAGATCAGCACGTTCTGGTGCCGCTGGAAGAGGAATTGAGCTTAACGCTCGATTGTTTTGATAGACGATCACACCATAAGCGGCTGCTACTAAGACAAAATACAGAAAAGTACTCCCTAGCCCGGGAACACAACAGTTACCTTTATTTTTGCTCATTTCGATCCCCTAAAAGTGATTAATGATGTTCCCCACCGCCGCTAGATGGTCCCTGGGTTAAAATTTTCTGTGTGTGTTCGGAGGTGGCGTTTTCCCGTGCGACATTATCTCCCACCGAAACAAGACCCAGCGCAATAACCAGGAGAAAGAAAGCCATGGACGATCCACTGCGTCGATCGGTGCTTTGGGCCATACTGGAAAGACGGGCGCAGGTTAAAAATAGAAAAAACAAAGAGGTGAGAGCACAGCAGGTCACACCCATAGAATAAGCTGACAGTGGAAGAGAGCAGACATATAAAAGACCAAAAACAGGAATACAAAGCGTTGCATAAAGGCCTATAAGAGAGCCGCAACTCTTCGCCAAACAATAAGCATCTTCGGATAGATCGTCATTGCCTTTAAGAAGAAAGTAAAGAATCCCTGCTCCGCTAACCGCGAAACAACAACACAGCATCAGGGAATACTTGATCCAGAAACCAACATTACCAAGAAAGTAAAAAGAAGAAACAGTGCTATCCCAATATTTAGGGTAAAGCACGGTGTTCATTGCTCCTGTTAGCTGATACATGGAAAGGAGTAGAAAGAACAGAGCCAGACCTCCGCTTACAACTCGGACATAGCCGTTGGTTCCCTCATAACCTCCGTGAAGGTCTTTAATCTCCGGTCTGGACTCGGGTAAGCCTCCCTGAACAGAAGAAAGAAAGTAGCGAAAGCGCAAGGACCACCTGTACTTATAGAGAAAATGGAATCCCAGGATGGCAAAGAATACGGAAGCCAGAAAAAATCCGACTACATGGATTTTGGCCTCATAAAGTGATTGGGCATAAACAACTAAGATGGTTAAAACCGGCATAACTCCATAGACAAATCCATAGTGCCGTTCCGGTAAAACCTTGAAGAGCATCTCTCTGGCGAACTCGTGACTTCCCGGAACTTCCTTGGCTCCGCAACGACCATACCAAAGAGAAAGGACAAGGCTACCGATAGACAGGCATAAAAAGGGTATATATAGAAACAGACTGACTACGAAGCAGATCTTCAAGATCAGAAGCATGTCCGCATTTGGTTGAACAATCACTGTAGATAAAATGGATTCCATGACAACAGCCTTTCTAGCTCAAATACAAGAGTTCGTCCAGAGATACCACAAGAACAATAGAGAGTGCGTACACATTGAGAACCATGAAGGATCGTTTTAGATCCACATCAACTTCGCTAAATCTCAGCAAATGCCTTTCGAGAAGCAAGACCAGCATACCTGCCAGAACCAGGACAGCCAGGGTTGGGGAGAAATTGATCCCACGAAATAGCGGGATAAGCAAAGCCGCGCCAACGGTAGCCGAAATCCAGGAAAAAATTACCCTGGAAATCTGGTCATCTCTGAGAATCTCTGTTACCTGGGGATAACCAGCGACCGCATACTCCTTCTGGTAGCGCAGGGTTAGCAGCCAAAAATGGGGTACCTGCCAGAGAAAGATAAAAAAACAGACTGAGAGAATTCTAAAATCAGCGATCTCTCCGCCACCCACGCTCCAACCCACCAGGGGAGGTAAACAGCCGATCAAGGCACCCGGAATCACAGCGAAGGCAGACTTTCGCTTAATCGGAGTATAGATTGCGTTATACCAGAACATAGCAAAGAGACATAGCCAGAGTGCCGGGAGGTGAGATAGCCATAGAATGATACAAGCCAAGAAGGTCAAACAAAATGAGAGACCAAGGACCTGGGACTCAGTAAGCAGACCTGAAGAAATCGGACGGCTCTTGGTACGTTCCATTTTTTCATCAAGCTGGCTCTCCTGCCAGTGGTTTAGGGCTGAAGAAGCACAGGCCATGAGAAACAGTCCGATAGTTGGAACCAGAAGGTCCCACCCCAGTGAACCGCAAGCAAGAATGTATCCCACAACACAGGTCAGGGAGACTGCCGCTGTGATACGTAGTTTGAGCATCCCGGATAGGGCTCGGACCATGCTGATATCTCCAGAAGCTTGATTCATCAGACCTACTTGAGAGACTTTATGTATGCAAGAAGCCCATCTACCTGGGCATCGGGAAGAGGAATCTTCGCCATTGCCGGCGGATAACCTTCTACGATATCAGCCATGGGATCCGTGATTGATTTTCTAAGGTAATCCTCATCCGCCTTAACCTTCTTTCCGGAAGCCAGTTTGGTGGTGGCTCCGTACTTCCCTTTTAAGCCCGGACCTACTTTTCTGGTAGCATCGATATTGTGGCAAACCAGACAGTTGGTATCGAATACCTTTTTACCAACAGCTACCATCTCTTCAGGGGATACAATCGTAGGAGCTTCCCCGTACCAGGCAGCGAAATCCTCAGGAGTCATGACCTCGACCAGGGCATACATCTTAGAGTGAGCTATTCCACAATATTCGGTACAAAATGCCTGGTAGACTCCAACCTTGTTTGCAATGAACCAGAGCTGAGTCCGTCTCCCACCGGGGAGGACATCGTATTTCACTCTTAGTGCGGGGATATAGAAAGAGTGTAGAACATCGGTTGATCCCATATCTAGCAGAACCGCTTTACCCAGGGGAATGCGAAGGAGAGGGACTTCCTTATCCTTTACTTTTTCTTCCTTATCCTCAATGAAGTCCGACATGGCCATGGTGTCATTCGTTTTGCCATTGTCATACTCAAAAGCCCAGGACCATTGCCAACCCGTCACCCTGATAGTCATGGCATCAGCGGGAACGTCTGAGAGGTGGTTATAACCAAGACCAACCCAGAACATGAACATAAATATGATTGTGGGAATCACTGTCCAGGTAGTCTCTAAAACTACGCTTCCCTCAATGTTGGTTGGTACGGGATTTCGGGTACGGCTATAGCGAATACAGCAATAAACCATGAAGGCTGTAAGACCAGCCAAAACCACTGCACTTATGCCAAGGATAAAGACAAGAGCAAAATCTGTACTGTTGGATACGTTTGATAGTCCGGCAAACATGCTGTCCCGCCTTTATCGAGTTCCAAAGTCCACGAAGGCCTCGCAAAAGACCACAAACATGAAGACAATAACGATTAGAATAATGGATTGAAGACCCGGTTTCTCATATTTCACATGCATGAAATACGCTACTACAAGACTGCCTTTAATAGTGGCAATAACCATCGCTACAAGCAGATTAAGATCGCCCAGGTTAATTCCGGCTGCGGCCACAGTCAGTCCTGAAAGCATCAGGAGGCCTAACCACACCAGGGTGTGTGACGCATAACTTACGATGTGAACTTCGTCGTCATGTCCGTGACTCATAATATTTCCTCTCAGGAAACGAGGTAAAAGACCGGAAAGAGATAAATCCAGATCAGGTCTACCACGTGCCAGTATAGTCCCACGTTTTCCATAATGATGAAATCGTTGGACACAATCTTGTTACGATAGGTAAGCGAAAGAACCCATAATAAGACAACTACTCCCAACAGAACGTGGAAACCATGCAGCCCGGTCATGGCAAAGTAGAGTCCGTAAAAAATGATCTGCCCCCTGGTGTAGCGACTATGGGTATAGCCCTTATCGTGGGCATCATCCGCGCTCATTCCCTCAGGCGCAGCCTCACCAGCAGCATTTACCGGTACTGCGTTGAATTCCTTCAAACTCATACCGGATTCTTTAAATTCCTTGTCATAAGGAGTCTTCAGGTCCGACACACCGAAGGACTTCTCCAGCATTGTAATTTTGGCTGGAAATACATGGTGCTTAAATTTATATCCCCACTCATAATACTTCACAACCATAAAGGTCAGAGCAAAGAGGATGGTCAGTATGATCCAGAACATGGATAAATACTTTTTTCCGTATTGAATCGCAGTGATCCCGAACACCATAGTTAGAGAACTGGTGAGGAGAACAATCGTGTTTCCGCCACCCATGAACAGGTTCAGATGAGATCCGGCTTCATGAAACTCGGCCCCATACATAGTCTTTGAGTAGACAAAAAAGGCAAAAAACATGCCTCCGAAGAGAATAAGCTCGGTAAAGACAAAGAGCCACATTCCAAACTTGTCGCCATTATAATCAGCATGTTCAAGGCCTACTTCAAAGCGATTATGCTCGTGAACTCCCGCTTCTTCGCTCATTTTACCCACTCTCCTTCATATGCATAGGGACCATGGGCAAGTTCTGGTTCCTTCTCAAAATTGAGAAGGATCGGAGGAGTGGCTGTCTCCCACTCCAGTGTCTTACCCTTCCAGGGATTATCAGTGGCTTTCTCGCCCTTGAACAAGGCAATCATCAGGTTTATGGAAAATACTGCCATTCCCGCAAGCATCACGAAGGCAGCAATGGAACCAATCATGTGCATGTCTTGAAAATGGGGCAGGTAATCATGATAACGACGAGGCATTCCCTGGATTCCTATGATCATCATGGAGCCGTAATGAACATTGAACCCAATGAAGAAGAGAAACCAGCCTATGTGCGCGGCGGTAAAATTGTACATTCGCCCGAACATCTTGGGAAACCAGTAATGGATACCGGCAAAGAAAGCCACGCCCCCTCCACCGAACATGGTGTAGTGGAAATGACCAACCACGTAAAGAGTGTCATGAACATGAAGGTCTGCCGCGATCGCACCAAGAAGCAGGCCGGTAAATCCGCCGATACTGAAGAGAAATACAAAGGATAAAGCCCACACCATAGGCGGATCGAGCTTGATCGAGCCTTTGTACAAGGTCGCGACCCAGTTAAATATCTTGATTGCAGTAGGAACGCCCACCAGAAAGGTAAGAAAGGAAAAAGTAATTGCGGCTGTATCAGTCATGCCCGCGGTGAACATGTGATGAGCCCAAACAAAATAACCGATCACTGCGATTCCAAAGCTCGACATCGCTATAGCCTTATATCCAAAAATGGTTCTTTGGGAAAACACGGCAATTATCTCTGAAATAAGTCCCATTCCAGGTACTACCATGATATAGACTGCCGGGTGAGAATAGATCCAGAACATGTGTTGATAGAGTACCGGATCACCTCCTAAGGCCGCGTCAAACATCCCTATGCCAAATGCCCGTTCTACAATCACCATGGCTAGTGTGATCCCTACCACCGGCGTAGCGATAACCTGAATCCAGGCAGTAGCATATATGGCCCAGCAAAACAAAGGCATCTGAAACCACCCCATTTTTGGGGAGCGCATCCGGTGAACGGTAGCCACAAAGTTGATTCCCGTAAAAATTGAAGAGAAGCCAAGGGTAAATGCGGCCATGAGAGCCATGCTTATGTTGGCCTCATTAGACACGCTATAGGGAACATAGAAAGTCCAGCCCCCATCAGGTGCCATAAAATTTACACCCGTTTCCCCAATACCCAGGAACAGCGCCAGAAAAGCCAGACCAGCACCAATGATAAAGCAATACCAACTAAATAGATTCAGCCGAGGAAAGGAAACATCAGGAGCGCCTAGTAAAATGGGTAGAAAAAAGTTACCCAGGGTGGCCGGAATACCAGGAATCACAAACATAAAGATCATGATCACGCCGTGGAGTGTGAAAATGGAATTATAAACCTGCGCGGATATAAATTGGGTTCCAGGCCACATCCACTCCAATCGGATTATCCCCCCAAAAGCGGCTCCCACCGTAAAAAATATAATCATGAATACCAGGTAAAGCATGCAGACTCGCTTGTGATCGGTGGAAAAAATCCAGGAGCAAATCCAGGCGAGAGCACGGAAAATCCAATTATTCTTCCCGAGCTCAAACAGAGAATCGTATAAGCCCTTGAAGATAAGCATGTCAGACTGATAAAAGCTTTTGTGGGTTTGGGTACTCACTTCTTCCCCTTCCTTTATTTCTCCGGCTCAGTTTCGAACCGATTTTCAGCAGGTCGTTTTCCGTAAAACGCAAAAAATACAAACATGGCGACTACCCACAGAAGCATCAAAACACCAATAACATTGAGAATGTTAAAGACATATTTGCGGCCTTCCGGGTCATAGCTAAAACAGTACCTGAGAAGCTTAGCAACCGTTGGCCCGGTCTTTTCCGCGGCGGCTTCTGTCAGAGCCATTTTAAGATCAAACGGTAGAAATTCGGTACCATAAAGGTAGCGAGCAATCTTACCGCTAGGAGAAACAGCCATAATAGTAGCAGAATGGATGAAATTGCCATCTTCAGCGCGCTTGAAGCCAAAACCAAAAGCATCTGTGAGCTTCTCAATCGTCTTTTCGTCACTCACAGTCCATTTCCATGCGGTTGGATCAATCTGATGCTTCATCGTTTTAAGATAATTCATCTTTTTCTTACGAGCCATCTCTGCAGTTTCATCATGATCAATGCTGATGGTCAGGACTTTGAAATCGACTCCGGCAACAGCGTCCATACGATCCAGTACCTCTGTCACTCCTTGAAGAAGCGGACTGCAAATACCTGGGCAGCGATAATAGACGAAATTTAAAACTGTAGGTCGGTCGATGAAGTCACGAATGGCAAAACTCTTACCCGATTCATCCAAGAGGGTCAGATCCATTGGCATTTTGGTGCCCAACTTCTCCACGATCCCCAAAATTTCCTTCTTTGGGTTCGAAGGAATTGTCTGAGGTTTAGCGAAACAATTTCCCGATACGAAGATCAGCAATACAAAGCTGCGAAAAAAGCTGGAGAGATTGATTAGCTGGTTTGAGAGCATTTAAGACCGGTTTAAAGGGAAAAGTTTCCCCTCTCAGATCGCGACCCATAATACCAGAGGTGATGGGGCAAGCCAAATGTTTTTTCCTGGTGTATACCGACCTCAAACAGTAGATTTTTTAAGAGCCTTACAGACCTTATCAGCAGTCGCGTAGGAGGATTCTATACACTCTGGAATAGATATTCCTCCAATATAATTGGAGGAAAGAAAAAGCCCGTATTTTTCTGGGCTGTTCTCAAGTAGAAACTCCAGAAACCGAAAATGATGCTCGTCATACTGTGGAATTCCCTGGCTCCAATCCTTACTTGATAACACCTCTGGAAGCGCTGATCGAAAGCCCAGAACCTGCTGTAAAGACTGGTGTATGTCCTCGAGTGAGTCCTCAACCTCAAGGGTACTCAAATGAGCCTGTGTTTCCCCTCCTATGAATAGTGTGAAATAGGGAGCCGATTGTGGCGCGCGCTCTTCAAAAAGTTGTGATGAGAATAAACAACCAAGAAAGGGCAAAGATTTACCAGGGATATTTAAGAATCCAAATCCTCGTGGAATATTTTGAAGATTCTCCTTTGGATAAGCCAGGTGTAAAACCCTGATCCAGGGATATCTTAGTCCCTTCAACTTTTCACGTAGTTCCCCGTAGTCTGGACCCTCCAGTATGTTTGCTAAAACCGGTGCTGGTAGAGAGGAAACAACTTGTGAAACCCTGGTTTCACCAGTATTGGTACGAATACACCATCCCTGTTGAGTCTTCTTAAGACTAAGAACTCTTTCATTCAATCGAACATTTTCCTCTACATCCTGATATAAAGCTTCTGGGAGCTCTCGAAGTCCGGTAGGAAAACTACAGATTCCAGAGGGAAGTTTTGAGTGATCCTGATTTCCGGATTTTCTCGTAAGTAATGCCCCCCAAAAAGAATTGAATTCCTCATCCCACTTAAAGAGCTTTGGAAATGAGGTTTTGGCAATGAGCCTATGGGAATCACCAGCATAAATTCCAGAAACAAAGGGGGCTACCAATCTCTCTGCCACCCCCACTCCCATTTTCCGTTTGAAGAATTCGTGGACCGATTCGAGGGAATCCGCTCGCCGTGAAAAACCCCCGCTTAGAATTCTCAACATGGCTGCTGGACCAATGAAACTCGCAAGGGTAAACGGAGATATCTTATGAAGTGCCTCTCCATCACAGATATAGCGAGCAGGTCTTTTTTGGGAGGGGAAACAGACCCGCGCTTCAAGGCCCAGTTCCCGCAGAAGTTCTTTGCTCTTACCATCCTTGAGCATCAGGGAGTTGGGACCTTGTTCCACAAGATTGGGCCCAATGCTTTCGGTCTGGATCTTCCCTCCTACGGCGGAGTCTGATTCAAACAATATGAAAGAAACACCAAGTTTTTTGAGTCGATGAGCAACACTCAGACCCGATATCCCCGCCCCCAGAATTCCTACACTTCTCACATCACCCATGATAAAGCTGTTTTTTCCCTGTCATTCCTTTCAACTTTTTCTGATCTTGGATCTTTGAACAAGGAAGGTCTATTATGAAAGACCTTCTTCTATCCACCGCCTGGAGCCACCATGAAAAAAATTCTTATTTTCGCAAGTCTGCTAATCATCGCATTAGTTCTTACGGCGGTCATGTATTTTAAATCACTTGCTCCAAATTACAATGGCACTTTTGCTTTGAAAGGTCTGAGTAAGAAGGTGGAGGTGATCAGGGATCAATGGGGTATTCCTTACCTGAGAGCCAAGAATATGGTGGACCTGTACCAGGCCTTCGGATTCACCCATGCCCAGGATCGTCTCTTTCAGATGGATGCGATGCGAAGACTTGCCAGCGGCAAATTGGCCGAAGTACTCGGTGAGAAAGTTCTTCCACTCGACCAGAAAATGCGCACCCTGAGAATCGCGAGACACATTCGTGAACTTCGTGAGCGCAAGCCCCAAATGTTCCAGGGCAAATGGATGGACTACTATGAGGCCTACTGCAGAGGAATCAATCAATATGTTGAGACCGGACCTCTCCCTCCAGAATTCAAAATACTCGGATACAAGCCTGAACCCTTCACTCCCGATGAATTAATGCCCATTGCAGGATACATGGCACTTACTTTCGCCCATGGACTCAAGGTTGATTCTTTGATGACCCATCTGGCCGGCAAATTGAATACGGGTCAGATGAAGGAACTGGTCAAGGGATACCCTGACCACGCACCCACCATTCTTTCTCATCACACTACCCCGATGCCTGGACTTGAGAAATGGTCAGATATTCTAAATGAATTACAGAATGAAAGCGGATACTTCTACGGCAGTAATTCCTGGATTGTAGGACCCTCCCGTTCAAAAACCGGTGCACCGATGCTGGTAAATGATCCGCATATACGCTTCGTTAATCCTTCAATATGGTTTGAAGCCCAGTTAGAGACTGAGAGCTATAAAGTACACGGTTTCTTTCTGGCTGGATTTCCCTTCCCCCTCCTTGGTCATAACCAAGACCATGCCTATGGCCTTACCATGCTTGAAAATGACGATATGGACCTCTATGAGGAGACCATCTCTGAAGACGGGAAATCCTGTCTATACAAGGGACGCTGGCTGCCGATGCAAATCGAGAAGGAGCTGATAAAAATCAAGGGAAGGAAAGAACCCAAAGAGTTTCTGGTTCGCTCCACACCCCATGGTCCGGTTGTCTCCGATTTCCTGCCTACGAAACTAAAAAACAAAGCGATATCCTTGAACTGGCTTTTTTACCATCCGGAAAACCGAATTTTTGAAGCTTTTTATGGATTATCCAGCTCCAAATCTCCAAAGGAATTTCAGACTGCAGTTTCAAAGATAGCATCACCGGGATTGAATATTTCCTATGTGGATGCAAAGGGAAACATTGGCTATTGGGCTGCTGGGAAACTCCCCATAAACAGCCCCTCTACCCCCTCAAAAATTCTATTGGACGGCTCACGAGGACAACATGAAATTAACGGGTTCCATCCATTTGAAAAGAACCCACGCGCCTGGAATCCTGAAAAAGGATTCATTTATACAGCCAATAACAAACCAATCGAATCGGATATGATCAGGGGTTATTTTATGCCTCGCGACAGAGCCTCAAGAATCATTGAGCTCATCATTGCCGGCCAACAGCTCTCTCCGGTAGATATGGAGGCTATACAGACTGACAGTGTGCTAATTACAGCAAGACTTGGAGTCCCAAAAATTCTCAAGGCTCTTTCCGGAAAAAAACTCAAGCAGAAGCAGCAGGATACCATCAACCTTCTGGCTAAATGGGACCTGCGCCATGAAACAAACAGGGTGGGTGCGGCCATATTCCAAGAATGGATTCATCAGTTTCTGGGTGTTCTGTTAGATCCTGCTCTCGGCACAAACTCCAGCTCCTACAAAAAGCTCCACCTTGCCCGTCATTTTGTAACCTCTGTTCTTGAAAGGGGGGATTCTTCCTTTCTAAAGGCACAAAATCTCAGCTTCGAAAAGGCCGTTGAAATCGCTCTCATCAAAACTTGTGAAAGTCTTACAAAAAGACTAGGACCTGAAATCAAAGATTGGACCTGGGGAAAAATTCACACCATAGAGTACAACCATCCCCTGGGCAAAGTTTGGCCGCTGAACCTCATTTTTAACATTGGTCCTTTCCCTGCCCCGGGTGTGAAAGAATCTATCAATAGTGTGGGATCAACCTATTCAGACGATCGGTTTCAAGTCCGCTCCGGTCCATCAACCCGCCGCATCATCACCTTCCATGATATCGATCAGTCCAAGGCCATTCTTCCTACTGGAAATAGTGGTAACGTTCTATCTGAACACTACGATGACCAGGCCGAGCTCTTTTTGAAAAATGGTTACCGAACCATTCCCTTTACAAAGAAGGCAGTGGACATGGCAGCACGTTACAACATGAGTCTGATTCCGGGTTCCTAATAGCCGGCAGATATCCCTTTTTTGCGCGGATCGGAGGCACCGTGAAACCAACCCTTCTCTGTCCGCACGGCCTGTATCACATTTCGAGCCTTTAAATCCTCTACCTGATGTCCCTTACGCTCCAAGCTCTTGCGCACATCTCTGGGAATTTCAGGTTCTACATAAAGTTTCTCTGGAACCCATTGGTGATGGATTCGCGGGGCATTTACGGCTGCCTGAAGCTGCATTTCATGGTCAATTACATTCAGCAGCACTTGCAGGACTCCGGAAATAATTCGCGGACCACCCGAACCTCCCAACGCCAGGAACGGGTGACCCCCTTGTAGAACCAGGGTTGGAGTCATGGAACTCAGGGGCTTTTTGCCCGGTACAATAGCGTTGGCCTCGGAGCCGATGAGTCCATAAGCATTTGCAACTCCAGGAGCCAGTGAAAAATCATCCATCTGGTTATTCAGTACGATCCCATACTCTTCCACGACCAGGAGGGAACCAAAGAAGGTATTGATCGTGGATGTCATGGCGACTGTATTTCCTTCCCGATCCATTACGCTGAAATGGGTGGTCCCGCTATCATCCCCAAGAAAATGGACCCCATAATCATTGCGTTTCTTTGTCTGTTCTGAGGAGATGCCGCGGGCAAGGTCCTCAAAGAGCCCCTTGTCGAGAAGTTCCCGGACCGGAATCTTCACAAACCGATCATCACCCATATAGCGGGCTCGGTTAGCATAAGCATGCTTCATTGTTTCAGTAATAGCGTGGAGAGTCTGGGAAGAATTATGGCCCCATCTGGAGAGGGGGAAATGTTCCAGGACCCCGAGCATTTGCAATAAAACCAAACCTCCGGAAGAAGGAGAAGGCATGGTGTAAATTTCCATACCTCTATAATTTCCCTTCAGAGGTTTGAGTAATCGAGGCTGAATTCTCTCAAGATCCTCGAAAGATAAAACACCCCCGCTATTTTGAACGGTTCGTATCAATGCCTTTGCAATCGAACCTTGATAGAAAGCCTTTGTACCCTTACTTGCAACAAGTTTTAAAGTCCGGCCCAGCTTGGGCTGGGATAAGTTTTCTCCCGGTTTCAGGAACTTCCCGCCTGGATAAAAGGTTTCCTTCAGGTATTTTGATGTTTCAAAGGAAGTACGATGTTTTCTGAGCACTTTAGATAAATAGTGGGAAACAGAAAATCCCTTCATAGCCAATTGGATCGCTGGCTGAAGGATTCGCGACCAGGGAAGAACACCAAAGCGTTGATGTAAATAGCGCAGTCCCTTTAACTCTCCTGGGACTGCTACCGCAAGCCCCCCTCTTCTGGATAGGGACTTGTCTAACTTACCGCCTGGCCGATAGTGATCCATCCGTATTTTTTCGGGTGCTACTTCACGAAAATCCAGGGCACGCACCTCACCTGACTTCGCGTGAAAATAGAGCGCGAAGGCTCCACCGCCAATACCTGAGGAATGGGGATGAACCACACCCAGGGCCAAAGCCGTGGCTACGGCACTATCAAATGCGTTTCCTCCCGCCTTTAGAATCTCTACTCCAGCCAGGGAAGCCAGGTGGGAATCCGCCGCGACCATCCCATTTTTTCCCATGACAGGATCGGGATCTGCGGCATAAGAATTATTACCAAAGCAAAGAAGGACAAAGATCAGGCGCAACATAGATACTCCAAGGGAACAATCAGGGACGAGGTTCATCCAAATGCTAATCTTCGCACTTGAAACCAAGATCTACAACAGAAAATAGATCTAAAGATAGAGATGGAAAACCAGGCTCGCGGTCTGCCTGTTTTGCTCTTTGAGAAAGAAGAATCACCTCTATAGAGGTGATTTTTAGACCATCAATCAGGATGTTTTATTCATAGAGAAGATGAAACTTCTGAACCTGATTTTCAGAGGTTTCAAAAGCCGGCTCAGCCACACCAGCAACTTTTGACCCTACCTTGAGCCACTCAATATCGAGCATTTTGTAGCCATTGGCGTCCTGGTACTTCTCATAATCCTTTTTCAAGTTAACCCAAATCACGGCATGAGCAGCGGCAATCTCGTTGTCTTCTTTGAGATCCAGGTTCTTCAGAGCAAGTTTACGTATTTCCCTGCTCCCATCTACTGCGGTTATGAATTCGCGTACCTGTCCTTTAACCACATTCTTTTGCGCCAGAACTCGGTTGTCCTCTGATAACTGGATAAAGCCTGTCACATCTCTGTAGGCAAAGTCCCGGCCAAAATGGGATTTCTCTCTCTCACCTGAAATCGTTACCTTCCAGTGATCCTCAGTCGCGATTTGGGTAATCTTTCCTACATATCCTGGCGGGCAGAGATTTACTCCATTGATGAGGCGCTGCAGCAATGAACAATCGGTACGGATCTGAGAGATCTCCATCCGAATAGGAATATGGGCGGTGGTGATTTCAGGGTCGGCATCCTTATACATTGCTTCAAGTACCAACTCTATAGCCTTTGAAGATTGCTCATTTTCAGCAGCACCCAGAGATCCAATGAAACAAGCTAAAGCCACCGGTTTAAGCAAAGATTTAATCCAAGACATCCAAAACTCCTAAAAACTAAAATTTAGACCGCACCTCTATTCGATTACGCAAACCATTTTCCAAAGTTGCAAAAGTAAAGATGAAAGTTCCAAGCAGCAAAACCAAACTCATAAGTTATCGGTTAAGCGATCACATCTAAATTCCTCACCGGCATATGATCCACTAAGTCAAAGATCTACTCCCTGAGACTGCCAGGAAACAATGGTATCAATGGAAACAATTGAAGCAATGGAATGGGGAAAGCTCCGCCCTTAATGGCGGGAGGACTAGCCTATTCCTGGATTCCAATGTTTCCATTGTTTCTATTGCTTCTCAAAGGTTATGCCTTAACCGATAACCCATGGAGCCAAACCAGAAACCAACCCGCTGAGGCGGGGAGTCGAGTCAGGGAGAGATGAAGTTAAGCACAGAGGTTCAAAAAAACAGAAAAGCAGCAAAGCCAAAAAAACGAAAACAACCCGCTGAGGCGGGGAGTCGAGTTTGGGAGGGCTGGAGTTAAGCGCAGAGGTTTCGAGAAGTGGTAGATGTGAGTGATTCGTAAGGAGGAGCTAGCACAGCTAACTTCGACGCGGGAACCGCTCACAGCTGCCGCTTCTCGGAAGATCTGCGCAGCCAGCACTTCCAAACTCGGCTCCCCGACTCATTGAACCGTGAATGACCAACCTGGATCCTGCATAATTCGGTAGGCTGAGTTACGGTTGGCTACTTTGGTAGGGTCCAAAGATAGGTTGTAGATTAGATTTCTCTCTGAGGCGAGGGGAAGAGAACCCGACGGTACATCTATAACCACTGTATCGGAGGCTATGGCACCTTCAATTTGGAAACGGGATGGAAGAAACAAGGTTCCTTCCAAAGCGACTAATGAGGCCTGCACAGGACTGCTTGCCTTGACCTTCAGATCACCGCCGAGGGAAACAATCGTAAATGGCTCCCTACCTGGATTTTGAATGGGAGCACCAATCTCCACATTCCCCTCCACCAGAAGGTTCCCTCCTTTTCCAATGGCAATCACGATAGGAGTCTGGATGTTCACGGAGCCCTTTATAGTGACTACTCCACCGAGGTCCAGCAATCCGCTGACCGGATCTACATGTTCTTGCAGAAATTCCTGAAAAGTCTCGTACTCTCTGGCGCTGCGCCGCTCTAAATGGGAGAGATTTGTGAAAGACTCCAAATCGACTTCCTCAAAGAGAAGTTTGGAATCTTCATCCAGGAGACTGTATACCCCCCCCACAATTCGATTACAGAAACGCTTGTTCATAGAGTCAACCGTGAGACTCTCAAGAAGCAAGAGATCCTGTACGCTGGATTCCAATCCCTCACATTCCAGGTGAAAACGATCATTCCAGGCCGGGTCCGACAGGTCCAGCGCTCGCAGAATCCCCTCGTTATAACCCTCTTCAATGACTTGCGACATTTGAAATTTATATTCTTCGTAATCATCATCAAAATTGTCTTTAATAATGGCCACTGATGAAGGGGAGGCACCGCCGGGCCAGGTAGGTTCAGTCTCAAATTCATCTCTTTGCAGAAAGGGTAGTGCTGCCCAGATGCCGTTCTTTTCGTTAAAAAGTCCTTGTAGCAATGCCCATCGCCTTCGAACATCTCCAAGTACCAGCGTGGGCGATGGATTCTGAGCAGTCCCATAAAGGTTGAGGGTTGAGGAATAAGACACCAGGTCAACTCCCAGGTGAGAGAGAACTTCAAACTCCTCAGTGGTACTCAGCTCTTTATAGAACCCGGTGATCATACGCCACCATTCAAATTCTCCCACGGAGGGATTTAAGGACAACTGAATGAGCCTGCTGTCTTTACCACTCCTTACACCCTCACCGACTTTATAGTATTCCAATCCGCGAGTCGTAAAAGCGTCCTGATACTTTTCAGCCCCCCAGCCATGAGACAGGCTCAAAGACCAGGGACTCCCGCCCAGAAATATCCAGCCCTGGGATAAAATATGCTTCTTCAAATCAAGAGCGGAGAGCTTTTCAGTCGATCCAAGGCTTTGTCCGGAGTTGATCGCTATGGGAATAGCTCGAAGGTCAGCGGGTAGTTTGGTATCCGGCACCCCATTTACGGTGAGAGTTCCCTGGTCCCTGGTGAACAAGGTAAATTTCCCCAGAACGGGAAGGAGTATATTGACGATTCTCCACTGCTTGAAAGCGATGACCTTGAGACTTGCACCCTCACCGGTAACATCAGCCGTAATCGTAAAGAGGTAAATAGCCTCTCGATCATCAGGCGGTACGCCTCCAACAGTATCTGGACCGGAGAGGAGTTTCATCTGCTTTATTCCTAATCTTAGATCCACTGAAAATTCTGAGGAACCAGTGAGGGAGTCCTTGAGTGTAGAACTCAGGGAAGTCGCGGAGTCTTCCTTAATACTTCCATCAGGGTTAAAAAATTGGGAACCAATTTCCTCAAGTTCTGTGGGCAGGTTTTCGTGCTTGGGGAAAGTAGCTGGGTCAGGATTGTTAAGAAACTCTAAAAAGGATTCGAGAACCTCTACCCCAAGTTCCACACAACCGGCTCCCACATGGTATGCAGACTCCCTGTCAGCGTAGAAGCGAGCACTATGGAGGTGTTGCCTCGAAACCATAAAGAGTGTTGTTCCGAGTACAAAGAGGATCGCGAGGATGGCAATTGCCAGGGGCACTAGAAAGCCCTTGCGCATAGATCACCCTCCCGGGAGCAAAGTAAAAAGTGGATAGTTCTTGGGTTTACCGGTCACTGGATCCTTCCAGCCCACTATTAAAGATACTTCCAGGTAAACTTTTCCCAGCTCAGAGATTACCTTCTGAGTGGTAAGCGTACGTGTAAATCCTTCTGGACAAGGGGGGATTCCAAGGGACTCCAGCTCAAGGACACCATTTAAGGAAGTGTCCTCGGCAGAGGTTACTTCGGGAACCAGATTTGCCTGAACCTCTTTCAGGGAGCTGATATAACTGCTCCCAATTCCCATCGCCTCTACCAGATGCTTGGCTGAGGCTCCCATCCTACGACTGGTGGAGAACAAGATGTAAATTGGAGTTGCGATGATACCGGCGATCAGGACAGCAACCATGACTTCCATGAAACTCATCCCACGCCGCGAAGAAAAGAGCCGTCTTGCTACTTCACCCATGATCACCCAATCTTATCATAATCCATCCTGCCAAAACCCCTCTGTCAATGTGCATACCTGCTCAATTGACCAGTGCCTGAAACGAAGGTAAAATACGTTGAACAAGGCTTAGAGGGGAGGCTGTGGTGATAGCAATCATTCTTGCCGAGGGTTTTGAAGAGATTGAAGCCATCACAGTCTGTGATGTCTTGCGCCGAGCTGATCTACCTGCGAAATTCATTTCCCTCGATGAAAAAATCGTGATAGGGGCACACCAGATTTCCACTTATTGTGATTATCAGCTCCCAGAAATTTTAGAGGAAGATCTTCAGATGCTCGTCCTTCCAGGAGGTGAGCCCGGGACCACTAATTTAGAGAACGATGAGCGTCTTGCGGCCCTGATCAAAAGGCTTCATAGTGAGGAAACTTGGCTTGCTGCCATTTGTGCAGCACCAAGGATCTTCGATGAACTTGGAGTCCTTACAGACAAACCGGCAACCAACTACCCCGCTCAGAAAGATAGGATGGTAAATTGTCAGTATCAAATGTCCCCTGTCGTAGTTTCAGACCATGTCATCACATCACGTGGTCCAGGAACGGCATTGAGATTCGCACTCACCCTTGTCGAAAAGCTTTGCGGGCCTGAAACGAGCAATGCTTTGTCTGAATCTATGTTAGTACCAAACCTGGTTTAAAACCTTGAAATCACCGTCTCGAATTCCAATACTTTTCCTCTGTCTAGGCCTCTTGACTATTTATTGTCTGGCCTTTCGAAGCCTCGACTCCTCTACCAAAAAATTGATTTTTGGCAGCCATCCAATGAAGCCGGTTTCAGCAGATGAGGTCAACAAAACTCTTAGGGAATTTGAACAGAAGTGGTCAGGTCTCGCAGCACTCCACATTTCACCCGAAGGGTTTGTGGACTATGAGGGCTTTGAGTCTCGGAAAAAGGATTTGGATATACTTTTTAATCAGTATATTTCCCGCATTCCAATCAAAAACCTTCAACCCGCACAGATCAAAGCTTTCCTGATAAACGTTTACAATATTTTGACCATTCGAGGTTTGCTTGAGTTTTATCCCATAAAATCGATTTTAAAAAAGGTTGATAGAACACGCCTGGGCTTTCATTACTGGAAAGACACCTTTGCACGCTTTGGAGATACTACTCTGAGCCTTGATGAGATTGAGCATCAGTATCTCCGTAAAACCGGTGACCCACGTATCCATTTTGCGATTGTCTGCGGAGCTCGCTCCTGTCCAAAATTGCTGCAGACTGCCTACCGTTATAAGGATGTTGAAAATCAGCTCCAAGAACAAGCTAAAGACTTCTTTTCCTCTGCTAGAAATGTTCGTTTTGAACATGAGCTGCAGGTGGTTTATCTCTCAGAACTACTGAATTGGTTCGAACAAGATTTCGGCTCCAATTCCAAAGAGATTCTAAAGAGGGTACAGGGATACCTGGATGAAGGCACTGCAGCCCAGTTGAGCGGGCAGTTATCGGAATATGCCATCGCAGGGTATGTCCACTATGACTGGAGTCTAAATGAGCAGACTTCGTCAAAAAAAGACTGACCTGCTATCTCTTGGGCTCAATCATTTCATAAAATTCTTCGAGTTTTTCGCGGTACTTTTTCCAGGGGAATACCACACTCCAATTGCTCTCAGAAACAGTGCCCGGAAGGTTCACTCTCAGCGGTTCACCCAGCACATCCTGAAGAGGGAAAACCTTGTAACGACTTGGTGATTCAAGTACTTTCTGCAGACATTTTTTGCGTAGAGTCTCAATTGGTGCTCCCGGCGGCTCTTCCAAAAACCTGCAAAATTCTGCTCGTTCCTCTCCCTCGATTGATTCGATGAACTCCATCAGGGATTCGGAATCGTGGGTGCTGGTACAGGCTAGACTTTCTGTGGGATAGCACGAAGGATTCGAATGTCGATGGGCACCATATTCAGGCACCCTGGAGTAAAAGCCGAAACCAAAAATCAGGACGCGAAACCCAGGAACCTGGACATCCTCGAGCCAATTTTCAACTTCTTGTGGAATATAACCGAGATCTTCACCGATCATCTCAATACCCGTTTCACCAAGCGCATTGATAAGCGAGGTAGCCGGGCCAGGAGTCCAGTCACGGGTCTCCTTAGGACTATGACCATCCTCTACAGCCCAGTAGGAATAAATTCCGCGGAAGTGATCGATTCTGACCACATCCATAAATTCTCTGAGCCAATTCATGCGCTGTTTCCACCAGGCAAACCCATCTTCCTTCATCTGATCCCAGGCATAGATTGGATTACCCCAGTCCTGACCTTCATCGGAGTAGAGATCGGGAGGAACACCCGCGTGAATCCCTTTTTGAAACGAATCAGGACTGGCCCAGGAATCAGCCGAATTTTTTGAAACGTATAGAGGAAGGTCCCCTAAAAATCTAATTCCAGACTCCCTGGCAAGAACTCTCAACTCCTTCCACTGGTTATAAAATGTCCACTGAAGAAACTGAAAAAAAACAACTTCATCAAGATTCTGAGATGCCCACCTGGAAGCCCCTTCCAGGGACTGCAAGGATGGATCCCAATCCCAGAACCCACACTGATTCTTTTCAAAAAGCGCATGAAAGATCGCATAGGGTTCCAGCCAGAATCTCTGAGACTCAAAAAAGGAATGAAAGTCTTCCTTCTGAGCATCGGTCGCAAGACCTTGAAATCTCTCGAACGCGGCTCTTAAGGGAGCCATCTTAATTTTAATGGCTTTGGAATAGTTCACTACATTCTCAGAAGGAACCGGCTCGGGAACATCCTTTAGATAAGGAACTTTCTTAAGAGAGAGGTAGAGAGGGTTATTCGCGAAGGCTGAAATGCTGGAATAAGGGCTCGTTTCTCCACCGGCGAGAGCATTGAGAGGAAGTACCTGCAACAGGTTGATTCCGCGGGAAGAAACCTCTTCAATGAGTTCGACCAGGGAATCAATATCTCCGATGCCATGTTGTCCCGGAAGGGAAAAAAGAGGAGTCAAGAATCCAATTTCTGGACGGCTCACTTTCGTGAAATCATTCATGTCTTTACCATACCAACCGTTCACCGGAATTGCCATATCGCGGCGATGGGATCATATTATTTCTATACGGGGCTCGAATATGCATAGGAAATCCATTCTCACTTGTATCCTCCTATTAGTGGCAAGTCTCCTTGTATCGCTGCAATGCTCAAATAACCCTCTCATCCCCATTCTCCAAAAGGCTGCTGATCAGAAATACGTCAAGGATCGCCAGCGTATGGTTCAGGAGCAGATTGTACAAAGAGGTGTCAGCGATCTAAAGGTATTGAATGCGTTGGGAAAAGTACCTCGACATGAATTTATACCGTTGCTCTCCCGCCCTCTCGCCTACGCCGATCACCCCTTGCCGATTGGACATAACCAGACCATATCACAGCCCTACATTGTTGCCTATATGACTGAGCAACTCGGATTAAAGGGAAATGAAAAGGTACTGGAGATCGGCACTGGCTCTGGATACCAGGCAGCGATTCTGGCTGAAATCGCGGCCGCGGTGTACTCCATTGAAATTCTCTGCCCCCTCCTGGAAACAGCTAAGGAAGTACTGACTCTACTTGAGTACAAAAACACCACCCTCAAGTGTGATGATGGATACAAAGGATGGCCCCAATATGCTCCTTTTGACGCCATCATCGTTACCGCAGCACCCGATCACGTACCTGCCCCTCTTGTAGAGCAACTCAAGGTTGGAGGTAAAATGATTCTGCCCGTGGGCGACAACTACCAGGAACTGATTCTCATTACCAAATCACAAAAAGGCCAGGTCATCCGCCGACTTTTACCGGTAAGGTTTGTACCCATGACCGGCAAGGCACAGAATAAAGATTCTCAACTAGAATGAAACTGAATCCATGAGTCAGCACCGATTAGCCCTCACGCGATATGAAGACTATTACGCCATGCTGTCAGACCGGGTTCGCATGGAAGCCTACGAGAGAGCCATTAACCAGGTAGTTCAAAGAGGTGATCATGTCTTGGATCTCGGTGCCGGTACTGGAATTCTCGGATTTCTTGCCCTGAAGGCTGGTGCAGAGAGGGTCTACGCCATTGAGAAGTCAGATTCCATTGAGTTGGCGCGGGAAGTCGCACACAGAAATGGATTTCTAGAGAGAATTGAGTTTTTCAAGGAAAGCTCCCTTGATGTGATCCTCACTCGCAAAGCCGATGTCCTGGTTTCGGAGACACTGGGGAGCTTCGGGATTGATGAGAACACACTGGAATTCATAGCAGACGCCAAGAAAAGGCTTCTAAAACCAGCGGCCAGGCTTCTTCCCAGGGGTATGAACCTATTTCTGTCTCCTGTGGAGGCACCAGATACCTTCAGAAAGTTGAGTTTTTGGCAGGAGGTGTCTGGACTGGACTTTTCTCCAGCATTAGAGACTTTCTCAAAGAAAATGTTGGTGGAGGATCTTCCCGATTCGGGTCTGCTCAGTACTCCTATGAAGTTTAGCGGTATAGATTTTCATACTGACTTCGATGTGATTCAGGATGGAGTTTTGAGATTTGTCATGCAAAGGGCCGCAACGATCCACGGATTTGCCGGATGGTTTGAACTGGAGTTGAGTGAGGGCGTGAAATTGAGTACCGCGCCAGGGAAAGAAAAAACCCACTGGAAACAGGCCTTCTTTCCGGCCTGGCCTTCAGTTCAGGTGGTAAGAGGAGATGTTCTTGACCTCAGTCTTGAAGTAACTCCGCAAGATCCGGGAAGTGACAATACCACCATTTCCTATAACTATCGCTGTACCCAACTAGCCAATGAATGGCAGGAGATGAAGGTAGGTAGAAACGATCCATGCCCATGCGGCAGCAGCAGAAAATTTAAGAAGTGCTGTGGGTAATCCACACCTTAAATTTGAAAGTGAGTCCATTTTTTGACTCCTTCATAGACAAATTTTCCTGTGTTGGAATCCCTGGCTAAAACACGTTATATTGATTGTCCCACATCCAATCCTACCCAGAAGGAGAACATCCGATGGAACCCGCAGCCCTGAGTGGTATTGATACCGCAATTATTCTTGGATTTCTGGTTTTGGTAGTTGGAGTTGGCTACTACATGTCCACGGTCGCCTCCGAGGGCATCGAAGACTACTTCCTTGGAAACAATAAAATTCCCTGGTGGATTCTGGGTATTTCCACGGCTACCTCTAACTTTGATATGACCGGTACGATGATTATAGTCGCGCTGGTCTATGATCTGGGTTACCGGGGATTTCTGGTTGAATTTCGGGGCGGGGTGGGAATTGCTCTTGCCTTTCTCATGGTTTTCTTAGGGAAATGGCTGCGTCGAAGTCGGGTGATGACCTCTGCCCAGTTTATGAAAGTGAGATTCGGTACGGACCGACAGGGAAAGGCCGCCCATATCCTTTCAGCTGTCGCACAGAGTCTTTTGTCCCTTGGCATGATTGTTTATTTCTGCGTTGGGGGGGGGAAATTCCTGGAATTTTTTCTACCCTGGGATAAGGATCTCTGCACCGCTATCATGGTAGCGGTTGGACTATTCTATACCTTGCTTTCGGGGCTTTATGGGGTGGTGTTTACCGACGTAATTCAGATGATAATCCTGGGTTTCACAGCGATCTATTTCGCGGTAAAAGGATTCGGTGTCGATGTATCTTCAATCGCCGCAGCGGGCCACCTTCCAAGCACATGGCTAGGGCTGGATTTCACAGTGCCGGAACAATTATCCCAGCGCGTAATGGGAGATTTACAGACGTCCCTTGCCGCGAGCCAGCAGGCCGTACAGGCTGCTGGCGCGAATACCGGATTAGCCGAGGCGGCACAAAATGTCATTGCCAAAACGCAGGGAAAAATATCCGGTTACGAAACCCTGTTTGAGTTTTTCACCATCTTCATTTTCTTTTATCTCGCGAAAGGAATGCTGGAGGGTATGTCCGGAATCGGCGGTTATACAGACCAGCGCTTCTTTGCTGCTCGCAACGAGCGAGAAGCAGGATTTCTGACCTTGGAGAGTATTCTGATCTCCCTATTGCGCTGGGCCATGGTTGCTGGACTGGTTGCTATCGGAATTCATATGGTGGTAACCGACCTACCCGAGTTTCAAAGCGCCATCGCACAGATCAAAGGGGATTCAGAGATGGTTCTGCCAGCTGTGATTGGAGCTGTTTTACCAGTGGGTATAAAGGGATTTGTTCTCGCTGGTCTCATAGCTGCCGCCATGTCCACTTTCGATTCCACTCTTAACGCGGGAGCCTCCTACCTGGTCATTGACCTGTACCAGACCTACATCAATCCAGGTGCTTCCATGAAGCAGCTAGTGAGGGCCAGCCATGTGGCCACAATCATCCTGGCAGTATTGGGAGTCTTCATCGCCGCCCTGATCCCCAATATTGATCCCATCTGGGATTTTGTAACCATGGCCCTGGGGGCTGGTATGTTTATGCCCCTCTTCTTGCGTTGGTACTGGCCGCGCTACAACGGCTGGGGGTTTGCCTGGGGTACCGGGGCCGGGATTTTGTCAGCAATGTTCATTAAGATCGGGTTTTCCGGTATTCCGCTCTACCTATCCTTTCCCACGATTCTCGGAATTTCTTTCATGGGCTCTGTGATCGCGACCATGATTACGGATCCCGTGAAGGAAGAAGTTCTTCTGGATTTCTGGATGAAGGTTAACCCGGGAGGGTTCTGGAAAAAATATGCGCTGCTTGCTGAACAGAAAGGAATGGTTAGCAGAGAGGAACGCTACGAGCGAGTGATTGAAACCCTGAATGACATCATCGCGGCGTGTCTCGCTGTTCCCTTCCAGATCACGGCTTTGCTGGCGATTATGGCCTTGATCTTCCACGACTGGGAACATTTCTGGGGCTTCTTTATCGTAGCCATGTTCTGCTCTATCGGCTTGTTTTTCTTTTTCCTGAAAAACCTGAAATCCCATAAGCAGTGCGATGAAGACGATAAAAGATTCGGAGGAGTTCAGAACGTCTAGTCCTCAGTGCAATCGAGACAAAAACCTCAAGACTCTTTGGAACCAGGTCTACCCTGGAGAAGAAGTAGTCTTCGAGGAAGTTTATTCAGCGCTTCTTGAGTTTCGGCAGAGCATTCTTAAGGAAGGGTCTGAGAATGACCCCTTGTGGTATCAAAAAGCGGTTGTTTACTGCCTTTATGTAGATCGCTTCGCGGGAAGCTTTGAAGGTCTCACAGGGCGGCTTGAATATCTCCAGGGCCTTGGTGTTAATTGTCTCTGGCTTCTTCCCATTCTAGATTCTCCTATGCGAGACGAGGGATTTGATGTCAGAAATTACTACGCCATACGTGAGGAACTGCTGGATCCCACAGGCATCAATCCCGATCCTCAAGAGTTCTCTAATTTTCTTGAGGAGGCAAAATCCAGAGGCATTCGAATTATCTTTGATCTCGCGCTAAATCATTGCTCAAAGGAGCATTCTTTTTTTCGCGAGGCATGCAGCAACAAGTCCTCAAGATACCGAGACTATTTTATTTGGAGCCCCAATCCTGATCGCTTTGAAGATTGCCGCATTATTTTTAAGGGTTTAGTTGAGTCCAACTGGAGTTTTGAGCCCAACACAAAAGAATATTACCTACACCGTTTCTACCCCCACCAACCGGATTGGAATTACCGAAATCCCAGGGTGCTGTTCCAGGCACTAGAGATAATGCTCCATTGGAAGAGTATGGGAATAGATGGTTTTAGAATGGATGCGGTCCCCTACCTATGGAAGGAAGAAGGAACCAACTGCGAGAATCTTCCCGGTACCCATGCCATCTTGAAATTCTTGAGGGCAGCAGTGGATTTTGTTCAACCAGGAACACTTCTCCTGGCTGAAGCCTGCCAACCTCCCACCGATGTGGTTGCCTATTTTGGGAACGGAGATGAAGTCCATGGGGCCTATCACTTCCCCCTAATGCCTCAGATTTACCTGGCCCTTGCCAGGGAATCCTCTCAGCCTCTGCTAGACATATTGGATCCGCGGGTAACTCCTGAAATTCCCGAGGGAACCTCCTGGTTCACCTTTCTTCGATGCCATGATGAACTCACCCTGGAGATGGTTAATAACGAAGAAAGAGCGCTGCTAAACGAGGTCTATTGTCACGACCCTGACTGGAGTTTTCGAGAGGGGGAGGGTATTTCCGCAAGATTGGCGGATCTGTTTCAAAAGAGAGCGTTACCCATCCTGCTGATGCATTCCATCCTGCTCACGCTCGACGGAGTTCCCATTTTGTATTACGGAGATGAATTTGCCGAAAGGAACCAGAAAAAAAGTTTAGAGGAATTTGAATCCCGCACCGGACTTAGAGACTCTCGAGCACTGGTTCGAGGCCGAATTGACTGGGAACGGGTTGAGAGGAAACTCGATGATCCCGAATCCTTAGAATCGAGAGTGTTCTATCCGCTGAAGAAAATGTTGAAGATTCGTACTCAGCGGCTCACAAGCTTGAGAGAGGCTCCCCAATTTCATAAAGTTCCCCAGGGCCTATGCGCTTACTCTCGTAATCTTGCTTCGGGCGAGGAAATTCTATTTCTTTCCAATCTTAGTGCAGCCAAAAGAAATTTTAATCCCGATCCACCCCTTAGCGGTATTGATGTCCTTACAGGAAAGAAAATCCATACCCCCATGATCCTTCCAGCTTACGGAATTTTCTGGATTGAAGTGAGTGAAAATTCTGCCAGTTCAGCTACCTTTGATTGATTGGGAAGAGCTGTCATTGCTCCTGTTTCGGTGGTGACCAGTGCAGCTACATGATTAGCCATCCTCAAAAGTCTCTCTCTATTGGAGAGAGTCGAGAGAGGTTCGAGACTGCCCCACCCGCTAATACCACGTAACAGTCCGGCCATGAATCCATCACCCGCTCCGGTTGTATCTACGGGAGAAACGCTCATCGCAGCTACCCTGGAATGAAATCCACGGTAAAACAATTCAGAGCCGCCTTCCCCATGGGTCACACAAACTACTTTTGGTCCTCTTTCCATCAAAGAACCTACCTGTTGTAAAAAACTATCACTATCTCCAAGAAACTCCAATTCCTCCCTCGATACCTTTAACAAATCCACAAATCCTAAAACCTCAAGAACTCTCTCACGGGCCTGAGACTCTTGTTCCCAGAGAATTAGTCTCAAATTTGGATCGAAGGAAACCAATCGGTCCCTGCTTTTAGCGATCTCAAGCATCCTGGTACAGGTGGAGCGAATCTGCTGATGGATTAAAGTAAGAGAACCGAAATGAAAAATCGCGTTCTCCTCGAAGATGGATTGTGGAATTTCCTCGAATCTTAGAGCAGTGTGGGCACCTGGTTGGCCGTAGAATTCAAAACTGCGTTCCCCTCCCGGGCCCAGGGAAACCAATGCCAACATCGTTCTGCTATGCCCATCCCGTACACAACCGATGGTATCTACGCCTTCATTCTCCAGGGTCTTTAGGAGAAATTCCCCCATGGAATCGCTGCCAAGCTTTCCTAAAAACGCAGAGTTTCCCCCGAGCCTGGCAACTCCTACCGCTACATTGGCAGGTGCTCCTCCGGGCATTTTCCGAAAAATTAGCGCACTTTGCAGATCTTCAGTCTCACGATCGGAAATTAAATCCACGATCATTTCCCCAAAAGAAATTACCTTCAGCATCTTGATCTCTCCTTGAAAACAGGCTAACAGGTTGAAAAAATAATTCCAAACGCCTAGACTGAATGCATCTTCCAATGAGTATACAAGATCCTCGAGAAAGGCTAATTCACGGTTCTCCGAAGGAAAAGGTTCAGGCCATCAAAGAGTTGGTCGGCCTGAAGTCTCGTGATGCCGGAAAGGTCCTGGTCCAGGCCCTCAAGCAAGAAAAACACGCCCAGGTTCGGGAGCATATTCAAAAAGGCATCCAATACCTGAAAAAAATCCTTTCTAATTCTGGAAATAGTTCGGAGACACCAGCTGAAAAACCCTCTGTTGAGATAAATGAGCAGGTTCTTGAACGCGTACGTAAGGCACTCACTTCCGGTAGCCAGGAAGAAGAAAAGAAAGCCTTTACTTTTATCATCAAGAACCAGGTTAAGGAAATCCTTCCCTTTCTCATCGAGACCTCCCTCAATCGCAACCAGGTTGATTTAATGATCTCAAGTTTAAAGGTCATAGAAAGGCTCAATGCTACTGAACATACCGAGGATCTCGTCGATTTCTTACGCCATAAGGACCCGGGTGTTTGCTCGGCAGCGATCCAGACAGCCACAACCCTCCAGGTGCTCGAAGATTTTTTCCCCTCTCTTAAAGAACTTATCCGCAGTGAGCATGAAGAGGTCAGCAAGACAGCTCATAGAGCTTTGGAGGAGTTAGCTTCAGCTGGTAGCGAGGATGCCAGTTTGTTTTTAGAAGATCAAAAAGAGGAGCAGAAGGAACCCGAAACCTTCGTACCGGATGGTATGGATGACCTGCTCCCCCAGTTAAAGCATGAAGCTGAACAGGAAAAAAAGGAGGATGAGCAGAAAAAGCGCAAGGAAGCTGTGATCCTTTTCCGCTACAAAGAAGAATTGGAGTCTGAAGATCCCCAAAAACGTATGAACGCTATTCGAAAACTTGCGGAGGCCAAGGATCCTGAAGCTATTGAGCTCATCACGCAAATTCTGGCTAATGAATCGGATCATCATGTCCTTGCCACAGGACTGAGTTCACTTGGTCATCTCGGAAGAGAATCCGCGGTCGCTACCCTGCAAAATTATCTTACCCATGAGGACCACCGGGTTCGGGCTAACGCTATAGATGCTATTAACATGCTCTTAGGTCCTGATGCTCAAAAACCAATGTTGGAGAAAATGTTGAAAGACCCACATCACCGGGTTCGATCCAATGTTATTTTGTCCATCTTTAATACAAAACCCAATGAGTGTTTCCTTGCCTTAAATAACCTGGCCCATTCCTCCAATGAAGAAGAGCAATTGTCTGCCTTGTATTGCTTTGAATTCCTTCAACAGGATACTCACCTTGGGATGCTACAGCGTTTTTTCTCTAAAGGAGGGAATGCGCAACGGGAAAAAACCCGCCAAATCCTGGAGAATTGGACTGGCGACAAAGAGATTAGCCAATTCATTCTAGAGGCACCGGCGGACAAATTTCAGGAATTCTATAAAAATCACCTGGAAAAGAAGCGTCAGGAAGCAAAACGAGCCGCCGCAGAACCCCAGGCAATGAAAGCTGAGGCAGAGGCTGCCAAAAGCACCAATGAGCAGACGATGGACGAAATCCTGGGTGATGATGAAGAAGAAGATGCCCCACCTGAAGAGCCGCCCGAAGAGGAAGCAGAGTCATTCTTTTCTAAGCTTCTTAAGCGGTTCAAATGAAGTCTCACTCGCGGACCAAGTTCTTTGGATTTACCCTCACTGAAGTCGTAGTCGCCGGTGTAATTTTCCTTATTTTTTGCATTCCCATTGTGGGTCTTCTCTCCACATCGAGGTATACCGCCAAGCGTCTTTCCAAGCGCCTGGGAGCTATAATGCTGGCCCAGGGAATTCTTGATGAGATCCGTCACAATTCCCAGGTCTATGGATCCACCATGCCAAGACTGGCATCGAAACAACCCCAGGGATTCAAAATTCAAAAGACATTTAGATCCTTTGAAGAAGCAGAAAATATCCTGGTCTTCACCGTTAAAGTGACTTGGAAGGAATTCAAAAAGGAGCGCGAACTTCAACTGTCTACACTTGTTTCTTCAAAACCGGATTTTCATGTATTCAGACGTTAGAAAAGCCTTTACCCTGGTAGAAATCCTAATTGGAGTGAGCATCTTCGCTGTTCTTTCCCTCGGGATATACCAGGTGACACGTACCTTCGGGAAAGGAGCTACCGAATCTCTGAAAGCTACTAGTTCCCAACAGGATATTGCCCAGGCATTCCTGTTGATGAGAAAGGAACTTTTCTGGAGCACTAACCTGCTTTTTCCTCCACTAAAAGTCCATTCTCCCCGCCTGGAGGTCAGATCCAGGGATGAAAAGGTCAAGTACCTCTTTGAGGAAGGAAAACTTAGCCGCAGCGTAGGGGACAAAAAGCGAACCCTGGTTCAAGGATTGAAAGAGTTTCATTTCTATCGTCTCGACTCCAAACTACTAGAGATCCAGCTGCATACTTCCAAGGACTTTTTAAGTACACGAATTTTCCTTGAAAACCTGGGAAAGATGCCATGAAGGGATCAGCCTACCTTTTTGTTCTGGGCTCAATGCTGGTAGTCATGATTCTGCTGGTCAGCGCACTCAAGCAGTCCACAGGAACTACGAAAAAGGTAGTTCACACCCTTTCGCATATTATGGCTGCCAACAATCGGGATTCCTGTATTACCTTTCTTTTTCATAGAATCAAGGTCTGGCCATTTGAAACCCGGTCCGAGCTGATTCTTGAGAACTCCGATCTAAGCCTGCCCTCAGGTACTTGTTCCTGGGTCGTCGAGTATCATGATTCAAGAACTTTTGAGTTTTTGGTCACTGGAGTAAACAAAGATATAGAGACAAAAATTCGCCTGAAGATTCGAGGCAGTGAGACCCATCGCGGAATTCAGTGGAGGTATGGAGTTGAAGAACCTTGATCGCTTTATAGCCAATGGGTTCTCGCTTTGCTAAGATTTTTAAATGAATAATTCACAGTTCTCAAATTCATTTTCCTTTCCCACCCAGGTAAAGTTTGGTCCCGGGGTTCTGAGCGAACTCCCCTCCTATTTGCTGGAACATAATCTCCAAAGGATTTTTATTGTCACTGATGCCAGCATCCGGTCCCAGGACTTTTTTAATAAAACTCTCACCTTGCTCTCTTCAAGTGGAATTCAATACGAGCTTTTTTCTGAAATCCATACCAACCCTCTGAAATCTGACGTGGTTTTGGGGACAGATAAATTTCACAAGACCGACTCACAAGCGTTGATCGGTATGGGAGGCGGAGCGGCCATGGATACAGCCCGCTCAATCGGCCTGGCGGTAAATCACCGGCGTGATCTCTTCGATTATTGTGAGGACTGTGGCGGAGATCGACTGATCACATCTGAGATCCCTCCCCTGATTGCAATCCCCACAACCGCTGGAACCGGGAGTGAAGTGGGACGTAGTGCCGTGATCTCCGATGATAAAACAAAGGAGAAAAGAATCCTGTTTCATCCTAGTTTAATGGCTTCCCAGGTGTTTTGTGATCCCGAGGTAACCCGATCCCTACCCGCTCCTATAGCCGCCGCAACTGGAATGGACGCCTTGACCCATCATATCGAGGCATACCTGAGTAAGGGATTTCACCCTCTTTGTGATGCCCTGGCGCTGGAAGGAGTCTATCTTGCAAATCAGTACCTCGAACAAGCGGTATTGGAGAAGGATCTTGAGTCAAGGAGCCAAATGATGGCCTGTGCTTTGATGGGAGCGACAGCATTTCAAAAAGGACTGGGACTCATTCACTCCATGGCACATGCTCTCTCCGCCCATAAGGATATGCATCACGGACTGGCTAATGCCATCCTTCTGCCCTATGGCCTGAAATACAACCTCTCTCATTGTGAAGATAAGTTCAGACGTTTAGCTCATGTAGTGGGAATTATGGACTACTCACCCGGTGATTTTATCCAGCGTATTGAAGAAATCCGGCATCGAATCGGCATACCTGAAAACCTGGGTGAACACGGAATTGATAATGAAGATTGTAAAGTACTCTCGAAGCTGGCATTCCAGGACGTTTGTCATCAATCGAACCCGGTACCGGTTTCAGAAGAAGGATTCTTCGAATTGTTCCGCTCAGCCTTATGATCCTGCTAGCCCTGAGTCCCTGCCTATTCTATCCAAATCCCGAAAGAAAGGTGTTTTCCCCTAAGACTCTCTGTTACCTGGAAAACGATATGGGGAAATACGTTTACCGTAAAGGGGTAATACCGGTATTGATCCCTTACCTGGACTCCAGGTCGCTGAAGGAGCTTATGGATTCCATGCATGGTCTCCTCCTTCAGGCCGGCTCTGACATGTCACCCGAATCCTATGGTGAAGAATTTCTTGACCGGGAAAAATGGCCCGGAGATTTTCAGCGCGACCAAATTGAGTTTGAACTGTTGAAATGCGCCTTTGATAAAAAAATGCCCGTGTTAGGAATTTGTCGAGGAATCCAGGTGATCAATACCTTTTTAGGAGGGACTCTCCACCAGGACTTAGGAACATCGGGAAAGATAAACCATAGAGATCCGGTACTCTATGATAGAAATCATCATAGCGCTCAATTTGTAGATGGCGGTGTTTTGAGCAGCCTTTATGGGGGCCTACAAATCGCAGAGATTAATACCTGCCATCACCAGGCAGTAAAGGACCTGGGCAAAGAACTGGTCGTAGAGGCCGTTTGCACAGAAGATGGAATCATTGAAGCCATTAGAAATTCAAAGATGGAAGAACATTTCGTCCTGGGAGTGCAATGGCACCCAGAATTCTCAGAGACGCTAGGAGATAAAATTATACCCGCCCAACCCTTGATGGATTTATTTCTAGAGGAATGTGCTAAATTTAAGGAAGCAGAGGGAGCATAGATTCCTGGAGTTGATAGAAACATTGGAAACAGTGGAATCCATGGAAACAATGGAATAAGGCATGAGCCCGCCATGAGGGCGGTAGCGTGGATCCCGCGATCAAGTAGCCGGCTGGCAAAATGGCACGAGGGCCAAAGGCCCCCTTCAACTAACCCGAGGCGAAGCCAAGGGATCTCTTCATACTTCATTCTATTGCTTCCATTAATTCCATGGATTCCATTGATTCTCAAAATTATTTTCCACCCACAAAACTCAGTATTTAAGCCACTTATGAATATATGTGGGAAATAATTTGAAAATATCATTTGACAATATTTCCAAGTGTGCTACCCTATCAGGCTTTCAAAAACGAACCCG
>CAZIKF010000044.1:0-35700 GCA_964539825.1 uncultured bacterium
TATAATGCCCCCATGCGCAGCGTTGTTATCGGCCCTTCCTATTCAATTGCCTATCACGGCTTTGGTGATGACGAGATCTACGAGGGCCTGCTTAAAAACATCAGTCCCCTGGATGAGGCTGAAAGTGTTCTTGATTCTGCCTTGAAAAATCAGGTGGTAGGACGCATTCCCTGGGATCGTTTTCTTGAGTTTCCGATTAAAAACGGTTGTGTAAAAAACGGACCTGTTGAAGCCCGCTACGCTTACCTGACCGCTTCAAAAGTAGTTGAAAAAGATAATCTGGCCTCCTATCTGGAAGGCTCTGAGGCTGGTTTGTATGTAGGCACCATGAACAATCTCTATGGGTTGGTGGGTCTTCGCAACGGGTACCGAATCTGCGCCAATGACGACCTGGAATATGACAAATTGACATTCGAGAGTCGGGTTGGGACGGGTTATTCCTATGTCCATCCCATGGTGCCGGTTTACAAGATTCCCAACAACGTAATCGCCAACATTGCTCTCGATTACCGGATACATGGTGAAAACGCCAATTTTTTCGGGGAAGATTCAGGCTGTGTAGCACTGCAGGAAAGCTTCTGGAAGATACGAAGCGAACTTCTCAAAGGCGCTCTTGTGATCAACAGCAACCATCTCTTCATTAACTATCTCACCTTCATGTTTCTAGAGATTCATAATTTTTCAAAGAAAAAGGACACGGGTATTAATCCGGAATCTGACTCCTTTTATTTTCCTTCAGAGTGGGCTAGTAGCTTTGCTCTTTTAGAGGAAGAAGAGGCTGGCAGGATTGGGATTTCCGCCAGGGCTAGAATTATGGCATCCAGGCAGATTTCCTACCTGGGACAATACTTTGATCGGGCCCTGCCAGGCGAGACTCTGGAAACAATCACAAAGAGGGCCTTAGATGATGCGGGTATAACCTGGGGCGATCTAGATCTTGTAATCATGGATAACCTGGCCACGCCCAGAACGAGCCTCGATGTCTACCGTTCCTGGAACCAGGACCACAATGCTGACATTCCATTGCTCTGCCCAACCCTACTTACCGGGCATAGTATTTGCTCGTCTGGAAGTACACACCTTTCCATCGCTCTAAAGATCCTGGAAAAGCAAAAAATTTTTAGCTCGTATCTAAGGGGACAGGTCCCTGATAATCCCGCGTTTACGGATCGAACCGAATCAATAGAAGTGAAAAAAATTGGAATCCTGACCCAGGGTCTCAATAATTCGATTCAATTTATGATTGTGGAAAAAATGTAGGAAGAGAGAGTAGAGAAGAAACAATGTTTTGTAGAAGAAGCAATGGAAACAATGGAAACATTGGAATCCATGGAATTAGGTATGTAGCCGTTATTAGAGCGGCTTTTCCGTCATTCCGGACCCCGATCTGGACTCTAGAAATGTGCACGGGGGTCTAAAACGTGGCAAAATCCCTGGAGCCCTTGTCGCAGCACCGGATGACGGGGTGTGAGGAGAAAGCTGCGATGGGGAGAAGCTCCCATTCTATTGCTTCCAATGTTTCCATTGCTTCTAATGTTTCTGGAAATCGAAAATTTCTAAATTTCCGGAGGAAATTTTTATGCCTCACGTTTTAATCATTGGTGGATCTCGGGGGATTGGGCGGGCTACTGCCGAGCATTATCTTAAACAGGGTTGGCGTGTTGGAATTTCCTATAATGCCACTGAGCCGGAGTTTCTCAAGCAATACCCGGAAGATCAGTACTTTGCCTCTTCTTGTGATGTGCAATCAGAGGAGGAAATTCAGAAATTCTGGGGAGAATACAAGGAGAGATTTGAGAAGAAACTGGACGTCTTTATCTATAGTTCAGGCATTACCGTAGACAGCCTTTGTATTCAGTCCAAGACTGAGGAATTTGACAAGGTGCTCAACATCAATCTGCGCGGGGCCTATATCTTTTTACGGGAAGTGGGCCATTTTCTCTACTTTCGAAAGAAGGGGAAAATGTTTTTTCTCTCTTCTGTGAGTGCGCGACGAGGCGCGCGCGGCCAGCTAAGCTATGCGGTTTCCAAAGCTGGTATGGAGGCGATGGTGCGAGTGGGTGCCCAGGAATTCTCCAGGGCCGGGGTCATGATCAATGCCATAGCTCCCGGAGTGGTAGAAACGGATATGAGCCAGAAGGTACTCGATTATGTGAAAGAAAATAAAAAGGAAAAAGGGCTTTTTGACAGAATTGCAATGAACCGGGTTGCCCAACCCGAAGAGATCGCAAAATTCCTCTACGCATTAAGCCACGAAGAGATCACCTATTTAACCGGGCACACTTTGACTATCGATGGGGGGTATATGTTATAGGAGACCTGTAGTCTCCTATAACATGAGAAACAATGGAATCAATAGAAACATTGGAAGCAATGGAATCGGGCACTATTAAAAATGTGCCTGGGATTGGCCTGGTTGGTAGGGACTAGAGTATGGAGCAAGGACCAGCCAGGAGCTTTGAAGATCTTTTTGTTTGGCAAAGGGCTCATCAGTTTGTAATTGCAGTATATCGGGCGACACAGGACTTTCCCTCTGATGAACTTTATGGACTAACTTCTCAGTTTAGAAGAGCTGCGGTGTCAATAACGGCAAACATAGCGGAAGGGTTCAAGCGTCGAGGTGTTGCTGACAAACTCCGCTTTCTGAATATTTCAGAAAGCTCTTTAGAAGAGTGCCGGTACTACATCATACTTGCACGGGATTTAGGGTATGGAAATGTATCCAATTCAAAAGAGATCTTAGAAGAGGCTAGTAGGCTTCTATCGAAATATAGGGCAGCTATACAAAAGGACCAAATCGGGTAAATCTTCTATGGATTCAATTGTTTCTATTGTTTCGATTGATTCTTAACTACAAAAAAACGTGGAGTAACCAATGAGCTTAAACAAACTTCTTGAAGTCAAAATGTCTGATGAGGAGATTTTTCAGCTCCTTGATGATTCCCTGCGCGACATAACGGGCTGGGATGAGGATATAACCTCTGAGACCCTTTTGATCGATGATCTGGGTCTGGATTCCCTTGGTTTTCTGGACCTGTTTTTCACCATTCAGACCTCAATTCAGAAGGAAGTAACCAATGAGGAGATGCGCAGCCTTATTTTAGACGAACTTGGCTTCTCCTCTCGCAAGGACATCCAGGATATGTCCGATGGTGAGAAGGATCGGGTTGCCTATCCCCAGCTCAAGGTTCAAAACTTCTACAACATCATCAAAAAACAGCTCGATCCGGGTCTGGCAGGTGTGGACCTGGAAAAACACTCCGAGGCGGTTTTTGATGTCTCCGCCATTGAGTCTTTTCTACAGAGTAATTTCGAGACCATGAAAGAGCAGAAAATTGGCGAGCAAATCGAGCAGAACAAGATTGAAGATCCGCGGATGCAGAAGATGATTCGGGACGCTTTTGGTTCCATTGACAGCGGCAAAGTCCAGGAAATTGTCGTGGATAAGAAGCTCATGACCAATATCGTGAAAAATTTTCTAAAGGATAAACTCGATCTCAATTCTCCCGAGGCGATGAAGCGCTTTGTTCTGGGCGGTGAAACCAAACTCAATGTCAAAGAACTGCTCAACTCCGACACGGGTAAGGGTCGAATTTTTAACGAGTTTTTGGAGGGTAAAAAAGAAGAGATCTTCGAGTCTTATCTTGATTCCGAAAAGGATTCTGTGATCTCAGAGATTCTACAGGCCCGTAAGGAAGAAGTCCTACAGCAGGTGATGTCCGAGGGGCGCGAAAACCTCGTTCTTAAGATATTTGAACGCAGACAGGAGGAAGTGCTTGAGCACATCCATGAAAAAGATCGCCAGGAATTCAAGGAACGTCTTTTAAATGGAGATACCAGTTATAGCGATCTGCTTAAGGAGTTTTCTGGAAATGTGGGAATGCAGTCTATCCATGATCTCTTCGAGGAAGAGAAGACCAGAATCTACGAGGAAATCCTCAAGGAGGAGAAAGATCGGATCTATTCTTTGGAAGGACTGGACGAGAAAGAGAAGTCCGCGATCTTAGATCGGCTTGCCCATGGAGATCGGGAGCGCATCCTTGATGACTTCGTCAAAGAAAACAAGGATGCCCTCAAGAAAGTAGCGGAAGAGGAAGGGCTGGTGGCAAGTCAGAATGATCTGGCTTCCCAACTGCTTTCCGATCAGGAAGTTCAGCAAAAGCTCATTCAGGAACTAGTGGACTCCCAGATTGGAGAGGTCTTCGATGACGAGATTCGCAAGCAGAGCGATCAGATCGAGGACGAAGAGCTGCTTAAATTGGCCAAAGACACTTTTTTCACAGAGAAGTTCAAGGAGGATAAAATTCGCCAGGTTCTCTCAGAGGGGGCGGTACAGGGTGAGGTAGTTGAAGATTTCATGCGCGAGAACTTCGATCGCATCGCACTCGAAGAAACCAAGAGAATCCTCGAAGATCATGAACTGCGAAACAAGCTCATCCAGGACTATATCAAAGAAAACTATGACCCCATGGAGGCGATGCAGCTAAACACTCCTGAGAAAATGCGCGAATTGCAGGAGAAAATCACCAAAAAATACATCGAAGACCACATTGACGAAATCATCGGTCGTTACATGAACGATTACATGGATGAGATGCTCGAATCCATGCCGGATGAAGATGAAATCGAGGTAGAAGGAGATTTGCAGGATGAGTTCATGAAGAAATTCATGAAAAAAATGGATCTTCAAAAAGAGGAGGAAGAGAGCTTAGAAACAACGGATGAGTTAGACGCGTTTATTCGCCGATACCGCATCAAAGACCCCATGATGCTAGCCTTTTTAGAGACGAATTTCGAGGATACTCACGAACTCTTTTCCGCCTTTGAGACCATAGAATATGATCCGGTTCGTCTGGAGAATTTTGTTCGCGAAAAATTTCCGCTGAAGACAGCCATTTTCCTGCAGTTTCATCTCAATAATGAAGAATTTAACGTGGCCTTGCGCCGTGAATTCACTGATTACTTCCTGATTCATCATCTCGAGAATCATATGGAAGATATGATGGAACTGGCCATGAAGAAGCAGTTCGATTTCCTGGGAGTTTCTGAGGAAAGGACCAAGACCATGGTCGAGAAGTATCGTGGACTGCTCAATGACTTCCTCGAGGAAAAGATCCTCTCGATGGCCGCTACCCTGGATGAAGCTGAAATACAAAGGGGATTTGAGAGTTTTTTCAGGCGAGTAGATTATGATCCGCAGGACTTCCTTTCTATCCTCGATCAGGAATTCAAACCCGCGCAAGTTCGTAAGATTTTAGGTTTTTTTCTGGATTACCCGGAATTTCAAGAAGAGCTCAAAGTCCGGTTTGCAGAACATTTCCTCACTGCTCATCAAGGCGAAGTGGAGAAGGTCTCCTATTCTCAATGGCTCCAGGTCCTGGGGGGGAGTGAAGAATTTCCCGAACTGGCTGCCAACCTGGGGATTTTGCAAAAGACCTTTCTCAAGGAACAGTTTCAGGAAATTCTGAAGGGGAAAATCAAGATTCGAGTTGAAAAGGATCCCCTGGAATCCTTTGTGAAAGATGTTCAGGGGGCCCTTATTCGCATCAATCTTGATGGAGTGGTTCAAGGGTATCTGCAGCGGCCTAAGTTTGATGAGGATTTACGCTCCTATATCAAGTCCCCTGAGACCTATGTGAAGATCCGTACTGAGGAGATTTTGTTTCTTCTTGAGCATAAGGTAGATTTCCCTGAAATACCCGGTTTGTCGGAGATTCCAAAGCCCACCGGCAAGGGATTATCCTCCATCGAAAAACCGCTGGTAGACTTGCTCAAAACAATCCCTGCGTTACCAGCCAAAGATCTAATCCTGGTCTTTATGAGAGCGCTTCAAGCAAGAATACCCTATGGAGTTCAGCCTTTTGAAACCCGCGAAAGATTGGAGTTGGTCATTCGTAAATATGCCAAAGAGATGCAGATCCACGAAGGATTTTTGCTTCGCCACCTCCTGCTTGCTTACGAGAGAATTTCTCAAAACATGGAGCCATTCGTGAAGGTTTTTCGCGAACTGGGACGGAAATGTTTCATGGAAGTCTTGGAAAAGAACTTTGATTCGGACCATAGAAAGGAACTCCTGATTCATATTTTTAGCCATAGCGGCCTTGAAAAGGATCTATTTTTAGGATTCCTGGGTCACCTGGTGAAAAACCATCGCGGCATAGTCACGCTCATCGATCCGAAGCAAACGACAAAAGAATTAAAAAGCAAGAAAGTAAGCAAGATTCAGAATGACTTTTTCACTAAGGAACTAAGAAATATACTGGATGAAAAGAGCGAGGCTTCGTTGGATTTACGTGGCCTGGTAAAGGCAGAGCCCAAGAAATACTCTCAATTGAAGAGAGCGCTGGCCTATTTGGAAGATGAAAAGGTTGAGGAATTTGAACGCTTTTTTGGAAAAATTGAGAGGGTTTTTCACATCCCGCAGGAGTCTCTGATGGCGATACTTGAGAATACCTCCGCGGAGGTATTTAGCTATGTGGCCCAGACGGTGCAGGCAATTGAAAAGGATATTCTCGTCTTTTGCCAGAACTGGATTCTCTCTCAATACGACTTTCTTGTAGCGGACCGGATCATGGAAAATTTCGACCAGGAAAAGCTCGAATCGGGCATCATTCAGGATATACAGGATGCCTATGCTAAAGAACATTCCTTTCGGATGTTCTACAGCAGTTTCAAGGGTGAGTTCTATACCGACGAAGGGCTGGATCAGGACTGGGAAAAACAAAGTATCCGCGAATTCTCACTGGAATATATGAAGGGCTTGATCAAAGAGAAGGTATCCAAAGTAGAAGGGGTTTAGGCTCACAAAGTGAGCCAGAATGGAGGAGAGAGAAGAGAGAAGAGAGAATGAGGAAAGTGTGATTCCTCGGCTTACCTTGGAATAGGTGAAGGATGTCTGGCCAGATTTCTAACTTCTCATTTACTGTCCTAAGGCCAAGCCAAGGGGCTATTCATCCTTTCTTCTCTCTTCTCTCTCCTCTATACTCTATTCTGTTACGAAACAAAGTGTAGTAACCCATGCGCTACATCTTTTTAGAGCACTTTCAGACGTCTGAAGATAAGGAGTCCCTAGAGGGGACAATTTCAGTTACCCGTGACTGGTCCATTTTCCAGGATCACTTCCCAGGGTTCCCGGTTCTTCCCGGTGCTTTGATTCTGGAAGCCTTCGCCCAGCATACCGTGGCTTTGATGCTGCATCACCGCAAAGATAAAACGCCGGTAATTCCTACCCTGGTACAGGTTGATCGAGCGCGTTTTTTGGAATTTGTAATCCCTGACGCGGAGTTGACCATCAAAGTTAAGAAAGATGCCATGATGTATCCCAATTTCAAATTTTCCTGCGAGGCCCTGGTTTCTGACCGCCAGGTATGCACGGCACGTCTGACCATGGCGTTTCAGGAAACTCCCGGTGCGGGTGGCCTCGATTTCATGGGATTTTTCTTAAAAGGAGGGGGCTCTTGAGTAAACGAGTATTTGTCTCTGGCTATGGGCTTTGTTGCGGAAATGGACTCGACACCGAGCAGTATTGGGATAATTGCTCAAATCTTCGATCGGGTCTGAGGATTGAAAAAGGCTGGGAGCATCTCGACTGCCGTGTGGCCAGTCTTGTGGATGTGGAGCAACTGAGTGAGGAAGAGAGAAAAGAAGTTGAGTACTATAAAGCCCGCCGCTCGGTTTTCACCCGTAAGGCCCTTTTCGAGGCCTTAGCCATGTCCGGTCTCGATCTTGAGACCCTCAAAGAAATCGGAATTATCCTGGGGATCGATTTTTATGGCGGGGACGAATTTACCCTGGATTTCTTCGTGAATGTATATCCGCAGGGTAAAGGCGAAGATAAGTGGGAGAACTTCAACCTCGGCTACTCGGTAGATCGTGGGGTCAAACGCCTGATGCGGGGAAAACAGACTGGGTATGCGGATCTGCTGCAATCCCAGACTCTTTTTAGCTATCAACCCTGGATTGAGCGTTACATTCGTTCCCTGATTCAGGTTCCCGGAATTTCCAGAACCATAAACAATCTCTGCGTTTCCTCATCTCAATCCATTGGAGAGGCCTATCACTCCATTCGCAGCGGTGAGCAGGACGTAATTCTCTCCGGTGGGCTGGAGGAGTATTCTTTTGTGTCCGCCTTCACCTTTTCAAGGCTTGGGGTATACGTAAGGGCTGATAAACCTGAAAACTCCTGCACCCCCTTTGATGCGAGACGCAAGGGTACGGTTCTGGGAGAAGGCGCGGGATTTGTAGTTCTGGAGTCTGAGGATCATCTTGAGAAACGCGGGGGCACCCCGATTGCTGAGGTGGTTGGGTACGGAACAAGCAACAACTGTTACCATGTGACCAATTCGCCCCCGGATGGAAAGGGATTGGCCCAGGCTATGAACACGGCTCTAAAGCGAGGGGCTGTGGCTGAAAGTGATGTGGATGTGGTCGTAGCCCATGGCACCGGTACCTATGTGAATGATCTTAGTGAATGCCAGGCCATTAATGATGCCCTGCCCTCCAAACCCCTGGTCCATTCGATGAAATCCTATGTAGGTCATACCCTATCACTGGCCGGAGCCTTAAACTTTATAACGGGGCTCTTAGAAATGAAGCATGGTTTTGTTCTGCCTACACTTTTCCTGAAGAATCCCAGTAAGAACTGCGATGTGAACCATGTGCCCGCCCAGGGTGTAAAAAAGGAAGTTAAAACGGTTCTTTCCAACGCGGCCGGATTTGGTGGCTTCAACGCCACATTGGTTTTTCGTAAGGTAGCTTAGATGACTAGCAAGATTGTTGAGCTTCAAAACCGCATAGACCGTACCGAGAATGACCTGATCCACGAACATAAGCATTCGGAAGTCTATCTTAACTACGGTCCTGACGACGGGGAAAAAAACTGGCGTGAGTACGAGAATTTCAGCATAGGTTTTACCTCTCTTAGAATTGACTGGGCCTTTAAAGAGTCGGTAAGCCGCGAAGATCTCCCCGCTCAGAGACTGCCCCTGGCATCGGCTCTTTACCAGTATTTTGTTCAATGGTTTTTTGGGAACATGCGTTCCATGCGCTATTTTCCCGCACGGTTTTTTCGTCAGGCTGATCTCGTACATGGCTTCATGAGCATGCACTGCGAAAAACTCAAGATTTTGACTCTGGTTCAATATTATTTCGACAAGCTTCAACCCGTAGAGAACTTTGATCCCTTTAACGTGCTCAATAACGAGGTCTACTTTTTTAAAGAGGAAAACCGTCTACAGCGCATGGACACGATGCTTTTCTATGCGATACAGCAGACTTTCATCGAATGGGAGGTCATTGCCGCCCTTCGCGATTCCCTGGAAGAAAACGCCCGTTCGAAGGTAGTGGAACTTGAAAAAGTGGAGAAACACTACCAGATTCAGCTCGACTATCTCGTGGCCGAGATGCATAAGCTCTGGGAACTGGCTCCAGACCTCAAGGCTTCCTGGTCCCTGGAAGAGCTTCCCAGGATTTACTATATGGAGCGCTTTGTTGATTTTGGCAAACTCGCTCGCGCTATCGAGGAGTTCTCCAAAGGCTCGCTGGAGTCGCTCAAAGATAGATTCTACCAAAACTGCAAAAACTGGGGCCTCGGAGAGCGTTCAGCCTTCACCCTTTGCCCCGAGAAAGATTTCGTACTCAGCGATTCTGAGCAGAGCGAGTATGCGGGAGTGATGTCCGCTGTACTGGCACGCTATGGGGAAAACCTCTCCAAAGTTGTGGACGAGTATGGGCTTGAGAATGAGAAGGTTCTCAAGGAAGCCTATGTAAAGCTTCAGCAGAAGCGAAAATACAAGGAGAGCTTCGTAACCGGAATCTACGAATATTATCTTTTAGAGCAAAAGAAGATTCAATGGCACCTGCAGGATGTAAAGGAATACGTCAAGGATCTATCCAATTTGCAGGTCACCGACAATGATTACGATCTCATCGATATTATCAAGGAGATAGCCTATTGCGAGGGTTTTTCCTACACCATTGGTTATCAGAACATGTATCACGTGGGTCAGATGCATCCCTTTGCCCTGTGGAATTTCCAGCAATGCCATGAAGAACTCAAGCACTACCACGCGATCCGGGCCTTACTGCAATCCATCAAAGTTCGCACGGAAGCCCTCGATGAAAACTTCCTGGCACAGACCTTTGAGCTTCCCGATCCTGATGCCTATCATGATCAATACAGTGTTTTCATGATTAATTTTTTAGGAGAGTCCCACAATATTCGGGCTTATCGCATGCTATCCGACGGGTTTGAAAATCAGCAGATTTGCCAGGTTTTACGCTTGATTGCCCAGGATGAGGTAGTGCATAAGAAGGTATTTGCCGCGCATTTTCAATACCTCAGTGAAAAGGACAAAAGCTGGCAAAAAAATGCCTACGAGTGTCTCATGGATCACGCGTTGGGAGTGCACCAGGCTGGAAAATGCGATCGTTACCGGGTGATGATGCATAAGATTGGTCTGTACTATGCAAAAACGGGTACCACCGATGCCTTGAAATTTCTCAATATGAGCATGAGGGCTCAGTACCTTGAGCTTAAAGCCCTTTTTTCACCTGAAATTTTTAAGGTTTCCGAGTATGATTTCCGTCATAGGCATTTGAAGGCTTATGTTTTTTAGGAGGAACTCTGTTCGAGCAAATCACAAATGAGACTGACATTTCTCGCAAGGCCAGTCTCCTAAAGCAGACTGCCGTGGCTCCCGAACTCGACGTTGGAGAATTTCTGTCTTATGTCGATGCTGAGATCGCAAACCCGCAATCAAGCAAGGGTTGGATTGATTATTGTAATAAAGTCAGGGAATGGGTAGTTCAAAAATACAAGGTGGTGGAAGCCTCCTATCCGAAAAATAATTCCTCCCAAGAACTCGAAGTTTCTCAGGAAGTGTCAGCAGCGGAAGCAAATCCAGAAGTCCTTGAAGAGGTAAGCGAGACCGCAGCTGATATCCTGGCTTCTTCGTTTTCCGAGGAGGTAAGTGAGGCCCAGAGAACTGGTTCAGAGCAGCAGAGCCCCTCTCTTGAGAAGATAGAACCGGAGCCCGAAGCGACTCCCCATGAAGGAATCACAGTTGATGAGTCCACCGAGACAGAAAATTTTGGTTCCCAGGCCTCTCTTACAAAGGAAAAACCAGGGGAAATTCAGCAAAAGGAAGAGAAGGCCAGTTTTGATGTCGAAAAGAAGGCTGGGACAAAGGGGCTTCAGGGTAGGGGGAAATCAAGCCTACCCATTCCACAAGGCCTATCAGCAGGGTGGCTGATTAGTATGGTCATAGCCATGTGTTTCCTGCTTCCCTGGGTTTGGCTGGTACTGAACCTATTTTGGACGATAATCAGCAAGCTAGTTCCCGGTCTTTGATAGAGCAACCAAGGATTTTCAGCTTCCCTGAATCCGCTGGTTTAGTCTTGAAGTTCAGCAAGATCCTGAAGTACTTGTTTCGCGTGGTCCTTTACTTTAACGGAGTCGTAGCGGCGCAGAACTACTCCATCAGGTCCAACCAGTAGAGTAGTGCGAACCACTCCCATGAATTCCCGTCCCATGAATTTTTTTTGTTTCCAAACATCGAAATTCTGAAGGGAGGTTTTCTCCTCATCCGAAACCAGTGGGAATGGAATTTTCTGCTTTTGTTCGAATTTGATGTGGGACTTCATCGGGTTATGGTTAAATCCCACAATCTCACAACCACGCTGCTGAAACTGTGCATATAGTTGAGTGAAGTCGTTGGTCTCCGTTGTACACCCGGGAGTACTATCCTTGGGATAGAAGTAGATTACGCAGAATTTTCCGCTAAGATCGCTGGTACCAAGGTTTTCACAGCGAGTCGCAGGCAGGTTGAAGTCAGGAATTTTCTTTCCAGGATGGGCCATCGAAAGTCCTCTCTTTCTTTCCAATGAGTTGGTCAAAGACTGGATTATATGCTTTCTGAGTCCAGATCTGTAAAGCGGCTGTCTGAATCTGTACTGTCTTCTTCTCAAGGCAGCGAGGGAGCCTACCCAGGTAATCTTTGGCAGTGATCTCAATTTTCATCTTCTCACCGATTCTTTGACGTAGTGCCAGGGAGAAGCGCCGGGATACCCTGAGGAAAAAGGAATCGAGCCAGTCCTGGTCTAATCGGAAGGAAGACAGTGAGGCAAAGGTGAGGAGATCCTGGGAGATTTTGTGGTCTATAAAATCAGGGATTTCGAATCGATGTTCAATCAATTCACTCACACTCAATCGGCACAGGTATAGATGTTCGTCAACCGAGCGTTCATCACTATAACTGAGCAGCATTTCCTCCTCAATTTGGAATCGATTCTGACGGAGAGAATAGTGCCCCTGGTTATGACGTTTTTCAAGTCCCGCGTCCTTGAAATAGCGGTATAAATCCCTAAATCCTTTTTGCAGGGAACGCGTAAGCTCAAGGGAGCGATCCGAGGCTTCTACTTCCCTTCTTAACCAATCCAAATCCGCGAATTTTCTGGCGTAAAAATTCCAGACCATCCGATTGGTATAGCTGTGAAAGTCCCACAGGGATTTGATGTTGAATACCTCAAAACTCTCAAATCCCGCATATTGGTCCGTATAGAGAAGTTTCAGTATCTGGTATTCAAAGGCGGTGTAGGAATTCATGAGATCACAGAGGTCTTGAAGCTCCTTCTCATCCTTTGTGGTGACCAGGTGTTCAAGCAGGTATGCCTGTCTCGCGATGGTATCTGAACCGGGAGAATAAAATGGATCTATGAAGCCAAAACTGTCTCCGATTATTGCCCAGCAGTCGGGACTACAGAATTTTTCTCTTCGGAAACTCAGGTGGGGATGGGACTGAAAATCCAAAATGGTACTACCCTCAAGAAGGAGTTTGGTAAAGGGGTCGTTGTGGAGGAATTGAAGAAAGCTCTCTTGTGTATCCACTTCCTGTTTGAAGACTTCTTTATCATAGACAATCCCGAAGCTGACCACACCCTTATCAATGGGAATTACCCAGATCCAGTATCCTTTTCCCATAAAGTGATTGGTAGATAGATATCTGCTTGTATATCCCACTCTCTCTCGCCAGGAGTCGCTGCCTAGCCCATCTATATCTTTCACGTCCTTGAATCTTCCCCATGAGGCCGCGGTGAGCAAATCGTTCTCTTTGATCAGCGGGGCTAGTTCTTGAAAAACAGGAGCTACCTTTGAGTTTCTTCCCGAGGCATTAAACAACCACTTCGCGGTAATGGAACTCTGCTTTCCATCTCGTTCGAATAGGATTCGATGGTCCTTCTCCCCGGTCCCGAGTTCAACATCGAGTACTTGTGACCCGGTGGATACATCGATCTCCAGTTCTCGATTTAGTTCCCATAGGTCGGCATCCAGTCTGGCCCGATCTACCTGAAAGGTAGGGAATATAGGGAGAATGTTAGATCCAATTTCCGAGCAATCTGTAGGATCAAAACTTTGATCAGGATCTTGAAAAAAATAGCGAAGTCCATTTTTGGGGAGATGATTGAGATAACAATAGGTAGAGAGACCCAGGTCGCGGATTAGAAAAATACCAGCCACACCAACGGTTGATTCCCCGGGATTCCAATGAGTTCTAATGTTCTTTTCGAGAATTAAAATCCTCAAAGAGGGGATTTTTTTCTTGAGATACCGGGCCACCAAGTTTGAAGCCAGACCTCCGCCGAGAAGAACGAGGTCATATTGAGAATTTTCAGGAGACATGAGTTTGGGAAAAGGCGCATTCGGAGCACTTATTGAGCCGATTCAGTATAGTGGATATACTAAATGGATGACCAGCAAGCCAGTTCTATTTCCAGCCCCGGGGGATCTGACCGAGGGCTCCCTGGTGGGCTATAACCTGAAGAAGGGACCCGCAATAGGAATTGTAACCCGCAAGGGAACCGGGACCATCCACCTATTCATCAAAACCCAGAAAGAATTTTCGGTCAAAAGTCGGGCAATTTTTGTCGGGACTGAAAATTATAGAGAATTGGACAGGCCAGGCTGGGTCCGGGTCTTGCAGGATTATGAATTCAGAGTGGGAGAGCTTTGTTCGCAGGTAGATCTGGAGTTTCTCCATGAGTGTGTGCTGGAGGGAGGGGAGGAAAAGGAATATTCCTTTGAGGATTTGCTCAGTCTGTATTACGGAGAAAAGTATGACTTTTCTGAAATCATCTCCCTGGCTCAGACTCTCGCTGTGGACCGCTGTTATTTTCGGCGAAAAAAGGAATCCTATCTTGCCTCTTCTTCCCCGGAGGTAGAGAACTATAAGAAAGAAGAGCGAAATAGAGAGGAAGCCAGGAAACGTGAGGAATTTCTGGTTTCCTTCCTAAAGACGCCGCATGAACCAGGTCAAACCGGGGGGGATTTGACAGAGGAAGCTCAGGAAGCACTTCGAGACCTGGCAATACACTATGAAAAGTCTTCACGATTCCAGGGGTGGATTCGGATCTTTCAGAGCGCTGGTATCAAAGCACGGGCTGATCTTCGCAGGGTGCTGACCGCAAAGGGAATCTTGCGATCTGATGAACTATTTGAGCTGATGGAAGCCCATTATCCCCTGGAGTTTAACAGCTCTTTTATGGATTATTTGAAGTCCTGGGAACCTGGTACCAACCCCGGGCCCTGCCAGGATCTTCGGCACTTACGAACCTTTACCGTGGATAATGAGGAAACCATGGATCGAGATGACGCCCTTTCTTATGATCCAAAGACAGGTTCCTTCTTTGTACATATCATCAATGTAGCCAGGATAGTAGATGGTGACAGCCGTATCGAGAAGGAACTACAAAAGCGCCTCACCTCACTCTATCTCCCGGATGGTCACTTTTCCATGTTCCCAAAGCATCTTGTGACTGATCTGCTATCCCTGGATGAGGGCACAGATCGCCATGTGTTGAGTGTGAGATTCTGGCGCGAGCAAGGTTCTTTACGTTTTGAGATATTCCCTTCCCTGGTGACAATTGATGAAAATCTGGCCTACTCCCAATTCCTGGGATCACAAAGAGAGATCAGGATTTTTTATGAAGAAGCTGAAAGACTGCGTGAAGAAAGATTCGAGAGAGGGGCGATAGAGTATAAGTATCGCGATGTTGATATTTTTCTTGAAGAAGGACATGTGCGCATTTTTGAGCGGCCCTCCTACCCCGCTCAGAAAGTAATTTCCGAATTTAGTATCCTCGCGAATTCTCTTTTTGCCCGATATGCGAGGGAGATGGAGATACCTATCTTGTTTCGGACGCAGAAGGGAGATGTTGAGGCGGTTCAAAATCACCCTCTGTTTAACTCTGAGATTTCTGAATTCTACACTTATCACAGACTCCGGCCCCTTTGGGGCAAAACTCGATGGGATGTTCAAGAATGTTCCCACTTTCACCTGGGGGTTCCCCATTACACCCAGATGAGTTCTCCCATTCGAAGATATATAGACTATGTAAATCAAAAGCAGGTTTGGAATCACTTGTGCTCATTGCCGATTCTAAACAGGGAGCAGATGGTGCAGGCTCAATTTGAAATCCAGTCTCATCTTTTCGAGGTTGGCGCGATCCAATCAAGAAGAAACTTCTATTACCTATTGCGCTTTATGAAGCAGGAGCGGGATTTTTCCTGCGCTGATTTTGAAACCCCTGTAACCGTGTTGGATGTAGGGGAAGACTGGGTTTCCTTCCATTTGGATCAATACGAAAAAGTTCTGAAATTCAAACAGGATCCCAAAGGTCTCGAACCCGGTATGCAGGTTAAGGTACTGATCCGCGATGTTGATGTAGAGGCCCGGGAAGCCAGGGGAATTGTTGTTAAAGAGGAAAGAAGTCAGGAGTCAGGCTGTGGTAATTAGATTTGGAACTGATTCTTTAGGGCCGGTTCTTCAATTAAAAAATAAGGGTAAGCTGGTTTTTACGAATGGGTGTTTTGATTTACTTCACGGTGGCCATGTTCAGTATCTCAAAGAGGCCGCGGCGCTTGGAGAATCCTTAATCATCGGGCTCAATAGCGATGATTCCGTCCGACGTTTGAAAGGCAGGGAGCGGCCCATTCTATCCCAGGAAGAACGTGCCTCAATTCTCACCGCACTGTGGGCAGTGAAAGCCGTAGTGATCTTTAGCCAAGACACTCCCCTGGAGTTGATTCAAGCGATTGTGCCAGATACCCTGGTCAAGGGAGGAGATTGGAGTGTGGAGCAGATTGTAGGCTCTGAATTTGTCCTCAAGAACGGCGGTACGGTAAAAAGCCTTCCATACCTTGAAGGAAGCTCAACCACCGGTATCGTGGAAAGAGTCTTAGAGCGTTACTCAGGATAAAAAGGAATCAATGGAAACAATCGAAACAATTGAATCCATGGAATCATTACATTTGCTGGTCCAAATTCCTTCCTTAATCCATTGTTTCCAATGATTCTGTTACCCCTGGGAATGAAAAACTCCCCTCACCCAAGCCACTTCAGCAGCCAATAGGCGCATTGAAAGTAAACCAGGAGTCCGCAGACATCTATGAACGTAGTTACCAACGGACCGGAGGCAATTGCCGGGTCGATCTGAAATCGGTTGAATCCCAGGGGGATGAGTACGGAACAGATATTGGAAAGAATGATTACGGCAGTCAGGGAAAGGCCCAGAGTGATTCCCTTTGTACCATTTCCCTGCATGATGGTGATGAGAATTGCCAGGGTAAAGCCGCAAAGCACGGCCAAAATTCCCCCAATCTGAACCTCTCTGAAGAGCCCGGTTGGAGAGGGGCCGCTCGAAAACTGGTGGATGGAGAGGTTGCGAATGATTACCGTAGAGGTCTGAATCGCTACATTTCCTGCCAATCCCAAAATCAGGGGGGAGAAGGCCAGAAGCCACAAGAAATCGATGCGTTGATTCCATTCAATAATCTGCGCTGCAATCAGGCCTCCGCCAACCGTGGCGATCAACCAGGGGAATCGGATAAGAGCAGCTCGCAGCGGGTTTTGCTGCATACCACCTTCCTCATGAAGGCCGGCCATTCGATAGATATCTTCCTCATGCTCATCTTCAATGATTTCGGAGATGTCATCAGGAGCTACAATCCCAACCAGCTGCTCGCTGCGATTGACCACCGGGATAGCTTGTAGGTTGTATTTAGTGGCTAGAAAGGCAATTTTTTCCTGGTCTTCTTCCAAATAAACCCTGACTACATCTTTGAGCATGATTTCCTCAAGAATGACATCAGGAGCCGAGAGAATCAGCCTTTTGAGTGTAACCACTCCAATAAGTTCCTGATTCTCGTTGGTCACATAAAGGTAGGTTAGAAAATCGGAGACATCGAATTTGGAGCGCAGAATTTCCAGGGCCTGGGAAACGCTGAGATCGGAGTAGAAATCTACGAGCTCTTTACCCATGACCCCGCCAGCCGAATCCTTTTCATGGCTTAGTAGCTCAATCGTTTCATTGCGAAGACCTTCGTCGAGAAAAGCCAGGATTCGATCAACACGGTCTTCTTGAAACTCACCGAGGATGTCCGCAGCTTCGTCTGCTGGCATAGTTGAAAGGATTCTTGAAAGGTGCTCGGCTTCCATGCGCCTCGTTACAGGAAGGATGTTTTCTTCCTGGAGTCTGCTAAGAACAAGACCGGCATAGTGTTCTGGCAGAATCTTTAAGAGATTGATTTGTTCTGAGGTCTGGAGCTGTTCAAACTTCTCCGCGAGATCCGCCGGATGCATCCTGGCAAGTTCATTCTCGGGCAGGCCGATCAATTTGCTTGCGTCAAAATCCTCGTTCAAGATTCTGAAACGAAAACGATTCTGACCCAGAAGATCCTTGATGAGGGGCTTTTTAAGCGACATGAAAATTCCTGTCGGGGATTTTAATCCAAAAAGCCGGTCAGCAGAAACACATCATAGAGAGCATGGGTCCAGGCAGACACACCAAAGCCGCGAAAAAGATAGATTACGGAAAGGTAGAGCCCGCTGACCATGCGAAAAAGAAAGGAGTCCAGGCGAATCGCCTCCCCAAAGTCCCCAATATAGTGGGAATAGGAGAAGATCACTGAGGAAGCCAGGAGGGCAAAGAGCGTATTCCAGGAAAGAAGATTCGTAGCGTTATTTTTCGAAACCAGTTTGGCGAGTTCCAGAAGGCCGGTAATTAGAATCAGTCGAAAGAAAAACTCCTCATGAATCCCAGCTCCGAAGGACAGCATGATGTTTACCCAGAAATCTGTAGAGGTGATAGACAGGGAGAGGGCAAACGCGTTGGGAATGTTCAGGAAGAAATTGGTCATGCTCAGTGCAAGGGAGCCCATCATTAGCGAGTATAGGATGGATTCAGCGAACATCAGCACAAAGAATCCGCCTGTGATTTCGATCTGGTGTTTCTTTTTGTAATAGCCTGCGATGATGGCGAGGATCACCAGGATTCCGAAAATCATCGCGGGAAAGTTATTCAACCCGAATACGGCGGCCATATTGCGCAGCATTACATCAGCGCCGTTTCTTAGAGTTGTGATTTGAAAGGTGTGCAGCGTCAGTGCCAGAAACTCATAGACTAAGAATAGAGGAAGGACATAGAGAACTGTGTAGACGGGTGTTCGGGTTTCGTGCAGGTACTGCTCGATGCGAGTCATAAGAAACCTATCGGAGGGATTGCTTAAGCTCCATGAGGGTTTGCAGCGCTTCCATTGGACTCATGGCCTCGGGTTCGATCTGATGAAGCCGGTCCAAGATCCTCGAAGAGTCTTCTGTATTGGAATCCCTGCGAATGGGAAGGGAGCGTTGACGCCCGCGAACACACAGCTTTTTCTCATTTGTATCCAGCCCCACAACGGTGGATTTGGCTGCCTGCAGTTCTTCGAGTAATTCACGAGCTCTCCGTATTACCGGGGCTGGCATGCCCGCTAGTTTCGCGACGTGAATTCCGTAGCTCTTATCCGCGGCGCCCTTTTCAATCTTGTGCAGGAAAAGAACTTCATTTCCGGCCTCCAATACGGAAACAGAGTAGTTGCGAACCCTGTTATCCAACTGGGACATCTGGGTCAGTTCGTGGTAGTGAGTCGCGAAAAGAGTCATGCAGCCGATTTCCCGGGCAATATGTTCCAGTACGCTCCAGGCAATGCTAAGCCCGTCAAACGTAGCCGTTCCCCTACCCACCTCATCGAGAAGGACGAGAGAAGAATCCGTGGCGTACTTGAGTAAATAAGCGGTCTCACTCATTTCAACCATAAAAGTACTTTTGCCGCCCCCCAGGTCATCGGATGCCCCTACTCGTGTGAAAATACGATCAAAAATCCTGCCTCGATAGCGATCTGCCGGTACGAAGGAGCCCATTTGGGCCATGATAACGAGAAGAGCGGTCTGACGAAGAAATGTGGATTTCCCTCCCATATTGGGGCCGGTGATGATCTGTACAAGGCTTTGTTCTGAATGTAGGCATAGATCGTTTGGGACAAATTCCTGGGACAGTTTTTCTACAACGGGATGTCTCCCATTCATCACATTCAATTCTGAACAGTCTAAAAACTCAGGCCTTGAATAACCGCCATCTACGGCGAGGTAGGCAAAGGAGCCCATCACGTCAAGAAAGGAGAGAAAACCAGCCCATTTCTGGATGGAGCTTACCTCCTGGAGAACCTCTTCGCGGAGTTCCTGAAAAATTCCGTATTCAATGCGCTCCACGGCTTCTTTTGAATGCAGAATGTCCTTCTCCATCTCCTTTAACTCAGCATTGGTAAATCTCTCAGCATTGCTTAAGGTTTGACGCCGCTGAAAGTCCTGGGATAAGAGAGGAGCCTGGGATTTGGGAACCTCATAATAATAGCCAAAGACGCGGTTAAACCGAATCTTTAAAGACTTGGCACCGGTTTTCTCCTTCTCCCGTTCCTCCATTTTCCTGAGTGTGGAGTCGGCGGTTTTCTGGAGATCTTTGAAATAGTCTAGCTCAGTGTGAACCCCTTCTCGAATCAAATTTCCCTCGGTAATCTTGGCCGGGGGATTTTCAGCGATGGTTAACTCGATTTTTTTACAAAGAGTTTGTAAATCATCCACTTCATGAGACGGGTCAGCGATGTCCAAATCCTTGAGCGTTTCCCGAACTTCAGGGATGATTCTCAGGGAATTTCGTATGGCAAGCAGGTCTCTGCCGTTTGCCTGTCGATTGCGAAGTCGATTGATCAGGCGAAACAGGTCATAAGTCCCTTTGAGCAGGTCTCTAACCCTGGTGAGAGACTGGGGAGCATTCATAAACGATTCTACAGTGTCCAACCGCTCTTCAATCTGCTCTTTTTCAATGAGAGGGGCAATCAGAAACTGTGACAGAAGTCTGGAACCGGATGCGGTGACAGTTCGATCAATGACCTCGAGAAGTGAGTTTTCCTTCCCGCCCGAATAGAGAGTTCTCTGGAGTTCAAGATTGCGTATGGACTGGGGATCAAGCTGAAGTTTTTTCTGTACGCTATAGGAAGTGATTCCCGCGAAGTCAGTCCGGACCGTGCACTCATCAGTATATGCAAGGAGCATCTCCCAGGCAAAACGGGAAGGGGAAGACCTGGAGATTCCGGAAGCATTTAAGATCCGGTTGCTGAAGGTTTCAAAGAAGAGGGGAGTTTTTGATGGGATTCGCTTTTCAAATCTCTGGATACGGATTTGAGATTCCAGCAGGGTTCTCAGGGGGCGATCCTGGAATCGAGGCTCATCAAGAAGTTTTGAATGGATTAACAACTCCGCCGGGTTGATGCGGACAACTTCTTCGCGAAGACTCTCCAGGCCGCCCGCGTTCATAGGAAAGAACGTGTGAAGACCCTGGCCAGTCGTGACATCGACATATACAAAATGGATGTTCTGTGAAGAATAGTGCAGTGCTCCCAGGTAATTATTGCGCCTGGGATTCAAAACGCCTGAGAGGGTAACTGTGCCTGGTGTAATAACCTGGGTTACTTCTCTTTTGACAATTCCCTTAGCGGTTTTGGGATCTTCTACTTGTTCACAAATGGCTACTTTATAGCCCAATTCAATGAGTTTTGCGGCATAGTCTTCATAGGCATGGTGCGGGACACCGGCCATAGGAATCGGGGAATCCGTGTTCTTATTTCTTGAGGTCAGTACGATCTGAAGTTCCCTCGATACCGTTTTTGCGTCTTCATGAAACATTTCATAAAAATCGCCGCAGCGCATGAAAAGGATGGCATCGGGATGCTGGCTTTTAAACTGCTGAAATTGGCGCATTAAAGGGGTAGCTTCCATAAAAGTAAAATTTATCTCCTGCGAATCTTTTCCAATTGATCTCGTGCCTGGGTTGAGAAGCCTGATCCCGGAAAGCGATCGATAACTTTCTGGTAGGAATCTATGGCTCGTAACTTATCATTCAATTGGATTTCATAGATCTTCCCTACTCGAAATTGAGCTTCAGGGGCAAGATCGGATTGAAAATTACGCTCAACCAGATCTTCATACGCCTCAATGGCACCCAGAAAATCGCTGAGATACCTGGATAACAAATTTGCTTTAGCAAATTTAGCCTTTTCATCCCACTCAGTCTGCGGATATGCCCTCGAGATATCGGCATAGGTGTCCAGAGCGCTCGAATAATCTCTTTCATGGTTTATTAGCAGTTCCCCAACCTGGAATAGAACGGCCAGCCTCTTACGGGCAAAAGGGTATTGCTCGAGATATCGGCGGTAAGATCGCAGAGCCCTGGCAGGAGACTTTAGCTCCTCAAGATGAATTTCTGCGATTCTCAGGAGGATTTCAGGTGAGATTTCATCATGATCAAATTTATCCAGGAACTCTGCGTAATGCTCCAGCGCCTTTTTGTAATCACTAAGTTTTAAATCATATAGGCGGCCAAGTTCATAGTGAATCCCGGTCTGCAGGGGGAAATCTTCAGATTGCTTGTAGAGTTTTTCCAGCCTCTTAGCGGCTTCACGATAATTTCTTGCTTTGTAGAAGGAATTCTTGATCTCCCGAATGGCGGGAAAGTGATTGAAACTTAAGGTGGAGAGCTTGAGTCTTCTTTGTTTTGAACTAAGGTCCCGAACTTCCTTTTCAAGCTTCTTGAGGGATTGAACCTGCTCAGGATCCAGCATCCCCCTTTTTATAGCCTTGATACGCTTTAGCGCTCCCTGGTAGTTTCGAATTTCCATACCCATTACGCGGGCTGCCTGTAGGGAGACCTCAAAATGAATTTCCCTTGAAACCGGCTCATCAAGGACTTTGTCATACTGCTCTACAGCTTCACTCAGGCGAGAGTTTTGAACATAGAGAAGGGCTAGTTCTCTTCTTACTGCCGCTCGTGCCTGAGGCTCATTCTCCAGTCTCAGGTAGAGCAGGAATTTTCGCTCGGACTCTTGATGGTATTCAGGGCGCCGCCTGAGGGCTCGGGCCGAACTCAGGATGATGGATGGGTCGGGATGGTCCAATTCAGAAAGATAAGAATCAATCTTCGAAAAAACCAGACCTCGAGAGATTTCCACCTCCCTCTCCTCCAGTAGATTCAAATCAGCATCGCTTTGACCCTCCTTGAGAATTTTCTTAATTTTCCTGAGCTGGGCCAGCGCCTTTGAAGAGTGTCCTGTTTCCTGCAGGACCTGTACAAGCCCGAGCAGGTTAAGTAATCGAAAGGAGCCTGATCTTCTCACCTTACTGCCCTTCTTAAAATAGGTTTGGGCAAGTTTTAAGCGCGGTTCATAGGTGGAGTAATGGGTCCCCAAAAGGTAGAAAGCTCGGGATTGAATTAAAGGCGGTAATGTGGATTCAAGGGCTCTTTTAAGACTGCTTAGAGCACTTTGATGATCATTGTGTCCCATGGCGGTCCGGTATGCTTCAATGAGAAGCCTCCCGAATTTCTGTTTCAGTTCTTTCTCACCTCCGCTAGTTTTCAATTCCCTTAGGAGTTTCTTAGACACGGACTCAAATCCCGCGAAGTCTCGTAGCTGAACCAGCAGAATTTGAGCTCGATTGAGTAGTTGATTCAGGTTGGAGCGGCCAGGATCAGGGAGACTGTTCAAAGCCTGGGCACCTTCAATTCGCCTCAGGAGGGGGAGGGAAAAGGAGGAATGCGTTTGAGGAAGTGTATTGAGAATCTCCTGGGCCTCAGGAAACCTTTGAAGTCTGATCAGTGCCCTGGCCCGCTGAAGACTCAGGAAGGTTTGTGCGGGCATTTTAGATCCGAGCGCAGCAGCCCTCTCAAAGAGTTCAAGCGCTTTAGATGGATTTTTCAAATCCTCCAGCCAGATTTTTCCAGCCTTCTCCAAAGAGGTTGCGCTGAGTTCTTTTTCCAGACGGTGAGCATTCTGCAGCATCGGCAGCTTCGTCTCGAGCTTCTGAATTCTGCCCAGGATTTTAGGATTAGAGAAATATTGTCTCATCTGAGCCAGTAAATCCGCTGCCCTGGGGATGTCGCCAAGCTCTTTCCAGGCAACATCAACCATCTGAAAAAAGTTCTCGATATTCTTGGGACTCTGGGGATCATCCCAATTCACATTCTTGGAAAGAGCTGAAAGAACGGCTCTTGCGTTAATCTTTCTGGCCATCTGCCTTAGTGCGACAGCATTTTCAGCATTCAGTTTGTTTGACCTTATCTTGAATAACCAGGGCTTCAGCTTGTCAATTTGAGAGGTATCGTCCAAAAAGCTAAAGAGAGTCTGGAAGAGTCCAAAGCAGGAATCTTCATTCATCGCGGAGCTCAAACTTTTATCCAGTATATTCAAACCCTCCTTTAAGCGGTTTTTAGCCAGGAGTGACTTCAGCAATTTGTCGGCGAAGAACTCGCTTTGAATAGCGGGAGCATGCTGCCACTTGAGCGAAAGATCTCTCTGCTTTTTTTCAGAAGATAAATGCCAGGCTAAATTTAAAAGAGAGCGAGTTTCCTCCCGTGCCAGGTCCGCAGGACTGTTTAGGATGCGCTGGATTGAATCTAGTAGGAAAGAGCCGCCTGAAAACTGTTTGGAGAGAATTTTGGGATCCGATGCCCTGGCCAGGGAAACCAGTGCTGCCTGACGAACTTCAAGGTTTTGGTGGTGGGACTTTTCCAGTAGGAACGCCAGGTTGGTGGCGGAAAGGCCTGAGGCACCCAGAATTTCCAATTTGGCCAGAAATGCTGGAAGGTATCCCGGGTAGGCCTTCAGCAGTTTTTCAAGAAAAGGAAAAAGTTGTTTACCTGCCTTAGACACTAGTAGGTCCCGGGTTTGATCAAAGATCTCTTTTAAGAGCGGTTCCTCGGGATTCGATTGGGTCAGACCAAGAAACTCCTTAACAAAATGATCTTCAAAAGCATTTTTGTTTGATCGTAGAGTTTGCAGGAGATGCTTTCCCATTTCGGCTGGGGAAGCTTGAATTGAATGAAGATGATTCCTTTCAAGCTCAAACGCGGTATGTATCCAATGAGATGTCCTGGCAGGTTCTCCCGCTGTGAGCTTTGCCAGTTCTCGGGCCAGGTCAGGAGCGGATTGATCCTGATTTGCTCTCGCCCAGGAAAATTGAACCTCGAGAGATAGGGGTGGTTTAGAGTAGGTCCTGAACCAGTCCAGGTGAGTCTTAGCGCTCTTGAAAGATTCGAGGGTTAAGAGGAGATGATACAAATCCAGACGGATGTTTTCTGAACGGACAGGAAAGCTTTCAATCCCTCTTTGTAAAATTCGCTGGTACGCGGGGAGTTGGTGCTTGCTCAACTCCAGACGCTCCGCTTTCTCCAGCAGGGCATAGTCTCTAAATCGAGATTGATAGTGTCTTTGAAGAGCCTTAAAAGCGTCTTTTTGGATCTGCGGGTCCGGATCCTTGAAAAAGAATTTTTGTAGCTGAGAAACAGCGTCTTCAGCATAAGGAAGAGGGCCAAGCTCCTTTTCAAAGAGAAGAAATTTTGCCTTATTTGAATAGAGTCCTCGTGCCCTGGAAAGCGAGTTGAGAATTTCTCGAGCCCTCTTCTCTTGACCTAATTCGAATAAATAGCGGCCCTGTAAAAATTGCAGTTTTTGGGGATCAAAACTGGTCAGGGCCGTAAGCTCAGCTTGATGGATTTGTTCTTTGAGATCCGTTTCCTTCATGAGTTTACTGGCCAATTCCAGATCAAAACGAGCCATGTTCATTAAAAAGAAACGCGCCTTTAGAAACTGGTTTGAATCTTGTGCCAGCGAAACGAGGCTTTTCAGTACACTCATTTGGGAGCGAGGTTCAAGCCCAAGCTTTAGCAGGCCCTGAAAGTATCGATCGAGAAACCTGGAGTCGATTTCCTTTGTTCTCATTTGCTCAAGAATTGCCGCTTCAGAAAACGGAAGCTCTTCATGGGAATAGCGATGAATTCTCTCCTGGCGCTTCTTGGAGTCCAGCCCCTTGATTTTTCGCCAGCGAATTTCTTCTTCAAATTCGCTGGGTAAGTTGAATTTCAAGGCCCGGTTGAAGGCTCCGATAGCCCCATCCACATCCTCAAAGTCATCTTGGAGAATTCTTCCGATTTCATAGAGGGATCTGGCTCTCAGGCCCGGTTCCCTGGATGTATTCGCCAGGGATCTATAGAGTTCAAGTGCTTGATGATAGGAGGAATAGCTCTCATATATACGGGCCTTTTTCAAGACGTTTTTTGGGTTTTGAGATGGATCGGTCAAGTCTCTCAAAACCCGCAGGTGCTCTTTGATTTTAGCTCCAATTTCGGACTCACTAATCTGGATTTCTTCCAATATCTGCCTGGCCTGGTTTAGCTCCCCATGGATGTAGGCCAGGACCAGTGCGTATAAGGTTTTGGTCAAGATTCCCGCCCTGGTTTCCTTCCAATTCAAAGGCACCAGGGATCTTAAGATTGCAGGATTTTCCAGGTTCTGAGAACACTGTTGAATGAAGAGAGCCAAAGAAGCGATATGGGATAAGAATTGGTTGGAAGATCCGGCTACTAGTTTGAGGTATACAAGCCCATCCTCCGGAGCTTGAAAATCGAAGCTTTCCACCAGACCAGCCAGTAGCTGAGCCCTTGCCTTCAAGTCAGGATCATTGCTGCTAAGATACGGCTCCAGGCGCGGCTTGATGCGGGCGTAGTCGGAAAAGAAATATCCACGGGTATATCCACTGAAAAATCGGAAAAAATCCGGGTCTAGATTGAATGGCGGGAAGTTGAGGATTTTTTTGGCGGACTCCTGAAATGAGCCCATATGGGTCATGGAGGAGAGTTCTTGATCAATTTCTAGGAAATCCATTCGAATTTTATATGGATTTTCAGGCCACGTCTCCATCATGTATTCGAAGGTTGCTGAGGCAAGAGAATGTTGTTGATTGAGCAAAAAGGATTTACCCAAAAGGAAGGTGGCCTTTTGTTCTTCCCTTGTAGACATCTTTTTTTGCAGCAAGGACCTTAACTCATCTACAGCCTTCTGGAATTTCCCTGTCGAAATAAGGTAGTCAGCCAGGCGAAACGAAGGAGGTTCGGCTTTTGATACCCTGCTGATAGACCTCGCAGGCGTGCAAATGATTAAGCAAATGAAGAGAAAGGCAGGGAAGAGAAAAGTAGTGGGTGGATGGTAGCTAGTAGCTAGTAGCGGACTTGGGGAAAAATAAAGGAGGAAATTGCCGAAGAATTTCATCCATTTTCCCTTTTTACCCTTCCGAATTCCCAATTTAAGCTCCCTCTGGTATATTCGCCGCTTCAAGGAAGTTTTGAGAGGATGCACGACTAGCCCAATTATACTGTCGGTCACAATGAAAGATAAACAATTTCCAGGCTCAATACCCCATTATTGTAATAGATTCCAACTCGGAGCAGTTCAATGAGTCGCAGGCGTAAAGGGAGAACTCATGCGATGTTGTCCCTGTTTTCCTATTTTGTCAGCGGCACTGATCCAGAAGAGACTTTGAAATTTCTTGAAGAAGACCGTGGTGCCGGGGCTCAGGTGGTTGAGTTCGCCAGGGAATTGATGAAGGGTGTTGTGGAACATCAAAAAGATCTTGATGAACTGCTGGAAGGCTGTCTGGTTAATTGGAGCCTGGATCGAACCGGAAATCTGGAGAAAACTCTCTTACGGATTGGAGCATATGAGCTGCTTTATCATGAGAAAACCCCGGCAAGCGCCGTGATCCATGAAGCTATTGAGATAGCCAAGGATTATGTGCCCGAGGAATCCATCCGTTTCCTAAATGGTGTCCTGGGTTCTGTGGAGAAAAAGGTTAGGCCAGGAGGAAGTTAGGGTTTAGGGTTAGGAAATGGTAAATGGGAAAAGGATTTCGTCATTCCGGACACCGATCCGGAATCTAGTTCTTTGTCTGAACAATACTCTGCGGCTCAATTCCTGGATACCGCGGTCAAGCCGCGGCATGACCAAAGCATCCCGCCATAATGGCGGGCGCATACTTTATTCTCTCTCCTCTCTCCTCTCTTCTCTCTCCTTTCTCGTCCTCCTCCTCACCACTCCTGTTACCGACAGTGCCCTGAGATGGGGCCGTTATCACGATTTAAAACTGCAAAATCGCTACTGGATTGAGGGATACCAGGGTGTGGAGCAGTTGGGTCTCTCGGGTCTGACCTCCGATGGCAAATCTCTTTATACAGTGAGTGATGTTAAGGAGATCTCAAATGTCTTTAGGATTTCCATCAAAGACGGTACCCGGGCAAGTTTAAAGGTACACCGCGTTCTTCCCGAAGCCTGGGTGAATCAATACGAGACCGGGCATATGAAGAGGGGCAGAATTGACCTGGAAGGAATCGTGGTTTGCGATGGGGTCTTCTATCTCGCCGACGAGAGAAAGCGCACAGTTCTGGCCCTGGCGGAAGATCAAAATCCTACCTTAATCGATCTCCCCTTTGATAGTTTTCACGCTCAAGAAAATCGAATGAATCCATTTTCTGGAGTCTCTAACGCGGGTTTGGAGGCGATTGCCTGTGATCCCTCAAGAAATCTCCTCTTCGTGTTTAACGAGCGCATGTTTCGAATGGGGTATTCCTATTCCCTTCAAGCCGGGGAATTCTTAAATCAGTTCGACGTTCCCTCTGGGTATCGAGCGCCTCGATTGGATAGAGATTACTGGGTATTCCCGGATTTCGCCGGGGCGGATTATTTTGAAGATAAGCTCTATCTACTCGTTCGTAATGATTACGCGATCTTGGAACTTGATGGAAAAAACCTTACTGTTCTCAGGCGCTTTTCCTTCGAGAATCGTTCCAAGAAGCTGTATTCCTCCCCTGGAATTTTTGGTATGGCGGAGGGAATTGCCATTCATAAGGGACGGTTTTTTGTAATTTTCGACAACAATGATTTTGAGCGGGTCGACGCTCCTGGAAAATACAACGCCGCTCTTCTGGAATTTGAAATACCAAAGTAGAGGAAGCCCCTGCTTCCTCTTCTTCCCCCCTTAGCATCCCAATTTTATTGAAAAGGAGTTTCTAATGAGCGAAGTAGTGATAAATCCAATGCCTCGTATAGGTGATGTAGCACCCGATTTTCAGGCGGTGACTACCCATGGAGAAATTAAATTCAGCGAATGGCAGGGAGATCAATGGGTTCTTATGTTTTCCCATCCTGCTGATTTCACACCGGTTTGCAGCACCGAACTCACTGAGTTCGCGCGTAGAAGCGATGAATTTAAAACGCGTAACACGAAGTTGATCGGAATCTCTATCGACAGTATCCATTCCCATTTGGCCTGGACTCAAAACCTGAAGAAAATTCTCGACGTAAAGATAGATTTTCCGTTGATCGCAGACCTTACTGCCAGTGTGGCCAACCAGTATGGAATGATTCACCCCGGAGAGAATGAAACCGTTACCGTTCGCTGTCTATTTGCCATTGACCCCAGGCGCGTGATTCGATCTATCATTTATTACCCGCTCAATGTAGGTAGAAATGTGGATGAAGTCGTTCGGATGCTAGACGCATTGCAGACGGCAGATCAAAATGGCGTGGCCTGTCCGGTGAATTGGAAACCCGGAGACGACGTCATAGTGCCTCCGCCCAAGACCGAAAATGAAGTACAGGCAAGGCTTGATTCAAACTATGAAAAGTTGGATTTTTATCTTTGCAAGAAATCTCTATAGGTGATTTCTTGCAGAAGAGAGAAGAGAGAAGAGAGAAGGCGGACTCCTTCACTTCGTTCTGGAATTACTGGGGGTAACGAAGCCTCACTACCTTTTGATTTGAGGCGAACCCAGGGGACTACCTAATTCCCTCTTCTTCTGCATTCTCTATTCTGGGAACCGCAAGGTTCCCTAAATCTTTATCGAGGCCCCAACTGCGATGAGATTATCGTAGTCCTGGGGAAATTTGGAGCGTAGTACATTGAGGGGAAAGTGTAGCTGTAGGCTGAATTCTTCCCTGACCTGGTAACGTCCCCCGATGGTGAAGTCCACATTATTCCCAAAACCAGCCCAGTCGAAACCGTTAAACTCCGCGGTAATTCTGGTTCTGGTGGAGACCGGCACCTCAACTCCCAGGTTATAGAAGACATGGTTGGGCTGCTCGTTCCCTGAGTTTCCCTGCCCGGAAGCCAGCATGATACCTACGTTGGAATGTACCGAGAGCTTTTCCATCTCCTTGGTAAGGCTGACGAATCCCGAAAAAGAGGTTCCATCAGACCCTCGCCTGGTGACCTGCTTTCCGCTCGCGTTTTGCACGCCAAATCCAAAGGCTGACTTAAGCATGGACGAGGGATTATCTAGAAACTGGTACTTGGCAAAGAGCATGATTTCTTCAAGTTCAGTCTTCTCAAAATCTTGTACAAAGGGGAAATTTGTGGATTGTTCGTTGACAATATTTCCAGTCAGGGCCATCTCAAACTGATCGCTCAAACTGGTGGAAACCCCCATGGGCGTGACCACCTTTTCGATGAATCCATCAATTCTCTCCCCGAAGGCACGGCCATATTTCGCGTGAGAGATCCCGGTATAGAATAGATGCGTCTTTTTCGGGTATACATTGGCCCCGATGGTTCGGAAGAGTCCGGTGAGGCCGAATTCTGTATTGCCATAAACTCGAGTTGGGACTTTTCGATGTTTTTCCAGGAAGATATTGAAATCAGGAGGTCTTTTGTAGTCTCGAATCCTCTCTTCGCGGTCGCGCTCAAATTGCTCACGATTCACCGGGTAGTGTTCCCGCAGGCGCGGCTGATAATATTTCCGTGCCCTTGGCTTTGTGGGTGGCGGAACCAGGTCGCTATAGTTGGTTTCCAGCCTGGGAAGGACTGGTGAAGGTACTTCACGGGAGGTGCCGACGGTAGGGACGCTCTGTTGAAAATCAATGCTGACCCTTTGTCGATACTTCTCCATCTGCGGGGAAAATCCAAACTCCTCAAGATTCCGGGTTGGCTTGGCAGCCAGACTTACACCCGTAAAGAGCAGGGCTAACCAGAATGAGGTTTTTGGATACATAGAATATTCCCGTCGACTTTTCTCTATCAACACCCAGAATTTCGGATTTTTTAGCGTTTTTAGTTATGGAAAGAGAAGGATGACGGTTTAATCCCCTACAGAGGAGGTAATTTCAAGCTTAGCCAGTATCCATCCAGTACTTCGGTATAAAAAATCCCATGGGCACCGATCAACCCTGTAATCATTGTGCTGCCCCCATCTGAAGAGAACTCGAGACTATAGGCAACCAGTTCTTTAGAAGTGGGTGGAAAATTGCGGATGACCCCCCTGGTTTTGAGAAGAGTGGAAATGTGATCGACCTGATTCTTTGTTGAGGCGTCGAGGATGGCCCCGGTTGAGCTCTTCATGCGCTGGGGAGTCTTTGATTTGGAGGGAATGTAAGCCCTTAAGGTGAGGGGTAGAAACTCCTCGAGTCGCGGCTTCATTTTCTGCACCAGAACCGCTGGGAGCGCAGCCGCCAGGTCTTCATTGAACCAAAGGTACGATTGAAAGTCAGTCAGTTTATTGGTTGAACCTAAATGGATATCGAGTGTCTCCTGGCCGAATTTAAATCGAATCTGTGGTTGAGAAGGAAATCCATAAGCAGCGGGTTCTTCCTCAAGTCTGAAGGTGTTGAATTCAGGAAGGATCAAGAAGTGGTCAAGATAGGCTTGAAGTCTTCGCATGGATACAGCGAAGGTTTTCTTTGAATCCAAAATGAGGACAGGCTCTCTGCCTTCCTGCTTGAGTCTAAGCTGGAATTTGTTCTGAGGAAAATCAATTGCTGTGAGACTGGAAAAGGGGTGTTGGTGAAAGGGGTTGATAACACCTTGAGGCGGTTTTTCCTGCCATGAAAACAGCCTGAACCCAAGGATCAAAATTCCAACGATCAAAAAAATATCGAAGAGGAGGGTAAGCCCTTTGGATGGAATTTTCATTTTGATGAATATTGTTCACGCCACCGGAGAAAAGAGAGCAGGCCGCCAATGCACCAGGCAGAAAGCGGAAGCAGGAAAAGAATGAGCGCGATCCAGTTTCGACGGGTCTGCTCTGGGACTTGCAAAGGGCGCTCGGAAATGAATTTAGGGTATGCGGAAGCCCTCTCCAGACGCCCGCTAAGAAAGTAGAGGCTGTTTAAAATTAGAGCCTGGTTTCCGGGATGGGGAAGGAATTCATTGGAGAGGAATCCCTGGTCAGCCAGTAACACCAGGTTCTCACCGATACCGAGGGCAAGATCCAGGGGTCCCTTTCTCTCCGATTCTGGATTGAATACCGGGTTCTTAGAGCCTCCCGAAGGATTTTCAGCCCAGGAGAAGGAAGAGGAGCGTAAAATCGGTTGGGCCCTGGGGGAGTTTGAGAGAAAGGCGGAAGTTCCGGGCAATAGAACCGGGAAATGATTATCCAGTCTGGCCGCGATCGGATGGGAGCCAAAATGAGGCAGAAGAAAACTCAGTTCATTGCCTGCGTTTCTCAGGGGGTCCACAACGGGAAACCCCAGGTACTCCCATTCCATTTCGCGGGACAATTCTCCCAGGGGCTGATGGGGCGAGGGTTCGAAAAACAAAATCGTCTTAGCGCCTGATTGAATTCGCTTGACCAATTCCAGGGAAAGAGGGAGCGGGATTTTTCTGGGGGGCAGGAACACCAGGGTGGGCTCAGAGGTTGATGGAAGAGTTTCTGAGATGGAAGGCAGGAATCCCTGGGATTTGAGAAGCTGAACGAATTGAGAATATCCACCTGCCGAGAGGTCCAGGAATGGACCCTTGCCCAGTTCAGGAAAAAGAAGATGAACAACCTGTGAATTCTCCAGGCTTTTCACTGCTTCCACGAGGGCGGATTCACCATAAAAAGCTCTCCCCCTTGCTGTTTTTCCCATGTTCCCAAAGAGCTGAGACCGCCCGATAAGCACTGTATCCGCTTCTCCCTGAACCAGGATGGAGGGGAGCGTTCTAATCCCTGATTCTCTTGCCTGTGTGGGCTGGGTTGAGGGGTCAATCCATCTGACGGATGCTTGCGGAAGGTGAGTCTGAAGGACTTCCAAAAAACGCTCGAGAATCCCATAAAGTTCCGCATCCCTGTTTCGCATGGCGAAAACCGTCAACGAAAATTTTCTTTGGGCGAGAAAGCGAATGGAAGACTGGCGTAATTGATGAAATCCATCCTCGCTGAAATCCATTAGTCGTTCTCCTCGCTCTAGCAGCATGAGGAAAAAAATCAGAAATACAAGAATGAGAAGGGAGCGTATCCAGTCCCTGGTATTGGCTCCAGAGCCTAGTTGCTGAACTCCCCTGGTCAGCAGGGGAGCTTCCAATGTCATTGCGAGGGCGAGTACGAACAAAGAAAGACTGGCCAGTTTAGCCGGTAAATCCGTTGGAGCCGTGCTGGTCAAAAGGAGGGTAAAAGCAAAAAGAAGAATTGCACAAAAAAGACAGAGCAGGAAAAAGCTAAAACGGGGAAACCTCATCGCTTTCCTTGAATTGAACAGAGCCAAAGGGGAAAGAAAATCCAAATACACAGGGAAAGTAATTCAGTGGGATAGAAAGCCCCGCTAAGGAAGTGGGAAAAGGGATAGTAGAGAGAGCCCTTTCTTAAGATTTGCCCAAGCGGAGTTAGGATTCCTGAAAAGAGCTGATTGGCATAGGAAAGGAGCCACAATCCGAGTAATAGTCCCACTGAAGTCATCATGGTTAAAATGCGGTCTTTTGAGAGTGAGGATACAAAGAGAGAAACAGAGAGGTAGGCCATCTGCAGGCATAAAAGACCAAGGAATGCACAGGTATGAAGGCCGTGGTCCGGGCTTCCGTAGAGGACCAGGAACCCGTATTGAATCGCGAGGATACTATCGAGCAGCAATAGTAAAACAACCCTTTGAACAAAGTATCCCAGGGTGATGGAAGCAGTTGAAATTCCGAGCGTCCTCTGAAGGGTGAAAAAATTGTCAACGGAACCCTTAAGGTAGGTGTTCAAACATAAGATGGGAATTAAAAAAAGAGAGCTGAATCCTGCCCACCAGAAAACGGGAATGATGTTTGCCTGCCTTACCTGGACCATTGAAAGAGAAAAAATGTAGGCGAGCAGCAGCCAAAAGGCTCCTAAAATATAGTAAGTCCCCGAGGAAGAAATTTGGACTCTTAGAAGATGAGCGCTCAAAAGGAAGAATTGATTCATGTCTTCTTTCCTTTTTCCTTTTCGAGGTATTCAAAAAAAACATCTTCAATTCTCTGGTGGAAGGATTCCAGGGAATTTACGGGTGTAGCCCTGACGCTCAGGAGTTTAAAAATTTGATTCTGGATTGGCATGTTCCAGTGCGGAAAGTAAAAAGTCCGATGGTCCTGTGTCTGGAATTGATAATTCGATTGAATCAGAGACCAGGACAGGGATGGGTCTGTTCTTTCCAGCACCAGCTTATGCGTGTGGGCACCCATGGAATGAAGCAGGTCTTCCTTTCTGCCCTGGGCCATGATTCGGCCCTCATTTAAGAGAATCAGGCGGTCTCCAATTCTTTCAATATCCAGGAGTCGGTGGGTTGAAAGAAGGATAATTTTATCTTTTCGCTCTCTTAGCAGGATTTTCTCAAACTCCCTGTACTGGGCCGGGTCCAGGCTGTTTCCGGGTTCGTCAAGCAGGAGTACATCCGGATTTCCAAGGAAACACTGAGCGAGGGCAACCCTTTGTTTGTGGCCGCTGGAAAGATGAGAAATTCGTCGTTTCAGGGTGTGTTCTATCCCAAATTTTCGAGCCCAGTCACGAACCTGCTGCCGAGATTGATCAAGCCCCTTGAGGAGTCCAATGAACCTCAGCAGGGTTTGTACTTTTAAATCCGGGTCCAGAAGTTCTCCCTCTCCGAGATAGCCAATGGAGTAGGGCAAGGCTCCCCGCTTTGGAACCTCCAGCCCGTTCAGGCTTAGAAAGCCGCAGTCGTATCCAAGCAGGCCGGCTAGAATTCGAATCAAGGTAGTCTTTCCAGCTCCATTGGGGCCAAGCAAGAGTGACACCTCTCCTTTCTTGAGCGAAAGAGAAATATTACACAGCGCTTCAATATCCTGAAATCGCTTGGAAACCTGGTGAAGTTCAAGCATCAAATGACTCTGATTCCTTCCATACGGCAAACATTATATAATGGGTGCTCTTTTAAGTATCTGGAGGAAACATGGGTGAAGAACGAAAACGAGTACTGGAAGCTGTGCAGGTCCTCCAGGAACGAGAAGAACAAATGCCTGAGGTGGGAATCATTCTCGGATCCGGTCTGTCCCACCTGGGAAATAGTATTGAAGGGGCTCAAAGCGTTGTATATGACGATATTCCCCACTTTCCCCTGAGTACCGTTGAATCCCATCATGGCAGGCTCCTTTTCGGTAACCTCGGATCCAGGAGAGTTGTCGCAATGCAGGGCCGCTTTCATTCTTATGAAGGTTATGACGGGCGCGAGATGACCTTTGGGGTGAGGGTTATGAAAGAGCTCGGCATCAAGGCTTTAATTGTTTCTAATGCCTGCGGTGGTTTGAATCCTCAGTACCGGGCTGGAGATTTGATGCAGATCGAGGATCATATCAATTTACTAGGCATGAATCCTTTGATCGGCCCAAATGAAGAGGAATGGGGACCCAGGTTTCCGGATATGAGTGAGCCTTATTGCAGAAAACTTTCTCAATTGGCTCATCGATGTGCCTTGGATCTCGGGATTAGGCTTCAAAAAGGGGTTTATGTTGCTGTGGCAGGTCCAAACCTGGAGACTCGGGCCGAGTATCGTATGCTCAAGCAGATGGGCTCGGATGTGGTCGGAATGTCCACGATTCCAGAGGTCATTGTCGCGCGTCATATGGGGATTCCGGTCCTTGCGATCTCAGTTGTGACAGATATGTGCCTGCCTGATAATCTTAAAGAGGCTACCTTTTCCGAAATCATAGCAGTAGCCAATGAAGCCGAACCTCGAATGACAAAGATTATTACTGAGTTCCTCAAAAGGGTGGATCTCAGCACTTCTTAAAGAGTCCCAATGATTGTTCCCATAGTCTGGAAAGACTCCGCTCTCTTCCTCTTGGACCAACGATTATTGCCCGGTGAGGAGACCTGGGTTCCCATCAACTCAGTAGATGAGGGTGCCGAGGCGATTCGTTCCATGATGGTTCGCGGGGCTCCTGCCATCGGAGTTACAGCGGCTTATTCCTATGCGCTGGCTTTTAAGAAGGAGAAGTGGGAAGAGGGCCGCTCCAAAAGCGTATGTGAACAGCTTCTTTCCACCAGACCTACAGCGGTGAATCTAAAGTGGGCTCTGGAGCGCATGGCAGAAGAAGCCCGTGTTCACTTTTCAAGCTCCGAGTTTTCAGTTGAGGCATGTTTTGGCTTTCTATCTGAGCGTGCCCGTGCCATCCATGATGAGGATGTGCTGATGAACCATTCTATAGGGAAAAATGCCCTCGAACTGGTTCCCGACTCAGCAAGGATCCTCACGCATTGTAATGCCGGAAGTCTCGCCACCGG
>CAZIKF010000045.1:0-34757 GCA_964539825.1 uncultured bacterium
AATTCCCATCTGAGACTTTTTCATGTGACCGTTGGCCACCAGAGCGTCAATATTGTTGTTGATACGAAATCCCATGATTATCCTCCTTGATGTTCTGGGAAGGTTGTCATCCGTGACAACCTGAATTTATTTACTTAGTTGAATGTTTAGCCTGTGATTCCAGCTGGAATCGAGTTTGAAAAGAGGTGTCTTTCCTTCAGAATCCTGGATCTCTGACGGCTTCCATGGCGTATCAACTTTGAACTTTTCGGACCCAGGTTCAAGGAATGAGGGCTTGGACTCCACAGGGAGAGGGGATTTGTTGAAAATTACCTTTGGTGTGGTTGGACTCCTCCTATCATCGATTTCTTGTTCTGACAACGTTACTTTCTACATTTGCCGGTTGTTTTTATTATTTTCCGGCTTAAACAAAAGGAGCTTTTCCCTTTGCCTTTGGTACGGGGGGAGTACTGATCAATAGAGGATTTCCTCCATGATGATCGGTGTACTCGTCCCTGAGTACCTGATGTTCCTGGGACTCTGAGGTCTTCAAGAGCATCAAATTCACTTTCGGCCATACGGGATCATTGAATAAATCGACTTAGCACGAATGTAGATAAAATATAACGATAAATCGAAGAATATCTATAAATAGCTAGCGGTTATCACCAATTCTATAAAAAATTTTAACAAAAACTAAATGACTTTGGCTTGATTTAGCACATACAAAGGAAAGAAGAACAAAAAAGCTCTATTTTTTAAGTTTATGTATAACTTTTAGTCTTCAAGAGGAAATAGTCGCGGATAAGAAAAGGGCCCGCCAGATTCCCGGCGGACCCAAAACTTTCGCTTTCACTTTAACCCTGCAATAGTTGTATCGCGTTCTGGCTCAATCCTCTGGCCTGGGCGAGCTGAGCTGTTCCAGCCTGTATGAGGATTTGTGATCGCGTAAAATTGATCGTTTCCTTGGCTACATCAACATCTCGGATCAGAGATTCCGTAGCTGATAGATTCGTAGAAGTCACCGTCAGGTTTCGAATCGTTGAGGTCATTCGATTCTGTAAAGAACCGAGTTTAGATCTCTCCGACGAGATTGTGTTCACCGCACGGTCTATATCCCCGAGAGCTTTGGTGGCCGTCTTCACATTGGTGATATCGAGTCCCTTTAGCCCCAGGGCTTCCGCACTGGTATTCACAATTTCGAACTGAAGGTGCTGTGATTGATTAGCCCCAACCTGAAATCTCAGGGCTCTGTCACTTACATGCAGGGTAAAGTTCGTGGTTCCAGATCCTTGTACTGCCGATGAAAAATCAATCCCGACCCCCACTCTTCCTACAGTCTCCTGGGCTGCTGACGTCGTGGAGAGTACCACGCGCGCATCCTTTCCTGCGGAGCGAGAGAAGAAGTCAAGCCTTCCTCCAACGTCAAATGCGAAATCCACATCTGTCGTTTTCAGGGTGCTTGACTGGAGGATGGAAGTCATTTGATCCTGGCTAATCGTAAACGATTCTCCAGTTGAAAGGGTGTTCGCAGTGCCGAACTGAACCGTTGACGTGGTAGCGCCGCTACGATCAGTCACTGTAAAGCGAAGATGGTCTGAAAACGTATACCCGATGGCCTTAGCTACTCCGTTGGTTGAACCAACAAAGACAGCCGCGTTTCCACTAAGTCCCCGGTCAGTCTGGCCATCAACGAAGCCAAACCCGGTCAGGGAATCTGCGGTAACCAGTCGGATTGAGATCTTGGCATCTTCTCCAGTTTCTGTGCTGCGAAATTCCAACCTTCCATCGGAAGTTAAAGCTGCTGCGGTTTTCACATCGTTTTGGGAGAAATAGGCGTTGAAGGTATCCAAAATGGATGTGGCCGAGAGATTCACACCTTTGTTAAAGGAAATGTCTCCCCCGTTGGCAATGGTATCAATCAGGGCACCGTTATTGGTGTTGAAATCACCATCACCCATGCGAATCCTAATAACTCCCGTACCGGCAACCTCTACCCCTTCGGTAATATCAGAGGTGCCAAGCAATACCGCGCTTGTGCCCCCTGTTCCGGCCACTTTGCCGGTATTGATACCAAGCAATTCAGAAGCCGAGGCGTTACCCGCAATGGATATGGTTCCTGATGTCCCCTTCGAAGAAGAGGTCAAAACCAGGTTATACCCATCAAAGCTAGCGTTAACTCCTGGATTTTGAAAAGAGGTGGAAGTGGTTGCTCGTGTATAAGCATTACCCGGATCGTTGGCGACTGTGATGGCGACATTAACCAGACTCTGGATAGAAGCTAGAGTATAAGTTCTGCTTCGGGTCAGAGTGACGGTCACGCCGGCAGTGGTTGAGGCGGCAGCCTGTTCAGCATCAAACGCATTCGTATCGTGAAACGTGAACACAATATTGTTCGGTCCCGCGGTGATTGCGTCTTCTGCGGCAACGGTGCCGTCAATTCTAGCCTCTGATGGGAGTTGGAATTTCAAATCAAGTCCCTCTACCACTCCACGAGCGATATCCGAAGTGGTGTTGGCTGCTTTTGTTTCCGCGTCTGCGACTCCCAACTGGGTGGCAGACATCTGGAAAGCGGCAGTTTCCGCTTCGGTAGTGATTTGAAAGCCTAATGCTCTAACGATGTTTTCATCTACGGCCACAGCGAGTTCCCCGCTCTGGCCATCTCTCCCTGAAGTGAAGAAGATCTGTCCTTTTTGAGAATTGAATGCGAATTCAGAGCCTTTAAGACCTAGACCACCGTCAGCGATATCACTTGTAATCGCTTCCTGCATGGAATTGGAGACTTCTTGCAGCGTCATATCGCCGGAAATGATGACCTCGGTTTTTTCTCCATTCCCCCGAAGCGTGACTTTAGTCGGTTCATCTAGTACTAGATTCCCGTCATTGTCATAAAACGATTCAAGATCTTGAAGTTGGGTTCCAAGTCCGGCAATTTTCCCAGTGTCCTTATCTTTCAGTATCAGGGAGGCTTGTACCTGCTTTGTTCCGGAGTCTTCCTTGCGAATAGTGACATCATAGTCACCAGCGGAAGGTCCGGCAGCACCGGTTTGAAAACCCTTCAAGTCATTGTTGGTAGTGCTAACAAGTGCGTTGGCACTGCCATCCAGAAGCTTCTTAGTGTTGAACTCAGTGGTCTTGGAGATTCGATCTACCTCGTCCACGAGCTGGTCCACTTCCTTCTGGATTTCCAAACGATCATTGGTGGTCAATGAGTCCGCCTGGGACTGGATGGATAATTCACGAAGCCTGTTGAGAATGCTGGCATCCTCATTTAGGGCTCCCTCGGCTGTTTGAATCAGAGAAATTCCATCCTGAGCATTCATGATCGCGCGGTTCAAACCACGGATCTGCCCGCGAAGTTTTTCCGAGATAGTGAGACCGGCTGCGTCATCCGCACCACGGTTGATTCTCAATCCCGAAGAAAGCCTCTCAATAGATGTTTGAAGACCTTGTTGTGTCTTAGATAAATTTCCCATAGAGATCAGAGCAGGTATATTATTATTTATGCGAAATCCCATGATATCCTCCTTGATACTGGGTGTTCCCGGTCATCCATGACAGGGTTATTTTTATTATAAAATTGCCGGGCTCGACAGAGACTTTCCATCGAGCTTAGTCAGTACTTCGGGATTAGATGGGGAATGCTCTAAAGTCGTTCAGAGCGAAAGAAATGGAAATAGGGCGAGATAATTCGCCCGACCTTTTATTTCTGGCAATTTTTACCAGGGTCGTCGAAAAAACTCTACCCATTCAACCAGGAGGCAGATTCACCCCTGGTGAAGTTTTTCACATCCTATGTCTAAAAAGTCATTCAAGGACTCATAGCAGTGCCCTTCCCTGGGCAGCAAATTCTCACTTATTTTTAGCGTGTTGAAAGATCAATACGCGTAGACTCTGAGGAAAAGAAAAGAAACGAATGGGGAAGCCTGGTAAAACCAGGGGGAAAGAATAAGACTTTCGTTTCGTCCCTGAAACGCCTTGGACTCCTCCTTGAGTCAGTGATCCGCAGGATTAGACTGATTCTAATACAGCAGTTACCTAATATATATCGACAGTTATATGATTGCTGATTAGTAATTGACTTCCCTGGAAGCACTAGATTTCTTTTCGCGTTAAAGGATATGATGCCCAAAAAAAGGAGACCCAATGCGAATTCTAGCCCTTGAACTAGCCAGAATCACCGAAGCAACCGCCATCGCCGCAGCCGAGTGGATTGGTCGACGAGATGGAAAAAAAGCGGATGGTATTGCCGTGGAAGTTATGCGTACCGGTTTTAACAATCTTGATATTGACGGTACCGTGGTTATCGGAGAGGGGGAAAGGGACAAAGCTCCCATGCTCTTCATCGGTGAACGACTGGGAAATCCAGACAGCGAACATAAGGTAGATATTGCCGTAGATCCACTTGAGGGAACGAATTCCGTAGCATATGGACGCAATGAAGCTATGGTCGTGATGGCCCTGGGGGGCAAAGGTGATTTACTTCAGGCACCTGACGTTTACATGAAGAAGATAGCCGTGGGACCCAGGGCTCTTGGTGTTGTAGATATCAATGCCAGTGTCGCTGATAACATCGAAGCGGTGGCTCGAGCCCTCAATAAGGATAGATCAGCGATTTCCGTCATGGTTCTTGATCGTGAGCGGCATTTAGATCTAATCCAGGCGATTTCGGCAACCGGTGCCAAGGTTCACACGATTCCTGATGGAGACGTGTCTGCTTGTATGGCGACTTGCATGGAAGAATCCGGGATCGATATGTACCTCGGTGTGGGAGGAGCGCCTGAAGGGGTTCTGGCGGCCGCAGCTCTACGATGCCTGGGAGGCGAAATCCAATCCCAGTTATGCTGGATTCATGAAGATGAGAAAGAACGGCTGGAGGAAGCAGGGTATACGGACCTGCAACGTGTCTATCGAACACGCGACCTGGCAGGTGGAAACCAAATATTCTTTGTGGCAACAGCCGTAACCAACGGAGCAACCCTTAAGGGCGTACGTTTTCTAGGGAATGGCAAGGTAGTGACTGAAACGCTGGTAATGAGAACCCAGAGCGGGACCATCCGAAATATACACGCGGTTCACGACCTGACCCGCAAAGACATCAGCAACATATGAGTTTAAGGCCATTCCTCTTTTGCGGAGGTCCTGGCTTACTGGGAAATACGGTCTTTAGAGAATTTCTGAACTGTCAGGCTGATATCGCGCTTGGGCCTGAGATCGATCTTCTGCGTTTCATAACGGGTACTCATAGCGAGATCCTCAAAGCCGAGGTTTATCTCAAGGAGTTTCTCCTTGCGCCACAGGATTTTGATGAAATCTTCGCTCAAATGATCAGCCAGGTGCTCGATGGCGTTCCCGATGCTGAACAAATGCGCTGGATTGCTGAAGTGAGCCCTTTCAACTCCCTTTGCATGGATGGCCTGCATTCCTTGTTTCCTGATTCCATGATGATTTTTGTGGTCCAGGACGCACGTGCGGTGATCAGTGCCAGGCTTGAAAAGGAAGAACCAGGGGAGAAGGAACGAAGGGTCCGTCTCTATGAGTTGGCCCATGATTGGGTCAGGGCCGCTGAAGGAGGAATCCAGTCCATGACTTCGAGTGTAGTGGCCAGCAGGTCCGGCATGCTGAGATTAGAAGACCTTATCATGAATCCGTCTCAAACTGCTCAAACCCTGAGACAACATCTTGGTCTGACGATTTCCGGCTTTGATGAGGCTAGATTTGCAGACTTTCTAGAGAAGCAAAAGGCGTGTAATGGCATGGGGGACTGGCGACAAAAACTAGACCTCGATGACCTCAAGATCCTAAATCATGTATGTGGGGCTAAACTTCGCGAATTAAACTATTTCGGTCTTTAGGGGAGAATGACATTAAAACTATAAGCCTGGAAAATTCCCCAATTTTTATTGGTGGTGCCTCTCGTTCAGGTACGACTCTATTGCGGGTTATGCTTGATTCCCACCCAAGAATTTTATGCGGTCCGGAATTTCGCATTACTCCAGCACTTTTAGCGCTATGGGATAAATTTAAAGAATGCGAAGGCAGACTGGAACATTATCAAATGGCGGGTGCCCGGCTTCAAAACATGTATCGGGATCTCTTTCTTACCCTCTTGGAGCGCTACAGATTGCAAGAATCCAAACCAAGGATCGCGGAAAAAACTCCCGATAATTGTCTTTACTTCCAGAGTATTCATGAAATTTTCCCAGAAAGTCCGCTCATCCACGTAATTCGTGACGGACGTGATGTGGTTGCCTCTCTATTGGCTCAAAAATGGGAAGATATCAATACTGGTGAAAAGACTGAGCATTGTCATCAGGTACAAAGTGCAGCTGAATTGTGGGTTCGTCATGTTAGAAAAGGGCTTTCCATGCGTTCTCATTCCAGTGGTTCCTCCCGTTACTTTGAGGTTCGTTATGAGCAGCTAATTAGCGAACCAGAAGCGATCCTGAAGAGTCTTTTTTCTTTCCTGGGAGAATCCTGGGATCCACAGGTCTTAAATTATCATGGTTTTGAGAGAAATTTGGCTAATGAGCCCAGTTCAGAACAGGTGAATCGTCCGCTGTACTCAAATGCCCATGGGCGCTGGAGAAGAGACTTGGATAGCGATCAGCTTAAGGTCACTATGGAAGTTGCCGGTGATCTCTTGAGAGAATTGGACTATTCCTAAATCCCGGTTAAACACTAAAGTTGAGTTGAGCTCCAATACCAAGTTCTGAGTAGAGCTTTTGAGTTGGATGAGTTGGCGATACTTCCCCTTTTTTCTTAGTCTTTTTCTGAATCATGTAAGAACTCTTTCCTTCGTGTCTATCAAGTGTCTTATGAAAGTTAATCATTTCCTCACCTCCTGCTGATTATATCGACAAAAAGTGACAAATAATTAAACTTTTTGTCCTACTATATCCCGCTACCCATTGTGGGAGGCTGTTTCAGGGGTATCTGAAAAAAAGGACCGCTGTTGTATACTGATCACTCCCATGAGTCCTGAGGAGTCCCTTCAAAAATTACATAGTGAATCTAAGGCGAGTGCCCTTGAGGCATTGAACTCGCTGGAATCGTCTATGGAAGAAGGGTGGGAGCCTGATGAAGCGTCGATAAAGTCTCTCATAGATGGATTAGCTCACCCTGTCTGGATTGTTCGGTCCAAGCTCTTTGAGCTCCTTGCCCGATTTCACGAAAAGGTCTTACCCTACCTGGGGGATGCCCTGGTCAGTGAAAACGAAGACCTTCAGTACTGGACGCTTCAGGTTTATGCCTCGGTGGCGGAACGTACCCGCGAACAGGTCAGTACAACCAGTGATGCTGCTGAAAAAAAGCGTTTGAGCAATTTTTTGGGTAGAATCATTCGCAGACTTACTTCCGCGGCCCCAAAAATGAGTGAGTCAAATCTTCAAGCCCTACTTACCGGCCTGGGGAGAGTCAAAGAAGAATCTCTGATTCCCTTCCTTCTAGAACAGCTCAGTTCAAATCGTTGGGTGATTCGTTCAGAAGCGTCGAGAGCTTTGATGGATATAGGCTCCCCGGTTGTACCTCATGTTCGAAAGCTGATTTTGGAGGGTAGCCGTGATCAGTCTTACTGGTCCTTTGTAATTCTTGGAAATCTCCTGGCGGAGAAAGCCATTGATCCTTTTTATCGAGTGATTTCATCCAAGGAATATTCAGAAGAGGTTCGAATCTATGCACTTGCGGGTTTGAAACAGATCCAGTCTGCCTCCATAATTCCTTACCTGATCAAGTGTCTCTCTTCTGATTTATGGATACTAAGGGCACAGGCTTCGGAGACCTTGATTCTCTATAAGGAAGAGGTCACCGACTCCTTATTGGAGTGTCTGAGTTCCAAAGACCAGAACGTGCGTTTCTGGGCCTTGAAAACACTTGCTGAAGTCGTGACTGAAAGGGATATTGATAAGATTGAAGACTATCTCAAAATGCCTGATCAGGAACTGAGGTTCTATACAATCTCAGCCCTGGCAAAAATAGGATCCGAGCGCAGTATTCGATGTATTAGTACCTGCTTCAGTGATGAAGCCTGGATGATCCGAAAGCATGCTGCGGATTCCCTGGTAGCCCTGGGAGAAGTGGTGATTCAGCCGCTTGTTTCGATCCTGCGTGAAAATCAGGATCTGGATGAGAAGATTTTTTGGATACTGCAGATCTTTTCAGCTCTCAAAGTAAGGACCGTTCTGCCAGCATTGCGTCAACTCTTAATGAGTGGGACACGGGATTACCGCCTCTACGCAACCCGTGCCATAGCCCAGATTCCCGGAGAGGAAAGTGTTGAACTTCTAATAGCAGGGTTTAGCAGCGAATTCTGGGTTATTCGTAATGAGTGCTACCGGGAGTTAATCAAAATTGAGGGAACAGCACCAGCCCTACTGTGTTTTCCCTATCTAAAACATGAGGATCCATCCCTTCGTTATTGGATTCACCGTTTTTTTGCGGAAACCCCGCTTGAGGGTGCCCGCCAATTGGCTGAGGAGCTGAAGGGTTTGGAGATTGAGGAGATCAAACGCTTTTCTGAAAGTCTCCAGAATTTGCAGGAAACACCGCTCAATAATCTTTTTAGGCTGAGTACCGCGTCCCTTCAGTTGGGCTATGAATATCTCAGCGATCCTTTTAAGATCAAGGAGGGCAAGGTAAAAACCGTGGAACCCGGACCCATACCGCCCGGTGTGCTACTGCCAACTCTAACCCCGCTGCCTGCGGAATCTAATGTATTTCACTTTGAGGACCCACAGTTTGCCCCATTTTCGATTGAATTACCGGAAATCCTGGAAAAAATGGTGTTCCTGGGAGCCTCGGATTTACATCTCAAGCCACTGCACCCACCCAGGGTTAGGGTGAACGGCAGGATTCAATCCCTGGATCTTCCAGCACTCAATTCAAACCAGCTTAGAGATTTAATACGCAAGGTTTTGCCTGTGCCTCAGCAAAGAAAATTTTGTGATAAAAAACAGCTGGACTGGGCCTATACCCATCCTGGTGGGGAGAGGTTTCGAGTGAACCTCTTTCTCAGTCATAAGGGGGTAGAGGCGGCATTTAGACATGTGCGCTCCCGAATCCCAACTTTTGCAGATCTTCATCTCCCCGAAGATTCCTTTGAAAAACTCAGCCGTCTGGAGCATGGTCTTATTCTCATAACAGGTGTCACCGGAGCGGGCAAGTCTTCTACCCTTGCCAGTATTATTGGTGCCATCAACCGGAGAGATTCCAAGCATATTATCTGTATTGAGGATCCCATTGAGTATGTTCACAAAGATCAAAAATCGATGGTAGTACACCGTGAAATTGGGGAACATGTAGACTCTTTTCTTGATGGTCTGCGAGGTTGCCTGAGAGAGGACCCTGATGTGGTATTGGTAGGAGAAATGAGAGATCGTGAGACTGTTAAGTCAGTTCTGACCCTGGCAGGTACCGGTCACCTCGTACTGTCTACTTTTCACACATCTTCAGCACCCCAGACCATTGAACAAATCATTCAGTTCTTTCCTGCTGAAGAAAGACTGAGTATTTGTTCCCAGCTATCCTTCTGCCTGCAGGCCGTGATTTCACAGGTTCTTGTGGAGGATTCCCAGGCCCTGGGACGAATCCCGGCACTAGAAATGATGATGGGAACACAGGCAGTTAGAAACCTCATCCGAGAAGGAAAGACGGAACAGCTCTTTTCAGCGATGCAGACGGCTGGTTCCGAAGGTATGTATACACGAGAACAATACCTTAAGAATATTCTGCAAAAGGGGAAGATCAGCCGCGAAGTCCTTGAGATCTATGTCCAGGGATAGCATTGATCTCAATCCGGGCTTAACTAAAGCTTATCGAAATGCCCTGGTTCACTTTGACGGCTCTTTCCACCAGGAGTTACCCGAGGAATTCCCCCGAACTCGCCTTGACGTGTACCTGAGTTCCTTGAGCTCTGTTGTCAGCCGAAATTTTTGGCACAAAGCACTTGATGGCGATTGGATTCGTGTGAATTCTCAAATTGTAAAAAAATCTCAGCTGGTCAAAGCCGGGGATCTCATTGAATTTGATTATTATTCCGTTTACCGGGCCTTACAAAAGGAGGAGTTGAGGATTTCTATCCCCTACCAGATTCTTCAGCGCAATGAGAATTATGTTGTCATTGAAAAACCAGAAGGGTATTTGACCCATCGCATTGGCTTTATCGATCACTCGGTGATGTCCCAGGTGGCTCAAGACGTGGGAACGACTTTATATACAGTCCACAGGCTTGATAAATTCACCTCAGGAGTATGTGTTTTTGCCACTTCTTCACATTCAGCCGACCGGCTTCAGGCCCTTTTACGCAGCGGTGGATTCTTTAAGTATTACCTGGTAGCTACCCATAAAAAGCTTAGATCCCATTCCGGTGTAATGACAGAGCCCATTGGGAAAGATGACCCTAGAATTCATAAGAAGAAACAAAAGGTCGATTTTGAGAGTGGTTTAGGCGCTAAAACACGTTTTCGATACTTATGTTCTCGTAATGGGATGAACTATTATGTGGTAAGAATTTTCACTGGAAGGCAGCATCAAATTCGAGTTCATTTCCAGTATGCGGGAGCTCCTGTTACAAATGATGAGCTATATTCCTACGAGGATTATTCCATGTTTCCACCTATGCATAAATACTCTGAGAAGGACCTGGGACTCCATTCGCTTCGTCTCAGGTTTACCTGCCCCTTTGAGCACCGATGGGTCTCTTTTACCTCCTTTCCGAAAAGGCCTCCATTTTGAGAGAAGAATTTAATCTTAGGACCTATGATTACGAGTATCCAGAGGAGTTGTTAGCTCATGCTCCCTGTGAGAATAGATCCGAGTCCCGACTTCTGGATTATAGTAAGGAAATTATCCAACACCGGAAATTCTCCCAGCTTGCGGAAGTATTTCAAGAGCCTTGTGTCTTTGTTAGAAATAATACCAGGGTTCGTCATGCCAGATTATTTGGACAGAAAGAAACCGGCGGTAAAGTAGAATGCCTCCTCACCAGGCGACACACCAGTAAGATTTGGGAGGGGTTGTTCAGGCCGGCAAAGAGATTGCGCCAGGGCCAAATTTTGACGTTTTCAGAGGGAGTTAGTCTTCTTATTCTGGAATCTCTTTCAGATGGACATTTCAAGGTCGAGATTACGGATTCCACGGATTTGGAAGAATATCTAGAATCCAATGGACAGGTTCCTTTACCTCCCTATATTCGCGAGTTCGAAGGTGAGCCGGAGAGATACCAAACTGTTTTTTCAAGGGAATTAGGCTCCAGTGCGGCTCCCACAGCAGGATTACATTTTGATGAAGACCTGATCAGGTCCCTTCAAGCCAGGGGGCACAAGTTTGTGGATCTTACTTTGCATATCGGACCCGGTACGTTTCAGCCCATAGATACACTTGATATCAGAGAATTTAGAATCCATAAGGAGTTCATTGAAGTGAGCCAGGAATGCGTAGATTCGGTACAGCAAGCAATGCAGGGGGATATCCCGGTGGTTTGTGTCGGAACTACTAGCCTGCGTGCCCTGGAAACCGTATGGAAAGTCCATAAAAATCCGCGGCCCTATAGTGGATGGACAGATCTTTTTCTTTATCCTGGGACGACGGTGAAAACCGCGGATTATTTGTTGACCAATTTCCATCTCCCGCGCAGCAGTCTTCTAGTATTGGTTGCCGCCCTCATTGGTGTGCGATCCATGCAGGAGCTTTATAATGAAGCTTTGAAGTTAGAGTACCGCCTGTTTAGTTTTGGAGACTGTATGTGTATTCCTAACCTGAGTAGAACAAGGAAGCGCTAGGAGGAAGGATATGAAGGTCCGAAAACTAATAGAAGATCTCTATAAAAAGGAGAAAGGCAAGGGACTGGAGATTGTTCGTGCCCTGAATCTTGAACTGGGGAAAGTTCAAGAGATTGAAGCCGATTGTATCAACGGTCTTATACAGACCTTTGGTCATTCGGAGTGGGTGGTCAGATCTGAAGTATTCCAGGTGGTTCTGAAGCACCACCATAAAATTTTCCCCTATATTTCCGCCTACCATGAGTCGGATAATACGGATATTCAGCACTGGACGCTTCAGGTTACCTGTGCGCTTGCCCAGGAGTATTTTCGCAGAGCCGAAGACTCCTCCGATGAGGTGAAACAACGCAACATGGCCTTCGTGGATGCCTGTGTTGAGAGGCTGCAGGTTGTTTTCCCCAAGGTGTCACACCAGAATGTTTTACCTCTTTTAGCTGGTTTGGGCCGGATTCGCTATGATGCGCTGATCCCGTTTTTCACGGAACAACTCAATGCCAAACGCTGGGTTTTTCGAAGTGAGAGCTGCAAGGGTCTGGTGCAAATTGGGAAGCCGGCTGTGCCCGTCCTTAAAAAGCTCATCTATAAAGGTACCCCAGACCAGTGCTACTGGTCCTTTAAAGCACTGGGTCAGATCTTGAAGGAGCAGTCACTGGATGCCTTCTATAAGGTTGCCAGTTCAGATGAGAACTCAGAGGAAATTCGTCTCTATGCGCTGTCGGGAATCAAGCAGGTAGGAACTCAAAAAGCCATTCCCTTTCTGGTTCGCTGTCTTTCCCTTGAACTCTGGTCTTTGAGAGCACAGGCATCCCATGCCCTTTCTGAATTTAAAGAAGAGGTTATAGATGAATTGTTCGAATGTTTAAACTCCACCGATTCGAATACTCGCTACTGGAGTTTGAAGACGCTTTCAGAGGTTGTAACTGACCGAAATCTGGACCAGCTAAAATCCTTTCTTCAGGATGGAGATCAGGAACTGCGTTTTCACACGATCAATGCTCTGGCGAAAATCGGAAGCCGAGGCGCGATTGAGTTGATCTGTGAACGGTTTACCGATCAGGCCTGGTTATTGAGAAAACACGCTGCTGATTCCCTTGTTCCCCTGGGTGAAGTAGTGATTAAACCTCTCATGGAGAGACTAAATGAGCAAAGCGAAGACGAGGACACTGTTTTCTGGAGTCTTCAAGTACTTTCTTCCATAAAGAATCCCGCGGTGCTGCCGGCTTTGTATCAGTTCCTCCAGTCCGAACTTAAGGATTATCGATTATTTGCGGTACGGGCAATGGCTCAGGTTCCTTGTGAGGATAGTGTGCAGCTTTTGATATCGGGATTTTCCAATGAGTTCTGGGTTGTACGCATGGAATGCTTTAAGGAATTACAAAAAATGGAGGGGAAATTAGCTTATCTCCACGCCATGGGATTTTTACACCATACCAATGATGATATCCGTTTTTGGAGCACCAAACTGTTGAGAGAATCTCCTTACCTTGGCGCCGCGATGCTGGGCGCGGAAATTCTCAAGCTCGAAAAGAATAATGCATTGCACATCACAGGCGGGCTGCTAGATCTTCAGGACACTTTTGTGGAGGAAATTTTCAAATCAAGTAAGGCATCGGTAACCCAGGTTCTTGATTATCTCAAGGACCCTTTCAAAATTAAATCCGGTACAGCCCCTCCCAGTGTAGATGCCGGACCCACTGCCTTGAGTCCCGTGGTTGAACCGGTCATGGATGAGATCAATTATTTTCACTTTGAAGAGGAAGATTTTCGCCCATACCCCATTTCGCTAGTTAAGATTCTTTACCAGGCGGTTCAAGTTGGCGGCTCTGATCTTCATCTGAAAGTGAATCAGAAGCCGATGGTGCGGATCAATGGAAAGATACAGCCTCTGGACCTCGAGGAAATTAGCGCTAACCAGATCAGGGAAATCCTCAGAACTTCCTTTCCACCGGTCTACCAAAAGCGATTTTGTAAGGTGAAGCAACTAGATTGTTCTTTTTGCCACCCAGATGGCGAGAGATTCAGGGTAAATATGTTCCTATCCCATGCCGGTATTGAAGTTGCGTTTCGCCACATTCACGCTCGAATTCCAACCTTTGAGGAATTATGTCTGCCCACCGATGTATTTGAGCGAGTTTCTTTGCTGCAAAGCGGTCTCGTGCTGATCACGGGGGTAACAGGGGCAGGTAAATCCTCCACTCTGGCAAGTGTCATCGGGACTATAAATCGAAGAGATCAAAAGCATATTATCTGCATTGAAGACCCTATTGAATACATACACAATAATGGGAGATCCGTGATTTCCCATCGCCAGATTGGTGAGCACGTGGACTCTTATCCCGATGGATTAACTGCTTGTTTAAGAGAAGACCCAGATATAGTCCTGCTCGGGGAAATGAGAGATACGGAAACCATTAAGGCGGTCCTAAAACTTGCCGGTACCGGTCACCTGGTGTTTTCCACCTTTCATACCTCCTCTGCTCCCCAGACGATCGAACAATTGATTCAGTTTTTTCCTCCCGAGGAAAGACATAATATTTGCGCTCAACTTTCCTTTTGTCTAAGAGCGGTGATCTGCCAATTTCTAGGTGAAGATAAGGACTCGAGCAGGCGCATTCCCATTTTTGAGATTCTCTTCACCAATGTGGCTGTGAAAAATATCATTCGCGAAGGAAAGACAGATAAGCTCGCATCGGTTATGGAGACTTCAGCCTCCGAGGGAATGATGAGTAGAGAACAATACCTGAATCGACTCCTGGAAATGGGGGCGATTTCTCCGGAAGCAGCCAAGCATTACACGAAGAGATAATTTCTAGTTTCTTCGAATTGATTCCCTCTATCAAGGGTTCGCCTTGATTAGACGATATTTCCACTGCTACCACCCTTAGTTTTTGAGGATTGATTTCTCGTGTCGTCTTACCTTCTTCAGGAAAGAAGGGGTATTCCGGCATCTTCACAAGACGAAGACTCGAGAAATTATGGTGGGTGAGCTGAAACAAGGAGGTATAGAGTTGGATTGGAATTATGTGGTGCTTGGGTTAATCCAGGGTGCCACTGAGTTCTTGCCGGTTTCCTCGTCAGGGCACTTACTTCTATTTGAAAGAGTGCTATTGCCTGACATGGGCGCAGATACTGCTCTTGCAGTGAATGTGCTTTTGCACATGGGAACTCTATTTGCCATCTTGCTCTACTTCAAGCAACCCTTATTCCAGTATCTAAAAGAAGGATTTTCCTGGTTAAGAAAGCCAGCTAGATCCGGAAATGAGACTCAAAAAGAAATTCTTTGGATCCTCGTCCTTAGTGTTCCCACGGCGGCAATCGGCCTGGCACTCAAAAAAGGAGGAATTGGGGAAATTTCCCCAAATATGGTTCTCGTTGCCCTGGGATTGACAGGACTGCTTTGCATCGCTACCGACTATCTTCCCAAGAGGGACGCGAAACTAAATCTATGGCGTTCCTTATTTCTGGGAGTAGTGCAGGGGGTGGCCGTGATTCCGGGTATCTCCCGCTCAGGTTCAACCATCTTTGCCGGACTGCTGGGAGGAATATCCCGTGAAAAGATGGCCAGTTTCTCTTTCCTGATGTCTATTCCGGCGATATTTGGAGCCTTTTTTCTTGAATCCCTGGAACTCTATACCAAGGGTTTTTCGGGATTGAATGTCTGGTCGGTCCTGCCTGGAATTCTGGTCGCGTTTTTTTCCGGCTACCTGGCATTAGGAATCTTGATTCGGCTTCTCAAACGGCATTACTTTCGAATTTTTGGTGTCTATTGTCTTCTATTGTCCATTTTTGGAAAAGAGCTTCTTGCATTGGGTAACCCGGGAAGTGTGACAGGATGAAACGGAGCCAATCTAAAACCAGGGTCAGCACAGGCTCCACGACTGAATCAAAGTCCAGGCTTTCACTCGCACAACGGCTCCTGAACGCACCGGAGACCAGTGCAACTCTTGATCGCTCCCTCCCCCCTCCGTCTGAATTTCGCAAGCGGGCGGCTACGCTCGACGTTGGCAAGGGAAGAATTACCCGGGAAGTGATTCTGCGAAAGCGCAATGAAATGTTGGGAATCCTCTATGTTTGCGCCGCTCTACTCATCTTCGCTGGCCTGTTGATGGAAAAAGAAGGGCAGGTCAAGGTTCTGGTTGAGAAGTTTGCCGCTCTCAATGGAGTAGGTCCTGTATTTCTCGCTCTGTTTGCTATTTTTTGCGGCATGAAACGGCTGATGGGGTATGCGGTCTTTCGTAGAAATTCCCAGATTCTGGCGTTTCCAGTGATGTATTTCTCGCTCATAGGTTTCTTCTCTGCCGTATTTCCACCTATTGGTGACGCGGTTTCGCTTGGAGGAATCGTAGGGAACTACTTTTTTTGGATCTTAGAAACATTTCTTGGAAGCGTGAGTGCGGGTATTGTACTTGGTGCATTGTTCCTGGTGAGCTTCATGCACGTCACTGAGGTCTATGTCTCAGACATTCTGACAAGTATTCTGGGTTTCTCGAAAGTCAGTGCTCTAAAACTGCTTAGATGGACGCTGTTCTTTAGCGTAGTTTTAAAAGAGGCCGCCTGGTTTTGCATGCGCAGGGTTCACCAGTTTCTTTATGTCCTGATTCACGATTCTATCCTATTACTTGAGAAAGGGGTTCGACCGTTTGGGATACGAATATTCCAACCAGAATCAAGAGTATTTGTGGCACCTGCCGCTCCTAAAGACTCTGCTGACGAAGAGGATAAGGCTCCGTCTTCTGAGCCCACTGATGAAAGTTCCGCTCTGTTTTCAAAAACTGTAGAAGTCAGCACAATTGTTTCTGAACCAGTGCCTGTTCCTGAGAACCCCACTACCAAAAAGTCCCCTCCCGCGAAGAAACGACGCAAGAAGCGGGCGATTACTGTGGATGTAGAGCCTCCTGCTTCTTCCCTCCAACCTGACCTGAGTCTACAAATGGAAAACATCGTTGAGGAGAGAGTTTTACTTCCTCAAAACCTGGGCCCGGCTATCAAAGGGGACTCAGCCAAGGATTTATCTCAAATGGTGAAAGAGGAAAGTCCTGAACTTGTGGTGGAAGTTCTTCAGCTTTCTGAAGAATCCGAGTTGGAAGAACTGGTTTCTGTAGATACTGGAGAAGATTTTTTAGAGTTGGAACCAGAGCCAGAACCAGCGATGAATAAGATTGTTCCCCAGAAGCAGGCTCCTCTCACAAAGGTTTCTGAACCTCGAACGGAATTGGAGGAATTACTGGAAACTCCCAAGCCTATTGCTGAAAAGAAGCAAGAGGAATCAACTCTGAAATTCACCGGAGATCTCCCTGACGTTGGCTTGCTGCAGCTACCTCCAGATACTGATTTTGGTGACAGTGAGGATGAGTTATTCGAGCGCGGAAATGGGCTGATTTCGGCCCTGATGACCTATAAGATTGAAGCGGAACTTCAAAATTATGTACAGGGTCCTACGATAACCCGATTTGAACTCTCACCAGCTCCTGGAACCAAGTTAAACAGAATCAAGGCACTCACCAATGAGATAGCGATGGCACTGGCTTCTAAATCGGTGAGGATTGAAGCCCCGATTCCAGGAACCAGTAAGGTCGGTGTCGAAATCCCAAATGAGAATCCAGTTCCCGTTTACTTTCGCGAGGTGATTGATTCTATTTCACAAAACCCCTACGCTCATCCTCTTACTGTAGCATTTGGAATCGGAATCGATGGAGAGCCGGTAGTCGGTAATCTCGCAAAGATGCCCCATCTCCTGGTTGCGGGGGCAACTGGTTCTGGTAAATCGGTGTGTGTGAATACCCTGATTTCTTCCATACTCTTCAGCGCGGGTCCAGACAAAGTTAAGTTCGTCATGATTGATCCTAAACAGGTTGAACTGGCGGTTTACAGAGGGATCCGTCATCTGATCACAGATGTGGTTACGAATCCCGAAGAGGCCGCGGCAGCTCTACGCTGGGGTGTGGAGGAGATGGAACAGCGCTATACCCTGCTCTCTAAATTCGGCGTTCGGCACATAGATACTTTCAATGAGAAGCTGAAAAACGGGAATCTCACTTCATCGCAGGAGGGGGTCTATATCCCGGCCGAACCCCTTCCCTATATTGTTATTATCGTAGACGAGTTAGCGGATCTGATGATGGTAGCCAGAAAAGATGTGGAGACCTCCATTTGCCGTATTGCGCAAAAGGCAAGGGCGGTGGGGATTCACCTGGTCATCGCCACGCAGCGGCCATCCGTGGATGTTATCACCGGCCTGATCAAAGCAAATCTTCCGTCGCGCATTGCCTTTATGGTGAATTCGGGAACAGATTCCAGGACGATTCTCAATCATATCGGAGCGGAGAGCCTTCTAGGCAGGGGAGATATGCTCTATTTCCCAGCCGGGCAAAACAAACCAGACCGTGTGCAGGGGGCGTTCATGACTGACGATGAGGTGGCAAAACTCGTTGAACAGGTCAAGCATAGCTATGGGGAAGCTGATTACCAGGATATCGTTTCCAGCCATATGGAAACGGAAGAAGTAGTCGAAGAAGATGGGGATTTTTTTGACGAGAAGATGGAGGCAGCCCTTGAGGTGGCACTTCGAGAAAAATATGTTTCAACCTCGATGCTGCAAAGGCATTTAGGTGTAGGTTATAACCGCGCTGCACGTATGGTGGACTCCCTCTTCGCTCGCGGCATTTGCGGCCCCGCTGAGAGTGGCAAAAAGAGAAAGATCCTGGTTACTGTGGAACAGGCCTGGGAAATGATCAGCGGCTGCTAATTAGTTTTTTTTCCAGAAATTAATGGAATGATTTGAAACTATTCAGTCCATGAAATAGAGTTAAACTCGTCTTTCCGGACTCAAGTCCGGAAAAATCACCTGGTCCCGAATACAAGAACTCTTAGACCTTTATGACAGATCGCATCATCTATGGCCGAAACCCTGTTCGAGAAGCTCTGAGGGCAGATCCCGAAAGAATTCTTCAGGTTTATGCCCTGCGCGATCTTGACCGCGAGGGAAGAAAGCTCCTGGCCAATCTAAGGTCAAGTAAGATTTCTGTGCAAAGTTATGAAAAATCGGCCATGGGTCAGTTGTGTAAAGTCCGTCAACACCAGGGAATCGCGGCCAGGGTACTGGAACTGAAAAATGCCAGTCTGAACCGAATCTACGCCGAAAAGTCCAGTGGATTGAGAGTTCTGGTGCTCAGTTCTGTTCAAGATCCAGGAAACCTTGGAGCGGTTCTACGCAGCGCCGAACATTTTGGACTGGACCTTTTTATCGTGGGTTCTAAGGAATCCTGCAGCATTCAGCTCGGTTCGGTGGCAAAGTCCTCAGCCGGCGCCGTTGAACACATTCCCATCCTTTCTTCCGCGAATCTCCCAAAGGTTTTACAAGAGCTCAAGGAGAAGAAATTCCGGATTTTTGGCCTGGAGGCGGAGGCTTCTCAAAACCTACTCGAAACCTCTTCCTCTCCCGAAGAGAATCTCTGCCTGATTGTAGGTTCGGAAGGTTTTGGAATCAAGAGTAACCTTCAAAAATACCTGGATGGTACCCTTTCTATTCCAAGATTCGGCCAAATGGATAGTCTCAATATATCGGCGGCATCCCTGATGGGAATCCTGTTCATGAAAGGAATGCTAAACGCCGAGTCAAGCACCGGTTGACTTCTCTCAGACTCTGCCTTAAGATGGCCTTCCCAATTTTTGGGGACTACTGGCCCAGGTGGCGGAACAGGTAGACGCGTCGGACTTAAAATCCGATGTCTTCGGACGTATCGGTTCGATTCCGATCCTGGGCATCTAAGGGCCGTAGTTATACGACGCGGGGTGGAGCAGTCTGGTAGCTCGTCGGGCTCATAACCCGGAGGTCGCAGGTTCAAATCCTGTCCCCGCATCTTTCTTACAGTGTGTGAAAATAGAATCAATCATTTTTCACATGCGCTTACACTTCGGCGCGGGGTGGAGCAGTCTGGTAGCTCGTCGGGCTCATAACCCGGAGGTCGCAGGTTCAAATCCTGTCCCCGCATCTGAAATTGGGCAGTGTAGCTCAGTCGGTTAGAGCAGCGGAATCATAATCCGCGTGTCCGGGGTTCGAGTCCCTGCACTGCTATCTCTCTATTCATCAACTTTTCGGAAGTTTTCAAAAACCTGGGAAAGCTGCCAATTTGATTTACTATCCCACTATAGTCCCACTTTCTTGGAGATAACAAAGTGGTATTACGGATCTATTTTTCTTCTTCTATTTCTTTTAAAACTCTGAAATTGACGGGTTGTGAAGCTATAGTAAAGATTCTGGTTCATCTTGTTTTTGGTTTTCATTAGAATAGAAGGCCAGATGTCAGATCCCATTTTGATCAAGAAGTATATATTTAACTCCCTAAAGACAGCCGAAGGTTTATATCATCGATTGGTGCTGTTAGTGGGTGAGGCTGGAACCGGTAAGACCCGAGTACTTGTGGATGTTGCCGACGAGCTTGGGACAACGGTAATCAACGTAAATCTGAAGCTTGCAGGGGAATTGCTGGAATTAACGGCTAAGCAGCGTTTATTACGTGTGCCAACAATCTTAGAGCAAATCACCCAAGAGGGAAAATCAACATTGGTGCTCGATAATCTCGAAATCCTTTTCGATAAGAACCTCAAGCAGGATCCTTTGCGATTGCTACAGGGTTTTTCGAGAAATCGAATGGTACTGACTTCGTGGAACGGTACTTTTACCGGCAGTAGGCTTTTATACGCCGAGCCCGGCCATACCGAGTACTGCAGCTATGACTCGGTCGATGCACTGATGGTGGGTATGGATGGCAAGACCACAGTCGATTTAGCAAAAGAACAATAGATAGGCAGGACAAGCATGAAATACGGAGACCTTATCCAGTTCGACCCGATTGATTCGGTCGTTCAGTTGCGTGACGCGGACAAATCGAGCTCCGCGCATCACCTGGTGAACACCTATGTCATTTCAGATGAAATGGCGGAACGGCTCACGCAGCTTATTGTTCCTCAGATGCAGTTCGACCAGCTGGTCGACAACAAGGGGCTACTGGTCGTCGGTAACTACGGCACCGGTAAGTCGCACTTGATGTCGGTGGTCTCCAGCCTTGCCGCAGATGCATCCCTGTTGGGAGGACTGAAGAACGAAGGTGTCCGCGACGCAGCCGCTAGGATCGCAGGGCGCTTCAAAGTCATTCGGACCGAGATCGGGGCCACTACCATGTCCCTGCGCGACATCCTGGTGGCCGAACTGGAAGAGCATCTCGAAAAGCTCGGCGTGGAATATGTCTTTCCCGATGCGGGCACCATCACTAGTCACAAACGGGCCTTTGAAGACATGATGGCCAAATTCGGTGAAGTGTTTCCCGAGCACGGCCTGCTGCTGGTAGTTGATGAGCTGCTAGACTATCTGCGCACCCGTAACGACCAGGAGCTGATCCTCGATCTCAACTTTCTCCGCGAAGTCGGCGAGGTCTGCAAGGACCTGCGCTTCCGTTTTATGGCCGGTGTCCAGGAAGCCATTTTTGACAGCCCGCGTTTTTCCTTTGTGGCCGACAGCATCCGTCGAGTGAAGGATCGCTTCGAGCAGATCCTTATTGCCCGCAGCGATGTGAAATTCGTGGTGGCCGAGCGCTTGCTCAAGAAGACCGTCGAACAGCAGGCAAAGATCCGCGACTACCTGAGACCCTTTGCTAAATACTATGACGGACTCAACGAGCGGATGGACGAATTTGTCCGGCTCTTCCCGGTACATCCCGATTACATCGACACCTTCGGGCGGGTCACAGTGGTGGAAAAACGCGAGGTGCTCAAGACCCTGTCCATGGGCATGAGGGACATCCTCGGCAAGGACGTGCCGCAAGACGAGCCCGGACTGATCGCTTTCGACAGCTACTGGAGTACACTCAAGCAGAATGCCTCCTTCCGCGCCATTCCAGAGATCCGGGCTGTCATCGATTGCAGCCAGGTCCTGGAATCCCGCATCGAAAATGCCATCACCCGCAAGCAGTACAAACCCATGGCGCTGCGTTTAATCCATGCGCTGTCCGTTCACCGTCTCACCACCGGCGACATCTATACCCCCATAGGGGCATCCGCAGAAGAGCTACGCGACCGCCTCTGCCTGTTCGATCCACTTATTGCCGAGCTGGGCAGCGACGAACCCGACAAAGACCTGCAGACCCATGTGGAAACGGTCCTGCGCGAGATCCACAAAACGGTCAGCGGCCAGTTCATCTCTTTCAATGCCGACAACCGCCAGTTCTATCTCGACCTGAAGAAGACCGACGACTTCGATGCCCTGATCGACAAGCGGGCCGAGAGTTTGGGGCAGGCTCAGCTCGACCGCTTCTACTACGAGGCGCTCAAACGTGTCATGGAATGCCAGGACGCCACCTACGTGACCGGCTACAAGATCTGGCAGCACGAACTGGTCTGGCAAGAACACAAGGCAGCCCGCTCCGGCTACCTCTTTTTTGGCGCTCCCAACGAACGCTCCACCGTTGTGCCGCAGAGGGACTTCTACCTCTATTTTATCCAGCCGAATGATCCGCCCCGTTTCAAGGACGATAAAGTCAATGACGAGGTCTTCTTCCTCCTGAAAGGTACAGACGAGGAATTCCAGACCGCGCTGAAAAGCTACGCGGCCGCGCTTGACCTTGCGGCCACCTCATCGGGACACGCCAAGGCTACCTACGAATCCAAAGCCAACGGCTTCCTGAAGGAACTGGTCCAGTGGCTACAGAAGCACATGAGCGATGCCTTCGAGGTCACTTATCAGGGCCGCGCCAAATCCATGACCGAGTGGGCCAAGGGCAAATCCATCCGCGATCTGGCCGGTCTGTCGCCCCACGAAACCATCAACTTCCGCGACCTGGTCAACACCATCGCCGGTGTCTGTCTGTCTCCGAACTTCGAGAACCAGGCCCCGGACTACCCGTTCTTCTCGGTCCTGATCACAGGTAACAACCGCGCCCAGGCCGCGCAGGACGCCCTGCGGTCCATCGCCGGGCAGAACCGCACCAAGCAGGCCACGGCTGTGCTGGATGCCCTGGAGCTGCTCGACGGCGAGAAGATCGACCCCTACAAGTCAAAGTACACTAAGTTCATTCTCGATGCCGTCAAGGCCAAGGGCCACGGTCAGGTGATCAACCGCAGCGAGATCATCCACGATGACCACGGGCTCGAATACATGAATCCAGGTGGTACGCGGCTTGAGCCGGAATGGGTGACCGTTATCTTCGCTGCATTGGTCTACTCCGGCGACATCGTTCTCTCCATCCCGGGCAAAAAGTTTGACGCTACCGGACTGCAGCCGCTTGCCGCAACCGACATGGACCTGCTGGTCCGCTTCAAGCACCTGGAGCAGCCCAAGGAATGGAACCTACCCGCGCTCAAGGCACTGTTTGAACTGCTCGGCATGACGCCAGGCATGGCCCAGCTCGTCACCCAGGGCAAGGACGAGCCGGTGCAGAATCTGCAGCAGTCCGTGGGTAAGATCGTCAAGCGCATCGTCATGACCCAACAGACCCTGCGCGAGAAACTTTCCTTCTGGGGGCTGGATCTGCTCGCGGGCACCGACCTGGCGAGCCAGGCCAGCGGACTGGACGAGGCCAAGGGCTTTTTTGAATCGCTCCAGGCCTATTCCTCGCCAGGTAGGCTGAAAAACTTCCGCTACAGCGCTCCCGAAGTGCTGGCCCACGAAAAGACTGTGAAGGCTCTGGACGAGCTAGACGCCCTGCGCGAGTTCATCATGGACCACGGCCCGACGGCATCCTGGCTCTCAACCGCCGATGCAGTGCTGCCTGCCGATCATGACTGGGTGGATCGCATGAAGACCGCCCGGCAGGATGTGCTGGATGCCCTCAAGCAGGCCGACCTGACCGAGCTGGCCAGCCAGTCCCAGGGTATCGGGGCTAAGCTCTCGAGCCTGAAGAAGGATTACACCGTCGCTTATATCGGCCTGCACACCAAAGCCCGGCTAGGTGTTAACGACGACAAGCGCAAGGCGGGCCTGCTCAACGATCAGCGTCTGCAAACCCTGCTCAAGCTGGCCGGTATCGACTTGATGCCCCGGCAGCAGCTCACCGATTACCAGAACCGCCTGGCCGGGCAGAAGAGCTGCTTCGCCCTGACCGAGCAAAACCTCGACGCCTTGCCCATCTGCCCGCATTGCGGGTTCCGGCCTTCAGTGGAAACCGGCACGGCGGCAGGCTTGCAGATGATCGATGGTATGGACGCCCAGCTCGATGCCATGGTGGCAGCCTGGACCTCCACCATCCTCAGCAACCTGGAGGATGATCCAATCACCAAGGCCAACATGTATCTGCTGAAGATTGACGACCGCGAACCGCTGAAGGCTTTCATCAAATCGAAGGATCTGCCGATGCCGTTGGACAGTAATTTCGTCCACGCCCTGAAGGAAGTGCTCTCCGGACTGGTCAAGGTCATAGTCAAGGCGCAGGAGCTGCAACAGGCTCTGCAGGTGACCGACGGCCCGGCCACCCCGGCAGAAATGAAGAAACGCTTTGAGAGGTACATCGATCAGCTCACCAAGGGGAAGGACCCGGCCAATGTGAGAATCGTCATTGAATAAGAATTACCAAGCTGAGAAACGAGACACCAGCAAGGATTATGAATATGAAACAAAATAGTTTGTTCGAGTCGCTGCTTGAAGAGCCGCAGAAACCATCCGGTCCGGTGACTTGTCTCGGCATGACCTTTGAGGATGATGAAACGCGCCGAGCCTATTTCACGGAGGAATTACGCAAAAAATTCAAAGACCCTGAGTTTCGGAGAATCGAAGGGTTCCCAATTGGTAACGATGAGGCCATCCTGAGCCTGAGTGATCCTCCGTATTACACCGCCTGCCCGAATCCATGGCTCGCCGATTTCATAGCCGAATGGGAGGCGCAAAAACCTGAGCAGTCCGAAGGCTACCACTATCATCGTGAGCCTTTTGCGACTGACGTGAGCGAGGGGAAAAACGACCCTATCTATAACGCTCATTCATACCACACCAAAGTGCCTCACAAGGCCATCATGCGTTACATCCTCCATTACACGCAGCCGGGGGATATTATTTTTGACGGGTTTTGTGGAACAGGAATGACGGGTGTGGCTGCGCAGATGTGTGGCGACCGAGAGGTAGTCATGTCCCTCGGCTACCCGGTGAAGGCGGATGGGACAATTTTGAAGGAAGAGACAGATGAAGACGGCAAAAAGGTTTGGCGACCGTTTTCAAAACTGGGCGTCCGCAGGGCGATTCTCAATGATCTGTCTCCTGCGGCGACATTTATCTCGTACAACTACAACACGCCTGTCAGTCCATCTTCTTTCAAACGTGAAGCCTACCGGATATTGAAGGAAGTCGAAAAAAAATGCGGTTGGATGTATGAGACAAGGCATTCTGATGGACGAATCGGGACCATAAACTACACTGTTTGGTCAGATATTTTTGTCTGTAATGAGTGTGCCGGCAAGGTCGTTTTTTGGGACGAAGCTGTCGATGAGCAAAATGGCAAAGTTCATGACAGCTTTCCTTGTCCTCACTGCAATGCTGAGTTAACCAAAAGACGTCTCGAGCGGGCTTGGGTAAACAAGTACGATGTTGCTATTGGAGAAACGATCAAACAGGCTAAGCAAGTTCCAGTGCAGATCAATTACTCTGTCGCTGGTGTTTCAGGTCGATTTGAAAAAAAACCTGACGAAGGTGACTTTACCTTAATAGCTAAAATTGAGAATGAGGAAATTCCTTACTGGCATCCATCGTCACGAATGATCGACGGGCGTGAAACGCGAAGAAATGATCCCATCGGTATCACGCATTCTCACCACTTCTACACAAAGCGTAATTTACGTGTACTTGCGACACTTCGGCACATCCTTTCCGCCTCAGAAATGGAAAGCCAGTTACTTTGCCTTGTAGGTGATCAGCTCCCGAGAGCAAGTAAAATGCACAAAATCGCCGTCAGCCGTCTCAATACTAATCTCTCAAAAACTGCAGGCGTCCTTGCGGGGACTTTGTATATACCGTCAAACCAAATTGAGTACTGCCTGATTGCAATGATTGGGTTTAGAATCAAAGACGTTTCCTCGTACTTAAGCAAAAGAGACAGAACGACCAAGCAGATTGTTTTTACGTCATCATCAGAGAAGACGCTGATGCCAGACAATTCCCTGGACTATTTTTTCTTCGATCCGCCGTTTGGGGCAAATATCAATTATTCTGAGCTGAATTCACTCTGGGAGGTTTGGCTAAAGGTTCTAACAAACAACGAACCTGAGGCTGTGGAGAATAGCGCTCAAGGAAAAAGCTTGGATGACTATCGCCAGTTGATGGCGGGTTGTTTTGAGGAAGCATATCGATTGTTAAAGCAGGGTCGCTGGCTTACTGTTGAATTTTCAAATACAAATGCATCCGTATGGAACAGCATCCAAACTGCCCTAACCGAAGTTGGCTTCATTGTAGCAAATGTCTCGGCTCTTGATAAAAAACAAGGCAGCTTTAAAGCTGTAACCACACTTACGGCGGTCAAGCAGGACCTCGTTATCTCAGCATACAAACCCAATGGTGGATTTGAAGAGCGTTTCCAGAAGGAAGCGCAAACCGAAGAAGGTGTGTGGGACTTCCTCCGCACCCACTTAAAATATCTGCCGGTCACCAAACGCCAAGGTGCCTTGATGATTTTCGTACCTGAGCGAGATCCGCGTATTCTGTTCGACCAGATGATTACCTATTACGTTCGCAAAGGCTACCCAGTTCCTATCTCCAGTCAGGAATTCCAGCTTGGCCTGAGACAGGGATTCGCCGAACGAGATGGCATGTTTTTCCTGCCCGAGCAAGCGGCCGAGTATGACATGAGACGTCTCACTGTCGAACGTTTGGTCCAACGATCCCTGTTTGTGTTTAATGAATCCTCAGCAATCGAGTGGCTGAGAAGCCTTCTTCGTGAGAAGCCTCAGACATCCCAAGATCTTCATCCGCAATTTTTGAAAGAAATTGGCGGATGGAGCAAAAACGAAAAGGCCCTCGAACTCTCAACCCTACTAGAGCAAAACTTTTTGCGTTTTGATGGCCGAGGAGAGGTACCAAGCCAGATTCACAGCTATCTGTCTACTACCTGGCCGGAGTTGCGGAATCAATCGAAAGACAACCGCACACTTGAAATAAAGGCTCGAAATTGTTGGTACGTTCCTGATCCCAATAAGGCAGGCGACTTGGAGAAACTTCGCGAGAAAGCTCTGCTCAGAGAGTTTGAAGAATACAAACAAGTAAAAAAGAAGCTCAAGGTTTTTAGATTGGAAGCTGTCCGAGCAGGTTTCAAAAACCTATGGCAGCAGCGAACGCCTGAAGCATACAAGGCAATAATTGAGGTGGCGGAGAAGATTCCGTCCAATGTTCTCGAGGAAGATCCGAAGCTGCTTATGTGGTATGACCAAGCAATCACCCGAACTGCAGGCGAAATCTAATGATTACGGAGGATCGCAAATTTTTGGATCTGGATCATGTGTGCGACCAGATTGTCAGCCAAGATGATCGCGCCATGTTCGATGAGGCAATTCGGTGCTATCAGATTGGGTCTCACAGGGCTGCGGTTATTTTGGTGTGGTGCGTAACGGCGGACTGCCTTTATCGCAGAATCGATGAGCTGGCAAAAGAAGGTGATGGAGTTGCACAGGAGGCAGGGAGAGTTCTTCAAAATGTTATGGGGCAGGCCTGCTATGAGGAAAACCTTATAGTACAGGCAAAGAAATGCGAACTGTTTGATGATTACGAAGAAAAATGCCTACGCTTTGCTCGAGACACTCGGTCAAAGTGCGCGCATCCAACAGGTGTAATTCCTTCTGCAGAAGCAGTACGCAACATCTTTTATGTCTGTTCACAAACCGTCTTGTGCCGAGACGGTTATAGGGGCATGTCATTTGTTAAGCAGTTCGTTCATTCAAAACTCGATGACATGCATCTGCTTACCGACAAAAATCGCGCCCAGGAAGCGTGTCGTTATTATTTCGGAAAAGTACCGGAGAGAATTTGGCCACAGTTCGCAGCTTGTTCTGTCGACCATGTACGAAGTGGTGCAAGCCTACAGTGGAAACAGAATGCATTTTGTTTTTTTAAAGAACTAATCGGTAACGCACCAGATGAACTGGCACTGAAAATATCTCAAAAATTTCAGCCAATAGAATCAATTGACAGGACTCTCTTTTCAATTTTTGTGGGAATTGATAAAAGAGGAGACCTTTGGGATGGTCATTCCAGAAGCCAGGCAAAAGCACATCTGAGAGACGTGCTCAAGACGGGGAAAATCGATTCATACGAATTTGATTCCTATGGAAACCTATGTTCCCTATGCGATTTTGAGGCTGAAGACAAAGACCTGTTTGAGGATCGCTTTTCTCTTATCGCTGAACACATCTCAAAGCACCCTGTTTTGATCGACCGTAGGAGATCAGAAGTATTGTCTCTAATCATAGAGGCAATGAAGGATGACCGGCATCGACAACAGATTTTCAAGGGCGTTAGATGGTTGGTGTCTGGCAATCTTTTCATGCAAGAATCCGACGAGATCGTACAATTCGTGGATGAATTTATTGAGAGCGATTGGCGGGAGGAAAGTGTAAGCAACCTTTTCTTGATATGCTCTGATTGGTCGGACATCTTAAAAGTATATCTACTCAAAAAGTCGGAGCGTCTTTTCGAAGAGTGCTCGGAAGATTTCCCTGATGACCTTGTTCAGATATTTGATGCGGCAAATAGTCTCATTTTTTCCAATTCTTTCATGCTCCCATCCGAATTTGAGGTGGCCATAAAGAGGGTCATTGACGGCGATCATAGAGTTGTCTGGTTTGATGAAAAAGGGTCTGCATACCGAGAATTTGTCGGCCAAATCGACTTGATCCGCACTCAGCATGGGATCCACTTTCCTGTACTTTCTACACTTGACTTACCCAAAATCCAGCCTGGGGAGTTAGGTGAGGATGAATAGCTCAATATGGCATTACAGCACCGTTCATAACAGCGCCTGCAAGATCATCGAAGAGCAGACCTTATGGGGGCAGACGGTGTGCCGAATCTGGCTGCCGAACCAGGATGCGGTGGTCCGCGTTCCCCGCTCTGCCTTGCGATCACTGAATGCTGACTTGCAGCCGGAGATCGAGGCCGGACGCATTGCCTATGTGGCAGCTGCATCCAAGGTGGCCGAGGTGCTCGAAGGTGCCACTGACGGCCATGTGCTGCTTGCCCCAATGGAGTCTAACGTCATCCCGTTACCACACCAGATACACGCTTTGTCTCGGGCTATTTCTGGTGATCGTGTACGTTACCTGTTGGCCGATGAGGTGGGTCTTGGCAAGACAATAGAAGCAGGGTTGATCATGCGGGAACTCAAGCTGCGTGGGTTGGTGCGCCGTACGTTAGTTGTTGCTCCCAAGAGTCTTGCTTTGCAGTGGCAATCCGAAATGGAATCCCATTTCAATGAGTCCTTTACCCTGGTTAATCCAAATGATCTCGAGGTTTATGAACGTTTGATGCAGGATTCACTCCCAGATTACCAACGTAATCCCTGGCTTCAATTTCCCCAAGCAATTATAACCACAGACGCATTTAAACCGCTCAGCAGACGTAGAGGTTGGAATAAGGAGACTCTACAGCGCTATAACTTGACTCGCCACGAGCGACTGGTAACTGCACAGTGGGATCTGATCATCGTTGACGAAGCACACCGTCTAGGTGGTGCCAGTGACTTGGTGGCACGTTACAAACTCGGGCAAGGGCTTGCAGAAGCCGCGCCCTATTTACTTCTACTTTCAGCGACTCCTCACCAGGGTAAGTCGGATGCCTTTGCTCGTTTGATGGGGTTACTGGATCCGATGACCTTTCCTGATATCGAGAGCATCAAACGTGACCGAGTAGCCCCATTTGTGATTCGCACTGAAAAACGGAAGGCGGTGACGTCCAAGGGTGAGCCACTTTTCAAACCAAGAACCACACGCACACTGACTATTGATCTGGATAGCTTCCCTGATCAATTGAGACTTTACAAAGAAGTCACTGACTATGCAAAGTTTGGTTACAATTTGGCTTTGTACAATCGGTCTCCATTTGTGGCCTTTTTAATGATCCTGTTACAGAGAATCTCCTCTTCTAGTACCCGCGCCATTTGTTCAACACTGCAACGTCGTCTGGAAAGACTTGACGCCATGCAGGATAGCCAACGTTCTGGCGTGGAGTTGATTATTGAGGAGCTGGAAGATTTAACCGGACAGGAGTTGCTGGATGAACTGCTTGATGTCAATGAATTTGGCCGGATTAATGAATTGGAGCAGGTAAGACATCTGTTGGAGTTAGCAAGGCAAGTGGAAGCGCTCGGTCCCGATGCTAAGGCGTTGCGTCTGATCGAATTGATCTACCAACTCCAGGGTGAAGAAAATGATGATCAGCTTAAAGTGCTTATTTTTACCGAATTTGTCGGTACTCAAATGATGTTGCTGGAGTTTTTGCAGGCGCGTGGTTTAGTCTGCGCCACCATCAATGGTTCGATGGAGATGGTTGAGCGCAAACAAGAGCAGCGCCTCTTTGCTGAAGCTGCGAGGGTAATGATCTCCACCGATGCTGGTGGCGAGGGATTGAACCTCCAGTTCGCCCATGTAGTGATCAACTACGATCTTCCATGGAATCCTATGCGAGTAGAACAGCGCATTGGTCGTGTCGATCGTATCGGCCAGCCTAATGTAGTACGCGCATATAATTTTGTTTTTGAGAATTCAATTGAGTCACGTGTACTGGAGGTGATTGAGGAAAAGCTGGCAATCATCCATAGGGAGACAGGTATCGATAAAACCAACGATGTGTTAGAGACGCCGGTTACCGCGGAGCTATATGAACAAATGATGACTCATGTGGTGATGGAAGATCGTGATCTCGATGACGAGATTGAGCAGATGTTATCAGTAGTGAATCACGAGGTGGTCTCAGTACGTGAGCAAAGCCCTGTCTATGCCATTAGTGAAGAAGTGGATCTGACAGCATCCGAAGATTTACGTACTCATCCGTTACCGGCTTGGCTTGAACAGATGACTTGTGGCTACCTGCGTCTTCATGGTGGAAAGGCAGTTGAGACATCCCGCGGCTGGTCGCTGCTCTGGCCCGATGGTGAAATTCAAGAACATTGCGTGTTCAGTGCGCATGATGCTGCATTACAAGAAGATACCAACCTGCTCAATCTTGAAAATAGCCGTATTCGTGGACTTGCCCTGAACCTTCCGCAGGTCGCGATTGGTCAATCAATCCCTTGTGTCATCTTCAGCGGGCTGCCAGCCAACATCTCCGGGTTCTGGGGGCTGTTTGAAATTCGCATCCAGGTTGGGGTACACCAGAAGATGCAACTTCTGCGGATTCCCATGGTTCGCCGTGGTTATTTCAGCATATTCTTAAGCGAGGAAGGTAAGCTGTTTTTGCCCACGGCCCGCCATATATGGGATATGTTGCAGACATCTGAGTTCCAGGTGCAAGCCAACCTCGAACAAGTTGCATCCATTGAAGCACATACACGTTTGGAGGAAGCCGCCGAGCAGGCAGGGCAGGATTTGTTCGATTCACTGCAACAGGTACACCTCGCCTCAGTTGCGCGTGAAGAGGAACGCGGATTCGTTTCCTTTTCCTCACGCCGTAAAGCTATTGAACGCATTGGTTTACCCGAGGTACGGCAATTTAGGTTGTCCCGTTGCGATGCAGACGAAGCCGAATGGCTAAAGGAATTGCAATCGGCACGGCACATCGTGCCGGAGATCCGTCCGCTTTTGATGCTGTGCATTATCGAGGGAAGTGCTCAATGAGTAGTTGGCGAGACGCCATCTTGAAAGATTTTGTACCCAACGTCAGTAAATTGACCTTGGTCGCGGACCCAGACTGTTTGCTGACCGAGGAAAAACTGGTCTTGGAACTTAGCAGGCGTGGGTTCAGCCTGATCGAGTTCAATGACCCAGTCGAATTCAGATACGTCTATGAGTCCAAGTACCGTTCACTTTGGGACCGGGGTGAGGGCACCGATTTGGTGGTGATTCTCCGCTTGCAGGATGCCGAGTTGGACTCCTTGCCTTACGACCTGCTACAGGCAGGCCGGAAGCTTTCGTTCAATCTTGGGGATCTCTTTCCCAACCTGAGCTACCCGGTCATTGAGAAGCTCGACCAGAGCCTGCTCGACGCGCTCTTTGAGGCCCAGTGCAAGTCACCCCCGGATCGAATGGGAGACAACACCACCAAGGATTTTATTCTTCGCCATGCGTTTGGGATCGCCGCAGAACTGATCGGAGGTGATGTAGAGTTGATTCGCGCTTTGCTTCGTATGCATTATGGGAAACTTCAGATTCCACTGATGCTGGCCGAGCGGCTCATACATGTACTCAAAAGCAATGAAAGATTCAAGACCTGGCCGCTATCTGAAATCGTGCCAGACGCCGGGAGATTCTTCGACTTTTTGCAGGAACGTTGGCCGGTGTTTCTTTCCAGGTTTAGCAGTGCCAATCAAGTACAGGTAGACTCGCCAGAATTTGGTCTCAAGTATCCCGGCCCAGATCATCTGCCATTCGACCATCAGGATATCAAGGTCTACATCGATAACCTTTTTCTGGAGGGGAAACTCACGCCTGTCAAGGCAACAGATATTGAAGTGGATGCCGGGTTGTGGGTTCGAAGCGGCATTGCCTTGACCGATGTGGATGACGAAGAGTTTCGTGTTTCCCGCCTATTTGACCTTGTCGAGAAGGAGCTACCAACGGCGGAAGCGCGTTATTCTGACTGGACTGCCTTTGCGCTAAAATGGGCCGAGCTTTCTTCGTTGGTTCACTGTGGCAACAGTACCGAGTATCAGACCCGGCTCACCGAAAACGGTGATACTCTGAACAAGATCTTTGCTGGTTGGCTGGCCGACCATTATTCTAGTCTGTGCAATCTGCCGCCGACAATTCCGGCCATGCTGCACCATGTACCTCGTCGTCTAGCTCGGGATATCGAGGACTCCGGTAGCGGCGGTGCTGCGCTGATCGTGGTCGATGGTCTTGCCATGGATCAGTGGGTGACCATCCGCCAGCTTTTACAAAAGCAGGATGTCAATCTGGTCATACGCGAATCCGCGACCTTTGCCTGGATTCCGACGCTGACCTCGGTATCGAGACAGTCAATCTTTTCTGGCAAGCCACCGTTCTATTTCCCGTCATCCATCAACTCTACCAATCGCGAAGCTAAACTCTGGAGGCAGTTTTGGGAGGGCCATGGCTTCTCTCGATTGGATGTCGCCTACCAGCGCGGCCTGGGCGATGGTGATGCATCCAGCGTACTCGACGCCGCAATTCATCCCGGCAAGACCAAGGTGGTGGGGCTGGTCGTGGACAAGGTCGACAAGATCATGCATGGCATGCAACTCGGCTCGGCCGGGATGCACAATCAAATTAAGCAATGGTACCAAGGCGGGTTTCTCTATGAGATGGTCAGTCAGTTACTGGAATATGGGTATACTGTCTGGCTTACAGCCGATCATGGTAATATCCAATGCGACGGCAAGGGCCGCCCCTCTGAAGGTGTGATTGCCGAGACTCGCGGCGAGCGAGTTCGCGTGTATCCCACACCGGAACTCCGTTCCCAGGTCGCTGAGTCCTTCCCGTTTGCGCACGAGTGGGAGCCGGCTGGGTTACCAGAAAATTATTTTCCCCTGGTCGCTGGTGGCCGTGACGCCTTCGTAAACCCAGGAGAAGTTATCGTAGGTCACGGTGGTATAGCCATCGAAGAAGTTATCGTACCCTTTGTAAAGTTTGAAAGGAGGAGACGGTGATGGGCAAAAGACTCGAAGCCATCGGTATCAAGCAGGCAATCCGGTTCGAGTGGATGCAAAAAGTAGTTTCTAACTTGCTTGCAGGAATGGATCCCAAGACCATACGAATGGAACTTCATGATTATTTATCAGATCGCCAAGGTGATGGATCTCGTAAAATTAGAGGGTCAACTTCACGTTCACAGGTAGTGAATATTTTAATGGGTATTTGGATTACTCCAGATCCTGATTTAAGTCCGCTCAGAGAGAAGGGCTTGAATTCCTTGAAACTAAATCCAGATAATTCTTTAGTTGTACACTGGGCGTTGATCTCTGCAGCTTACCCCTTTTGGGTAAATGTTGCGAAACAGTTCGGGCGATTATTTTCTTTACAAGATAGTGTGAGTCAAAGGCAAGTCGTAGATCGTTTGAAGGAAATATACGGTGATCGTGAGACTATAAGCAGATACACGAGATGTGTCATACGATCTTTTGCTAACTGGGGTATTCTAAAGGATTCCAACAAGCGAGGGGTATATTGTAAAGCGGAGACCATAGAGATTTCAGACATGAGATTACTTACACTTTTAGTTGAATCTCTACTCCATACTAACCAAGACCTTCAGGGGAATCTAAGCCAAATTCTCAATAACCCTGCCTTATTTCACTTTAAACTTCCAGTTGTAAATGGTGGTCTGCTCACAAGGAATAGCGACAGAATCGAAGTCGTGTATAGCGGATTCGACGATGAAATATTGCGGCTAAAACCAGCGGTGGATTCAGAAAATCAAACACTGTCTTGGACTCCTTAGATTATCGAAATTTAGTGGAATAGAATCAATGATCCTTAAAAAGTTCACTACAGTTAAACACGGCACAACGTTAGACCGTGTGCAGCAAATCATGAATGATGGTGGTTTGCTCCCAGGGGCCCATAGAACCGCAGTTAGAGAGGAGCAAGAGTTTCAGCCTTTTTCCAAGGGAACATACATTGCCCAAAACCTAAGTTACTACGGCGCCCTGGCTGCCTTTAGTTCTGTCATGTATGAACATAATCAGCAGGGAGAGACCAGAGCTAGTCTTCCGGTTGTATTGCAAATTGAGCTGCAAGAAGATTGTGAGATTCTTGCAGATGAAGACTATCTCAAACCCCCCGAAGGTGCGGATGAAGACTATGAGTTTTCAGATCAAGAGTTATTGGAGGGCGCTAAGCACACCTGGCATAATTTTGAAACAG
>CAZIKF010000046.1:0-2496 GCA_964539825.1 uncultured bacterium
GTGCTTCCCTCAACTTCTACCTTCTTTCTCAGGTTGACTACAAAATTATCTACAGTTCTACTGGTCCCCATGTAATCTACTCCCCAGACCATATCCAAAATTTGCTCTCTAGAGAGTACTCGGTCAGTGTTTTCCATGAAGATTTTTAGAAGTCTGCCCTCGCGCGCAGATAGCGAGCTCTTTCCTGTCTGGGTAGTTAAACTGAGGCTATTGAGGTCGATTTTGATGTTTCCATATTCAAAGATGCCTTCCGGTTTTGAAGAGCGGCGTACGCGGGCCTGGAGACGAGCCTGGATTTCGGGCATCGAAAACGGCTTGATCAGGTAATCGTCGGCGCCTAGCTCCAGACCCCTGATAATGTCTTCTTCTCGACCACGGACCGAGATGATAAGTACCTGGGCACCAATGCCGCGATTTCGTAGAATTCGAAGTACTTCGAATCCATTGAGTCCAGGTAAATTGATATCAAGGATTATGCAGTCATAGGGGTCGCTAGTTGCCTGGATGAGCCCGCTATCACCATCGCGTTCCCAGTCAACTTTGAAATTCCCCTGGGATTCAAGGTAGCTGCGCAGGCTGGTAGATGACGTAAAATCATCATCAACGAGCAGCAGTTTGTATAGTCCTCTATCCTGGCTCATAGTTTAATCACGTGGCAGTCGAATCTCTACTGTTGTCCCTTTTGGAGAATGAGCAGACAGTTTCACTTTACCTCCATGGTTTTCCACAATCCTGCGAACGATACTCAAACCCAGTCCGTTTCCCTGGATCCCTTCTGTTGCTGGTGTCAAAGCCCTATAAAAGGGTTGAAAAATCTTAGTTTCTTCTCCGTCAGGGATACCACAACCGTGGTCGGATATCTCGAGGATGAGCTCACCGGCCTGCGGTTTAGCGCTAAGGTGAATTTTTGGAGGGTCAAGAGAATACTTACACGCGTTGTCCAGAACATTGATCAACACATCTCGAAAGGAGCCAGGCTCAACCTGAACTGCAATTTGAAAGGAGTCGGGATCGTATTCAAATGAGGGCTTGCGACCAAGGTGGATGAGCTGAATTATTTTTAGCGCGTCCTCCAGTAACTCCAGCAGATTACGCTCCACCTTTTGTACAGTAGGAGAAGAACCTCGTTCGCGGGCTAATTGCATAAAGACTCGCGTGGATAGCGCCATTCTGGATAGCTCCAGTCGCACTAACTTGACGAGGTCAGAAGATTCGCTGGAGTTCTTTTGGGTGCCAATCAGATCGAGCACGCTGCCAATGGCATGAATGGGGGTTTGCAAATCATGGGCGATGTTTTCAATCCAATCACTCTGGATCCTAAATTGAGTTTGTGATTGCCGCATTTTCCCGTAGAGAAGAATGAGTCCGAGAATAGCGAAGCAAAAGGGAGCCAGAACAAAGCTGGTAAGTTTTTCATATCGGCTTATGAAATAGCGAACTCGATAGGACTCAAAGGAGGAGCTTCCACTGCGATCCCAGGATTCCGGGTAATAGACTCTAACCTGGGCCGGTTTGAAAAAATCACCCAGGGAGACCGGGCCGATGGAATGGGTTTTGGAAAGGCGGTCAGGTGGGATAGTTCCTTCATAAACTCCCGTTTGAGTCAGGTAATAAGGAGCTCCAAAACCGGAAATTTCTACGACAATCGAGGGGTACCTTCTCACAAAGGCACGGGTGAGTTTTCTTAAAAAGCCGGAGTCAAAAATTAGGGACAGATAACCCTGGATTTTACCGTCTGCAACAAGAGGGAAATACCAGAATGCAGCCCATTCCCTGCCAGTATGGAGGTTTCCTCCATGACCCTCCATCAGTTGCAAATCCAGGGGAAGACTTCCACTCCAGGGTTGTCTGACAGTGTTTGATTTAGCATCCAGAGTAGAGCCCAGGACTTTGCCCAGGATTTCCTGAGGATTTTCAACTACCCACTCGATAGGTCCTCCATCTTTAAATGATGTTAAGGTTTTGCGCTGGCGAGAGATGGAGTGGAGGCTTGAACTACGCAGGTCAAGCCAATGGATTGAGTGGATGGCAGAATCTTCAAGAGCGCTTTTGGCGAAGGTCTCAAGATCTCCTGAACTGGAATAGCGACTCATTCCCTTTTCCAAACTTCCTTTTAACCATGTAGATAACCCTCTTTCAATGTCACCGGGGATCTGGAAGGTGAGGGTTCTATTGTGCCGAAAGACCTCTTCTTCAAGAAGTTCTCTGGCGGTGAGTCCCGCAAAGGTGATCACCCCAAGTGCAAGAATGGATAGGAACATCAGAACGAATACAAAAAACCATTGCCAGGGGACTTTTCTCATGCGCATGACTATCTCCTGTGAGGCGAGAACCGAAACTTAGGCACCTGGCGGAGTACCCCGAAGAAGCACCTATTCGCCGATCACTCTTAGAACGATGCCCTGCATCGCCCGTCGTCGTGATCCTCGAATATGCACTCCTTCTGAGCACTCCGTCAGGCACCACGTTTCGGCTCTCGCCTCACCTTTTTTCTGT
>CAZIKF010000046.1:2596-33146 GCA_964539825.1 uncultured bacterium
TTTCTTCAATCAAGGAGTATAACCTGAGTACGCATTGAGTTGGAGTTGAGGATTCATAAAATGGTGAACCCTGGGATGGCAGCCTTTCCAATTGAAATAATGTCCTTTAGTATCTATTGCGGAGGTTGTTATGCAAAAATTTCTTGGACTTTTCTTCCTGATCTGTTTGGTATTGCCTGTTGATGGAGATCGAGGGAATTTGGATCAGCTACTCAAAAAGAAATCCAAACATATGCCCTCTCCCATTTGGAGGTCTTCTAAGAAAACTGTTGAGGTTTTCATTTCCGGAAATACCTTTTCACGAAAAAAAGTGAAGGCTTCCGAGATTGATGGACTTCCTATTTTTGAGGGAGACATCGTCCTGCATCCCGTAGGAGAGGTTGAAATATCCCCAAGATCTTTGAGTGCCAATCGTTCTACGGGAGTTGCGATTACAGGACAAAAATACCGCTGGCCCTCTGGAAAAGTTCCCTTCGAGATAGCTGGTGATTTGCCCCAGCAAGAAAGAGTGTTGGATGCAATCAAACACTGGGAAGCTCACACGCCGATCCGTTTTGAACAACATACGAACCAGTCCAATTATGTGGTTTTTGTTCCCGGTGGCGGCTGTTCTTCAAAAGTGGGAATGCATGGAGGTCGACAAAACATTACCCTCGCTCCGACCCAGGCAGTGCTTGATGAAGGCGGGAGCTATGGAACTTGTCTCAAAGGTCATGTGATTCATGAAATTGGTCATGCTCTTGGTCTTTGGCACGAGCAAAGCCGCGAAGATAGAGACAAGCACATTGAAATCCTCTGGGACAATATCAAGAAGCCCAACAGGCACAATTTTAACCAGCACATCACGGACGGAGATGATGTGGGTTCTTACGACTTTGGCTCCATTATGCATTATTCTTCGCGAGCGTTTGGCAAGGATGATGATAAGGGCTCTCCCCTGCAAACCATCGAGGTCAGGGATGGTAAAACCAAGATTGGGCAGCATTCCAGGCTAAGCAAAGGAGACATCGATACAATTTATGAGATGTATAATTTTTTGCGGCCTGTGAAGCCGGATAAGCCTGGGAGCGAAACTGAAGAGGGAGACCAGGGAAAGCCCACTTCAGGAAAGCAACGAGCATTCGCCATGGTGGATCAGGCAAGGGAGCACCTTCTGAATTCAACCGACAAAGAGAAGTCCAAAGAAAGGGCCAGAGTGCTGGTCCGAGGGGCTCTACATCTACTCAGGGTTCCAAAAAAGGGAAGATCCTATCAATACGCTCGATTTGAGGCTAAGAAAAAACCCTTTAAGAAAAAAACTCTCAAGGTCAAGAATGATGAACCTGTGGAATTTCGTCTGGAGGTTTCCCGTGAAACCATCTCCAAGGTAAAGCTGGAAGTCCCTGATAAGTTTCTTTTTTTAAAGAATAGCCCGGTGAGAATTCACTCTTATCGTTCGGACTCACGCCCCGTTTATAGCTCTTCGGGCTTTAGCAGGTCCGCGAAGAGGAGCTTTCCCAGCGGAGGAAGAGTCTTAGAACCGAAACAGCATCTTGAATTGAACTTCGCGAACGCTTCGCATGTGGATTTGGTTTTAAAGCTGTCCAAGGGTGGCAAACGTCGATCTAAGCTTCCCGTATCTCCCCGGCTGAAAGTTGAATTCTACGAAGAAAAACTCATTGATTACTCTTCCAATCCCTCAAAGGAAGCAGTGAAGTTACTTCAAAAATTTCTCAAGAAGTCTAAGATGAAAACATTGGACGAAGCCCTTGAAAATTTGAGGTAGAATCCCCTTTTGATTTCCAACTCAACCCAAAGGATTTCTCTTGTTTTTAGGTGAGAATTATTTCATCAATTTTTCTTATTTTCTGTACTTTATAGCGTTTTCACTGCGCGATATGCTTTGGCTGCGGATGATGGTAATCATGAGTTGCCTATCTATGGTTGTTTACGGCGTTTTGAGCAATATCCCCACGATGATAGCCTGGAATCTCGCGTTTCTGCTCATTAATGGAATTCAGGTCATCATGCTTCTCCTTGAAAGGCGTCCCGTGGATCTGGAAGAGGACATGGAGAAGATATACCTGACCGTTTTTCGAGCGCTTACCCGCAAGGAATTTTTGCGCTTGTGGGAGTATGGAGATGAGCGGGTTGTGACAGGACAATCCCTGAGTGTGGAAGGGGAGGGAGTCGGGCACCTGATGTTCATTCGAACGGGTAAAGCGGAGGTTTTTCGCAAAGATGCTAAGTTGGCAGAGCTTGGTGACATGCAGTTCGTAGGAGAAATGAGCTTTCTCAATGCTTCTACTGCCGGTGCGACTGTGAAAGCAGCTGGAGAAGTACTGCTACACCGTTGGTCCCACGCTCAGATCGGAAAATTGAAGCACAAATGGCCGGCAATACATGAGAAACTGCTGCTCATTCTAGGACAGGATCTTACCCGAAAAATTAACCGATAAAAGGGCAATAGTCTCTTTAGAATTGGAGCCTGGAGTTTAATTTGAGATCAATGCGGCCGAATCCGGACATTTGAAGCGACTGCCCGGGCGAGTCAAAGGCGTCAAGAGGGGGCAGGCCACCGATATAGCTGCTTTCCTTGGCAGCCAGATTCCCCACTTGTTTTTCTTCCAGCTTTCTTGAGGAAACCGCACCCAGGACTCGGAGAGATGAAACCATGGTATCCAGCGTTTTTCGCCAGTCCAATGGTCTTCATAAAAAGGTGTGGAAAGGACTGTTGTTCCTCTCAGAACCGGTTCAAATTTAAAGCTGTAGCGTAGGGAAGTAATTGCTCCTCCCAGAATAATCAAGGCGAGGATCACAGCATTGGTTCGATTGAAGCGAAGCAGTTTTCTTAGTGTCTGTAAATTCTCCCGGGCATCTCTCTTTCGAAACCAAAAAAGCCAAGCCAGGGCCAGGAGACTACAAAGAACCAGGGAAAACAGTATCAGGGGCAGGCCTAATCCGGCAAAAAAGGAATTTTGAAAGAGCCGAGCGGCGTACAAGCATGCGGCGATAATGCCGAAAGAAAAGACGTCAAGTATTGCTCTTATGCAGTCTTTCACTATATTTCAACGTAACATATTTCGACCCCTTCGGCTACTGGTCAGTGGGTTCCCTGGGACCTCTTTGGCTGGATTTTTGGTCGTCCTCTTCTCCGTAATAGGGCTTCTCTACTTCTTTCGAACCCCTTCTCAGGAGCTAATGAACCAGGCTCTCATCGAGCTGTCACAAAATAAAATAGAAAAGAGTAAAGTTCTTTTTGAGGAATTGGCCGATCGATCTGACGGAGCGGCGCAGTATAACCTGGCAATGCTATTGCTGCGTTCGGCTGGGAATGAGAGCCATGGACGGGCTAGAAATCTTATGCTCAAATCAGCCCGACAGGGATTTGAAATGGCCCAATTCAACCTGGGTACCCTGTACCTGAATGGCGTCGGAGGTCCGGTGGATCTCGAATCTGCTATTTTCTGGTTTGAAAAGTCCGCCGAGAACGGTGATGTGGAGGCCCAATTTCTTGTAGGAAGGATGCTGTGTGAGGGAAAGGGTAGAGCGAGCAACCCAGTCAAAGCGGTGAAGTGGCTCGTAAGGGCAGCTCATTCACATCATCTGGAAGCAGCCTTTCAGCTCGGTAAGTTGTATTACGATGGTCTTGGTAGTAAATCTAACCATCAAAAGGCATTTGCCTGGTTTCAGTATGCCGCGCAGGAAGGGCATCCCAGCGCCTGGCATGCCATGGGAATTATGTCCCTCAAAGGTGAAGAGGTCCCCATTGATCCGATTCGCGCAAGAGATTGGTTTGAAGAAGCAGCAAGGGATTCCTATGCCCCTTCCCAGTACATCCTGGCTTCCTTTCTACTCAATGGTATCGCTGGAGACACTGATTTTCAAAGAGCCGCTCTTCTGGCAAAACAATCATCGGATTCTGGATATGCTCCAGCCCAGTATTTGCTGGGCAAGCTTCATTACCAGGGCAAGGGTGTGTCTCTTTCACAACGTAAGGCTTTCACCTGGATACAAAAGGCCGCACTAGCCGGTTACGCAAGGGCCCAGGGAGACCTCGGAAAGATGTTCTTGAAGGGTATTGGAACTAATGTAGATGAAATTCAGGCTTTCAAGTGGCTTAAAGGTGGAGCAGAAGGTCTAGATGCGGAAGCTCAATATAATCTTGGTCTTTTGTATCTCAATGGATTTGGTACCAGGATGGGCCTAAAAGAAGCAGCAACTTGGTTCCTCAGGGCCGCTCAACAAGGTCATGCCGGTGGACAATATAGCCTGGGACTGATGTATTACAAGGGACTTGGAATGAGAAGGGATTTGGAACAAGCCTCCCGTTGGATCCGCAAAGCCGCGTCAAAAGACCATCGTCCGGCGGTACTTTTCCTAGAGACCTGAAAAAAGCCTGCGAAGGGATTTGAACCCCCGACCTACGGTTTACAAAACCGTTGCTCTACCCCTGAGCTACACAGGCAACAAGGGGCCGGATGTTAGCAGAATTCAATAGGAGAGTTCAATACCTAGCTTTGATCATCCTGGCGATAATAGGGACTTGCGATTTCCAGGGCCTTTTGAAAGCGTTCTTCCTTTGGAATGGATAATCTGGCAATTCTTGAGTAAGGATTTACGTCAGGAATGAAATCAGGGTCTGCGGGGTCCATGGCGAAGCGGATCACCATTTGTACCATAGCTTGCAGATATTTTTCATACCAATGGGGGCCTAACGCCTCCAGTCTGCCATCCGGTATGGGATTGTTGAAATCAATTGCCCAGGGAATTCCTTCATGGTCGATGAAAAATTCCACTGAGTTCATCTCATATCCCATTGCCCTGTTGATCACATAGGAATATTCCTCGATTAGTTTCTTGAGATCTGGTTCCAGAAAATTTTCGTCCTCAAGGTATTCAGACTGGTCAAACTCGCGGAATATATACTTTGAAATCAGGATTTCCTTTCCCATACATAGGCATCTTATCTGCCATTCATAAGGAGAATCCACAATAGTCTGGGCTACCATGATTTCGGTTCCGGAATGATGATAACTTTCCAGTAGAGAATCCAGGTCCTTACAAAACTTCACACCTCTTGCTCCACGTCCATTGGCCGGTTTGAGAATACAGGGGAAACCAATTTTTTCAGCAATAATTTCCCATTCAAAATGTCGGTGATGTACAAAGTCCTCCTTTTTAAAGAAGGGAGTTTCATACACAGGCAGTACATAGGTAGGAGGAATGGGTATGCCTAATTCTTGAGCGATGTGGTATCCGACATCCTTTCGATTGATGAAGTAATGAAAGCTGAAGGGATTATTGATGATGTGAGTTCCCTGGTGAGCCATCATCATAAACATGGGGATTCCCAATCGAAAGTAGTGGGAGGCACGATCAATGATCAGATCGTAGGAACATTGCAGGTCTATGCTAAATTCGTGAATGGGAATATGTTCAGCACGAATCCAGGTCTCAATCCCATCCCGGTCCTTTAGAGGTCCGACCTTTTTAAGACGAAACTCCAATTCACGGGTGAAAGTCTCTTGAAAATATAGAAGACCGACACGATATGTTCTCATAGGGATTCCCTCTCTTATCGTCTTCGGATAAAAGATCAGGTTTCTCCATATACATTGCTGAATATGGAAACAAATCCCAGAAATTTCAGTATTAGTGGTGTAGTATCTCCCCGAGAGGTGGCGTATGATTCGACTCTTTTTTCTTTCTCTGATCCTTATAGTCCCTATTTCTGTCCATGCCGCTCTTGTCGAGCAAGGGGTGGAAAACATTGTCAGCGTTTGTTCTGACGGTAAAACGGTTTATTTCTTAAATGAGACGGGAAAAGTTTACAGCAAAACTAAAGCCGGTATTGTCGCCCTGGATCTCCCTGATCAGGTTGTAAGTGTCCAGGCTCTTGAAGGCTCGCTCTTTTTTCTGCGAACCGATGGTGCGGTCTGGCAATATCTTGCCGGAGATCTTCATCTCCTGGATGGTCATCTACCCACACGCTCCATTCGAGCCCAGGGAGATCGCCTATTTTTGCTGAAAGAATCAGGATTTGTAGTGTCCTGGAAACAGGGGCAATTCCGAAACCTGGTAACTGACCGGCAGTTTCGAACGATGGTTCCTTATGGGCAGTCTTCACTGGTATTTATGGACCGCTGGGGTCGTGTCTTTCGATATGATACCTATAGCGAGTATATCGCTCTGCTCGATTCAAGTCCTGGAACCATCCAGATGGTAGCAGGTCTAGATTCCTTAGTAGTCTTAAAACGAGATGGTTCCGTTTATAAGTATGTTGATCGTGAATTTCATAAATTAAACATTCAGCGTCCCGTAAGGGAAATTGCTACCGATGGAAAGAGTCTATACTTCATTGATATCGATAGAAAATTCTGGGAAATGGATTTGGTGACTGACATGCTCCATAACGTGCAAGTACAGGGTCATCCGGATCGTGTATTTGTTGCTGCGAAAAAAGCCTATGTCTCAACCATGGAGGGGCAGGTCTATGGACTGGAACATTCCCCACGAGCAGCTGAATCGCGAAGAAAATTCCATCGACTTTGGAATACACCAGACTTTAACAGAGGCAATGACGGCCTTATCCATACGGATCTTCGGACCAAATAAGATCTCTTCAATTCGTTAAACCTCTTCCTGCTTCTTGTTCCTATTAGATTAAAGATGTTAGTTTAAGATTCAGGGAGGACAGAAAATTCGAGAGTGCCGCGGGAATTCCCCTCAGATCTTGATTCGATTCGCAATCTATCATCGAGTACCCCGAATTTGGATTTTACACAGGCGAAACTTCTGAAGCAAAATAGATTTGAAGCCGACAGTTGATTTAGCAGAATTAATGGAATAGATGGAGCTATGGGCAAAATTAGCATTGATCTTGAAATAGACACAGAATTGTTTCAATGGTTTGAAGACTATTGTGAGGGCGGCCTGCTCGATCTCGACGAAGAACTAAGTGCCGTGGTTGGGAATTTTATTCAGGAACAAATTGAAGAGGTGGGAGTTACTGTCGAAGTTGAACCTGCTTTTGAAGACCCTGAAGTTCTCGACGAATTTGAAGAAGGCTATGAAGATGATTACTTCGATCGGGAAGAGTCTGGTTGAGTCAGGATAGAGTAGACCATGGAAATTGTTGAAAAAACCATTGGGATCATGGATCCCAACGCGTTTTCATTTCCACAGACCCTGGAACAGATCATTGAACATCTGAATCCGGAAATTGAATTTGGCGGTCAATTGCACCGTGTGAAGACACGCCGGATCATGTGTAGACCCTATAATACACTTCTGGCCAGAACAACCTGTCACGCGATTCTCAACCGGGGAGCGCATTGGAATCCCTACCACAATAGTTTCTTCCAAAGGGTTTCTCATCAGGCTTATTTGCTCAATGACATGAGTTCCTTTTTTGCCATCAATAAGAATACATCTTATGGGCATATGTTTGAGCTGGGATTAAAAATACCCAAAACCTTTGCCATTCCACAGGAGGATAATTCGGAACTGGAACATTCGGCCAAGGTTTCTCCAGATCTCGTATTCACCGAATATGAGATGTTCAATCTAAGGGAGATTGGTGAGGAGGTAGGATATCCAGCCTATTTGAAACCACAGGATGGAGGGGGATGGATTGGTGTTCAAAAGGTGGAAAGCCTCGAAGAGTTGGTTGAAGCCTATAAACGTTCGGGACCCAAGCCTCAAAACTTACAAAAATCAATCGAAGGGTATGAAGAGTTTGTACGCTGTGTAGGAATGGGGCCGCAGGTGATCCCTATGCATTATGACCCTTCTGCGCAATATTCCCATGATCGCTATATGCGTTCTGATGATGAACCGGTTGAGTCAGAGTTCCTGGTACCTGAAAAGAAAAGAGAAGTTCAGCAAATCTGTAAGCTGATTAATGCTTTTTACGGATGGGACCATAACTCCTGTGAATCTCTGCTCATGGCAAATGGTGATATTCATCCCATTGACTTTGCCAATGCTTATCCTGACTCTTCACTAGTTTCTCTTCATTATTATTTCCCCGAATTGATACTCTGTACAGTTCGCTGGCTCCTATTTACAGTTTGCACGAACCGCAAGAAGAAGATTTTTGGCCACGATTGGGAGGATTACTTCCAAGTGGTAGAGGACAGCAAGCTGCATGGATGGAACTATCAAGAGAAGCTCAGGCGCTACGAAGAATTGGCGGACAGACACTTTAGTACACAGGAGTTTCATCAGTTTGTAGAGATGTCGCTAGGGAAAGAATTTGAGAAAAAATGCTGGGAGTTCTTTGCATCTGAAGAATATGCACAAATACTTACTGAAGAAGTCACTCGATATTTCCAACTTCCAATGGAGCAACCAAGAAAGATAGAGCGATACCGTTCCATCCATGATTTATGGTTGGAAGAAAACCGAATCTCTTCTGGAGTTCCTGGTATTCCGGACCCAGTCGGAATCTGAACTTAATCTCAGAGACTTATGTTTTGCGCGGCTCAGCAACTTCACATAGACCTGGATACTTTAAATAATCTTGAGGACCCACTTCTACCCTGGTTTGAAGACCTCCTAGCCCGTTTCCCAGGAATTTCCAAAGTAAATTTTAGTGCCTCTTCTTTGAAGTCTCCTCAACTCCGTCCCTTTGTAGAAGAATGCAAAGAAAGAAATCTGCAAACCTACCTTTGTACAAATGCTTCCCTGCTCAGGGAAGTGAATCTGGTAGAACTGGCTTCCACTAAGCTTGATCTACTTGGGTTCTGGCTTGAATCCCTGATTCCAGAGACCCAGGAGAAAATTCGTCCCGGGGAAACTCTTAAAATGATCTTGGATTGTTTTGAGCAGCTTAAGTGCGCCGGAGCATCTACTAGCTGCTGTTTTTACACCCATATCCTGGAAGAAAACCAGGATGAAATCATGAGAATCCTGGAATACGTAAAAATCCAGCAGCGTGTTGACAGGATCATGCTCCATCTTTATGGAACAGAGACTCCGGACCATGTCAGCCGGTTTCGAGATATTCAAGAAAAATTTGGGGGTAAGCCTCTCACGAGTGACTCTCCACTGCTTTTCGAACGTCTGAAAGAGACCGCAATGAAAGAAAAAGTCCTGGTGAACCACTTCACCCAGATTCTTTTCTGGAACCAGACACTGCAAAAAGTGGATCAAGTTGACGGGAAACGCCAGTCCAAGAAAGCCCGTCTTGTCAAACTACATGAGATTTTAAAATCAGTCCCTTGTTTTCAAAAGCAGCCCGTACATTACTTTTGGCAAGGAGAACCGGTTTATCATTGTGAATTGCAGAACCCTGAGAATCTTAGTTTTTCCCATCCCTCATTTGACTCTGTAGAATCAAGGATTGATGCTTGTTCAAGAGACTGTCATTTCAAAATAAACCAGGCTCATCATTCTCAAATCGGAAGAGACGAATACGCTCTTGATCAGGAAAAACTCCGAACACGCAAAATTTTCGCATTCCGGTCCCGCTAACCGGGCCTACCTGGATTGAACCAATCTATCATTGATTGCGCAGTTGATTATATCGATTCAACGCAGCTCGATATTCATTTTGAAGGTCTTTCTTGAGCTGATTATCACTGCCTTTGAGGGCTTCTTTGAGCTTGTTATATACATCAAGATAGTGAGCCCTAGCTTCGTCCATGCTCATTTGATCCACTGGTTTGGAAGTAGCCTCAGCCGGTGCGGGTATTTCTGGAGCAGGCTGTGAAACCTGGGGGTCCGGAACTGGCGCTGGTTGAGGAGCAATTACAGGATCAGCTGTAACATTTCCACCCGATGGAACATAGGTTGGCTGAGCGTTTGGCTGTGGCAGAGCGCTTGAGAAAGCATCCCGTACTTCATCTATAGATAGCGTTTGATCAATCTGCTGCTCCACCTGCTCTGGTACCGCTTCGGTTTGTTCCGATTGACGGAGAGGCTGATTGCCTTCAGGAACTGGTGTGCTGATGTTTACCATCGAGAAAACCGGATCAAATTGCATCGTGGAAACTAATAGACCGTCGTAATTAGCCTTGGTATCTTTATACTCATTGTAGGCTCTGATTTTTGAAAAGACATTCCACCAGCTGATCTGCTTGTAGGCCATGTAACTGGTCTCCATGTCCCTTTTGGATATATTGGTAGCCCGGATAACTTCTTGTCCCAGGTCTCGATAAGCCCGTCTTGCCAGCATGATCGACTCATAGTCACGATTCTTACGGATTACGGCCTCAAGAATTCTGCGAGAGACATCATAAGCTCCGTATGCTCTTTCGATTTTTGAAAGTCCAAGGTAGGCACGATCGGTAGTGATTCCTTCTTGATACCGTTGAGTTACATCTGTGAACAACTTTCGAGCATCGCCAAGATTACCATCTAAATAGGCCTGAACCGCAGTTTCCAAAGCCTGAAATTCCGCCGGAGATACTCTTGAGTTAGCATTTTGAACGAGCGATTGAATGCTGAATGGATTTGTGACCCCAGGCGCGTCAGTATTTTGATTGGAGTTTAGGCTTGGGTCAATTCCAGGTCCCAAAACCGCCACAGGATCAAGTAAACCCATTTGAGGGTCAGCAAGACTGGGATCGGGTCCCATTCCTGTCATACCCATATTCCCCATGATGGGTCCCTGGTTTCCAGGAACTCCCATACCCATATTTCCCATGATGGGTCCCTGGTTTCCAGGAACTCCCATACCCATATTCCCCATGATGGGTCCCTGGTTTCCAGGAACTCCCATACCCATATTCCCCATGATAGGTCCCTGGTTTCCAGGAACTCCCATACCGGGCTGAAGAGGTCCTGAGGGAAAGGCTCCAGGCTGCATCATTGTTGGGTTAGCTGGAAGGGGTGCCCAGGTATTACCCGGAGCGCGTGCGTTATCTGCAGCGCACACCGCACCTGCCATCAACAGGCTGATGCTTATTCCTATCATCCATCGACTCTTCATCATGTGCCCCTTCACGGTCATGGCGATACAGACCAGAGATTAGTTGCAAAGGAAACTACCTTCCCAATAGTGTATACGTATGCATAAGGAAAAGGTTTCATCGGTTCAATCCAATCTGTATATCGGAACCCGGCGTATCCATCCTCCCTTATTGGCTGCTCCCATGGCGGGATACACAGATATTCCCACCAGGGTACTCTACCAAAGGTTTGGAGCCGGGATGAGTGTTACTGAAATGGTATCTGCTACGGCCCTGGTCAACGGAAACCCGGGAACCCTGAAGAGGCTTACCCTGCATCCGGAAGAAAGACGGGTTGGAGTCCAGGTGTTTGGTTCTGAACCCCAGGTTCTTTGCGACGCAGTTTCCATCATCGCAAAGGAAGTAAGTCCTACCTGTGTGGATCTCAATATGGGTTGTCCGGTAAAGAAAATCTCAAAAAGCGGTTATGGAGCGGCCTTGATGAAAAATCCAGAAAGGGTATACAAGATCGTTCATTCCATGGCTCAAGCCTCTGCCTTGCCCATAACAGTCAAGATTCGATCAGGTGCGACCAGGGATAGTGTGAACTTTCTTGAGGTGGCTGCCGCTGTGCAGGAAGGTGGGGCCGCCGCGATCACCATTCATCCTAGAACTAGATCAGAAGGATTCCAGGGAAGATCCAACTGGGAGGACATCGCTCAACTCAAGAGAGCTGTGAAGATTCCAGTTATTGGAAATGGTGACATCAATGACCTGGCAAGCGGGATAAAGATGTTTCACTATACTCGTTGTGACGGAATCATGATCGGTAGGGCGGCAGTGGGTAATCCCTGGATTTTTAAGCAATTTGAAGATTATTTTGAAGGCCGTCAAATTGAGGACAAGCCCACCCCGGGGGAAATTGTTCAGGTTGCCGGAGAACATTTTGATTTGGAATCGGTCCTTTCAAGAAATCCAGAGCGGGCTTTTCTCCGGGTAAGAAAATCCCTGGTCATGTACTTCAAGGGATTCAAGGAATTCACCTCGCTATGTAATATGCTAAGAGGCGCGAATTCCAACGAGGAGCTAAAGTTCTGCCTCTCTGAGATTTCTCAAATGGTTCAACAATCAGAAGGGTAGCGACCAGGTTTCAGCCCGGCACAATAACTCTGAGTGCATCTGGAATTCTGGTGATTGTTGCTGGAGTTTCGCCAAGATAATCCCCGTCAATCTGAAGCGAGATTCCCGGCCGATGGATGGAAATCTCCCGACTCCTCACCAGCTGAACATCCTTCATGGTTTGGGTTTTCCCAAGGGACAGTCTTCCTAGAAATTCCAAAAGAGACGTACGCGTTTTGGACTTGAGCAGAAAAAGGTGAAACTCTTCATCAAATGGGGTTGCTTCCGGCGTCAGGGCAAGATTACCACCATAATGGGCCGTAATAGAGATGATCAGAGTGGATGCCAAATAGGTGTCTTCGGGCGTATGTATATCAAAATGCTCCAGCTTTTTCGTAAAAACACTGCGTATGGTTTCAAAAGCGTAGGCTCCCTTTCCAAAGTTTTCTTTCAGCTTTGGATTGATGGATTTACATACAAACCCGTCCCAGCCGATTCCGCACATCAAGAGGAAGAAACGGCTGATAGAGTCTCCCTGCAGGTTGACCTGACCCAGTGGCATCGTCTGGATTTTACCTGAGATGAGGACTTCACAGGCTTCCAGAAGCGGGAATGGAATTCGAAGATCCCTCGCCAGAACATTCGCAGTTCCGGCCGGGATGATTCCCAGGGGGATGGGCGAATGGACCAAAGATTGGGCAATCTCGTTAAGAGTACCATCACCTCCCAGCCCGGCAATTATCTCTGGTGGCTTCTGAGCAGAGACGAGGGTATGGGCAATTTCTGAACCGTCGCCCTTTCTGTGTGTTTCAAAAAACTCCAGATCTTTGTTGTGAAGCTCAAAATACTCTCGAATTTTCTCGATCTGATCCCGATGAAATCCACGGGAGGCTGGATTGTAAATAACTGCTAACACGGGCCTCATGTTAGCATAGGGCTTCATATGAAAGGGACGTGTCCTGAAGTCATCCACTGAACTTGTCAGAGTCGAAAATCTCTCAGTTTCTTATGCAACCCCGCGTTTCGCGGGTACCCTTCTCTCCCAGGCCGATAGCCTCCAAGCCGAGTCTTCCTGGCAGCTCAAACCTTTAAGTTTTTCCATTCCCGCCGGGAAAGGATTGGGTCTAATTGGAGTGAATGGCTCCGGAAAGAGTTCCTTGCTAAAAGCAGTGCTAGGAATCATTCCTCCATCCACCGGGGAAGTCGAAATTCCTGAATCAACCCTGGGAGTCTTTGATTTAAATCTTTTCTTTCATCCGGATTTTAGCGGGTTTGAGAATCTTTTTATGATGAATGCCTGTCATGGTAAGGAAGACCATGAACTTGAAGCCAAAATGGCTGATATCGAAGAGTTTTCACAAATCCGAGAGTATATGCATCGCCCGGTAAGAGAGTATTCAGCCGGTATGCGTATGCGCCTTGGCGTCGCCTATGTGCTATTACAAGAATTTGATTTTTTGGCCATTGATGAAGTGCTCGCTGTTGGAGATCTGGCTTTTCAGAGGAAGTGTGTAGCTTATCTTCGTGACATGTTAAAGGAAGGAAAAAGTCTCCTCGTAGCCTCCCATAACCTGGATGAAATCGCGACATTATGCGATGAAATTCTCCTTTTGGATCGAGGGATAGTGCTGATGCGAGGACCCGTAGAAGAGGTGCTTGAGGCCTATATGCGAAGATCTGAAGAGATGGGGCAGACTGCCAGAGCCTTAATCAACCATCATGGCTTTACTCCAGCAGAACCTCTCAGCGAGCAAATTCGCATCCAGTCGGTTCGTTTTTTAAATTCGGAGGGTATGGAAGTGACTCATTTTCATACCGGAGAATCCATCTCTATAGAAGTGACCGTGGTTGTTCAGACAGGAACTGTCCATAATCCTTTGTTTCGAGTGGAATTCTTCCGCAATGATAATTTGCTGATATCAGCGACGAATAATTATCGTCATGAGGCTACCTTCGATCTACATTGCGGTGAAGCTACAGTTTGTATTGAAATTGACTCGTTGAATATGCTCACCGGTCTCTATTACGTTGCTGTTTCCATCTGGCCTGATGAGTACACATCCCTGGTAACCGGGGAAGCGTACGATGTTCAAGACCGTCGATATGAAATTTCCGTACATTCCCATAGGAGCCAGGGTGCTGGAATTTGCAGCCTGCCAGGAAAGGTTCGCCTCAAGATGGAGGAAGAGCCTTGAGCGCCATACCATGGCAGTCCATCGCGACAGCCCTGAGTTCTGAACCTCTGGATCACAATGGGATTTATGTTCACCGTGACCAAATCAAGAAGAAGCTCGATCCCTTGTGTGCCCCCACAATTCTCTTTTCTTGTTTTCCGAAAAGTGGGTCAACCTACATTACTTCCGTCTTGAAGGAGGTCACCGGATACCAGGGTGCTGTACTCGCATATGCCGAAGGTGGCAACGATCAGCAGCTTGATCCAATACGCCTTATTCAGCATCTTCAGACTCCGGTAATTGCACACCACCACATGAGAGCCACACTGGCGAATCTTGAACTCATGCATTTGTTTTCTATCAAGCCTCTGATTCATACCCGAAATCTTTTCGATAGCGTCATAAGTTTCAAAGAGTTTCACGAAGTTCTCGTGGATCCGGAAAATCCCATGGCGTTTATCACGGACCAGTTTCGGGTTTTGCCAGAGCAAAAGCGCGTAGATATGATCATTGATCTCGTTGTTCCCTGGTACCTGCATTTTTATGTTTCCTGGAAAAATTTCGATCAGAGATTCTCACTAGGTATTCACTGGACTTGCTATGAAGAACTTCTGGAAGATCCTCAGACTCTATTTGATAAAATTCTCGACTCCTGTGGAATACAGCCTCCAAAACATGCTCTGGAGAAGGCGCTTACCAATGTAGGGAAGGATGCGTCTACCCGATTTAATAAAGGGGTTAGCGGAAGAGGGGAGTCCCTTTTAAGCGAGAATCAGAAGATTAGCATACGATCCCTTTGTTCCTACTATTCCGATGTGGATTTCTCGCCCCTGGGTATCTCGCCCCTGGGTATTTAAGAAAGACCATGCTTTCCAAAATACAGAAGAGCTGAATAAAGGTGCAGAAAGAAATGTCTGCTGAAGGGAATTCTACTTTTTCTGAGGAAATGGTGAAAATAAGAACTTTGCCTACAGACCTTGATTTTTCGTCCTTCTTGACAGAGCCTCCGACATAAATCTACATCTTCAAAATAGAGAGGAAAGCGCTCATCAAATAGAAATTCCTGAAAGGTCGAGGTTGGTCCAAACAAGTAGGAACCCTGCAACCAAAAAGGGTGTTCATTCCTTTCTTCAAATATAGAGTTCTGTTCTAGCTCCCTGCTTTTTTCTGAGGTAAGGCGCGGCCACAACAGCGAGTGTGGGGTTGGGAAGAATCGAACATTGACCTGGGCTGTGCCCTGCATGTCTGTGGAAGGGCAAGTGAAGAGGTCAGCCCCCGAAAGTCTCGCGAATTCAAGACTATTTTGGAGGTTGTCTTCAGGCAAGGTTACATCTGGATTTAAGATCAACAGGAATGGCGACTGAGTTTTTGAGATTCCATCATTGAGGTTTTTCGAAAGAGACTTCGGCTGTTCCCTCTGGATAAGATTGATAGGTATAGGGCAATTTTGAATCTTTTCCAGAGTAGCTGGGGGCTCCTTAAGATTAAGTACAAGATGAATATCAAATTTTTCCGGGATGGATTGGATCTGAAGACTCTCAAGTAAGTCTTCAAGAAGTGCTCCGTGTCCGTGGGAGACGATGAGTACGCTAAGCGTCGTTTCCAAGATTTCACTCCCCTCCTGGGAAATCAGGGTGGGCTACCGTATAATGTCAGATGTGGAGAAGTTTGTCATCATCGGTATAGACGGAGCTGACTTCTTCCTCACCCGAGATCTCATGGACCGAGGAGATCTTCCCAATCTCAATTCTTTGCGTCAGCGAGGTATTTACTCTCCCTTAATTTCGACAATCCCACCTTTAACCCCACAGGCCTGGTCTTCCTTCGCATGTGGTGTTAATCCCGGTAAGCATGGGATCTTCGATTTCGGGGAAATTCCCCTGGACTCCTATGAGTCACGATTGAACACATCTGAGGATCGAAAGGCGAGAGGCTTTTGGGAATACTTAGGGGCGGAGGGGCTTTCGACATCGGTGATCAATATGCCCCTGACTTATCCAGCGGAAGACCTTTCAGAGGGGTATATGATCGCTGGAATGCATACACCTGATCTGGAGAGCCTTTGTGCCCACAAGGAAGTTCAAAAATTCCTGAGCACAGATTTTCCAGATTACTGTATTGATGTCATGTCCTTCTGGTACAAAGATATGGATCTCTTTGTAGACAGGGTCAAAAACATGGTTCGAATGCGGACAAAACTGGTAAAGGAACTTCGCAAACGATTTCCAACCGATGTGCTTTTTTTCACATTTGTTGGTCTTGATCGGGTCTTGCATGCGTTCTATTCTCAACAGGATTTTCATACAGGCGGCCAGGGTTGGAAGTATGAAACTGTGGGTAGGGAGGTTTTTAAACTTATCGATGATGGGGTGGGGGAAATTCTCTCGGAGATTTCGTCGGATGTTCCGGTAATGGTACTCTCTGACCATGGATTTGGAACTCTTGAGAAGGATGTTTATCTCAATAATTTCTTTCATCAAAAGGGATACCTGGATTTTGATCCAGCCATGCTGACCCAGGCGATGACCTGTCATCCCTCATGGGACAAAGGACTTTTTGGAGCGTTAGTATTCTCTGCACTGGCCCGGATTCCCTTCTTTCGAAAGAAGGTATCCTGCCATCAGAAATCCTTCCAAGCCCTGGATTGGTCAAAGGTTAAATGCTTTTCAACAGGTTTGTTTGGAAATGTCTATCTACACAGGACTGATAGATTTCCAGAAGGCTGGATTGACCCGCACAGCAGCCAATATGAAGATCTTTTAGTTGAGGTTGTTTCTGACCTGCGAAAACTCAGGCTCGACGGAGAGCCTGTAGTAGACGAAGTTTACCTTAGTAGGGATATTTACCATGGTCCCTGGGTGTTCCAAGCCCCTGATATCATTTTAAAAATGAGAGACTATTCCCTGATCACCAGAGGGGGGCAGGAGTTTGATTCCGATGATCTTGCCGATTACCCGGGTGTGAACCATTCAGGGAACCATCGTATGGAAGGCATCCTTTTTCTCAGTGGACCTGGTTTCATTAGCGGCGAGTCTCCCTATGTACAGGCAATTCTGGAAGATCTTGTTCCCACTCTACTCTATGGATTGGATTTACCTATACCTCTGGCAATGGATGGCAGAGTTCTGTTTAAAGCGTTTCTCAAGGAATGCGAACCCACCTTTTATGAAGAGACTATTAGTCGTGAAAGGAGCGGGTCTTTTGAGCTCAACGATCCGCAGGTTCGCGCTCGTCTTGAGGCACTGGGCTACCTGGACGGATAATCATGAACTCTACAATTCCTTATCAAAGAATTCTCATCACTGGAGGGGCGGGCTTTATCGGCTCAAGACTGGCGATTCACCTTAAAACCAGCTTTCCGCAAACACAAGTGGTGGTAATGGATAATATGATCAGAGCTGGTTCAGAGCTACACCTCTCGCATTTGCAAGAACACGGGGTAGAGTTCATCAAGGGAGATATACGCAATTCTGATGACCTCAAGAAGATAGATGGTGATCTTCTTATTGCCTGCGCAGCGGAACCCTCAGTTTTAGCGGGAGTTGGATCTAGCCCCAGGTATGTAATCGAAACCAATCTGAATGGGACACTTGAGAGTCTTGAATGGGCCAGGGAACGAGGTGCTGGATTCTTTTTCTTCTCTTCTTCAAGGGTCTATCCTCTCGATAGAGTTAGGGCGATTCCTTATGTAGAGCGCGAATCTCGATTGGAGTGGACTACCCCTGGTGATGAGCTAAGCTCCTTTTTAAGCAAAGATGGAATTACTCTTGACTTCCCTACCGAGGGAATTCGCTCCATGTACGGAACTACGAAGTTAGCATCTGAAGAATTAATACGGGAATACGCGAGTGCATATGATATCCCGTCCATAATTACACGCTTTGGTGTAGTTAGCGGGCCAGGGCAAATGGGTCAGGTTCAACAGGGATTTGTTTCCTTTTGGGTTGCTAAGCACTTCTTCTCAGGAAGTCTGTCTTATAACGGATTTGGCGGCACCGGTAAACAGGTGAGGGATTTCTTGCATGTAAGGGATTTATGTACCCTGGTGAGCAGACAGCTTGCAGTGCTGCCCCAATGTCGGGGTGAGCTATATCAAGCTGCCGGAGGTAAAGACTTTTCTGTTTCTCTCAGGGAGCTCACCCAACTATGCCAGGAGGTCATGGGAATGAAAGTGAAGATCAAGGAAAATCCAGAGTCCCATCAGAACGATTTACCCATACTGCTCCTGGATAGCGCCAGGGTAAGGGATGAATTTTCATGGAAGCCGCAGGTTTCGGCCAGGCAGCTTGTCGAAGAGATTCACACCTGGCTCATAGAGAATGAGAAAGATCTCAAAGCCCTTTTTTGTAAATAATCTGGCTATGAATCCTTTTTGCGGCAAGTTACTTCCATCGAACCCCTATATTTACTGGATACCTCATAACGCACAGCTTTGAGCCCAGCCTTGTCCAGGGCCTTTTTTAGAGATTGGAAGGAAAAAAAATGCAGGTGTTCGCAAACCCTCCACATGGGATCTTTATCAGCAAGGAGTCTACAATAAGCACTGTCAAAGTTGGGAGTTGAAATCCAGAGGATACCGTTTTTGGAAAGTAAGTCGGCAGCTTTCTGCAGGGCTAAATGAGGATCAATAAAGTGTTCAAGTACATCACCCATGCACAGGATATCGAACTTCTCGTCGCTATTGAATTGGAGGAAATCTCCAATATGAATGGGTATAGAAAAAGTCTCAGCCACTCTTCTAGCATAGTCTGGTCGAATTTCAATTCCCGAGGCTTCCAATTGAAACTCACAGGCAACGCCAATCATTTCTCCTGAACCTACTCCAACTTCAAAAAAACTCAATCCGTTAGATTCCGCTATGAGACGCTGCATGATCTGGCCTAAACCAGGGCAGGCGCCTACATCCGGTTCTTCCAGTGTCCCCATTTCCGTGACCCGCAATATTTCCTCAAGATTCTCTGGGCGGTGAGAAGCAAAGATATGACTACAGCTGGTGCAGAAAAGCCACAGTCTAACCGGGTCAAAACCAGGCGCAAAGTCAAGATATGTTGAGGTGTTATAGCAGGAGTGTTCACTACCGGGTTGCTGGCAAAGAGGGCAAGTTGGAGTAGGGAGCTGGATTGGAGCTTGATAGATGTAAGTGTGGTGCTTGAACTCTTTTGGTGTGATCTTGGACATCAATTCCGGACAGGTTTCAAATGCTTTCCTATGTGCCTGAAGTGATCCTGAAATATCACCGATCCGATTTAAAACTTCACCCAGTCGAAAGTGGGCTATGGCTGAGAATTCTGGGAAATTCACAAGAAGTTGATAGTGTTTGAGAGCGTCAGGATCATTTCCGCTCTGAAGAAGTTGTTCAGCCCTGTTAAGGAGTTGATTGGGTTCCAATTGCTCGGCAGAACTCAAGGTTCAACCCTTGTTACTAAATTCAACTTGCCATTGTTCATAGATTTCTTTAAGGATGGAATCAAGACTGTAGGAGATATTCCACCCTGGGTAGCGAGTTTGGAATTTGCGGTTATCAGTGTAATAGCAGATATGATCTCCCACTCGTGCTTCTTCGCTGTAGGAATGTTCAAATTCAATTCCAGTTATGGATTGAATCCGTTCCATAGCCTCCAGCATAGAGCAGGAATTGGCGCGTCCCCCTCCAAGATTAAAGACTTCCCCTCGGCAAGGGTCAGCTAAAATATTTCCAACACAAGCGGCTACATCCTGACTGTGAATGTTGTCACGTACTTGTTTTCCCTTGTATCCAAAAATGGTATAGGGAGTACGGGTGAGATTGGTTCTGACGAGATAGCTTAGAAATCCATGCAGTCTGGTTCCCCGATGGTTGGGTCCAGTGAGACATCCACCTCGAAGACACGTAGTCTTCAGGGAGAAATTTCTGCCGTATTCCTGTACAAGCAGATCAGCGGATGCCTTAGATACTCCAAAGAGGGAATGAAGGCTTTGATCTATGGACATGGCTTCAGAAATTCCATATCGATCTTCTTCTCTCAAAAAATCATACCTGGTTTCCAATTCTTCCAGCGGAAGTTGATTGGGAAGATCTCCATAAACTTTGTTGGTGCTAATAAATACAAATGGGGACTCCGGTCTGTGCTTTCTTGTCGCCTCTAGAAGGTTGAGCGTTCCCAGGGCGTTAACTTCAAAATCCTGAAAGGGGATTTGTGCTGCCAGGTCATGGGACGGCTGTGCAGCGCAATGCACTATGGATGAAATAGGCCTGTTTTGAAAAAGTGTGTTTATTCCTTCCCTATCTCGAATATCCATATCCAAATGTTCAAAATTGTGATGATTCTTGCTCAGTTCCTGAAGAACTGAACTCGTATCCCCTTCCGCTCCAAAGAAATCACGACGGAGATTATTATCCAGGCCCAAAATACGCTCAAATTGAGGTGCAAAAAATTTCACCATCTCAGAGCCTATGAGTCCGCTGGAACCTGTGATGAGAAGAATATGAGACATGGTATTTCCCGAGTGTTGAATAGCGGGTCATTATATACTCAAAGTGAGGATTTTTCCCGGATACGAGAACAAAACATAATCCTCTGGATTCTGAGCTCAGCATAGATGGGACTTCTTGAGGCTGAACCTACAGGTGTGTGCTCCACCTGCTTTACGGTATACCCTTGGGGTTTATGCTATTGGGAAATTAGCTGTAGAAAAAGATAGATTATGAAGGGGTTTTTGTAGCTTTAGCGGTATCAATGCCTCATTTATGAGTATATTTTCAAGAAAATCCCTAAATGCTTTCCAGTGAGTGTCGAAGTGCTCTTTATGCTGGAATCCTTCCCCCATGGGAGAAATCCAAGAATTCGTTCTCTCAGGGCGGGTTCTGCTCGGGTCCCTATTTTGATTCGCATGACTGCTGGCTTGATCGCTTTATGCGCGCTTGCTCTCTACTTCATTCTCAATGAGCCGCAGGCGGAGCCAGGGCAAAGGGACTCAATGGGTACAGTTTTCCCCGCTAAATACGCTGAGAATCAACATCAGTCAAAGGCCCTTGCTCGACGAGTTGTTTCTATTTCTGGTAAAAAGATTTTATCAGTGGACTATAGCGTACCGGAGGGCACTCGGCCATTTGCCCATCTCCTTAAAGATATTGACCTGGAACGAAGCTCTTCCTATGCAGGCTATAGATTTAGGTATTATTGGCCCTCAAGACCTGATCTTCCTTGTCTGGATGTTTTTGCTTCTGAGGGAATGCGCGAATATCTTTCGGGCTTTGAGCACCAGATGAACCAGGGTTCGCTAATGCTTGCATGGAACGATTTCTAAGAGATCTTGAACAGGCTCTAAGCTGAGTCCATTTCCCACTTATTCTAGAATTTCCCTTCAGAATCCTGAATTTGTGCCAATAGCAAAAAACTGTAAGCGTCGATCGTTTCACTCATCAAAACTCTGGCTCCTGCCCATTCAAGAGCTTTTTTCCCGAGAGCCAGGTCAAAAACATGATGATGGAGAAATCTCAACTCTTGGTTTCGAAGGCAGCGGCTTTTAAAATCTTCAAAGGAGCCAGCCAGAGGATCTCTGGTTAAATCATGCAGCTGAAGAATTTCCTCAAGGTGGTTTAGATCATCTTCCTCAACACAGGTTTGGTAGTCTTTAAGAAGATGCTGAAAAGAAGTCGTCCTTCTTCTATGGTCAAAGATATTTTTCTTGTAAGGCAATACGAGAAGGATATACCCCTTATCGCTGAGGACTCTTTTCCATTCCAGCACCGCCTTTAGAGGATTTGCCACATGTTCGAGCATATGAGAACTCAATACCACATCGTAAGCCTTATTCTTGATGGGTTTTAACACCGTAGAATCACATAGATAGGTTGTTCCCTCCTTAAAAGGGGGGGTAATGTACTGTGTCCTTTGCTCGGCGGGGATCGCGTTGCAGTAATCGATCGAGCTCAAAATAGTATACACAGGGCAAAGTTGACCAGGGTGAAAATAGGGTGAGGGTCCACCAATCTCGAGGGCTTTTAGTCTTGAGAGTCTTCTGCTGATCCTCCACCATCCGCTCATTTGGCGAAAAGGTAGGATGGTTTTGATGGCGGTTTTAATCCAGGTCATTTGTTTGACTATATAACTCACTCGATACAGATTTGCACTGGTCCTGGAAGACAAGCCTTGCCTGGGTTTGGGGTTACTGTTACACCGATGGTCACTGAAATTGAATTGCTGAGACCGTCGAAGCCGATTAATTCAAACTTTAGATCCAGTTCCACTTCCGTATCTGGAGCTATGAAGATGGGTCGAAGTCCTGTTGGATTATCAAGGATCACAAGGGGTCCTGAAACCTGTGTCCAACTGACTGAAACGGCATCTCCATCAGGATCAAAAAAACTGGCGTGCATGCTTTGAGCCCTTGTTCCGGCCACAGGAGGAACCTCATCAACAAAAACCGTTGGTTGAATATTTTTTTTTATCACTACCTTCTTTGATTGCTGTGAAGCGGTCACGGGATCCGTTACTTCCAGGAGAAACTCTAAGACTTGATCTTGAACGGACTTGGAAGGAGCTATGAAGGTCGTCGAAAGAGAATTTGGTTGGGATAGCTGGACTGTAGGTCCGGATGTCTGAGTCCAGCTATAGATTAGGGCGTTATCATCTGAATCATCTACTACGGCATCAAGGGTAACCAGGCTTTTGCCAGCAACACCTAAATCTCCTCCAGATTGAATGACTGGGGGACTGTTCGCGAACACTCGAACACTTACGGTTTCTTCACTCGATGCGGATTGACCGTCTGATACCGTCAATCCAAAGATTATTTCTTGTGCCAGGGTCTGTTTTTCAGGTGCCTGAAATTCCAAATTTTTCCCATTTTCCAAAGAAAAACTCACCGGGGGTCCCGAAATCTGTCTCCAGGAGTAACTGAGAATATCCTGGTCGAGATCAGTACCCAGACCAGGAATTCGAGCCAGGGTAGATCCGGCAAGGGCATGGTCGTCCCCGGCGATAGCCGCTGGAGGGGAATTGGGATGGATCAAAACGAGATCTCCAGCATCTGCTGAGATTTGGTAGAGCGAGGATTCGTTAGAGATTGGGTAGAGGATTTTGGGATAGGGGTTTCCTTGCTGAGGATACCAACTTGAGCGGAGGTTTCCCTGAAAGAACCTAAAGTCCAGCTGTAGATCTGAGCTGTAAGAAACATTGTTTGCCAGAAGAGCGGAAATTTTAGAATTCAGGATCTGGTGGTTGTCAGGATTTCCTGACACAACTCCAAAGATGGATGCGAAGAAGGGGCGGAGAGTGGGGGGAAGCAATGGACTTGCCCAAAAATATAGTCGGTCCTTTTGATAAAGCCATACTCGGTCCTCCGAGCCAGTGGAGCTGGAAAGAATGGAAATTGCGCTGGAGTTTAGCGTTTGCTGGGGGATTACCCAGCACTCTCCATGCTGGAGAAAAATAGGATGAAAGATGGAAGGATGTTTTTCGTTGAAAGTAAGTGAATTAGGACAGGAGTCCTGCTGTTTGAGTTGGGGGCTCTCCAGAAGTCCAAGTCTATCAAGCCATGTGGATGAAAGGGGGAGCTGAGCATGCATAGAGGGAAGAAAGAGAAGAAGGGTGACTGATGATGTTTGCAGGATGGTGTCCATTTCGGACTCCGAGGGTAGACTCTCGAAGAGAAGAATGTTTAGCTCCCGGGGTGTAGCAGGCAAAGTCCAGGTTAAACGGGGTTGATATCCAACGGAAAATAGGAGTTCCCGAATATGACCCAGGCTGGCAAAAAGTTGGTTGAGATCATCAGGTAAAGTTTGTTCGAGTTGTTTGTTCGATATGTAGGAAATATTTGCAATTGGACAGGAAGTATCTGGCTCGTGTCTTAGTGACTTCCATTGAGATCTGCTCCAATTCTGGTCTGATGTACCGGGATTGGTCAAAAAATCAGAATATTCCTTAGAGTTGAGGGAAAACCAATGTTCCTGAACCTGGTTGCGAAGGGAATGAAAGAGGTGAAGGTTGCGCTGGGAGGTCTTGGTTTGAGAGTGGGTAAATAGGCGAATTCCAGAGGTGAATCGGGTGCTCAAACTAGATTGCAGTGCCATGATCCCATCAGCCGAAAGGTCCCCCATTTGGACCTCTACCAAAGCACTCCCGGTAGATAATGGATTTTCTCCCTGGGCCAGCAGGGTTTTACCTCTGTTAGTGGCGATTGTGTTGAGATCAGCGATCAATCCACTATCACCTCCTTCGATGAATAATCCATCAAATTCATAAGATTCCAGCACCACCCGGGAAATGGATCTGATAGAGATTGGGGATATTGAGATTAATGGACTGAGATCAGCGAATAGTTGAACTCCATAGGGTTGAAATCTGTCTCTTAGGCCTTCAAGTAGTCTTAGATCATGGAGATCGGGACCGGAAACTGATGGATCCAGCGAGGATTGCTGAATGTAGATTTTCCCAGAAGTGCTGATTGGGGGAATGGCGACAGAATGATAACCCTGACCACGAATCCAGTCCGTAAAGGCTCTGGCGGATTCGGCAAGTTGAGTGGAAAAAGCCTGAGTCATGGGGATTCTCATACCTGGGTTCTGGGGATCTACCGAAAAGGCGGTTTCATCGGAAGCGAGAACTCCAATCGTAGGGAATTGGATTGACCCCTGAGCTGAACTGGTCAGGACACCTGTTGAGTTGGTACTGAAATAAAAGAATCCCTCTCCAAATTGGAGACTGGTTGGCTGAAGAGATTGAAATCCTTCCCTGGCTGGAAAGGAGTACCAGGTTCCTGAGCGGAGAACCAGAATAAGTGAGTCCTCAGGTAGTTGGGAATCTGCCAGGGAAGTTCTAACAAAGGGATTTGCTCGCAGGGACCAGGGGCTTGCAAAAGAACCCGGTAAAGTTTGCAAAGTTTGAGAATCATCAAGTTGGCCAGCAATTTCTAATACTCCTTGTCTGGCCGCGCGAAGAAAGAAGCCTTCTCCAGGTAGAATTTTTGAAAATGAGGGGCTGTTTGCCTCGCTGAGTTTCCTGGAAATCTCAGGCTCGGGAGAACAAGCTTTCCAGCCTCCGTCATCTGACCGGAATACCCAAATGATCTGTACCCATCCAGGATGAAAATTTTCACAGGGTATCTCTTCCAACACGGAGCCAAGGAGATTCCATCCCTGCTGAACCTCCCATTCAAAAGAGGAGGCTAGACTCAGGGAATTCCCGATCCACAGAAGGTAGATAATACCTAGTCGAAGAATGCTCCCCTCCCTGTTTTTAAAACTCGAATCCAAATAGGGTAATTCCCTATGGAGTACTATTTACGGGGGAGATCGAAACATTTGTTGATGTCTCCCGGTTAACAGGGATAATCTGGGAGACTGAGAAATCCGCACTGGTCATTCTAGTGCTTCTGACCACTGCCACATCGATAGCCTGGAAGGTGGTCGGCAATACAATCTGAAATTGAGCAGCTTGAATTTCTCCGGTGCGACCTTCCTCATCTTCTCCTAAAAACCGAAGACTGACGGTTTCGCCAGCCTGTCCAGGGGGTTGGATTTTCATACCATTTTCAGCGGTAGTGCGTTGACCCGCCGTTGAGGGAACATCATCAATAGCCTCAAAGGATCCTCCATTGAATGCGTAATGAAGCCTCCCCGGTTGATTGAGATAAATATAAATTGGTTGCCCGGGAAGAATATTTCCGCTCCCTGGCCACGTCTTTGCCTGGATATTACTGGGATTCACCGTCTCAAGGATGACTTTAACTTCGGGTGTTTGACCTTGTTGAGGCTGTACCAGTAAATCCAGGTTGGCAGTGCCCTCCGCGATGATTTCCCCGGAGGAATTCAGCGCGATAACCCGAATGGTATACCTGAATCCCACAGATAGCTTAGCGCTTGCGTTGCTTGCTGTAGGGCTGAAGTTTAGTACCAGGGTTTCCAGTCCCTCCGCACTGATTTCTAAGCGAAGAGAACCAAGGTTGGGAAAAAGAGATTTACGAATTCGGCTGGTGGATCGCGCGACCCCTGAAGAAAGGATATGCTCTAAATTGATGATGATATCAACTTTTTGGTTTGATTCTTGAGCCGTACCTTCTGAAGTCTGAGAAGGGCCGGAGGCCCCTCCTCCACCAGAACATCCCAGAATTCCGAGCAATGGCAACAAGAAAATGAAAATGATTAAACGCTGCATAAGTGCTCCCCAAAAATGATTCCTACGCCCCCACTTCAATCATAGCCTAAGGCTTGAATCTCAACAAGAGTGAATCTTTCCAACTTGTTCTTTGATAGGCCTGTGACTGATTTTGCCAGTCCCAATTCTATACCATCTATGTCTTGCGTCCCCATATCCTCCATGCCATATTTAGCCCTTGGGAGGAAAACTTATGGACGCGGATCACATTGACCAGACGAAGGTCACCTGGAATAGTATTGCTGCAGATTGGGATCTCCAGGTTGGCGATGATGGGGATGCTAACCGAATTCTGAACTCTGACCCCGTCCTGTGGGAATTCGCAGGCGAAGTTTCGGGCTTAACGGTACTTGATGCTGGGTGTGGCACTGGCTATCTGACACGCAAGTTACAGGCCCAGGGTGCAAAAGCCATTGGGATAGATTTTTCTGAAAAAATGATTGAAATCGCGAGTTCGAAAGATCCTGATATCGATTTCAGAGTAGATTCATGTTCCGACTTAGTCACTGTCGACGATACTTCAGTTGACATGGTAATTGCCAACTACGTGCTCATGGATACCCCGGACCTTGAAGGAGTCATGAGTACATTCAGTCGTGTACTACGGGATCATGGTATAGCTGTAGTTATTTTCTCCCATCCCTGCTTCCCACAAGGGACTGCGACCGTCTCAAACGATGATGGCGGTATTGCCTATCACTGGATCACCAATTATTTCGAACGTCAAAGACATGTTGATCCCCCATGGGCACATTTTAAGTCTGATTTTATCTGGTTTCATCGCTCGCTTTCAGATTACTGGAAAGCGTTCAAGTTAGCAGGGTTCGATGTGCTGGCATTCGAAGAACCAAGGTTGACGATGGACAGGTATCACCTTGCCCAAAACCAGAGAAAACTCAACAACAGTATAAGCCGACCGTATTCGGTTGCTTTCAAACTTCAGAAGAAAAGGATTGCATAGCAGGAAAGTGATGAAACCGCCGCTCCAGTTCCAATCTAAGAGACTCAACATTAGACCGATGCTGAGATCTGACTATAAGGAATGGAAAAGAGCCTATCAGTCTGTACTAGCCCCTCAAAGTGACTTTGATGACGCACCTAATTACTTGGAGTTTATTACTCACACACGCTTTCTTTCTCAATTGAAAAAAGACCGTAAAAGTATGGAGATTGGATTAATCTATAATTTTCAGGCTTTTGATAAGGACTCCGCGGTTCTAATCGGTGATTCTCAGCTTTGGCTGGTGCAAAGAGGTGTGGGTCAAAGGGCTACACTTGGATTCTCAGTTCTCAATAATCACTGGCGTCTTGGATTTGGGTTCGAAATCGCAAATGCAACTATTTTACATAGCATCAAAGTATTGAACTTGAATAGAATTGAGGCAGAAGTATTACCCAAAAATAAGCCTTCAATTAGTCTTTGTGAAAAACTAGGTATGAAATCTGAAGGAATCAGACGTCAGGCTTTGTACAGTGATGGGAAATGGCAGGATCATTTAGTCTTTGCAATCACGGCCGAGGATCTTGGAATTATTGGACGTGAGCCTGATCCTTCATTCACTGGAATAATATAGATTTCAATCCTTCATTTTAGATTCCATACTCTAACAAGAATTCAAGACCTGTAGTTCTTGGAAACAATCCAGACTTCGAATCAAGAATTCAGGTTCCTGCTCTTTTCTTTGTAATTCCTCGTTGATCCAGCGTCGCCATACCCTGGCTCCTGGTTCACCGTGAAACAGACCCATCATGTGTCTGAGTATTCCATGAAAACGTAGGCCTGAATTCTTCGCAGTCTGAAGGTATGGAACCATGGCTCTTAACACCTCAAAGCGATTCTGAGTGGGATTTTTGGGGCAGTTGAATAGAGCGGTATCTGCGGCGGAAAAAATCCAGGGATTATCATAGGCTGCCCTGCCAATCATGACCCCATCTACCCGGGTCAGGTGACTAAATACTTCCTCAAGGGTTTTCACCCCTCCATTTACTTCGATGTTCAGACCTGGGAAATCCCGTTTCAATTGATATACATTTTCATAATTTAGAGGCGGTCTGGTGCGGTTCTGAGCCGGACTTAACCCCTTAAGCCAAGCCTTTCTAGCATGAACTATGAAATGCTGGATCCCTGTGCCTGATACAATTTTCACGAAGTCATGTAGATGTTCATAGTCATCCAAGTCATCCACTCCCAGGCGATGTTTCACACTGACAGGAATGGATACGGCTGTACTCATTTTGTGGACACATTCAGCAACATGGTGCGGTTCCTTCATGAGGCAGGCTCCAAATCTACCCGACTGCACTCTAGTTGAGGGGCAGCCCACGTTAAGATTTATTCCGTCGAAGCCATGATCTTCACAAATCTTGGCTGCTTCCACCAGGGAATCAGGATCACTCCCCCCCAATTGGATGACCAGGGGACGCTCCAGGGGGTGGAATTCTAAAATCTTCTGCAGCCGATTCTCTCTATTGGCATGATGGATACTCTGGGCGACCACCATCTCTGTATAGAGCAAAGTTTGTCTCGTGATTTGACGCATAAAAAAACGAAAATGCCTATCGGTGCAATCCATCATAGGAGCAATACTTAAGGGATAAGCTTTGTCGATAATCATTGCAAAAGGACTCCGGAAGGCCTCAATTAAAAGCAAGAAGTATACCTTTGTCGGTTGCGGCATGCTTGAAAGACCAAGGATGGAGCGTGGTTTTCAATGTGTTACAGCGCTTCAAATGTAGGTTGAGGGATCGAACCTATTTGGTATTTGAGAGGCTGAATCACGTATACTGGGGTACATTTTGGATTAAGACTATATGAAACTCACCCAGGAACTCGCCCTTAAACAAGTACAGACCCTGAAGTTGACTCCGCAACTTCAACTAGCTGTAAAAGTTTTGCAGGCTAATCAGCTCCAGCTATCGGAGATGGTAGAGCAGGAGCTCATGGAAAATCCGGTCTTGGAGACTCAGGATTCAGATGGGGCTGGGCCGGAAGAGCATGAATTCGAATTCACGGAAAATACAGAACAAGCTCGCCTGGTCCAGTATGTGAAGGATTTTGAGAAGTATTTCCAGGAGAGTCAGGACAATTATATCTCCTCCTATTCAGGAGACTCCGGGGTTTCAGGCGAAGAGCCGTCTTTTGAGGAGTATGTCGCTAGCTCCCGAACCTTGAAAGATAATTTGGAGGAGCAGCTATACCTCTCTATCAAAACTGAAACAGATCGGAAGATTGGTGATTATCTTATCGCCTGTCTGGATTCAAACGGATACTTACTGGAAACGGTAGAGAAAGTAGCAGATAGTCTTCAAGTATCTGTCGAGAATGTGGAATCTGTTCTGACGCTGGTACAGAGCTTCGAGCCTACCGGGGTTGCGGCACGAGATCTCAGGGAATGTCTCCTCATCCAGTATTTTCAAGATGATTTAAAGGATTCCCTGGTCTATCAAATTCTTGATCAGCATCTAGATGATCTGGCCAACAATAGGATGAAGGAAATCTCTCAGCGATCGGGAGCCAGTTTCGAAGAAATTAGCGAGGCGGTCGTTAAAATTCGAAACCTTAATCCCAGGCCGGCCAGCGGTTATCTACATGAAGTATCCACAGCGGAAACCATCACACCCGACCTATTTGTAACCGTAGTAGACGATGAGGTTATCGTACGCCTTAATGACACTTATATCCCCACCGTCAACGTAAATCGTTTTTACCAGGAAAAAATTCAAAATGCCCAGGGGCTGGATAAATCCGAGCTTTTGTACCTGCGCAAGAAATTATCCCAAGCTCTCTGGTTTCGCCAATGTTTGGAGAAACGAAAGGAAACGATTTATGTCATTGGGAAATGTATTTTCGATATTCAAAAGAATTTTTTTAAACAGGGGGTAAAAGGATTGAAACCGTTGACTCTGAATGAGGTGGGGATCAGGGTAGACCGCCATGAAGCAACCGTATCAAGGGTAATAAACGGTAAATACGCACATACGCCCGCAGGAGTTTTTGAATTGAAATTCTTTTTCTCAGGTGGAATGCGTTCCGACGATGGTGAAATGATTTCCACAAAGAGGATAAAGGAAATTATTCAACAGGCTGTGGATGAGGAAAACACTAAAAAACCATTGAGTGATCAGGTCCTGGCGGACTTATTGAAAGCTCGCGGTATTGATGTTGCCCGTAGGACGGTAACAAAGTACCGGGAGACACTTGGAATTCCCTCTTCATCTAAGCGAAGGAAATATATTTGATTCG
>CAZIKF010000047.1:0-11742 GCA_964539825.1 uncultured bacterium
ACTTTGACGCAGTTTCAGTTTGATCGATATTTTGGATCTCGTAAGCTTTATACGCTCGCAGGGCAGAAACTTAGATTTGTAGACAAAAAATACTGGTTAGTACGTACACCCCTTGTACGGGAAGGGGAAGTTCATAACCCTGAGTTGGTTTTTCATTCCAGGGAAGGTAATGAGGTTTCTTGTTCTGGACGCGAGGGAGTGTTAAATCCAAAAACCTACGATTTATCAATTTCATCTTCTGTGAAATGTCAGGTAGATGGGAAACAACTTTTAATTGCAGCAGTAAACCTTAATGCAAACACAGGTTCCCTGGAACTCAAGAGATTTCTCCAGCCGCGAATCGTGTTTCATTAATGCCATTCTTTTAGTAATTACTTTTTCTGGATAACGCGATAAAGTCGCGGCATGACAAGCATGGTGAAACAGGATGTTTTAGTCGTTTCCGTGTGTCCACGGAATTTCGAGATGCGAAATTCGAACTTCTTCAGGTGACCTGCCCATGATCTTCATTTTCTCCTCCATGTGGTATAGCCTTATACTTCCAGGGAGAGTATTTCTATTTTTTGAAAGGTGTCTCGATAGGTTACGTCGTTTCGAGCCAGGACCTGTAGGAGTTGTATCGCTTTTTTAACCTCGCCTGTTTTTTCATAATGCTGAGCAATCTCGTAGACCACATCCATCGCCGTGTTATCCAACTTTTTTTCCTTTAAATTCAGACTCTGAAAGTTAAGGATAGCCGCGTCCATGTCCTGGAGTCCCAGGTAGGCTTGGGTAATCAAAATTTTGGCGTCAAAGCTGAGATTTGGAGCCTGGGTAGCGGTTTGAAGCTTAAGTATAGCGTCCTGGTAAGATTTATTCCCGAGGAGCCTTTTACCCTCCTCCAGTGCCAACAGTGTGATTTCAGCATCCTGAATTCCTGAGGTTACGGGTTCTGCTGTACGTGATGAGCCCGCTGAGCTTTGGATGAGATTGAACATCTTTTCCACTATCCTGCTCTGAGGTAGCTCCAGGCACAAGTCCTGGTAGTAGGCCCTCAATTCATCATTCATGTTCAGCTCGTCATAGGCTCGTATCAGGGTTGTGTGAGCATCCTCTAATTCTGGATTGATGGGTAGTAGTCTGTGTCCTACCCGAATGGCTTCTATATAGTTGCCTACAGAGACCAGGCTCTGTAGATAAAGGAGCAATACCGCTGAGTCCTGAGGATGGAGTTCGAGGTACCGTTTGAAAACTTCACAAGCTTGCTCGTTCCTGGTCTGTCGGCGTCCATAAATCTCGACCAGATCCCTTAGGATCTCTTGATTATAACTTTCAATATCAAGAATTTTTACAGCGATCTTCTCAGTTGTGGAGTCATAGATTCCAGCGGACTTCATAGCCTTCAAATATGCTTTTAGCCCATCTATGTTGGAGGGTTCCTTGGTGGTGAGCATCCGGAAGGCATCAAGAGTGTCTGATGAAGTGTCTTCAAGTCCCAGGTAGAGCCTTCCCAGGAGGACCATAGTTTGTTGATCCTTGGGATGCCTTGTGAGAATCGCAAGACATTGCTTTCGCCCCTCCTCCAATTGTGAACTCTGGAAGTAACCGTTAGCTTTAAGGTACATGAGATTATACAGTTCTGAATCACTTAACTCGGAGAGCATCAGCGCATCCACTGCCCGAATCATTGAGCCCCATTCCTGGTCAGCGGCAAGCTCACGAACCTGGTCAAACCTTCCCTTCCACCTTTGCTCCTTTTGTCTCACCGAGAATTTATAAGTTGTGTACCCAAGCGTTAACACAAACCAGACGAGCACAAAGAGAGCCAGAAGCCACCAATAATGGTAAATATACGACTTCCATTTCAGTCTGAGGATCCCAGGCTTTGCGTTGAGAGAGCTGGAATCAATTTGGGAAGCTTTGGCGAGGATATAGTAGGCCTCCTGGTATTTCTCCTGGCTCTCCAGAGATTTGAGAAGGAGATAGTGAGCCTGGAAGGAATCTGGTTCTTGCTTAACCCAGGTTTTACAGATTTTTTCAGCCTCTTGATAGTCCTTGAGGGCAAAGGAGATAAAAGCTAGATACTCGTCAAAACTCTGTTTCTGGTGTAGTTGAGCGTAAATCACCGAATCGAGCTGAAGAAACAGTTCCTTTGCCTTTTTGAATTGGGAAGAGTCCTTGGTGCCGCGCTTCAAAGTCTTTAGAGCTTGTTGAAAATTTTGTTCAAAGCGATCATATTCACGAGCTTTTTCAAAGGATTGTTTGAATTCTTTGTTGTTAGGATTATTGTTGGAGAGAATGGCATAGGATGTGGCAGCCAGCTCCCAGTTTTTTTCCTGTAGAGCTTTTTGAGCCCTCAATTCCAATTGATTTTGTTCTGCCTGAAGATCGCGCTTTGGTTCAGGTGGAGGTACATAAACATCAGCTCGTTTCAAATTCTTTTCAGTGGGATTCTTAGTTTCTGGAATCTGTTCAGGAAGGTTTCGACTTTCTTTTTCTAGGAGTTTTTCAAATAATTTAGAGTTGGATTGATCTGAGGGGGGAGCGGGCTCTAACTTTGTCAATTTGATGGGTTGCGCAGGTCCGGCGGAGGCTGCAGATGAATCGTCCCCCAAGAGGATAGACTCATCTACAACGTCTTGAACCTGTTTTGATACCAGGTCAGTCTGAGGGGGAGTTAGTTTGGAATCTGGAACCTTTTGATGATTTTTTAGAAAATAGATTTTTTCGTAATGGTGAAAAATGGTCGGAGAGGAGGGGTCTAGTGCCAGGGCCTTTTTCATGGCGGTCATGGCTTTTTCTAGATTTTTTTGCCGGAGGTAGTATTCGCCAAGATGGTCCCAGCCAACCGCGAATCTTGGGTGCTTTTTAACCAGGTACTCAATGCCTCGACGGGCCGCGATGAGATCTCCCTTGCGAAAACTGCGCGTCGTGATGGCTCCAACCACCTGGGGATCGGATAGAGTGTCTGAAAAACGGGTATAGATTCGCTCCAGTGACTGTTCGAAGAGAGAAGGGGCATCTTTGTAACCCGGGTCAATCGCCAGGCTGTCTCGAAGATAGCGATAGGACGAGAGGTACTTTTCCTGCATGAAGTAAATTTTTCCAATGGAATACCTTGCGTCAATATGATCAGGATTGAGTTGCAGTGCTCTTTTAAAGTGTTCGACGGCCTGGGGATATTGGGCCGCCTGAAAATAACGCAATCCAAGTAGATAGGATGGATCGTCCTGTGCTGACAGCGGACAGCTGAACAGCCATAGAAGGGCCGACCACAGTACGGCTTTCAGAAAAATTATAGGGGAGCCTTGCATTGGCAGCACAAGGAACTTCCTTGCTCATTTGATGCCCCGCATTTTACGCAGGCAACGGTTCGCTCATCTTGCTCTTTTTTCTGGTAGCTCTGAAGTTCAGTCTGACTCATTGCCGGCCTTCCGGTAACCAGCAGGATTTTATTTTGAGCCTCTTGCAGCACAATGCTGTTTGGGTACAGTTCTAAGAGAGAGTTGTAGAGAGGCAAAAGAGCTTCGAGGTTCTTTTGATGCTCATAGGCCCCGTAAAGAATCTCATGTAGTTTTCTCTCTGTTGCGTTGAGATTGATCACCTCTTCACAGAGACGAATCGCGCTCTCCACCTGCTTTCTATCCAGGTAGTACTGCGCTAGTTTCAATCGACAAGAGATATCCCTCGGATTGAATTTGACTTCGGTCTCCATCATTTCTACCAGACGCCGGGACATGGAATCTTCTTCCTTTAAGAATTTGAGTAGGATTTTCCGACATTTTTGGTGCTCTGGATGTAATTCGAAGTATTGCCATAGCACTGGCAGAGTCTTTTCACTATCCATATCTTGACTCAAGATTCGGGATCCTATCCATTCCACCATTTCATCAGTCATTTGATCCGAGGCGAACAAAGGGTCGTAATACTTCATTAGACCGGGATTAAAGATTTTTAGTTCATAATATGCTTTGGCCATCAATAGCAAGACTTGTTGATGATTGGGCATAGCGCCCAGAATCCGAGGTCCAATCTTTAAGGCGTCATCGTGGCGTCCAGAGTCAACAAGAGCAGACATGAATATAGGTAGGACTTTTAAGGTTTCGTCCAAGGTCAGGTTAATCCTGGGCATGGTCTCATAGAGCTTGACTAGTTTTTGAGGATTCTTCGATGCGGCGGCCTTTTCCACCAAGGTGAGATATTTGCGCTTCTTTCTGAGGTCCTTTGTGCGATAGAGCCAGGTTGCAATTACGATGAGAATCAACAAGAGTCCAAGTATCAGCAACAGAGGAGCGTACTTAATGCGATACAGCTTGTTGCGTCGGTCCCTGGAATCCAAAAAGGAAGGATTGACTCCTATGAGTTCGTTATAGGTTTTGATGGAGTCATCCAGGTGAGCTGGTTTCTCATTCAGGGACTCCTCATAAGCTCTTGCAAGGAAGTAGAGGCTTTCTGTATCCCTCGGATAGAGCTTATGATGATTTTCTGCCAGCGTGATAACCTCGCCGTAGTTCTTCGTATGGAAAGTGGCAGCTAATATGGAGTGGTAAAGCCTTTCGAATTGAACTCCAGCTTTCTGAACCTCAATGAGAAGTTTCAAAGCATTCGCATATTTTTCCTGACGAAACAGCTCAAGACCCTTTTGAAAGGTGTCATAGACAGCCAGTTTCCCTTCGGCGACCTTTAAACCATCAGCGGCCTTCTTTGAATCGGGGCGAATTTCCAGGGCTTTCTTAAACGCGTTTACCGAGTATTGAAAATCTTGGCTGTTTAAATAGTTATTTCCCTCGCTGATCTGGCTGAAATACTCTCTTTCCCGATTTTCTAAACTTTCCTCTTTCTTCTTTTTCAGATTGAGTTTTTCAAGAATTTTACCTTCTATCTCTTTACGAAGGTTTAGGGCTTCAAAATTGTCAGGGTAGGCTGTAACAGCAAATTTCAACTTCTTTAGAGCCATTTCGTAGCGAGCTTGTGAAATGAATTCTTCTGCTTCCTTCAAGGAGGAAAAGGACTGCTGAGCCAGCCGTGATTTCTCTATTCCTTTGCGCGCTTCCGGACTCTTGGGATCGGTTTCCATTCCTCTTTGGTAGAATTTAAGAGCAGTCTCAAAATCCCTTTTCAAGAATGAGTCTTGTGCCTTTTTTAGGAGCTTGGTTAAGTTGTTCTGTTGCTTTTTCTTCAGGTTGGTGAGTAGCTTTCGCGCAACGGATAGCTCCGGGTCGCTGCGAACACTTAAATTGGCGGCTTCTATGGCCTTGATCGTATCTTTTTGTACTTTTAGATAGGAGACAGCTGCATAGTACTGAATAAATGCTAATGACTGAGCGTAGTACTGTTTTCCGATTTTAAAACTTGGGTGAGCCTTAACTGTTTCGTAAGTCGTTAGAATTTCAGAAAACTCCAGGCGGTTTTGAAGATTCTTGACCCGGTAATACACAGCAGGTATAGGGAAAACACCCTTTTGATAGGTTTTTGTATAGAGTTCGTGAAACTCGTTGTAGGGAATCGCGTTTCGCAATTCTTCAATACAGGATTGAAAGTCACGAGGTAGGTCTTGTTGCTGAGAATTATATTTAAAAGCCAGAAGAAAATACTTATAGGCCTTGTTGAGCTCCTGTCCGAGTAAGAAGATTTTCCCCAGGTAAAAGGCACTCTCACCGGGCATCTCTTTATTCTTCAAAGCTGCTAGAAAGGATTCATGTGCATCTCGGTAACGATGCAGGCGAAATTCATCAAGCCCTTTTTGGTAGGACCCGAATGCAGCTGTAATAGAGAGTAAGAAGAGGAGAATTCCTCTCATGGGAATAGAGTTAAGGGGGTTCTGGAAGGAGACTCTCAAACGTCTGTAGATCTTATCCCAGTAAAGAGGAGAATTCAAACGCATTGACGGGATCGATCCTCTTCATTTGGTTTGAAAATGGCTTTAGCTTCGTAAGTTGCTGTTCCTCTTCGGTGTTCTGGAACCATGAATTTCTCACAGACTCCAGTGTTTGGAAGACTTCTTGGAGCAAGGTTCTGTCCAGAGATCCTGGTTCTAAGTGCTTCATTCCAGGTTTTGCCGCGCTGGTGTTCCTTAAACTTTCCATCATGGACCTGACAACACTGTAGTGTGGGGTCATAGAAATCAGGCAGAGCGTTTTTTGGAGCGAGTCTGGATCCTTCACTTCTACAAAAAGATCCACCAGGTTCAATAATGACCTCACGGTCTCATCCTCAGCAAGAATTAATGCTGTCCTCATCATGGCGGAACAAATGAAAAGAGAGGGTTCCTCAATTGCTTTCAGGATCAGATCTGGAATCTTTTGTGCCGACCCTACCTTTCCGAAGCTACAAACCGCTTCATATCGGATTTCATCATTGGAATGACTGCATAGATCAAATAGAGCCTTTTGAACCAGGGGATCGGGTCCGGTATCTCCTAGCGCCCGGGTATAGAATTTCACGAAGAGTTCACTCGTTTCCTTTTTGGTCAGCTCCAGGAGGGAAGGGTCACCTAATTTCCAAAGACCGCTCAGGGACGCCGCTCTAATTTGCGGATCAACGCTTGCCATTCCTTCTTGAAATAAGGGTCTAAAGGAAGGAAGGGGATTTTTCGCCAGGATGTACAGGGTGGCCAATGCGATATCCCTATTTTGATTGCGAACCAGGGGTTGGAAGAATGCCTTCGGGAGTTTGTGTACATGGTTTTGAAGGCTAAGGATTAATTCTCTTAATAGTGAGGGTTCCGTACGGGTAGGAATAAGCTTTAGGATCGCTTTGAGAATGGTTGATGGATAGGGAGTGATCTGAAGTAACTTACAAGCACTTGTGAGAATTTTTGAATCCGAATGTTTAAGCAAAACTTCGCAGATCTGCACCTTCTCTGACTCTCCCAATAAATGTGCGTATTGGGCTAGTGGGATCATTACTTCCTCATTGGCATCGGTCAGGACAGGTTCAAGCTCATGGAAGGGGATTCTAACTTTTAGATAATGCATCTCTTTGATGGCATAGACTCTTAAGTGGGAGTCTCCCCTATGGAGGATTCGGACAAGTTCTCTTACGGTGTCTGCTGAAACTTTCATGTTAGTACATAGCCAAGAAAGAAGAATGCACACGTAACCACCAGCAGAAACTGGGTCAAATGAGCGCGTTTGCTCTGATTTCTAGCAGAGTTAAAGTTTCGGTGCACAGAATTCATGACTTCCATCCAGACCTACAGGGAGGCATGGCAAAGCAAAGGATTGAATCTAATGGATAAATCGGAAGATTCTCCCGGATTTTCCAGCGCTATGGAAAAGAAAGCGTGATCCAGATTTCGGGTGGGAAATCCAATGGCCCCTTCAAGGAATGAGTTCATGTTTCTCAGGGAGGCGCCTCCGTCAGATAATAGGATTTCCCACTCCGAGAGCCCATCTGGATTTTCCAGGATGGGAATGTCCGCTTGAATAAAGTTACACAGGGCTTCGAAATAAGGCTTTAGGTGTTGAAATCCTTCAACATCACTTTGCTCTCGGCGAAACACCGGTAGGAGGATCAGTTCATCATTTTTAAGTGAAGGAACCTGATTGAGTTCCACCTTCCATTCACTCGAGACAAGTTTGTCGAGGATTCTTGCGCTGCATTCATAGGAGATTTGAAAATCAAGAATTCTTCCGGATCGAATCAGAACCCTATAGGTGCATGAATAGGTTAGTACAAGGAGAATCCAATCGTGCGACGGAGATTTTGGAGCTTTTCTGAGTAGAAACTCGATGATGGCAGTAAGTCCTGACCCAAGAAAGGAGGCTTCAATGCCCTCATGCTCAAGAGATTTGTTAATACTTGCTGCCAGAGCGGAGTCCAAAAAAGTCTCCAGGATGAGTTGGGGTTCATCCCCTACGATTGAGTATTCAAAAAAAGAGCCTGGGAGAAGGCATTCAATGGGTGTGTTTCCGAGATCCCACTGTTTTTTGAGGAGTGGAAGCTGGGATTGAAGTTCTTCAAGGTATGTCTGGGTATTGAGTTCCTCCAAAATTCCTGTGGAAACAACTGCTTCATTTCGAAGGATCTTTAGAGGCTTTCCTGAGCCTTGCTGGATCTGGAGATATTTTCTCTCAAAAATACCCAGATCGACGATGTTGCGAATCATGAAACCTGACCGATTTTACCCTTGGAATCAACCAGGTGGAGCCAGGCTGATCCGATGATGCCCGCATCATTGCCAAGGGAAGCAGGTTGAAGCCGTAAATGCTCAGTGGCCGGAGGTAACGCCCTTTCTCGTAAAGTTCTTTCCATGGGTTCAAGAAGAAGAGGACCTACCTCGCTTAATCCGCCACCGTAGGTGAGTGTATCCGGATTGAGCACATTGACAATGTTTGCAAGCCCCATACCTATGAATTCACCAATCTGCTCAATGAGTTTTTTTGCTGCTCGATTCCCTTCGCGGGCCAATCTTGAAATCTCAGCTCCCTTTACGAATTCAGGGGAACCGAAATGTGACGCCAGGCTTTTAGAGTCCTCTGAGGACCCTTCTTGAATCTCTTTTTGAACCTGCTCTCTACAGATTCTCTCAAGAGCCGTTCCACTAGCATAATATTCAAAGATGCCGTAGTTTCCACAGGAAGCCTTGGGTCCGTCGTAGCGAATAGAGGTGAGACCTACTTCTCCGGCACAGTTGGAAGATCCTCGAAGGATTCGATCATTGATGATGATTCCAGAACCAATACCCGTACCGAGAAAAACATTGAGATAAATTTCCGGGCGTTTCTTAAACCCGAACAAATATTCTCCTATGGTGGCGGCGCGGACATCATTATCAATTGTAACTGTGGCCGATGGGTACTGAGACTTGAGTCGCTCACCCAGGGGAGCTTCGTTCCAGTTCAAATTTGGCGAGTGATGAATCATCCCCGTCGAGAGTTCAATCTGACCTGCACACCCAATACCAATGGTATCAATTTCACCCGGATTCAGATCAGCCGACTGAAGGAAAGACTCGATCGTTTCCAGCAGGCATCGATAATAATCCTCAAAATCATTGCGAGTTGATGGGAATGTAGTTCTTGAAAGTATGGTGCCGGAGCTATTCACGAGGCCGAGGGCGGTTTTGGTACCTCCCAAGTCTATTCCCAGGTGAATTGATTTTGCTTTCTCTGTCATTTCTTAATGGGGAAACTGATCTAAAAATCTCAAGTCATTCTCATAGAAAAGGCGGATATCTGTGATTCCATACTTGAGCATGGCAATGCGCTCAATTCCAATTCCAAAAGCCCAGCCTGAATAAACTTCGGGATCAATTTTGACGGCATGAAAAACATTTGGATCCACCATTCCACAGCCAAGAATCTCTATCCATCCCGATTGAGAGCAGAGCCTACAACCATTTCCAGAGCAGGCGAAACAAGAAACATCCATTTCGGCAGATGGCTCTGTAAAAGGGAAATAGCTTGGACGGAAGCGAACTTGCCTTTCCTCTCCAAAGAGCTCACGTGTCAAAAGCCGTAGAATGAACTTCAAATGTTTGAAATTGATATCGGTATCCACCATTAAGCCTTCGATCTGATGAAATACCGGGCTATGGGTCACATCATGATCTACTCGGAAGACCTTACCTGGGGCAATGATACGAATGGGAGGCTTGCTCTTTTCCATGGTGCGGATCTGAATTCCTGAGGTTTGGGTTCTCAGGACATGATTTTCATCGATAAAGAAAGTGTCTTGTGTATCCCTGGCGGGATGATGCTGGGGAATATTCAGAGCCTCAAAATTGTAAAAATCAGTTTCAATTTCTGGTCCCGTTTCCACATAGAAACCGAGTTTCTCGAAGATTTCAGTGACCTCTCTGATCACCTGGGTTATAGGGTGTAGCGACCCCATTTTCGGACCTACACCGGGGAGGGTTAGGTCCACTTTTTCTCTTCCTCGAACGGTTTTTTCAAGAGAAGTGAGCCTTTCCTGAATCTCTAAACTAACCTCTTTTTTGAGGAGATTCACAGCCTGACCAAAGGAGCCCCTTACTTCTGGAGGAAGATCCTTGATCCGAGATACCAGGAGGGTGATTTCCCCTTGTTTCCCAAGGAACTTTCCTTTCGTTTCTAAAAGTTCGTCCCTTCGTGAAACTAATTCCAGTGCTTGGAAAAATCTCTCACGTGTTTCCTGGATTTCTGGGTGGGACATGGGTCTAAACCTCCAAATGAAAAGCGGCACCGATTATAGCAAGCCGGGGTAGAAAATTGGAGTTTGGAACAAGAATTGAGGACCGGGAGACCCTGAATTAAAAGAAAATATCGATTGTTGAGCAGTTTTCAGAAAAGTTCCTTGCGGGTCTCCCATACGAATGAGTTATCATGAGAACCCTTTTTGGACTACTGGTTTAAGTAGGCGCTATGGAGTTCTGGGACAAGGTCAAAGACCAGGTTGGGAAGACTCTTACCACTGTGGAGTCCCGAGCCCGTGATATCAAGGAATCTGTGGATCAAGAGCTCAAGATTCGCAAGCTCAAGAATCTTATCGAGGATCTACGCGTAGAGATTGGGGATCTCCATCGAGAGGCCGGAGAATCTGTACTAGAATCTCTCCGGCAGGAAAAGTCCCTCGATCCAGCATCTTTCAAACAACATCTAGAATACCTTTTGGCATTAGAAAAAAAGGTTCGTGATGTAGAAGAGCAGCTCAATGTCATCTACCAGGAAGATCAGTCAGACTCATCGAATGAAGAGATTGTAGTAGACCCGGAAGATCAGGAGAATGGGAGCAAATAATGGCGTATTTAGATCGCTTAAAGGTTTTTCATGGTCAGGTCGGCCAGGAACTTGCCACAGAAGTTTGTGACAGACTCGATGTTGAAGTTGGAAAAAGCACAACTTTTAAGTTTAAGAATCAAAATTCCTTTGTTCGGATTGAAGAAAATGTCCGCGACATGGACTGCTTTATTATTCATTGCTGTGGAAATAACGTGAATGATGGAGTGATGGAAATGCTTATGATGGTGGATGCTTTGAAAAGAGCCTCAGCCAGGCGGGTTACCGCTGTAATGCCCTACTATTTCTACGCCCGTTCTGATAAAAAAGACCAACCTAGAATTCCCATCACAGCTCGGCTGATTGCTGATTTACTTACCGCTGCGAGTGTGGATCGAGTCATCACTATCGATTTGCACGCGGAACAGATCATGGGATTTTTCACCATACCTGTAGATCAGCTGCTCTCCTTACCAGTGATTTGTGATCATTTTAACAGTTTGAATCTTGAGAATGTCGTGGTGGTTTCTCCAGACGCCGGCGGGGCTAAGAGGGCACGTAGCTTTTCATGGGCTCTGAAAGCGGATCTTGCCATTATCGATAAGAAGCGGTACGGAAATGATGATCGTTCCAGTGTGTATGGATTGATCGGGGATGTGAAAGACAAGACCGCTATTATTGTGGATGATGAGATTGATACCGGCGGCTCCATAGTCAATACCCTCGGAGCCCTGAAAGAAGCGGGAGCTGCGAAGGTGTATGCCGCCTGTACGCATCCGGTTTTCTCAGCAAACGCCGTGGAAACTCTTACGAATTCAGACCTGGAGCAGGTGGTAGCAACGAATACAATACCGCTTCAAAAAGGATACGATCCTAATAAGATCAAAGTGCTCTCCATAGGACCTCTGCTCGCCAAGGCAATTCGTCGAATTCATGAAGGAACCTCGGTCTCAGCACTTTTCTCAAAGTACAAGCCACAATGAGGCGGTAAGGCAAAACTTAGGGCGATTCGGCTGGCTGCAAGAATTCCTGGTCAGCTCTTCGTCGGCGCGTGTAGCGGTGC
>CAZIKF010000047.1:11842-32415 GCA_964539825.1 uncultured bacterium
TTCGGCTGGCTGCAAGAATTCCTGGTCAGCTCTTCGTCGGCGCGTGTAGCGGTGCTACACACTTCTCCTCATCACTGCCAGCAATCCTTTCGCGGGCGCCTCTGTCCCCCAAAGTTTTGCCTTACCGCCTCATTGTGGCTTCCGAATTGGAAAAGAAAGGGATGGCCCTGGGGCGATTCGGCTGGCTGCAAGAATTCCTGGTCAGCTCTTCGTCGGCGCGTGTAGCGGTGCCACACACTTCTCCTCATCACTGCCAGCAATCCTTTCACCGACGCCTCTGTCCCCCAAAGCTGTACCTTACCGCCTCATTCCGGCTTCCGAATTGGTAGATGGCGTGAAATGGCAAAGCCCCGGTGCATAGCCCTCGACACCGGGGCTTACGAAGCCTGCTTTATATCAACCGGCTTCTGACCTGAATTGTAGATCTGACAACTATGCAGTCAGATCAATCTTTGTGCCTTTACCAGGCTCGTTCGCTTTAGCTTGAGTCCTTAAATCCTCTTCCCGCGCAGGGGGCGGTTCCTCGCGAGGGGGTGGTTCCTCGGTTCTCTTTGGTTCATCTCCTGGCGCTTTCAAGGGTAATTGACTTCCCAGTCCTGAAATATCCATGGTTCCTCCCTGGAATCCTCGATAGTGATTGCTCTTTTGGTCGACTTGTTTCCGATCACCTTACAAGTGGGTGATGGTTTAGGCGTTATAATCGACGTTGCTGCCCAGAAACTCCGTCTCTTCAGGAGGTGGTTCAGATTCTGTTTGAAGAGATTCTGTCCTTTGAACCGGCTCCGATTCAGGAGGCTTTTCGTTCTTTTTAACAGGAGCAGAGCTTGAGTTTGCTAAAGGTGGGGCTTGGGTTACACCGTATCCAATTCCGTCTGGCATGATGGACCTCCATATCTAATTACTAGAACCGCCTCTCGACTTCCTTATCGAGACGAATTCCATTCTTTAATTTGGAGATCCAGAATCCTTTCCGGAACGATATACCAAAAATGGCGTTTTAATTAATTGTAGGGATGGAGTCCCCGGATGGGAATCCTCGACCCTATATGATACAGACAAATTCAGCCTTATGCAGGTAGTTATGTTATCAATCCTGCCGTCAACCTGTTTAGGTTTCCAATTCAACCTCTGATCGAATGGATTGCTTTTTCCATTCTCAAGCAAGAGTCCTCAGCATGGTTATCAATACCTACCGACATTCGGATAATTCCTGTACCGAGGCCCATTTTCTGGCGATCCTCTTCGGGAATTTCTGAAGAAGTACTGGATCCAGGAACACTAAAAAGGGTTTTGTAAAATCCGAGGCTTACAGCGAAGTAACCCACTTTTTCACGCTGCATAGCGATCACCAGGTCCCTGGCCTGCTCCAGACTGCCCGCATCGAATGCGAGGATTCCTCCAAATCCATATTCCTGGTTTCTCAAAGATCCAAATTCCTCATGATCAGGGTGGGATTCGAGTCCGGGATAATGAACTGGAAATTCATGGGATTCCAGTTTTCGCGCCATGGCTAGCGCATTTTTGCTGTGTTGTTTGATCCTGAGATGGAGGGTGTGTAGATTTTTTAGTATTCCCGCTGACCGAAGGGTGTCTAGTACTGGACCCGTAAGCATGCATAATCCCGTATGAACATCCGTGAGAGAATCAATGAAGGACTGGTCAGCGCAAATGCATCCGGCTATACAATCGCTAGCACCGTTGATGAACTTTGTTATGCTGTGAATGACCACATCGGCACCATGGTTAGCGGGGGTGAAAAGTAGCGGCGTAAAGGTGTTATCTACTACCAGCTTGACGCCTTTCTGGGTGGATATTTTGCTCAGTTCAGGGATTGGAGCAAAACCTAGAAGCGGATTGGAAAGAGTTTCACAGTATAAGACCCTGGTATTTTCTTGAATTGCGTCGCGCACCTGATCAAGGTCATGGATGTCCACAAAGGTAGTGGTTATATTAAATCTGGATAGGATATTCTTCAACAGAGCAAAGGTTCCGCCATAGACAGTTTGAGAGCAGACGATATTGTCACCCGCTGAGCAGATTTGAAGCAAAGTGCAATGGATAGCGGACATACCCGATGAGGTGGTCATCGCTGCCTCGGTGTGCTCCATTCTGGCCAGCGCTTCGCCAAGGTAATTATTTGTTGGAGATTTATGTCTACCGTAAAGAAAGCACCCTTCGTGGGATTCGGAAAAAGCTTTCTCCATGGTTTCAGCTTGCAGAAAGGTAAAAGTTGAGGAATCAGAAATGGAGGGGTTGACCCCTCCATACTCACCAAAAACCTGGTAATCCTGTATCTCAATACTTGGGTCAAAACGGTTCATATTTATCCTCCGGTAACCTGGCGATGCAGATCAAATTTATCCAACTTTGGGTCAACAAAGTGGCTCAAGGTGTAGAAGAGCAAGTTGGTGGAAATCCCAGTTGCCGGTAGGCTTCATAAAGAAACACCGTTGCCGCGTTAGCCTGGTTCAGGCTTCGAGTCTTACCCCACATGGGAAGAGTGATGACAGGATATTTTTGAGAATCAAGCCATTCTGCGGGAAGTCCCCTGGTTTCTTTTCCCAAAAGTATCATATCACCACTTTTGAAAGAAAACTCATGATACGGAATTCCTGTTCTGGCAGAGGTGAGTACCAGACGACGCCCTTCTGACAACTTCAGGAATTGCTCTGCATCAGACACCCATTTCCAGTTGAGATGGGGCCAATAATCAAGACCAGCTCGTTTGAGTCGAGCATCCGTAATTTGAAAGGGAGTAGGTCCCACTATCCAAAGCGGGGTGTTTGTCGCAACGCAGGTCCTTGCAGCAGATCCGGTATTACCTGGGATCTCCGGTTCAATGAGGACCATTGTAAAGGGAGCGGTGCTTTCAGTGGAGAGATCATCCTTCATGAGAACTAATTACCATACTGAAGCGCTTCTGAAAAGTCCATTTAGTGTCCTTGGCCTTCCTGACTAAAGTACAATATATGCTATACTTAGAAGGGAAATGTGGGGTTGGCTGGAGAGGAAGTACAAATAATCCGATAGGATAAAGAACGCGGGTCTATTTTCATGTACCCGGAATTGAGCAGGGTGGTATCCTATGTGTCCCTCCGATAACTCTTCTGGCAATATAAAAATGAAGTTCTGCGAGTCGCTCGACCGGTTCGTGGCTATCCGATCCTTTACGCCTACCCAGCAAAAGGACCTCTTCAAAAACGCCAAAATTACGGATAAGAAATCTTATAAGAGGTTGATCATCAACGCGTCGGTGGTTAACTACATCAATGAGATTGCTCCCACGATTTTCAATAGCGGTGACTATCCTCTCCTGGGCGATATCATCGAGCAGGAGCTTTATAATCTCTGTATCAAGGTAAATCCCTCTTTGGATATAAAAGAAATCACCATTTTGATGGATGGTGAAGGGGATTCGCTGCCCCTATTGAATTCCGGGGAAAAGAAAAGCGATAAGAGTGACTCTGATGAACGCTTTTTGGATATGGAAGCGGAACTCTGCAAATGGGTCGTTGGGCAGCCTGACGCGATCACGGTTGTGTCGCAGGCTGTGCGCAAGGCTAGAGTTGGCCTTAAAAGTCCCATTCGTCCCGTGGGCAGTTTTATTTTTGTAGGACAGACCGGTGTTGGAAAGACCGAATTAGCCAAAGCACTGTCCCGCTATCTTTTTGGAACTCAGGAATTAATCCGCGTGGATTGTTCTGAATACGCCATGTCCCATGAGTATGCCAAACTCATTGGTGCTCCTCCTGGCTACATTGGCCATAATGACGGGGGCTATCTCACAGAAGCGATCAAGAAGCAGCCTGAATCCGTTGTGGTATTTGATGAAATCGAAAAGGCTCATCGTAAGGTTCATAATCTTTTATTGCAGATCCTCGATGAAGGTCGGCTCACCGATTCAAAGGGAACGGTCGTTTCCTTTAACAGTGCTATCGTTATTCTGACTTCAAATATTGGTATAGAGGGTCTTGAAAAAATGGCAAATGCCATCGGATTTGGAGACTCTAAAGAGGAAGTGAATATCAATGTTAGGCTCAGGGAAACTCGAAAGTCCCTTGAGAAGATCTTTCCGCCAGAATTCCTCAACCGGATTGATGAAGTTGTAATGTTTCACAGTCTTAGCGAGGATGATAATCTAAAGATAATTGACATCATGCTAAGAGAAGTACAGCAGCGGCTAAAGAAGTTAGATTTGAGCATGGCACTTACCAAAAAGGCGAAAGAGCACCTCGTAGCGCATGGAACCAACAAGAAATATGGAGCTCGACCGCTCAGACGGGCGATAATCAAGTATGTCGAGAATCCGCTAGCTGAGTTAATCCTTAATTCCAGTTTTCAAACGGGTGACACCATCAAAATTGGCAGGGGACGAAAAGGTGATGATCTGACCTTTCAGGTCGTTACAAAAGGGTCCGAGAAAAAGCAAAAAAAGGTCCGCACAGCCAAGGCCTCATCCAAGTGAGTTCTTCCCTGGCAAAGTTTCGCGAAACCATTTCTAGACTGCGTGATCCGGAAAACGGCTGTCCCTGGGATTTGAAACAATCTCACACTTCACTAAAAAAGTATTTTCTGGAAGAAGTTTATGAATTTCTCCATGAAGTGGATGAGAATGATGCTCAGGCTATGGAAGAGGAGCTAGGGGATGTTTTGCTGCAAATCTACCTCCATGCGCAGTTATTAAGTGAGTCAACCGAGGGTAAGATTGATATAGAGAGCATAGCGAGAAAAATCGACTCTAAAATGATTCATCGCCACCCCCATGTCTTTGATCCCGATTATCAGCACGAGGGGAAAAGCGTAGAGGAGATATGGGCTGAGACAAAAGATTCAAAGGCCGAGGTTAAGAAAGATCCCTTTGAGGAAGCCCGTAACCTTCCTCCACTTCAAAAGGTAGAAAGGGTATATCGCGGTGTAAAAGGGCAGGGGTTTCGGTTCCCTGACCGCAGCAGCGCTCTGGATAAGGTGGCTGAGGAGCTCGACGAAGTACGCGAAAGGCTTGAGAATAAAGACGAGGAAGGACTCAAGGAGGAATTCGGAGATTTGATGCTTTCGATTTACTCCGCTTCTATGGAATTTGGATATTCCCCTGAAGAATTGCTTCAGTCTTCGCTTAGAAAGTTTCATAGTCGATGGAAGCGTTTTTCTTCATTTGTTGAAGAGTCTGAGCACGATCTTCCTGCCATGAGTTATGCGGATATCCTGACACTGTGGACCAGGTCCAAGCATGAGCTATGATCCCCTTGCAAAATTGCAGACCTTAATTCAGGAAGAGAGCTTTGAAGAAGCTCGGGAATTCATCAATGAGATCCAGAGTTCACTCAACGGTGAGCCGATGTTTCATTATCTCAAAGCCTTTACCTGCTTTAGACTTGGGGAGCTGGATGAATCCATCAAAAGCTACCAGGCCTCCATCCGGCTCGATCCCGCAAGCTGCGCTTCTTATTCAGATCTCGGATATGTCTTGTTGACCCAACAGAGATGGGATGAGGCTGAGTTTCTGATTAAAAAGGCCGTTTCAATGAATCCATCAGACCCATTAGGGGTGGAGCGTCTTGGGTTGTTGTATTATTCCATGGGTGAATTTGAAGCTGCTGAGGAGTCATTTCAAGTCCTGATTCAACTGGGCCAGGATTCAGCCCGAATCTATTTTTTTCTGGGTGAACTGTATGTTCACCTGGAGGAGTATGAGAAGGCATTGGAATCTTATGATAAGTGCCTTGCGCTCGAGCCCGATCAGCAGGATGCTATATTTGGGAAAGCCCTTGCCTATGAAGAGCAAGGAGAGTATTCGGCGGCCATTACTATCTATCAGTCGCTTCTAGAGAAAATGGAAGATGGAGACGAAATTCTTCAGACCCTGTTGGAACTGGGTACCTGTTATTTCAAAGCAGAACAATTTGAAGAAGCCTATGAAACCTACCGAAAGGCACTCCAGCTTGATCCCGAAGATCCAATCCTGCTCAATAATCTTGGTCTGCTTTGCCTTGAATTTGAAGATCCGGAGTTAGCGGAACAATTCCTCGGTGAGTCGATCAAGCAGGGTGAGAGTTTCGAAAACCTCTTTAATCTTGCCCGCTGTCACCTGATCAACGAACGGTTCCAATTAGCTCTGTCCCATTTTCGAAAGTCTCTTCGCCTGGCCGATAGCGGTATGGAGAGGGCCCAGTGCCATTTCTATATAGGACATTCTTACCTATGCTTAAAGAAGCCCGCTCAAGCCTTTCGGGCCTATATCTCCAGTCTGGAGAAGAAGGGGAATGAAGTTGATTTATACCTGGAATTTTTGGAAGTCGCTGAGGAACTTAAGCGTCTTGAGGAGGCTCTTGAATTTCTTAAAGGTTTGCGAACTAAGGGTGGGAATTATTATCACAGTCTCTTTTTGTTTCATATTTCTAGAGTTGATACAGACTCAGCATTGAAGATTCTGGGGCAGGGATTAAAGAAATTTCCCGGTGAACCCATCTTTTACTATTACAAAGCTACTGCATACGCGGTGGCGGGCAAGCACAGATTCGCACTAAACAACCTAGAGCTAGCCTGTAAGGGTGATCCTGATTTTGTAAAGCAGGCTGTAAACAATGCCTGTTTTACAAAACTACGAGAACAACCCGAGTTTGATGAGTTATTGCAGACATTAACCAACCCGGCAACCGGGACATCCTAAGAACTCGGAATGAGCGAGTAGACTCCCCGAGGGATTTCATAGAACCAGGCTTGAAAGAGAAGAAGACGGTCGAGACCATCTCGACCGTCTTTTCTATTCCAGATAGAGAAACTTTCCCCTGTTCTCTATGTGCTCATGTACACTGAACCCGGGAAGAATGTACCGCCTCCAAGAATCTCTCAAAAGGATTCGAGGATGGCGTAGATTAGATAAGAATCATGAGTAAAACTTTCCATTCTGTGAATCAATAATCCCTAAGAATTAAACGGATCTTGACCAGTGCAAGATCAATTAGTTGTTCGTCGGAGCTGTAGAGATAGTCCATGATTAAATGCAGATCCCAAAGCACTTTTTGGAGGTCAGCGGTATGGTCGAGGCGGTGGAGTTCGCGTCGTACATTACCGACGAGGGTCAGCGCATGTTCCACATTGTCCTGCCTTATCATTTCCATTGCTAATTCCAAGTTTTGCCTTTGTCGGTTTCCGAGGAATTTCTCTGTCTTCGCACTCGACATGTATCTATCGGTATTGAAATGTTGTCCAAGAATCTTTCGCACCTCTATCAGGAGTTCAGCAAGGATGTTCTCTGCTACCTTGAGGTGCTGCGGATACCCGTTACGAAGTAGATTAATGAGTTCGTCAAGGATTTCCCGGGTACTCTCGTCGGAGATTTCACGACGGATAAAGAGCAATATCTGAATTGCATTGTGAATTGCATCTGAGCTTAAGAAATTAGAAGCTTGCTGAAGTTGCTCTATTTGCTCAGGTGTCCATTGAGATTTACATCTACCTACTTCAATGCTAGCCAGTTCCTCTTGTGGTAAATCCCCAAATCCCATCTGATGGCACCTGGGGCTCTCCAGTAGGATAGGAATCTCGGCTCCTGAAATGAGAGCTTCGAGGATTTGGATAGCGAGGTCCTTATGCTGTTCACCTGAGCATTGAAGAATATAGATGACCCGTCGCAAGGATCTACGTATTTCGGGAGTGAGGGGCTGGTCCATGAGGAGTTCAAGAATTTTGATAGCTTTGCTGATTTGTCCTTGTGAAATCAGCTCAATGGTGTGACGCATCTTTGAAGAATGTTCAGGAGAAAACTCTGGTACTTCCCAGTTTGTTTCCATCACCGGAGAGAAGTTTGTAACTGGGTTAGCGGACTGCGCATTAGCGAGAGTCGGTAAAGTTAGGATTAAACTAAGGGTTAGCCCCAGGGTACTACGCTTCATTATTATGCTCCTTTTCAAATCAATGACCCCTGCCATTTCAGATCAAATTCAGTCTTCAGCAAAGGGCGCCTATATACAGCTATAAGGTATATACCCAATATAGGTATAAATAGTCAAGGAGAATCCACAAGAAGCCTACAAAAGTCCAGGCTTGACATATACCTTATAAGGGTATATACCATAGTTATGTATTTAGGGGGATGGAATATGGCAACACTTACAGATGAATTGAGCGGTGGTTTCGATTGGCTCTCAAAGTGCGCTAATTACCTGAAAGAGTGCAGTACAGCCCGACTTGGAGAAGCCTGGAACATGGTATTTCAACCTGGCAAGGCTCAAATTTTGCGCTCTAAGTTGGGGATTTCCTACGTTGATGGAAAAGATCCCTATGGAGATGAATACGTTGGCAAGGATAGACTGATTCGGTTTCCGGAATTGCTGGGTAGAGAGGAAAATTTCTGGCTACTGGATAATTTCAGGGATTCAAGAGTCTGTCTAAGGAAGGGGGAAAGGCTTCCTGGAGGTTCCATAGCTCGGAGAAATGAGATAGAAATCAATTGGACCTCGGCTCTCATAGACGTTGAAAAGGTAATCTCGGCCAAGCTCTATTTGCTCAGAGATCAGAAGAGGCTTGGACCTACTTCCATCCCGCTAGGCCATGTCCAGATCCTCTTTGAATTTGAGGCAGGTGGATTGATAACCCCAGAGGGGCCTATCGAAGGCTTTATTAGCTCCTACGACTCCTTTAGAAATGAAGGAGAAGAATGGGGTATCCTGCCAGGAATTTTAGATACTTTCGAAGGAGTTTTTGTATTCAGCTCCTTCCGGGACTCCCTGGCCAAAGCTCTGACCGCTTTTTCCGGAGTCGAACTCTATGAGCTGAAGTTAACCAGAAAACAGGTACGGGATCTTCTCACTTCAAGTCTTGAGCTTGGCACGGACCGAGAAAGGGTCTCCGCTCGAAGGTATCACACAACCAGAAATTCCTGCACTACGAACCAGGTACGCCTTCTCAATAAAGTTCTTTCTCAGAAACACCGTGTTCAGGAGTGGAATCAAATTTTGGGGTATCCAGTTAGCAGGACGGTAGATTCAATTCTACCCGTTTCCTTGATCGAGCAACTTAAGAGGGTGGGCTTGATCCAAGCTGATCCGTACATCAGGGACGGGCATCCAGCGATCTTCAGCGAATATGACCGAACGAGAAAAGGCGGGAGTTCTATCTTGCCGAGATTGTAGGTACATCTAAGAGTCAAATATTAAAGGGAAGGGGCTCCGCGCCCTTGTTCCACTAAGAGTGACGTATTAATTAGCTTTAAAGGAGTAATGAAATGAGTACGAGTAGTCATGCTGTAGCGATGCTTGAAAAAGAATGGACCAACGACGCCCGCTGGGCAGGTGTCGAAAGACCCTTTGGCGCTGCCAAAGTCGCAGGTTTGAGGGGCACTGTCCAGGTGCAGCATACCCTGGCCAAGGCCGGGTCCCAAAAATTATGGAATTTGCTCAATACGGATGACTTTGTCTACTCGTTGGAGGCTCTTACCGGAAAGCAGGCCATGCAAATGGCCAGAGCTGGACAAAAGGCTATTTATGTGAGTGGGTGGCAGGTTGCAGCCGATGGAAACAGCGGGTCTGAAATGGTTCAGGATCAAAGTCTCTACCCGCTCGATAGTGTTCCAAAGGTTGTGAAGAGAATCAATAATACATTGCTACGCGCCGATCAGATTCATCACGCAGATGGAAACGATGAAACCGATTGGATTTTACCTCTGGTAGCTGATGCTGGAATCGGCGGAGTCTTAAACGCCTATGAACTTATGAAGTCGATGATAGAAGCAGGTGCTGCTGCAGTTCATTTTGAGGATCAGTTATCCTCAACCAAGAAATGTGGTCATAGGGGAGCGAAGGTTCTGGTGCCCACCGAGGAGGCTATAGAAAAGCTGGTAGCGGCTCGTCTGGCGGCGGATATTTGTGATGTTCCGACAATTATAATCGCAAGGACGGACGCAGAATCCGCCGGGCTCTTGACTTCGGCTCAAGATAAACGAGATCGACATTTTTGTACTGGAGAAAAGACACAAGAGGGCCTTTTTCGCGTAAGGCCTGGATTGGAGCAAGCTATTTCCAGGGGGCTTTCCTACGCGCCCTACGCTGATGTTTTATGGTGTGAGACCAGCAAACCGGATCTGAGATTCGCCAATAATTTTGCGAAAGCTATCCATGCAAGGTATCCAGCCAAACTCCTGGCCTATAACTGCTCTCCCTCCTTCAATTGGAGTCAAAATATGGATAGGGATACTATCTCCAGGTTCCAATACGAACTGGGAACCATGGGCTACAAACTCCAATTCGTCACACAGGCTGATTTCCATGCCACTAGTTCTGCTACCGATGATCTCGCCAGGCGGTATAAGGACTCTGGTATGAGTGCTTACACAGAATTGCAGAATCGAGAGTTTGGGACTGAAAGTTTAGATCATATCGTTACAAGGCATCAGCGCGAGGATGGTACGGATTACTCTGATGATTTGACCCAGGTGATTATGTATGACAAGCCCTCTCGGAGGGCTCTATATAGCTCCACAGAGGAGGCTCTATTTTCAAAGAGATCAGTATTCGAACTGCTTGAGGTATGAGCAGAAATTCCAGGGAAAGAAGGGTGAGTAGTCATGAAACTGCGGTTTTCTACTATCATTTTGTTGGGGTTTATCTCTATTCTCATGTGTAATGCGGATGATGAGAATGAGAATCATAAGTTACTGATCAAGGTCGGTGAGAGGGCCAAAATGGCTCAGTTGGCCTATGTCACCGATGAAGAAATTCTCAAGAAATATCCCACAGCAGATATATTCGAAACCAGGGCATCTCGCGTAAGAACAATTCTGTTAAAACCTCGGTCAGGGGGAGAGCAGGCCTTGATTATCCGAGGCACTAGAAATTCTACCAATTTTTGGACGGATGCTCAATTCGCACTAGTCAAGGACTTCATGTCCGGTGTGCGCTTGCATAAGGGATTTTACCTTGCTGCCAGAGAAATCTTCTGGGAGATTATTCTGCATTTGGATCCGCAGGTGGAAACCGTGATTGTTGGCCACTCTCTTGGGGGGGCAGTGGGTGTCATTGTAGCCATGTTCCTCATGGAGATACACTACCCGGTGAAGGAAGTCATTACCTTCGGGCAACCCAGGGTCACGGACGAGTCTGGAACAGTTAAGTTTGAGTCAATGCCACTGCTTCGTATTACAGCACCGCGGGATATCGTGAGTCAGTTGCCGCCACTGTTTTTAGGATACAGGCACTTCGGAAAAAGAATGCTGGTCTGGGAGGGGACTTACGAGCTTGATGAGTCCAGGAGAGAACAGACGGGCAGCAAGGCTGAAAATCCTGCCCTTAGCAAGATCTGGAATCAGTTAATTGAAGGGGAAAGAAACCAGAGAGAATTTGAAGGGACGGACTCTTTTATATTAACGGGTGAACTTCTCAAAAAGCTTCTACGCTGGCACAGAATGCCCTTTTATATCCAACGTCTCCTGTTTTTGATTTTTCATCCGGGCCCCGTCCATCCGACTACTCCTTCGCCGGAGAAAATCTCAGACTGATCTTCATATATGAGCAATGTTCTCCATCAATACATATTTCGGTGTGAGAGTAAAAGGAATGGTACAATATCAATTATTTCTTGAGTTGCTCCGTGGCTTGCCCACGGACCTGATCAGAGTGAATCATGCCTACCGACCAATCCTGGAAAATCACGCGCAAGAAACAGCCTGTTAAGACCTGTGATTCAAACCTGCATCCTAACCATCATCGTGAAATCGAGAGAGTGGAATCTGTCAAAAATCGACTGGAAAGTATCGACGAAATGCTTTCTGGTTACAAGTATTGGGTGGAAGTGATCGAGGAGATCAAGGAAGTTCGCCAGATTTTGACGCAGATCGAGGGTAATATTCATGAAAGGCATGTAGCCGGATGTCTTCGTGATGGATTGGAGTCAAAGGACCAGGACGTCATAGAGGAGCAAATCGAAGAAATGGTGAAGGTGTTCAAGCGCTACGGAGGGTGAGTGAAACGATCAAAAGGAAAAGTCAATGTTCAGCTCAAGCAGGTCCTCTCAAGGCTGAACAGAGCCCAGGGTCAGCTTGATGCTATTTGCAGGATGATCGATTCTCAAAGGTTCTGCCTGGATATTGTCACTCAATTGCGTGCTGTGAACTCGGCTCTGCTCTCTATAGAGGCCAAGATTTTATCGGATCGGCTTGAGGAATACGCTTACTTGCGTCTACACACCACGGATGAAGAAATGGCGGACCAGCTTCGCGACGAGGTGCTGGATCTATTTCGTCGCAGTGACCCAAAAAAGGGTCCAGATCAGCCTGCTCTTTCATAAGAAACCCTCCCCTCTGAGTAAATTACCTTAGTTAGTTCTTCTCTCGACTTGACACATACCCGTATAGGGTATATACCTTGTATGGTATTATCTCTCGGAGATTCAAACGAATTCCATAAAATATGGAAAGTCTTCCAGGTTATTAAGTTTTGACTAGGAGAAGAGAAATGAAACAAGTTCAATTTACGGCTTTACTATTGGTCCTGGGAATGTGTTCCCAGTACTGGGCTAAGCCAATTGTGGATCCCGCTCTCAGAATGCAGCTTCTGAATAAGGACGATGCCAGCATCAGGGTGATCGCAAAATTTCGAGATCGGGATAGAGGGAAGATGGCCTCTCAAACAGGGATTCAAAGTCAGAAGATAGCAACATCCCTGGTCTCCCAGAGACAATTTATTAGAGAGATGGGATTAATGAAAAAAGGGAAGATCCAACGAATCACGTCGCTATGGATCAATAACTCGATCATTCTAGAAGCGAATGTCAGTCTCATACGTGAGCTGTTCGATCGTGATGATATCGAACTGTTAAGCCACGACAAAGAATTCAGGCTAGAGGAAACCGTTCCCTATCTCGGAGAGGATGATCCCGATCCCCAGGGAACCACCTATGGATTGAGCCTGATACGAGCCCCAAGAGTCTGGAGTGAGCTGGGCATCACGGGAAAAGAGGTAAAGGTTGGAGTTCTCGATACGGGTTATGCAAAGCATCGCGATCTAAAAGGCAAAGTCATTGCAGCGCGGGACTTTATCTCCGGGAAAAAGGATAACCGACCCAATGATGGTCAAGGCCATGGTACCCATGTTCTTGGCACCATTGGAGGGGGGGACAAGTCAGGAAAGGCTATCGGAGTTGCTCCCAATGTACGTTTCATTGTCGCTAAGATTTTTAGCGACAAAGGAGCTAGCAATATCTCGTCTATTCTGAGAGCTATGCAGTGGGTAGCGGACCCTGACAGCAATCCGAATACCTCTGACCATCCCGGCGTGATCTCGAATTCTTGGGGTGGGAAGATGAAAAGCTGTACTCACCAGAAGCTCATGCGGGATGCACTCAGTACCTGGCGCGAAATGGGGATTGTTCCCGTCTTCGCCGCTGGAAACTCGGGACCTACTCCTTATACCGTGGGGTTTCCCGGAGGATTTCCCGAGGCTATCGCAGTAGGAGCTATAGATTCGAGCGATAAGATAGCGAAGTTCTCTTCACGGGGTCCGGTGCCAATCGATGGAAAGATGCTGATCAAACCGGAGATCACAGGCCCTGGAGTTAAAATTCTCTCGGCAGCGCATAAGGGAGGGTATGTCCGTATGAGCGGAACTTCCATGGCTGCTCCCCATGTTAGCGGAGTGGTGGCATTGATGCTACAAGCCGCTCCGAGGCTCACGCCAGCAATGGTATCGAAAATCCTGCAAGAGACCTCAAGGGATTTGGGAGAGCCAGGTAAGGATACTCAATTTGGAGCAGGAAGACTGGATGCTTTTCGAGCTGTTTCTCGAGCCATTGAGTTTGCTCAGGCCCAAAATATTTCTGTTGCATCCAATGCGAAAGGGAGTAGGCGCGATGATGGAAGGAATTAACAACTATAGTGATATTTATTGCAAGGTTCTCAGTTGGTATGCGAACCCGGTAGCCTTAAGCCATCGTGTTGAGGGGGGGTGGACTCAGAAAACCACACAAGAATTTTTGGAGTCCGTAAAGTTTCTCAGCCTGGGTTTGAGGAAGTTGGGACTCAATCGAGGCGATACCCTTGGACTCCTCGGGAACTCCTCATTGGAATGGATCAGTTTGGATTTTGCTGCCATCCTGGCCGGTTGTGTCACAGTTCCCTTCTTTGCCAACATTTCCGAAAAGAATTTTCGCTACCAGATGGGACATGCAGCGGTTAGATTCTTTTTCGTTTCCGGTGAGGAAGAGTGGGGGGTTTTACAGAAATTCCGCAAGGATCTTAAAGCTGTGATTCGTGGGAATCAGCCCCCAAGCCCTGATTCAGAACCCGGAAAAGTTGTGGACTACGAGGAATTACTCAAAATGGGTCGCGAGCGACATGAAGAGAATCCCCAAGAATTTGCAATGATGATGCAGGAATCGAGGGGGGAAGATCTGGCCACCATCATTTTTACAAGCGGCAGTACAGGCGTTCCAAAAGGTGTGGAGTTAACCCAGGCCGGTTTTATCACCAATGTTAGAAACGCCCAGTCTCTTCTACCCTCGGAAGTTGGAGTGGAAAAGGCTCTGAGTTGTCTGCCCATCGCTCATATCTATGAGAGGTCCATGGTTTTGTTCTACCTTTGTTCTAATATTAGTCTATACATCGTAGACGATATCCTGAACACGGGTGATCTGGCTCGCGAAATCAAGCCCGATATGATCACGGTGGTTCCCAGGCTACTGGAAAAGATTTATGCCAAAATGTATTCTGCTGTGGAAAGTTCCAACGGAATTCGCCGTCTTCTTGGACGACTGGCAATCCGTGTAGCAAAAGGTGAACTCCCTTTGCTTGGGAAGATTTTGGCTTATCCTCTGAATCGACTCATCTTCTCACGCTTTCGTGAAAGCCTGGGTGGTAAGATCAAACTGATGTTTTCTGGAGGTGCGCCCCTTAGCCCCGAGCTTACCCGGTTTTTTCCCTCGGTTGGAATCCCAGTCTGTCAGGGCTACGGCATGACCGAGTGCCCTTTCATCAGTATCAACCTTCCCTGGAAGAATCAGTTCGATAGTGTTGGCATGCCTGTTCCAGGGGTCGAAGTGAAGCTTGGAGAAGATAGTGAGATCCTGGTACGTGGACCAGCGATTATGCGTGGCTATCACCACTGTGAGGAGGAGAATGAACGTGTTCTGAAAGATGGCTGGCTTCATACCGGTGATCGAGGCATTTGGCTGCCCAAGGGTTATTTAAAGATTTCAGGTCGGATGAAGGAGCTGCTGAAGACTTCGAATGGTAAATATGTCTCTCCAGTTCCAATCGAGCAGAGCTTATGTAGCTCCCCTCTCGTAGAATCCGCTATAGTACTTGCAGAAGGGCGGAAATTCCCCTCCTGTTTGATCTTTCTTAGCGAGGACGAAGTGCAAAAAAGATCCCCTCGGATTCAGAATTATGATTGGGTGTCGGAGATTTTCGGCCCCGAGATTAACGTGTTGATTGAGCGGGTCAATGAAAATCTCAATTCCTGGGAGCGGCTACGGAAGTATCAAGTCATTCCAAGGCCCCCTTCAATTGAAGAGGGAGAACTTACACCAACCATGAAAATCAGGCGATTCGCAGTAGAGGAGAAATATAAGGGGCTCATTGACTCTATGTACAAGGAGCTGGGAGACCAGACGAAGAGAAACCGTCCGAGAGTGAAGACGGGTATACCACTGTACAGTGGTTAACGAGTAGTGACAGCCCATAAAGAGAAAAGCGATCGAGAAGATCTCGATCGCTTTTCTCTTTTTCCCAAGAGTTTTTGTCGTCACTGAAAAAGCCGACTCTAGGAGGTCGTTAGCGCAGTGGTTAAATTCCCGGTGGGGGCTGTGGTCTTACCTTTTGAATGTCCTACTGAATTAAGGAGGCCTTTGTTCCTGGACCGTTGATTGGCATCGGTAGGGACTGGGTTTCACGCAGGAGACTTCCTTTTTCCAGAGTTGTTTTTACCAGTCCCGGCCAAAAGGTTACCGGGGTTCGCATCACCCGACACTCAGAGATCGAAAACCAGGAGCGAATCTGCTTCTGAGGCGACAGAACATGGTTCAAAAGATCAAACTGTTTTGTGATACAGGAGTTATTCACTGTGTGGTAAGGTTTTATCTCGGGAGCCTGGGGGTCCATCGCAGCATTCAACGCGTATATCAGGAACTTTTTGATTTGCTCTTCACTCAGAGCCAACTCCATGATCTCCAACTGGCTGTAGGCAAGGTCGGCTTTCTGGAGCATGTCCTTAAACGAACCCAGGACAAAACTTGTCGAATAACAACCGTTGATACCGGACCAGAGCGAGTATTCAACACCCTTTCCCCGCATTGCCTCGTAAGAGATCGCAAGGGTGTTGGTCTCTCCAGATGGAGTAATGACACCTCCAGGTCCAAAGCTTGCCACCGAAAAGAGATGTCCCAGCTTTAAGACCTTGGAATCACGAAATTGCCCCAGACACCAAAAGACTTTCTTGAGTTTGGTGAGATCCACCAGAGCAGATGTCCAGACAGCGGAGCGCTCTTCTTCCAGCCCTTCTCCCAGAATTCCGGCGCGATAATTGTCAAACGTCCATAGCGGTCCGGACTGGGTGATGAGTTTTGGATCACGAATAAGCGAGTACTTCTGAGAGTACTCTTCCTCATATGGATCCGAAGGATTCTGGTATCTAGAGCCCAGGTGGTTAAGCATTTCTGATTGAACGCACACTGCGAATTCCCCTCTGTGTCTATTAAAGCAATATAAATATATACGTGTCCCTTGAGCACCAAACGACCAAATACTGATGCGGTCCCGACTCGAAATGGAATTTCGGCCCATCCAGGGTCTCAAGTACTATTCGTACTAGTCGATCCATGCTGGACAGAAATTCCAAAGACGATTCAGGACCTGCCTTGCAGGAATAATTTCAGTGGCCATATGTTTTTCAAAAATGCTCTAGTAGAACCAGAGAATCTCTCGGATCTTGAGCTGGGCAATCAGCAGGTTCCGTTCATCTTGGGAGTTTAGATATTCTTGCAAATGGTGCAGAACGGAGTCCAGGTCTACGACAAGCTTCTTTACGTTGGGTTCTTGATTCTGGCTATTTACTCCCGTCTTTACAGCGTTCACCAGTTCCAGCGCGTATTCGGTATTTTCCACTGCGCTCATGACGATTGCGTATTCCAGAGTCTGCCGCTGTTCACTGCTCAGCAATGCGGTCTCGCTCATGAGAACGATTCGATTCTCTCTCAGGAATTCGGCCAGGACTCGGCGTGCTTCCTCCAGGTCACGGGGAATTCCCATGCGAATGAGCTCAATGAGCCTGTCCAGGATCTCCTGGGTGCTCTCCTGTGAAACTTCACGACGGATAAAGAGTAAAATTTTAAGGGAAAGCTGAAATTCACCTTTATCAAGAAGGGTAGCAGCTTGGGCAAGTTGCTCGAATTGCTCAAAAGTCCATTGAGATTGACTACCGATTTCTTTGATATATCTAAGGACATTGGTGGAGTCCTCTAACAGAATGGGCAGCTCTGCCCTTTCAATGAGATTCTCTAGCAGAGTAACGGCACGTTTTGTTCCAATTGAGTTTGAACTGTGAAGAAGAGAAATGATTTTGACCAGAGTCCGATTCGTCTGTGTAGTGAAACTTCCATTCTGCAGTCGCTTGAGTACCTTGATGCTGATGCGGACTTGATTCTGAGAAATCAGATCGATGCTCTTGCGCATTATTGAGATCTGCTCAGAGGAGAATTCAGGCATATTCCACTCAGTTCCTGAGAGGGTTTCCATAGTAGAACTCATCTGTTCATTGGCTAGAATTGGTGAACTTAGTATTAGGCAAAAGCCTAGTCCCAAAGTAATTGTGTTCATGATTGCACTCCTTTGAATGGCATAAATCTAAAGTATTTCCAAATCAATTCTTAAAGCTGGATAAACCAGCAATAGGTATATACCCTATGTAGGTATAAGTGTCAAGATAAGACTAATTAGGTTCGGGGGGAATTTGAACTTGACATAAACCGTGCAAGGTATATACCCTATGTAGGTATAAATGGGGATCAGGTTTCAAGGTAGAAGCTTTTAACTCCATAGTAAACATGGAATGGAAATATGAATTTTGAACAGCTCTACGAAGACTATGTACTTAAAACCCGAAGGCTTGTATCACTTTCAAGCATTCAGCAGATTCTGGGATGGGACCAGCAGACTATGATGCCTTCTGGCGCCGGTACATATCGTGCCACGCAGATGAGTTCGCTAGCGGGAATCGTGCATGAGATTTCAACTGACCCCGAACTTGGTAGAACTTTGAAAAGACTTTTTGATGCTGGTCCTGAATCCTTTGATCCTTATCAGTGGAGAAATATCGAAGACTCGTTCAAGTCATATCAAGAGGCTAAGCGCTTACCGGTCGAACTCATGGAAAGGGCTGCAAGTCTTGAATCTGTCGGATTTTCTGCCTGGGGAGAGGCGCGCAAGAACAACGACTTTTCAATATTTGCCCCGTTTTTAGAGGAATGGGTGGAACTTCGCAAGAGAATGACAAGCTCCATGTACCCAGATAAGGACCCCTATGAGGTTTGTCTCGATGCCTTTGAAAAAGGGGTCAGCTTGCAGTGGATCGACTCGGTTTTCGGTGAGCTTCAATCTGGGATTATTAATCTACGTGAAGAGCTTCAAGGGGATGCGGTTCCTCAGCTACCCGAAGGTATCTACTGTAGTGAAGTTCAGAAGAGGCTTGCACGGGAGATTGCCGCAAAGCTGGGTTTTGATTTCGGCCAGGGTCGACTGGACACCTCAGCCCATCCATTTACCCTCGATTTTCACCGATCTGATGTTCGTATAACAGTGCGCTATGAGGAACACAGCATCATTCAAGCTCTGGCCGCGCTCACTCACGAGTGCGGACACGCCATGTACCAACAGGGATTAATGAGGGGAGACCATGAACAGCTTCCCGTAGCTGGTCCTCTTGGTATGATGATTCATGAGTCCCAATCCCTCATATGGGAGCGGATGGTATTCCAGGGAAAGGCCTTTTGGAGACATTTTCAGCCGCTCATCTCGGAGAGTTTTCCGGAGACCCTGGCTGGTTTTAGTTCCCGCGAATTCTACCGAAGCTTTAATCGCGTGAGTCCCGGTTGCATCCGTACAAGCGCTGACGAATTATGCTATCCGCTCCATATTATGCTGCGTTACGAGATCGAAAGAGACCTGTTCTCGGGGGCACTTAAAACAGAAGATATTCCGAGGATTTGGAATGAAAAATCAGAACATTTGATCGGCGTACGACCAGGCAGTGACAACGAGGGGGCTTTGCAGGATGTTCACTGGTCTGGCGGCGCTTTTGGTTATTTTCCTCTCTATACCCTGGGGGCCATTGCGGGAGCCCAGTTTTACCATCAGGCTCGCGAGGAGATACAAGATCTTGATGGGCATCTTGCTAGTGGGGGTTTCCCTATGCTGCGAGACTGGCTTAATCGAAAAATTCATCAAAAGGGACGCTTGCTGGGAGCGCGAGAACTCCTCAGGGATGTCACTGGCAAGGATTTGGATACTCAGGCCTACCTCGCCTACCTGCGTGATAAATATACAGAAATCTACAGGTTGAACTGAGACGGCAAGGGAAAGGTTTGTACCATGACTAAAGAGCTTCAGCACTATAATCTATGTTTTCTACTTCTATTGGATGGTTCTTCAGACTGGTCCGGGAGTGTAGCCGCTGCTCAAGCGCAACAAGAAGTTCGTCAATTTCAACCAATCTCCCTGCAAATAGAAGGAACCAACGGTAAACAGATGGCTCCCAGGTATATTCTGGTGTGAGCACTCAGACTCAGGTGGGTGGCGCATCACGCCAAATCCTATGTGCTGTCGCGGACAGATTGCGGACATCTTTTAGAGAGGATAATCATGGTTAGCGAACAAACCTGGAAATCCAGGCCTAAGAAACAACCCGTAAGGATTTGTAGCGGGACCCTGCACCCTGCGCATAAGCGTGAAATTGGACGAGTAGAACTAGTCATGCAGCGTTTGGAAAAAGTCGACCGCACTCTCTCTGAATACAAGGCTGGTGTGGAAGTGGTTAAGGAGATTCAGGAAACTCGCGAGCTTTTGACTCTAATTGAGGGAAATATCCATGGAAGGCATGTTGCGGGATGCCTGCGCGATGCAATGGAGTCTAAAGATATCGAAGCGGTACGGGGCCAAATCGAAGAATTTGTAAAGGTATTCAAGCGCTATGGGGGGTGAGTTGAAACGATCGAAACTCAAAGTCAATAAAAACCTCAAGCAGGTTCTCTCAAGGCTGAATAGGGTTCAGGGTCAACTCGATGCGATTTGCAGAATGATCGATTCTCAGAGGTTTTGCCTGGATATTGTGACCCAGCTACGCGCTGTAAACTCGGCTCTACACTCCATAGAGGCCAAAATTTTATCGGATAGGCTTGAGGAATACGCTCACCTACGTATGCATTCAACTAATGAAGAAATGGCGAGCCAACTTCGCGGTGAAGTACTAGACCTTTTTCATCGTGGCAACACTCAAGAGGGACCAGAAGGATCCACACTTTCGTAGAAAAACCACTTCTATAAGTAAGTTGCTTCACTTACTACATTCTTTCCCAGGGTTGACACATACCCATAA
>CAZIKF010000048.1:0-31757 GCA_964539825.1 uncultured bacterium
CAGTACCGCCGCCGTCACCACCAGTGCCGCCGCCGTCACCACCAGTGCCGCCGCCGTCACCACCGGTGCCGCCTCCGGTCCCACGATCCAGGGGTGGTCGGGTTCCTGTACGATTTACGATGGCTCCTCTCGGAGAGGGAGCTACCTTATTTGAGGAATTTCCACCCAGGGCACGGATTAGATTTCCAAAAAGACCACTGATGGAAAAGGATGTCTTGGGAGGGCTAAGGTCTGGGACTTCGAATTGGGTTCCACCGGAACCTCCACCCGTACCTCCGCCAGCTCCTCCGGTACTTCCACCCCCGGTTGTACCTGATCCTCCGGTAGTTCCACCACCGGTTGTACCGGATCCTCCTGTAGTTCCACCACCCGTAGTACCTGATCCTCCAGTACCGCCGGTACCCGTAGTTGGTTCAGTTCCCCCGGTACCTGTAGTCGGTCCGGTTCCCGCAGTACTTCCTCCTGAGTCTCCAGTGCCTCCGTCATCGCCGCCAGTACCCGTTGAATCTGTACCACCGGAGGGTGCGGGAGGCTGGACGGCCGCAGCGGCCGACGCATCAATTTGAGACTGGGTTCTGGAGAAATCTACGCTAACACCAGCGCCTCCCAGATCAGCTACTAACCCGGTCGGAATACGGCGTATACCCCGACTTAGGTAGAACCCAACTGCTTCCTGCCATCTCTTGAGAATGGGAGCTAGAACCGGATCTGCGGTGGCGCGTTGTTGGAAAGCCGGGAGTCCGTCAAGTCCGGAAAGGGTCAACCCTTCTGCGAATAACGACATTGGAATCGCAATTAGCAGAAAAAAAGTTAGAATTAGCGGTCGCTTTAAAAAGCTCAAAAAACTCCTCGAAACAGCCTGGAATTAGCTTGCCTAAGTTTAAGTTTCTTTGGCATTCTGTCAATAGTCTCAGCAGGTTCCACGGTTGCTGGAATACATATTATAGCCATTTTTTTCGATCCACTCTAAGACGATTTCAAGCCGTTGTTTTCTGATATCTGGTGTATTCTCTTCGCCGACGAACCATTCCGTCTGCATATCTGCATCTTCATCCCACTGGATTCCAAACTTACCTGGGAACCTGGCAATCTCAGAACCAGCCAACAGGACACAGGCATTCACTGAGGTGAAACCGCAGATATAATCTTTATTACGGGCAAGAAACTGAAGTGTTTCCTCAAACTCCTGATTAGTTTCACCTGGGAAACCTACGATGATATTTAGCTGGGTGTTAATTTCCGCTTCTCGAATTCGTCTCAACCCCTCTTCAGCCTGCTCGAGGTTAAACCCCTTTTTCATCTTTTTCATGACGGAATTAGAACCCGATTCAATTCCTAAATTCAATGTCTTCAATCCATTTCTGGCGAGCACTTTTAATTCTTCAAGTTTCAACTGTCGGTTGGGTGTGGCAAGAGCGATCCAGTCCATCGAACGCCCTTCCTCTTCTAGTTTTAAAAACACCTCCACAAGTTCGGTCATAATTCCATTGATCAGCAGGTCATTGAGCCAGAATGAACGATATCCCTGTTCATGAAAGTTCTGTATGATTTCATAAATCCTATGACTGTTTAGCTTTCTAAAAGAGCCCATGGATCTAAAGTCCGCGCAAAATCGACATTTAAACAAACAAGATCTTGTAAAGATCAGGGGAAGCGCGGAAAGTTTATATTTCGGAAGTTTCAAATCCGAGTAATCAGGAACTCCAAATTCAGATAACTCGCTCACCATGCGAAAGGGTAAATCCTCCCCTTTCCTTCTTGATTGGTATACTCCCTCCGGTAATTTGTTTGAATTTCCTTCCAGGAATTCATAGAGTTCAGCCAGTGATTCCTCGCCTTCTCCTACTACAAAATAGTCAAAGTCACTTCTTAAGCGCTCTCTCTCTTCTCTGAAGCATAAACAGGGGCCTCCAACAATCACGATTTTATCCGGCATTTTTAGTTTTATTCTCTCTACCAGGTGGTTGGTAAACAATACGTTGGAGGAAAGAATGGAGAAACAAAGATATTTCCAGGGGCCATAGGCAAGCTCATCACTCCAACGATCGAACAATTGATCGAGCAGAGGAAAGAGATGTTGGGCAAATAACTTTGGATTCACCCAGTAGTGGAGATGGGACTTGTCCCAGAAGAAGTCGTCCCCCAGTTCAAGAAAGGCTTCCAGGTTGAGATCTCGAGTTTTTAAGCAGATATCTTTCTGAGACATGGCTGTCTTCAGAGTTCCTAGCGTAATCGGGGGCATTTCCACTCCCCAGCTGGGACCCATGAGAAGAAGGATCTCTTCCCTTTTACTAACCTGGATTGGAGACAGAAAGGAATCCACTACCTGAGCGCTACCCTTTTGATTGGGTAATACGTTTTTATTGTGCATATGGGAAATTATACAGAAAGAAGGGTGGTAAGTAGTCGCCGGTTCTTGAAAACACTACAAAAGATAGGTATTGAGCAGAATAAAGGCAATAAATCCAAGGAGTAACCAAAGAAATATCACCAACCTGGTGGATGAGGAATGTAGCGGATGCATACACCCATTCATATATGCTTCAAGGAAATCCTGAACCCTTCCTGCTAATTCATTTGCCTCGCTGGCCTCCACGACTTGAGACTTCATTTCACAGGAAAAGTGCATTTTAATGAGGGATCCATCCTTATAAGTTTTGGTTTTCAGTGTCAGAATATCACTGTTCAGGCATTCTTCCCGAGGGATTTTACCAATAGGTTCAAAGCCCTCCCATTCCAGGGTTTCTTCGATTTTTGCTGATTCTGTTACGAGGGGAAGATTTCTTTGCAGTGATGAGAAGTATTTACCCACCAGGGAATAGATTAGCCACGCGCGCCATTCGACTACCTTTTGACCGGCTGCTCTCGAACGGACCATGCTAACTCCTTGATAGGTCCCGTTGAGCCGGACACTTCGGTCTTTCTCATCAATTTCAGATTGAAATTCCAAAGCAGTGATTTCTCCAGAAAAGTGTTCCTGTAAATGGAGACGATAACTATGAAAAAAACCACTGGAGTCGTTTTGGAGTCCCTGGATGATCTGACCGCATGCTGCATGAGAATAGCGATCTTGAACCTTGATCGTCGGTTCGCTCTCCTTGTTATTTAAGTGCAGATGCATCTGCTGAAAATATCTAAAATCCTCAGATTCCGCGACTTCAATAAATTTGGTCTTCCTTCCATCGAGAATAAGAAGCATACTGCGGCTAAAATCAGGTATGTGCCGTGGGTCTAGCTGAAATACAGATGTCGGATCTACGGGATACCCAGAATCGGGATCTCCGATCCACAAAATACAATGATTGAAGAAGAATCCAGGGATGGGAAATCTTTGTCGGGCCAGAAGATCATTGTTTAGTAGCGCAAGGTGAGACTCAACTCCCACCATCTCAAGGATGCATTTAAGAGCGAGACTCTTATCCTTACAGTCACCCCATCCTTTTTTTAACACTTCCTGCGGATTTCTCGGAAGATATCCGGAGCGCTCCAGAGTTACACTAAAATAGTTAATATTCTGGGCTACCCAGTGGATGATTTTGTTGATGGTAACCTCTTTTGCCTGCCCCTGGGCGCTTGCTACTATTTCCTGCAGTTCTTCCGGCAGTTCCTTTACATTCAATTGAAACCCAGAGATTTCTCTATCAATCCAGGATCCGAAGTCACCCCATGTGGGTATGGTGGAAAGGTATAGGCTTTCACCAAGTTCATGAAGCTGTAAAGAGCCTGGCTCAAAGGCTGGGAGGGGTTTGCAGGGAATGTCAAAGGTGTGAAGAACACCATAATCCGTTTGAGTTTCGCAATGGTTGAAATCGCCTTGAAAATGGAATCTTCGGGCAACCTCAACATCGGAAAGAAGGACTCCCAGTTTGAACCATCCACAAGGTTTAAAAATCGGAGTATAGGCCTCAGAGTAGTAGCTATTAGCAAGCCTGAGATCGGTATGGATCGAATAGCTGAATCTTAGTCTGGACCCTTTGATAGATTGGCTAAGGATTGGGTGTACACACCACAGATTGGAAAGAACTTTTTCCTGGTTTTCAGATGCGAGCGGATAGACGTAGAGATCCTCTGGATCAATCTCGTACCATCTTCCATCTCTAAATACGGAAATACGATGGATTTCCAGGGACTCAACACTGGGATTGAAGCTTAAATTGAGTTCTGTGAGAGACTCCTGTCCGCTCTTATTTGTAGCTTCCGCCATATAATCTACATAGAGTTCGCAGCGGTCTGTACCAAGCTTCAGCGCGTGAAAAATATAGTGTAAAAAGAAGTCAGAATTTTCAGGGTGCACCTTCAATGGGGTACGATCATCAAACCCGGGAATTTCCTGAATCCAAAAAGGATCGGGAATGTTGAGATTTACCCGAGCGAGAGAAAGAAGCTGTCTTTGGAGATGATGATCCATAATCTTAGGTAAGCAAGTTTCGGAGAAATCCCCATTCTTGGCAAGTATAGTTCGATAATCTAGTGCTATTGAGCCTTTGAGACCATTGTTGTGCATCAAGGCTGGGAGTATGATACTTTTATGCCCAAAAGCATTTAGTTTACCCGGATTTGTGTCCAAATCAGGGATCGCGCAATTCCTTTTCTCATCTGTGATGAGCTTATTTTGGACAGGAACCTGCAAACGGGTGTACCGTTTGCTTTTCGGGTTAACTGACCAGGGAGAAATTTTCAGATGAATGATGTTCCACGTTTGTTGACTGCCGAAGAAATGGCTGAACTCGATAGGTATACCATTGAGGTGCTAGGCGTACCCGGTCATATCCTGATGGAAAATGCCGGATTTGCCTGTTTCAGGACCTTAATGCGAGACTTTCCTGCTTATGTGGAATTTGGGGTTTTGTGTGGTCCTGGAAATAATGGTGGTGATGGATATGTGATTGCCCGCCATCTCCATTTAAAGGGCCGCCCGGTCAGGATCTACCACCCTGGAGAGCCAACTTCTGAGGACGCGAAATTTCATCTGGATATCTGCCGAAGTTGCGGTGTTTCCATAGAGTTATTTGATCAATTCGATCCTTCTGAATTTGAAGTAGGAGTAGATGCCTTATTTGGTACTGGTCTGACACGAGAGCTGTCAGGAGATTATAAAGAATTGGTTGGCAGACTCAACCAAATTCCCAAGGTCCTGGCTGTGGATATACCCAGCGGTATTTGCTCTGATACCGGCGCGATTCTGGGTGATGCTGTAAGTGCCTATAAAACCGTGACATTTCAGTCAGCCAAGCGAGGACACTTCCTCTACCCGGGATGTGAATCACGCGGTGAACTTGTCGTAGCTGATATAGGGATCTCCATGGAAAAGGTTCCGGTGGATGCTCCGATAATCGAGACTGAGGCAAATTTTTGCCTCCCCGAGCGCAACCTCCATACGCATAAAGGTGTTTTTGGGCACCTATTGTGCGTCGGTGGGTCCAGGGGTAAATCCGGAGCGATTAGCATGGCCGCCAGATCAGCCATGGAATCTGGAGTCGGGCTTGTCACGGTAGCCTCTAATTCCCAAACTATCCAGAGTATTCAATCTACGGTCCCATCACTCATGGGTCTGGAGTTAAAGGAATCCGAATCTTTTTTTCATGAGAGTTCCCTGGAGCAGGTCTTAGGTTTTCAGAAGAATGTACTCCTGGTAGGGCCGGGCGGAGGGGTTCAGCCTGAGACTCTGGCCTACTTTCGAGAGTTGATTCTCAACGATGAATCTCCCCTGGTGCTCGATGCTGATGCTCTCAGGGCATTTCATTCTCCAGAGGACGCTTTTGAATGTTTGCGTAAAAGAGAAGCCCCCACTATTCTGACTCCCCACCCAGGTGAATTTTCTGCACTTACCGGTATTCCCTCACGGGAAATTGAAAACCAAAAGTTGGAAGCAGTGCGGGAATTTGTAAGAAACTCCTCTTCAATTCTAGTCTTAAAGGGAGCGAGTACCGTTGTTGCAACTCCATCAGGACAGGAGCGCATGTTCTACTACCCGAATTCCGCGCTTGCGAAGGCTGGTTCTGGAGATGTACTTGCCGGGATCATCTCATCGCTGATGTGCCAGGGATTTTCGGCCGTGGATTCTGCATTCAATGGAGTCAGGCTTCATGCGGCCGCGGCCTCAATCATGGCTGACCGCTATTCCAGCTATTCCAGTACTCCCTTAAAACTCATCGAGAGCATTTCCCCGGCCATTCAGAACTATCTTAACTCCTCGGTATCCCAGGACTCCTGAATCAAGACTCCCGATTTACTTGCCGTCCGTTGGAATCTTATAGAGGTCCATATAGGCTGAAATTCTTTTTTCTGATTGAAGAGTTTGACCGTGAAGCAGGATCCCCGCGATACCATTTAAAGCGAAGGCTCGAAATCTTGGGCTCTCAATTTTGGCTACCACTAACTTCGCCTTCCCTACTTGACCCTTTTCAGCCAGGCGAATAGCAGTTTCAGCGAGAGAACTATCGCGAAATCTGGAAGGTGGCATGGATAGAGCAGCGGATTGTGCGAGATCAAAGAGACCGGCTTCAGCAATTTTGAAGATTACTCCTGATTTCACCTGTCCCCAGGGAAGGATTGTAGATTGAACAGCGCGCTCCAAAGCCTGCTTAAAAATGCTTCTTCCTTGATCTTCCTGTCCGGAACGAACAAGATTTACTCCCAGGGAAGCCATAGCCTGTGCCTGGTAATCAACATACTGAATCTGGTTGGTAGCCGCGAGTGCCTCCTCCAGAAGATCTCCGACATTCCTGCTTTGGGATGCGATGAGTTGGGTATACAGAGTGGCTCCAAGTAAGCCTGCCAGGAATGCGCGTTTCATGATTTAGTCCTTTTTAATGATTATTGAAGAATTGAAGAGCGCGCAATTGTAAGTCCACTTGATTATATGTCAAGTGGATTTTCATTAATAAAGTTATAAAAATCAGAAATATGTGAGGCAGATGACTGAATTCTATTCAGAGTCCTCGTAGAGGGCATTAAAAATGCGAATCTTTCGACGCATCCCCTTCTTAACAAGTTCCGTCAGACCCTCTCTACTGGAGTTTATCCGGTAGTTCTTGGCACGAATGAAGGTGTTGAGTCTACCGTTCCAAATCTTGCCGGTAGCCCACTCTTTCGTGCTCAGACGAAATTCTAGTCCATTAAGTCGTGATCTGAATGAGGAAGGCTCTTCATCAGGCCTGGCTTCGAAAGAGACTTTGGATTTTCTTCGATCCTGCTCAAATTGCAGCCTGATCCCCCTGAGGCCTGAGAATTCACCTTTAGGACCTTCCAGGGGAATCTGCAACTGATACCAACCATCACCTGAGGGTGTAAATTTAGCTCGGGTACTTTCTGAGGCTGTTACAGAAGTTAGTTCCTGGTAGGCCGGACTGATGAATTGAACTCTCGATTCCAGGGGAATACGGATGTTAATAAAGTTGGCTTCAACTGGGCTCAGGGCCAGCAAAATACCCAAAACTCTTATTCCTGGGGCTAATGAGATATGAAAATGCATAGCAAAAGCATACACATGAGATCCACAAGTGCCAAGGGTTGAAAGAAAAAAGAGATTTTTTAGCAGTTGACCATAGTGCCTCTATAGGATCGTATTGCGCTATACTGTGGTGTGTTTTGATGAAGAGACGTTATGGATCTTACACCCTACTTATTGGTCATTAAACAGGCTTCCAAGAAGAAGAAGCCTTCCGAACTTCATCTGACTTCAGAAGATCTGAAGGCCGTTGACTTTGATGAAATCTTTCATCAATCCCCAAAGGTTAGGCAGGGTGCTATACGTTCCCTTGTAGCATCCGATTATCCAAACAAACTTCGTCTTCTACTTCAGCTTCTGCATCAGGAGACAGACCTCCAGCTTAAGTTTGAAATTCGTAAGGCTTTGAACCAGCTACAGTCCAATGAAGAATTCTGGGGCGATGATCAGCCGGAAAACTTACGGAAGTTACGCCGGGCCCTCAACAGTGAAAAAATTGAACATGTTAAGGCTGCCTGTCGCTATATCCTTGATCATAGACTCACTGAGTTTTTAAGTTTGACCCTTGAGTTGGAATCCAAATACGAAGATCCCTATTTTCAACAGGTCAATTTAAAGCTGATGAGTTTTAAGGGCACCATTCACGCTCCCCGCATGGCCGGGTACCTTAGATCTGAAGATTCTACGGTTATTGCCAGCGCCATCGAATCGCTTGGACAGATAGGGGCACCAAAAGTTCTCCTAAAAATCTTTCCGTTTTTGGAGCACTCCTGCGTGCAAGTACAAGAACAAGCTCTCGCAACCCTTCAATCCGTGCCGAAGGGCCAGCTGTCATCCATGTTAGAAGGGCTCATCAATGCTCCAAATCCCAGGAGGAGACGGCTGGCATGTATTGCCATCCAAACCCTGGAGTTGGAATCCGCGAGATTGTTACTGGAAATTCTCCTGGAGGATCCAGAACAGGAAATCAAAGCCTTCGCAGAGCGAATTCTTAAGGGATTTGATCCCAAATCGAAGGATGATCCTCAACAGTTACATCTTCCCAGAAAATCCACCATAAATGAAGTTTCTGAAAAAATTCAGTCGGCTCCAGACTCCTCTTCCCTGTCAAACTTGCTAAGGGAGCTTAGGGATGCGGAAGGTAAAGACGGTGAGAAACTAAAGATTTTCATGTCATTCATCGCTCACCCCGATGATAGGGTGCGAGCTAACGCGGTAGAATATATGGCACCATTTGTTCCTAAGGGACATCATAGCTTTTTTCTCCCTTTCCTGGAGGATGCGGATCATCGCACCAGGGGAAATGCGATCGTAGCCCTTGGGCACGACACGGAGGTGTACCGCTCCTATCAGGAGCAGGTCTCAAAATCATTGAAAAGCTTGGCAAAGAGTTCTCGAAGCGTTGATCAGTTAACGGCTTTGTATTGTGTAGGAATTCTTTGTGATGAGCGTTATCTTGATCTGAGCCTGAGCCTTCTTGAGTCCTCTAATCCCGCGGTTTCTCTCAAGGCGCGAGAGGTCTTGGATTCATGGGGAAAGGTTTCCAAAGAAGTCTATCGCAGTACGAGGGCTCACCTGGATCGATTCGAGAAGTATCTTGAATCGGAATCTTATCAGAAGCCGTCTCCGGCAACGGCCAAGAAAATGGATTCTGAACCCTCCAGTGAGTCACCACCAAGCGATACGAAGTTGTGGGATCGTCTCCGCAGCACTATGGAATTTGAAGGCAGGGACGAGAAAACTAAATTACTCAGGGAGATGAGGACCCGTGGCAGAGATCTGCTATTAGCGGGGATCTTGCAGGAGTTTCTGAGTATGGAAAAGGATCCCGAAGTTCTTGCCCATCTCATCGATACCATTTACTCCCTCGGTCCTGAAGACTACTGGGTAAGCTTTCATACTTTTCTCAATCACGCCGATTCCAGAGTTGTTTTTTCAGCGGTTTGTGCCCTTGTTGAGTCAGATAGTTTTCGAATGATTCCGGTACTAGCACAAAGAATGAGGGAGATGGATGTAGATGAGGGGAAAAATAGTGAAATCCTTCTTGTCACGATGGTCCAGATGATCTTGCTTAGAGAACCCCTCGCTGTACAGGCTATGAAAACTTTGGGTGCTGGCGGTCAAAATGCCATGCTTCAATTTTCTATCTGTCTAAAATTCTGGGTTCGTCCCCCTACCATTCTGATCAGAGAGGTTGGAGATGTTATGGCGAGGGCAAACCAGGAAAATACGCTCAAGCTCTGCTTGGAATTTCTACAAAAGCACACCCACCCAGAGAATTTCATAGGAAAAGTTGAACAATGTCTTAAGAAGACTAAGAGCGAAACTGCCCGCAAGGTGTTATCTGAATATTCAAAATAAAATGAGCCTTGAAGCTAGGAGCCAGTCGAAGAATTTATATTCTTGGCCCGGTTTACGTGGGCTATTTCTACTCCCGGAGAGGGATGATCCAGCCCCCTGATAAGCTTCTCGGTTCCGAGAAGTATGTCTGTGATCTGAGAGCTGTAGCGAATGGCTGATTCTCTTTCAAATCCCATCATCGGCCATCCCCATAGGGAAGAGAAGTAGACCTCGTCTTCGATAAAGAAGGGATCCGTTAGAAATGTACATTTGATGATATTTTCAACCGGACTTCGATTGGAAGCGCTTCCTCCTACCAAATCAATCACTACAGATCCAGGAGCGAGAAACTCCCGGGCCTGATCTCGGGTGATTAGAAAATTCTTTCCCCTGAGTTCACGAGGCTGTTCTGCTCCATTGATCACCAGGTCAGCCCATTGAAGATGTTCGATGATCTTTTCAGCGGTGGTATGTGTGCGGCCCAGGATTCGAATCTCCTGAGCCCCTTGCTCATAGCACTCCTCAATAGCCCCCATCCCGACGTTTCCATAACCAAGTACAACAACATTGGTCTCGGCGGGATACTTTTTTTTGCAGCTTTGTTCCAGCAGTAAACGAAAGCCATATCCAGCTCCGGCTCTTCCCGTTTCATGTAGACACTGAATTCTTCTCATTCCAAAATGATAGGGGGGATGTGTTTCTCGATACTGTATGACTTCGGTTTCCCCCCTTTCTTTCTCAAACAAAGAGAGGTCCAGTTTATAGCCCAAAAAGCTTTGGAGCTCCTTGTGAAGCGTACTTGAAAGACTATCGTAGGAATCGAAAAATACCACCGTATCTGAATCGGAGCCAGTTAACAGGGATGACTTTCTGGAGGCCTGTGCAAGAGTCAACGATTTAGGATTACGGTTTCCTAACCTGCGGATTCCGCCCACCATTCTTGGGTTATAGCCCAGTACAAATACATCGGTCTCAGCAGGTTCTAGATCTGTTTCATCATTGAGTTTTGTCTGGATTGCAGTCTTACTCAGGACAATTTCATCGGGTATGACTTTTGGACATTCACGAATCTCCTCCATGGCCAGTACATTGATTTTATGTTTCTTGAGTAGATTGGCACGATCCGGATAAGAATCAAAGTGAGCCATGCAGAACAAAGTACATCCACCGTGCATCAATGGGATGGCCTGCAAAGAAGGTCCCTTGAGCTTGATGAGTAAATCCCGGTCCTTGTAGACCTGCTCCCCTTCTACTATGGTGGCTCCGGCTTCCTTGTATTGGCTGTCCCAAAAGCCGATTCGCTCCCCTGCTCCGGACTCGACAGCTAATTCGCACCCCGCTTTAACCAGCTTTTCCACATCAGATGGAATCAGAGCTACTCTTTTCTCCAGACCTCCAGGGTTTTCGGGCGATTCGTTTTCCCTCGCTAAACCAATGGAACGGAAGAAACTCGTGAACATGCCCCAAGTTTATCAGGGCCTGCTTTGAGCTTCAATTGGTCTCTTTGAGTCTGTTTGAAAGGGCATAGCAAACCTGAGTTTGCTCAATATAAAAGGAACCTTCCGGGATATGGACTTGTCAAAAGAATTGTAGGAGGAGTTTCATGCTTCTGGCGAAGAATTGGATAGAGGGGTATCCTTCGATAATTATGGAGGTAAGAGTCCTAAAAAATTTGAGTGAACCCAGTGAGGAAGAAAGGGTCCAGAAACTGGTCAGCCGGGTTAGAAATGGAGACCGTAATGCCTTTGATCAGATCTTCGAGTTGTATCATCGCAAGATCTTTAACCTGGCATTGAGACTTCTGGGAGATTTTGACGAGGCATCGGATCAAACCCAGGAAATCTTTGTGAAGCTCTACCAGAAAATCGATCAGTTCCAGGGGCGTTCTAAGTTCTTTACATGGTTCTATACTCTTGCCCTGAATTCCTGTCGAAATCGACTCGCAAGCACCAAAAGTCGGCGTACCAGAGAGACTCCTTTTCCAGAGGATGAACATTCCAGGGAAAGAATGGAAATAAAGAATCAGGACGATTCTTCCAAACCAGACAACATAGCTGAAGTTAGAGAGCGTGCCAGTGAGGTCCACGAGGTACTGGGTCGGCTCGATGAAACTTTCCGTGTAATTCTGGTTTTACGCGATATCCAGGGACTAAGTTATGAAGAGATTTCCCAGGTCTTACAGCTATCGCTTGGAACGGTAAAATCAAGAATCTCACGTGCCCGGGAAATGCTGCGTAAAGAATGGGTTGAGTTTACTGGGAGGAGATCATGAACTGTGATAGGGTTCTGGATTTGCTCTCAGACTACCTTGATCCAGGTCTGGACGGCGAAACTCATGAGGAAATTCGCCTCCATTTGAGGGAATGTCCTTCTTGTTCCGGGCATTTTGCATCTCTCAATGAGGCAGTTCAGTTCCTGCGAAGTCTCACCGATGTTAGTCCACCTGAGGGATTGCTGGATGGAATCCATCAGAGCATTGATGGGCAAAGCGCTTCGAAACGCAGTCCCATTCTTCGTACTCTTTCGCCCTGGATCGGCGGCGCGGCAACTCTGGCCGCTGGTTTTGCTGCCGTTTTACTGCTGAACTCCGATTCCCAGAGGGTCAAGAACCTGGTACCCCATCAGGAAGTAAGTCAATTCAGTTCCATGCAAAAAGTGCAGGAGCCCATGTCTGATGAATCGCTGGTGATGATGTCAGAACCCCACGAAGAGAATCAGATCTCAGAAGATTCCAGTCGGATATCGAAAAGCAAACAGGATATTCGGTTGCAGGTACAGGCCCCAAACAAGCTCATCGCAGAGGAACAAAGGAATCGAGAGATACCTGCTCTGGCCGGGAGTGCGGACAAACCGAATGCGTTCGGAAATAAAGATTCCCTACAGTTATCGCGTCAATCTCGTTCATTCCCAGGGCGAGAAATTGACCGATCCCCGGCACCCCAGGCTCCCTCTCCCATGCCCGCTGATGCCCTGAGGTCCGCCGCACCCGTGGCCGCCGTGGTACCCATGAAACGCAAAATGTTACTGGCTGAGCCGGTGGAAATGAAAAAACGCCGCCAGAAAGTGATGGAAATGAGTTCAGCAAGGGTGGATTTCCTGGAAGATAAAGAGGTTTATGACTCTGAAGCGGATATGGGCCTTCTTGAATCGAAGCTTTCACAATCAAAAAATGAGTTTTTTGCCAAAAGAGTGCGAAGAAAAAGATCGCTTCCCCAGAGAAAGTGGAGTTTTCCTTTGAAGAGTTCAAAGCAACTGGATTGGCTCCTGCACCGCTTCAGTCTTAAGCGGTTTGAGCAAATCCTTCCAAAGTTGGAAGATGCTGACGAATTCAGGGAGATAGAGAGTGAGGGAGAAACCAGCCCATCCAGAAAATTCATGATTCCCTGTCAGGAGATACCTTGTAAACAAATTCTGGATTCAATAGAAAAGCTGAATGTTTTTCAATATAACGGGAAAAAGCTTGATTCCACCGGAGACCTGGAAGTATGGATTTTTGAAGGTACTGAATAGGTGAGAAATCACTCTGGAATCAAACTTTTATATTCATAAGGCACAGAAGGAATCAGGTTGAATTTTAGAGGTTCAGGGATCATTACCGTAGGAGATGAACTAGTCCTGGGAGAAATTGAGAATAGAAACCAGGACTTTATGGCCAGGGAGCTCAGGAAAGCTGGTCTACCCGCCTCAATAGCCATCACGGTTTCTGATGATCCGTCTGAAATTTCAACCTGGATCAAGTTGCTTTTAGAAGATGGCTATCGACCTCTTTTTATCAGTGGGGGCCTCGGGGGTACCCATGATGATCGAACCAGGGACGCAATCGCGATGGCCCTTGATTTACCTCTGGAGAGACACGCAGAGTGCATGGAGGTCCTGAAGCGAAGCTATGGGGATCGGCTCAACGCACAGCGATCGCGCATGGCTGATTTACCGCCAGGCGCCCAACTCATATCAAACCTCAAGGGAGCCCCTGGTTTTTCCATTCACTCCATTTTTGCTTTCCCCGGGTTTCCCAGTATGCTTCATCCTATGTTGAAAGATGTCCTGTCAAACCTGAAATCTGAGTATGAGGTAGACATGCTTCAGGAGAGCTTTGATTGCACCGAGGGTACTCTGGCCTTGGAGGTTGAAGCGTTCTCCAGTCAATGGCCGGGGATTCAGGTTGGGCTCTACGCGGATCCAAATCCAGGGATTCGAAGGGTCAGTGTAAAAATCCGTACCCAGGGCAAAGTGGGACCTGAATTAAAACAGGCCTTTAGGGAATTGACCGCTCGTCTTAAGACTTTGGCTCAGAATCCCATCTGATTAGATTTCTATTTCGAAAACGAAGCGTTTGCCTTCCTCTAAAACACCGGAAAAGTCCCAGACTCTACGCTCTCCAGATTCAGCATCAAAGCGCTCCACCCCATAGCCCTCTTCATCCACCCAGTAAACGACTACTTTTTTTTCCGGGGTCCCGGCTTGAGAGAGTCTGATTGTTTCCAGAGTATAGACTCCATCAACTTCCCTCTTTAGAGCTACAGCTGATCTCAGATCCTGTTTAAGCCTGGCCTCAAGCTGTGCCATTTTCTGGTAATACTCTTGTTCCTTGGTTTGTTCCCCACTGGTTCTACCGTAGGAAAGGTAAAGAAGGAACAGGCACGAGATCACCGTTACAACCAATCCAGATACAATCAGAATTTCAAGTAAGGTGAAACCTCTTCTTTTCATGTATAGCTTCTTTTTCAAAGGCAAAACGGCTTTCTTTATTGTACACCGCAAACCTGGTACGGGGAATATCGATCATTACGGATAAATCAGGAAAAAATCATGACGAACTCATTCTTCCCCTTGAGTCGATAGAAACTATTGACATTCAATATATTATAATATATATTGTAATTAAATATATTATTAATTTAAATAATAACCTGTTCTTTGAAAGGGAAATTCCACGTCGGACTTTCTTTTTTAACAGAGAGGATGGTTTTTCAGATAGCTTCAAGTACCCCTGAATGACCTGTAGGAGAAGAGATATGGATTTGAAGATTGAAGAAAAGGCAGTGGCCAAAGAGCTACGTGAAAGTGCCAGGAAAACTTCCCGAATCCTCGGGGTCCTCTCGAATGAAGACCGGCTTCTTCTTTTGTGTTTTCTACTGGATGGAGAGCTTAATGTAGGTGAACTAGAAAGCTCCGTTGGTATCAAGCAACCCACTCTGTCACAACAACTTGGCGTTTTAAGACAGGCAGGAGTAGTTAATACACGCAGAGATGGAAAGAGTATCTACTATTCCGTAGAAGATCCCAGGATTTTCAAACTCATTGAAACACTGCATGAACTTTTTTGCAGCAACCAAAAAGGATCCTAAAGATGTTGATGGTTCTACGTTTAGTTTTCTATGTAGCAGCGAATTTGTTTTTCTTAAATCAGAACTGCACAGGTACAGAAATTTCTCAAAGACTTAGAGCGGTAGCGAGAACTGCACAGATCGATGAAATCTATGAAGAATCTGCCGTAGTTTCCACAGAAAATGAAGCCAGGATCTCTTCAAAAATCATGGGGACGATAAGTGCGCTACCAGGTCATGTAGGGCAGAGAGTCAAAAAGGGAGATGTCCTGGCACTTGTGGATTCTAGGGAACTAAAACTTCGTGTTGAGCAGGTTGCTCAAAATTTATCCCACTCTAAGAAGGCAGTTCTACAGTCAAAGGAGCTTCTGGTGATCCGGGAAGCTGATCTTAAGAGGCTCCAAAAGAGCTTTGAAAGGGCTAAGAAATTTCTGAAAACAAAGGTAACAACAGAGGAGCAATTTGAAACTGTCGAGGCAGCTTATATACAAGCCCAGGCGCAGATGGAATCTGCCAAACAGGGTCTGCTCATGGCTCAATTGCAGACAAAAATTTCCGAACACAAACTTGGAGAGGCTCAAATCACTCTCTCTCATACGATTATCTCCGCGCCCTTCGATGGTCTGATTACCCAGCGCTTTAAAGAACCGGGAGAATTGACCCTACCTGGATCACCGCTTCTGATGCTTAACGATACATCCCAATTCCAGCTCAAAACGCATTTAAGAGAATCCGCAGTGGGTCTAATCAAACCGGGAGATGAACTTAGAATCCGAGTCGGAGAAGAGACTCTATCTGGGCAGGTATCCGAGATTTCTCCACGTGTAGACCCGTTGAGCAGAACTTTTCAGGTCAAGATTGGCTTCAGTACCACAAAGAGTGTGTTCGTGGGAATGTATGCTCGAGTATTCCTTCCTTCGGGAAAGAGGACTGTGATCCTCATACCCCATTCTGCGATTCACAGAAGAGGGCAGTTAGAGATGGTGAGAATCCTTGAAGGTACCGAAGTATCTACTCGTTACGTAAAAATTGATGATGTAGACGTGAATGGAGAAGTTGAAGTTCGTGCCGGTCTGAGCGGAGGAGAAGTCCTATTGTTACAAAAATCACGCAGTGGAGAAATTAAATGAATGAGGATGGCTCTACTCAGATCAGGGCAATAGTACGCCGCTTTCTTAGCGGCCATGCTGCCATGCTTCTCATACTATTCTCCCTCGCAGTTGGAACCGCGTCTATCTTCTTGACTCCCAGGGAAGAAGAACCTCAGATTGTTGTCCCCATGGCTGACATCTTAGTACGCTATCCAGGTGCGAGTGCAGGAGAAATTGAGAATCTAGTCGCCACAAAACTAGAGAAACTTTTATGGCAAATCGACGGCGTAGAATATGTCTATTCCATGTCTCGCAAAGATTTTGCCCTGGTCACCGTTCGTTTTTTCGTGAAGGAAGACCGTGAAAGATCTTTGATCAAGCTCTATAACAAAATCCAGTCCAATATCGATGATGCGGTTCCAGGAATCTCAGATTGGATCGTCAAGCCGGTAGAAATAGATGATGTACCGATTCTCACATTCCACTTACACTCAAATGATTACTCGAGCGTTGATCTTCGCCGCATGGCATCCGAGTCAGCCCTGAGCATCGCGCAAATTGAAGATATTTCTGGAGTCGAACTATTTGGTGGTGAGGCACGAGAAATTCGAGTCGAACTCGATCCGATACGCTTAGCTAATAAAAATCTATCTGCACTGGAAGTTGTAGAGAAACTGAGGAAGGCAGATGCTGCCCTGAATGCAGGCAGTCTTGAAACCGACAACCTCTCTTTTCAACTTCGCAGCGGGCCTTTTTTTCAGAAACGGGTCGAAGTGGAATCACTCGCAATCGCAGTTCGCGACCAGAAACTGGTTCGTCTTCGTGATGTAGCCAAGGTCAGTGATACATACCGAGAACCTGCTAGCTACACAAGGATTGGATTTGGTCCCTCTTACCAGCCCAGCTTCCCAGCTAAGCGGAGTGAATCTGGATGGTTGGGACACCAGGCCGTAGGAGTTGCAGTTTCCAAGAAGAAAGGCACTAACGCGGTCCGCGTTGCTTCAAATGTTCTCAGTAAAATTGAAGAACTTCGTAAACATACTCTGCCATCCAATTTGGAAGTCACCATTACCCGCAATTATGGAAGAACCGCGGATGATAAGGTAGAGGACCTGCTTACTTCACTACTCTTGGCTGTTCTTGGAGTGGTTCTACTGGTGGCTGTGACACTGGGGTGGAGAGAGGCTGTCATTGTTGCTCTTGCCGTACCCATCAGTTTCTCCCTTTCTTTGTTGGTGAACTATATCTCTGGCTATACCATTAACAGGGTCACACTCTTTGCCTTGATCCTCTCCCTCGGGCTCGTAGTTGATGACCCCATCACCAATGTCGATAATATCCAACGACATATACGCCAGAGATTGAAGAACCCATTTCAGGCAACGCTGGATGCTGTTTCCGAAGTGCTGCCCCCGGTGATCATGTCAACGCTGGCAATCATCGTATCTTTCCTGCCTATGTTCTTTATTACAGGGATGATGGGTCCCTACATGGGACCCATGGCAATCAACGTGCCTCTCACGGTGACCTTTTCCACCTTTTGCGCCATCACGATCGTGCCGTGGGCAGCGTACCACCTGTTGAGGAACTCTACCTTGCCAGAGAATCATGACCAAAAATCCAGTTTTCTGGTTCAGACTCTGTTTCGAAAATTCCTCAGCGGGATTCTCCAATCGAAGATGCGCAGGAGGCTGGTTTTGATCACAACTGTAGTTCTCCTGGGTGTTTGTGGTGGGATGATTTTTTTGCGAATGGTACCCCTGAAGATGCTGCCCTTTGATAACAAGAATGAATTTCAGATTGTGTTAGATCTTCCCGAGGGAAGTTCTCTGCAACATACCGATGGTGTGGTTCGAAAACTGGAGAGGTTTTTGTCGGAAGTTGAAGAAGTTGTTAATTATCATTCCTATGTCGGCATAGCTTCTCCCATGGACTTCAACGGCCTGGTACGTCACTACTACTTGCGCAAGGGTACCCACCTTGCTGAAATCCGTGTGAATCTAAAGGACAAGGACCTCAGAGCCAATCCAAGTCATGAAATCGTACTAAGGCTTCGTGCAGACCTGACTCAGATTGCACACGAAAACTCAGCAAGTATTAAGATTGTTGAGGTTCCCCCTGGCCCACCCGTTCTCTCCACTGTGGTAGCAGAAGTGTATGGGAATGAACAGGCTGTATTTGAGGACCTCTACCATGCAGCTAAAACCGTAGAGCAAAAGATGCGGGAGACCCAGGGCTTTGTAGATGTGGACACGTCGCTGGAGAGTTCCCATGATGAGTTGATCTTCGAGACAAATAGAGAAAAGGCAGCTCTTCATGGAGTCAGTACCAGGGACATTAATCAGACCCTCCTTCTCGCCTTGAAGGGCTTAGAACCTGCTTCCATACATTTACCCCACGAAAGAGATTTGGTGGCTATTCGATGCGTAGCTACTGAGTCTGCCCATTCCCGTACCTCAAGACTGGCAAATCTGAGCGTGAGAAGTGAGAGCGGAGGACTGGTTTCCATCGGAGAAATCGGTAGATTTCTTAGAAACAAGGCAGATCAGCCGATTTTTCATAAGAACCTGCGGCGTGTTGTCTACATTACCGCTGAAGTTGCTGGTAGTCCCCCTGCTGAGGGAATCCTGGATCTGATCGCCTACTTTCAGGAGAACCCACTCTCAGAAAAAGTAAATTTGGAGTGGGCAGGGGAAGGAGAGTGGAAGATCACTCTGGATGTATTTCGGGACCTGGGGCTTGCCTTTGGCGCAGCTCTGGTGGGCATCTACATTCTTATAGTACTCGAAACCTCATCACTTCTATTACCCCTCTTAATCATGCTTGCGATCCCTCTAACGGCGATTGGAATCATCCCTGGTTTCTACTTTCTAAATCTTTTGGTGAATCAACCGGTGGGTGGTTTTGAAACCCCTGTATTTTTTACTGCTACGGGAATGATCGGAATGATCGCACTTGGTGGAATCGTGGTACGCAACTCTATCGTACTGATTGAGTTCATACGTACTGGGTTGGCTAAGGGGATGGAGCTTAAAGAAGCGATCTTGCAGAGCGGGGTGGTACGTTTTCGCCCGATCCTACTAACAGCGGCTACGACTGCCCTGGGTGCGGTACCGATTATTTTCGATCCCATCTTTTCAGGGCTGGCCTGGTCCCTGATTTTTGGTCTCATTGCCTCGACTCTATTCACCCTCATCATAGTCCCTACCGTATATTTTATGGTATTCGGATCTGAATCAGACCTCAAAGAGATAAAGGACCAGGGATAGTCCAAACCTCTTCGAGTATTCCTTTTGGTTCTGCACCTTGACCATGGGAAAGTGATAGAATTCTCTTCGGTGTCTCGGATTTATTTTCTCATCATCCTGATTTTTCTCTCGGGTCTGGTATTCACCGGCCATGCTGTCTCGAAGGTTGAGGTAGTTCACCGACTGAATCTGGCTCCTGGAAATATCACACTGTCTCCTGATCATCGCCTATTTTTAAGTCTCCAGGCTTTCTATAATCCTCCTTACAAGGTTGTTGAAGTTTTGGAAGACTCCACTATCAAGCCCTATCCTTCTGAATCATGGAATTCTGAGGCTGCAACCGGCGAATCTTTCGGAAAAGTTTTTGGAGTCCAGGTGGATCCCCTGGGAATTCTTTGGATCCTCGATGGCGGGAGACCAGGTTCTGTGAAGCCCAGGCTCCTGGGCTGGGATACTCGAAAAGAGTCCCTGGTTCGAGCCATTGAGCTCCTGCCTCCAGTGACGCGAGAAGATAGCTTTCTCAATGATCTGGCCGTAGATTTTTTAAGAGAAAAGGCTTATATATCAGATACGGCCAGGGGAAATCGCAGCGCCTTGATCGTGGTAGATTTACTCAAGCGCAGCAGCCGGAGGGTTCTGGAAGCCCATCCCAGTGTCATCCCCAGGACTCTAGATCTAAAGATCGAGGGAAGACCCTTGAGAAAGCGTCTGCCAGGTGGAAAGGTCATTACCCCCAGGCTGGGGGTAAACCCCATAGCTCTTGATCGGGAAAACCAGTGGGTCTATTACGGTCCCATGCATTCCCATAGTATTTACCGGATACGGGCTGAAGATCTTGGAAATGCGGAACTGACCAAATCCCAGCTCTATGCCAGGGTAGAACGGTATGGATTCAAGCCTATCTGTGATGGAATCTCACTGGACCGAGAGGGGAATATCTATTTTTCACATTTATCTGAGAATGCTGTAGGAGTACTTCGTCCCAACAGAAAATATGAAATCTTGGCCCAGGACCCGATTTTGCTTTCCTGGCCAAACGCCTTTAGTTTCGGGCGCGATGGATTTCTATATACGGTTTCCTCACAAATTCATCGCTCAGCTGTCCTTAATGGAGGAGAAGATGTTTCTAAACCCCCTTTTCACATCCTCAGGCTGACCCCCCTTGCGCCGGGGGTGATCGGTCGATGATTTCACTACAGGGACCAACTCCATGAAATCTGGAAGTTCTTGGTGCACCTCTATTGGACGGAAGCTTTCTTGGTTCTGGGGGTGAATAATTCTTAATGATATGAACAGCCATGAGTCTTATCAAGAAACCAATTTTAGGCGTCATCTCTTCAGTGCTCTAAATACTGTAAGAACGCTTCCTGGTAAAATCCTCCAACCCTTCTTATTATGCATAAATCTCTATGCCTGTTTACATTTCGTTGTGGGGACAACCATTCAGGATTACCGGTGGATGGAGGTGCACTATACGATCGAGTGGATCATTGTCATTTGGTTTACTTGTGAATATTTACTCAGGCTCTATGCTCAGCCAAAGCGCTTGTCCTTTGTATTCTCCTTTCATGGAATCATCGATCTTCTCTCCATAGCCCCTTCGTTTGTGGCGGACGGTAACCTTATTTATCTCAAGGCCTTACGAACCCTGAGAATCCTGCGCTTTCTCCGCTATCTCGCGGATGAGGAGTTTTTCTTCGGCACCTTGACCAAGATGGGACTCCAGGTCGTCCGGGTGGTCTATACCCTGATCACCTTGATTTTCATTTCCTCTGCGGCGATTTACGAATGTGAAAACCTGCTCCGGGGTGGAAATATCGCAACCTATTTCGATGCTGTGTATTTCACGGTAATTACATTATCAACCGTTGGTTACGGAGATTATACTCCGCTCACTCATGCTGGGAGATTTGTAACAGTTGTAATGATATTTAGCGGAGTCATTTTTATTCCCTGGCAAGCTGGAAAACTGATGCGTATTATTCTGGTTCTTTCTGAAGACAAGCGGGAGGTCCATTGTAAGAAGTGCGGCTTAACCCGACATGATCAAGACGCGGTGCACTGTAAAATGTGTGGGGACGAAATCTACCAGGAATACGATGGAGTCTAGGAGTCTATCGCAGTAAAAGGTAAATCTCCGACAGGCTCCCAGGGAGGAAATCAGCTCTTTTTCTTCTTTCCAAGTCGACGATCTTCGAAAAGAAATTTCCCCTTAACCTGAACCACATCAGCAGGATCCTTCTCAAGAAATTCGCCCACAAATTTCACCTTTTGGCCACGGGAGAATCGATCGAGTAGAGCCGGATTCTCAAATTGTACATCGAATTCACCATTCTCACCCTGGGTACGAACCGTTCCATCAGCAAGATCAATCATCTGGATGGTTCCCCTTCCCTTGATATTTGTACCTCCGGAGCTGCGCTTGGAAACTACGGGTTTGGAGGTATCATTTCTTCCGCCTCTAAGATTTTTCATGGATGAATCGGACGAGAGGAGAAACAGGCTACCGGTTCCAACCAGAAAAACTACCCCGAGGGAGATTCCAGCCCACTTGACAACTTTGGTTGGAATTTCCAGCTTGTGTTTCTTCTCCCCACCAAGGGGAATTTGTAGTATCAGGGCCCTTTTGGAAGGTTCAGTAGATAGATTCAAAAACATGGCGGCACGCTGCTGGAGCCCGGAAATGACAGTTTTAGGAGAACCTTTTTCGGGTTGGAGAGAGGTCTCATCCAGTTTAATTTCTGGTTCAATTTGGGCAGGATGGTCTTCTGGCAGTGATTCTGCTGTCAGGCCGAATTTCTCTATCATAAAGTAATAGAGATCTTTGAGAAGACTACGCTTTTCACCTTCTAGGAGATCACTAATCAAGTTCTTTAATAGGTTCACACATATTGGATCTCCATGCACCTCAAGATGCCGAATGCAGGAACGAGTGACTTCCAGCCGAACTTCCCCTTCCAGAATCTGGAATACAAGATCTTGAAATTCCTGATGGGGATCTGGCCATTTTTCTAGATGCAGAAGAAAGGTGGTGATGCTGTTGATATCTCCGGAGGCTAACTTTCGCATGGCTTCCAGGGCTAAGTCCTCTTTTTTGGTCCTGAGAAATTCCAGGCCGCTGCTTAGCACACGAACCTGGATGGGATCCGTGATCTCCATGATTTCCAAATGCTTCTCCAAAAAAGGCAGTAAACTCGGTTCATCCCTTGCTGCCAGGGCTTCTACCGTATTGGAAATGACCCTTCCGTCGGCATGATTGAGATATCTGGATAGGGTCTCATACTCAGATTGGTCTGAACACACAGCCAGGGTTTTAACCGCGGTAGCTAGAATAAAAGGATCAAGACCAAGGCTTGGATTCGTAAGAAGTTTCCTCAGGAACGCCGCGGTTTCGGGATTTTCTCTCTCTTTGGCCAGTTCCTGGAGAAGAGCGGTTGTCTCTCGAATATCACTATTTCTAAGAGATGCCACCAACTGTTTGAGCAATTCCCTGGGGGATTGAACTTCAGCGCTCTCCTGCAAAGGTTCTTTGCTCTCTTTTCTCTGCCTCAGGGAAAGTTCTCTTGCCTGCGGAATTTCATCTTGAAAAACGGGGAGGATTTCCTGGGCGCGGATTCGAATTTGCTCCACTTCATGGTTCAGGCAGGTCTGCAGTATGGAAAGGGCATCTGTGAGGCGAAGCTGTTCTATCAGGTGCAGAGCATTGAGACATCTTCGAGGATCACTGGAGTCAAAATAATCTTGCACCAGTGTCGTAAGTTCCGCGGTTTCCAGGGAGCGTGACAGAGCCTTGATACAGTTCCCCGAGACCCGGGGATCAGGATCGGAAAGAAAATTCATTAGTACCGAAAGAATGCGTTTGCGTGCTGGATCAACCCCACTCAATTCAAGTGCTTCAATACAGTTTGCGCGAACCCTGGCTTCGGCATGCCTGAGATATACAGCAATGATCGGTAAAGCATCTTCACCAAGCACGGCCGCTGCCGCTTTGACGTAGGAGGCGATTACGTAGGGATCTGAGAGACCCTCTCCTTTTCTCTGTATGGCTTTCTCAAAGATTGGATCCGGATTCTTCACTATGAATTGAAGAGCGCTAACCTGCATTCTTCGATCGGATAAGAACAGATCGCTGATGACCTCCCGCCCAGGGTTTTGTGACTGGGAATACTCTTTTAGTCGAGGATCTGAGCCCATAGAATCGAGGATAGCATGGAAAAGTTGTGAGTTCTCAGTATAATAAAAGTAGTAGCTGGGTCGAAACAGGTGGGTGTGAATGAAATCTACTGATTCAAGAAATCCAGATTCCTTATGGGATGAATGCAGGGTTGTACTCGATAGCCCGGGAGTCTACATGACCATCTATCGGGTAGGAATCATACTGCTCAGTGTCATCTTGATCTCAATGATTTCTAGAGAATTACTGGTCCTCTAGCCCTGGTTTAGTATTTTGCGCTTTTGTTCCAAGAATTCCTCATCAGTCAAAATCCCCTTCTTTTTTAGAGCAGCCAGTTTTTCCAATTCATCAGCAACAGTTTTTATACTGCCGGATTCTTGAGTTGAAGAGCTTGTACCTTTTTCGAGTATTGCTGCTGTACCTTCAGCAGTGAAAACACTTGTGCTGGACTGCATGGTGAAGCCGGGAATTCCAAACTGATGGTTGGATGAAATCCATTCAGAATCTCGTTCCGTATCGAAATTCAAAATAGCGTTTCCGCCTGCTTTCGTACATTGGTAAAGGAGGTCCTTCTCAGCCAGTTTTCGTTTCCGATGAGAATGGCGGCTCTGGATTCTACCCAGGGTTTGTGCGGTTCGATACCCGTCTGCTCTGGAAGAGCGCACCACCAGGATTTTCTCCACTTCATTTTCCACTCGCTCATTGCACGGATTACAGAGCTGAATTTTTTTCACAAAAGCTTGAGAACAATCTGAACAAATAGTTTTATCGCAGCTATCACAGCTATAGCGGCTTCTTTTTAGAAATACAAATTTCTTTTCACAGATTTCGCAGTTGACGGGCCCCTCTTCATAGAACTTTCGGCGCAGGAGGCTGGCACCTGCCCCCAGGGCTAGAAGTCCACCTATAAAAATTCCTCTCATTCCTCCTCCTCAGGTGCTTCAAATCCCATGGGAATTTTACTCAAATCTCCGTTTAGGAGTTGATCTGATTCTAAGAGATCGTCGGACGTTAACTTAGAGTCCAGTAGAGACTTGTAACGGGCTGCTTCCGGTTTTCCCTGCTTGGCTGCAAGGGCACACCAGACTCTTGAGAGTACCGTATTTTTGGGAATGGAATCCCCCTGGTAATAAAGGAGACCAAGTTGATATTGGGCATTAAGTATGCCCTGGCAAGCTGCTTCGTGATACCAGCGTGCTGCCTGCAATTTTTCGTCTTTCAACTTCACTCCCCTGGAATAAAAATACATTCCAGCGAGGCTGTTTTGAGCCTGGGCATGACCTTGTTCAGCAGCCATTTTGTACCATCTTCGAGCCTCAAAGTCATCTTGTTTCAGACCAACTCCGGTGTAGTACATGGATCCAAGTGTAAATTGAGCCTGAGCATGACTCTGTTCAGCCGCTTTTCGGTACCACTTGATAGCTTCTTTGTCATTTTGGGGAGTCCCATTTCCATGTTCATGGAGAGTTCCCAGACGAAATTGAGCACCGGCCAGGTTTTGCTGGGCCGCTCTCAAGTACCATTTGTGGGCAATTTCATAGTCCTGTTTGAGCTGCTTTCCATCATGATAAGCATCTGCCAGCATTAACTGAGCTTTGGAATCACCAGACTCGGCGACCTTTTTAAGTTCCTCTCCCTGGAGAGTTTCATAATCAATTTTTTTGAAAATATCGAGCAAACCCATGGTTTAAGCAAGATACCATACACTCCAAATCACCTGATCATTCCATTTTAAATATCCTATAAGAGAGAGAATCCAGTCGAAACTTTTTGTTCCTTTTTGCGTAGAAGGGTTCTGATGATTTCCAGGATTTCACGTTCATTCCTGGTCATAGTCTTCTATTGGCTAATGGCTGCTCAAGTCCAGGCGGACTCTCTTTTTGTATCCTCTGAATCTGAAAGAAAACCTGAAAACCCCGGTCAATTCCAGTATCTGCTTGATTACGCCAAAGATTGTAGGGCGATCTATTTTCCCGATGACTGGATCTTCCGTCAGTATCCCCTGGCCTATGTGAAGACACTCCCTCGCTCAGGGCTGAAATTCATGATTCTCAGGCACAAGGACCCGGGAGTTCAGCGCATCGTCTTTCGGGGAACTTCAACCTGGAATCACCTCTTTTTAGGATTCAAGTACTTCCGTGATGATGAAAATACTGAAGTGGACATGCATTCGGGATTTCTTTCGGTTGTAAATGAATTCCTGGGGTCCGAAATCGATCAGATTAAAAAGGATGTACCCATTTCCATGACAGGGCATTCTATGGGAGGAGCTGTCGCCGTATTGGCGGGGATGATTCTTGAGCGCATGGGTTACCAGATCAAAAAAATCGTGACCTTTGGTCAACCCCGGGTGACCGACCGCCAGGGTGCGGATATATTTCGCTCAGTTCTTCCCATTACAAGGGTTATGCATACCACTGATATTGTTCCCCACATACCGCCCCGTTTTATCGGCTATTCGCACCTCGGTGAGGTGATAAGGTTGTATGGACCCTTTGACTTTGAACACTTTGATGGTGTGAATAAACCTGCCCCCAGGGGGATCGATAGTGATGAGAAGAAGGCAAACGAACTGTGGAATCTGGTTCAGAGTAAGAAATTGGACGTAAAAGATATCCCTGAGTTAACCGCATTTCCAGGATCAAATTTCTTCCGTACCCTGGGAAAACATGGAATGAAATTTTATATCCGATCGATGATTGCCAATTTTGGGGTTCCAGGTGAATATGAGGGGATTCCCGAAGAAGATGAGGGGGATTCCAATCTTTCTCCCGCGAATGAAGAAACGAGGAAACCATGAAAATTATGTTATCTGTAGTTCTTTTATGGTGCCTTGGGGTATCTCCACTCTATTGTGAAACATCTCCTGACATCGATGATCTCAACCAGGTCCGCATAGAGGCTGAAAAAAAGCTTAAGAGTGGTCCTATAAGTGAAGATGAAAAGCAGGAACTTCAGCGTATTCTTCGATATGTAGATACACTTTCCCTTTTCAAAAAGGGTGATGATGCGATCCGTGAAAAATTTCCTGACGCGGTAATTCTGACAACAGAAAAGACCAAAGGAAAGTTTTTCCTGGTGAAGGACCATGAGAAAAAGGAGCAGATAATAGCGATTCGCGGAAGTGCCAACTTAAAGAATTGGATCATCAATTTTTCATTTTGGAAAATCAAAGATATGTGGCTGAAAATCAGGCTCCATAAGGGATTTTACCAGATGTCCCGGGAAATTTTTTGGAAGGTTGTTTTTCACCTGGATCCTGAGTATTCCACCACAGTTTCAGGACATTCACTGGGCGGGGCATGCGCGGCCATCCTGGGAATGTACCTGGATAATTTTGGCCATAAAGATGTAAAAGTCCTTAGCTTTGGGCAATCTCGAGTGACCAATAAATCGGGTACTAAACCATTTGCTCACCTTCCTTATACGAGAGTTGCCGTCAAGCGCGATATCGTGACTCACCTTCCTCCGAAGTGGCTTTTTTACAGACATTTTGGAAAGAAATTTCTACTGAGAAAGGCCGACTTTGGATGGGTCGACGAGGACGAAATGGAGGATCCGCCGGAGGCAATGGAAGAATGGGAAAAGTGGACCAAGGATCATGATGAAAATGATACCCCTACCCTTGAGCCCCCATTAGCCGCTCAGTTATGGATGAATTTAAGGCCGACAGAGGCACCCTCGAACATGAAATCTTTGTTTAGTTCAACGGAGTGGAAGCAGCTTGCACAAATGGTTCAAAAGAGCGAGCAACAGGGAATTCATCATTCCAAGAAATTGAAACCGCAACGTGATTCTGAGACAGAAGATGAGCAATCTTCTAATGAGGACTGGGAAATCGTTCTACCCAAGCCGGTAAGTGGGGGCCTTGGAGACTGGTTTCGCTACCATAATCTAGAGGAGTATCACAAACGCGTTCTCAAGATGATAGAAGACTTTCCCGAAACGTCTGAAGCAAGCGTTCCAAACACCCCTCCACCAAGTTTGGAAACACCTGTACCACCTGAATCGACCAAGCCGGAATTACCTCGAGTGGATAGAAAAAAGCCCTCGCGTTTCTATCTTCCATTCTTAGTCCAATGAACCGAGATCGAGGAATTTTAGAGCACCTTGGCGGCTGCAAAGCACGATACTCTGCTTATCGTCGTTGAACGTAGCGTTGCTACGCCCTGCCTCCTCTGCACAGGTCTCGGGCTTTTCGCTCGCCAAGGAGCTTTAAAATTCCTCGATCTCGATTCACGTCATTTTTTTATGGATTGGGCTGGGTCTCCACTTTGTGGGACTTCGCTGCTTGATTTCGGAATGGTAAAATCTGTTTTTAGTTTTTCCATCCCGTAAATCTCGGTTCCCTTAACTCGACGTTTGGTGTGACTCTCTCAGCTGGGTGGATAATTTTTTTTCCAAAGAATTACTATGCTGGATACCAAAGTAAAAAACTGGCTGTCAAAGATAGGTGAAGAAAGGTCATTTCCTGGGGATTTTCCGGCAATATATGTTGGGATTTTTGAATCTGAATCAACCTACTTCTTACATTTTCTTGGATCACACAATTTTGATAGCGAAGATGGCGATTGGGCATGTGAAGAAGATGGTGATTTTATTCCAGCCAATCAATATCTGAATACAGAAGTTTCCTCTGAAGAAGACTGGGTGATATTTGAGCAAAAAATTGTCCAAATTCTTACCGATATCAAAAAATCAGAGGGAGGCATTCTAAAACTGGTTAAGCATATCGCTGTAGGTTTCGATGAGGGGGAATTGAGCCTAATCCCATAAGATTCAGTGGTGAATGCACTGTCGCGCCTAACAAATCGTTGAAAACGGAACGTAGACTCGCGTGGACCCAACGATTACCCGATACACCCCCGGCCACGGTAGATTCAATCATAACGAAGCCAGTCTGTGCCATCTGTCAGGTTAACTTAGTCGCTAGGCGACTAACATTTCGTAGATGACCTCTTTTACCTTTGTGATTGACTCAGGAGATATCTTGCCTAGTTTCTTGATCAGGCGGCCTTTGTCTATTGTTCGTATCTGATCACATACGATCCAGCCTCTCTTTCCTTTAAAGGTTAGAGATATTCGTGTTGGATACGAATGTGATTTGGTGGTCATTGGGGCGATCATTACAGTACGAATGTTGTGGTTCATTTCATTTTGGGGAAATCACCACACAGGGTCTTGTTTTTTGGATTTCACTACCTACTGTAGGATCCAGGTTTATCAAATAAACTTCATATTGGTTTAGCGCTACTCAAAATCCTCGTCATCTTGAAATACGTCAGAAACCAGGTGTTGATCATCAGAATTCTCGGCCATTTGTTTGAACGCTTCTGACCAGTTCGTTCTACGCTGTTCTGTCTTTGGAAAAGACTTGATAAGCAAAACCTTTCCATCAACTTCCAGATCGACCTGATCAGAAAACTCACACTGTTCGATAATTGATTTTGGCAATCTTAGGCCCTTGGAGTTGCCTATCTGAATAATCTTAGCCTTCATAAGAGTGACCTCAAAAACCATTTCAATGTAATAACTATGTAATTGCAATACCTTCTAAGAAATCGTGAATCGAGATCGAGGACTTTTGGAGCCCCTGGGCAAGCAAAAAGCACGAGACTAGAGCAGAGGAAGCAGGCCATAGCAGAGCTAAGTTCAACGAAGATAGGCAGAGTATCGTATTTTGCAGCCTTCGAGGTGAGCGGGACCACGACTTGTGGGATGTTTACCATACTGAAATCAAGCGGCGACGTCCCACAAAGTGGCGACCTGGCCCAGTCAATAGAGAAATCGTGAATCGAGATCGAGGAATTTTAGAGCTCCTGGGCGAGCGAAAAGCACTAGACCTGTACAGAGGAGGCAGGGCATAGCAGAGCTATGTTCAACGACGATAAGCAGAGTATCGTGCTTTGCAGCCGTCGAGGAGCTCTAAAATTCCTCGATCTCGGTTCACTAATAGTAAAAGAATATTAGGCAAAGGATGATCTCCAGGATGGAGATGGCGGCATTGAAATGTAGGAATCGGAATAGCTTTTTGGGATTTTCGAAATCGTAGCCCGTTTCCTGGAGATACGCGGCCACTCCATCAACGAGTGTGAAGGTCATTACACAGAAAATGACGGGTAGTATTTCGGCTTGTACAATCCCAATCCAGATCAGGAAACGAGAGCCCACATGTCCCACCATGGCGAAGAATCTTTCGTAGACGGTGTGCCAGTACCCGTACTGCCATTCAGTCTCATCTTCCTTCTTCTCTTTCTCTCCCCTTTTTATTTTTGATTCAAAGAGAATTGATAAGGTGATGACCAGCATTTCCGCCACTCCGGCACCAAGGCCAAAGAGCACGACTTCCGAAGGAGACCAGATCTCGAATTTCCACAGAAACAGGGCGGCGAACAATAATTCCGAGACTGAGGACCATAGTCCCCAGATGGCAGCCGAAAACTTTGGTTTTCCAACCTTGAGAAGTACATGGTGAATTCCAATTCCACAGGCCGCCTTCACCAGTACCGAAAGACCCCAGGCTCCTGTGCCCAGAAGAAGGGCTCGGAAACCTCCTTCAAAGAAAAAACAAGAAAGAATCCCCGCCGCGACAAGGAGGCATAGAGTAAGTAAGGAGTAGGACGATCGGCTGTTCATTCCTAGAATATCGGAGATCTGGGCCCCAAGATCAGGACCTGAGGCTCAAATTCCTACCAATCTCAGCTATTGTAGTGCCGCGGAGGAGCAAGACGATACGTTGCCTGATCCGTCAAAGACCGGGTAGGAGTTGGATGGACATTTTTCACTGAGGGTGAACCTGACGTTAGTGCTTGTAATCTCATTTCCAGGTTCACTGATGGTCAAGTCGGCCTTGAAATAGTTTGAACCAATAGCATTCAAGGTAAAGGTGGTTGGGAAACTGGCCACATTGGAAAAGGAGAGCAACCCACTTACTGGGACGTAAAGATTATTACTCGCGAAATCCAGGGATCCGTCTTCCTTGATACTCCAGGAACCAGAGTACCCAACCGGTGAGCCATTCGTAGTAGGGTTTTCAATTTCCCTGGTTTGTATTGCTGTACCATCAGGGCGAAATAAGATGAACGCTACCCTTTCCTCCAAGATGTAGTCGAATCCCTTTCCTAAAACATCGGCTGTTTGAAAACCACCTGGCAGGAGACCTGCCATGGTTAGCGTTAAAGCCGCGTCATTGGTGACGGAATCGAGAGCTTTCAGGCTTGAATTGATATCTTCAACCGCTGTGGAAAAGTCACTAAAATTCAAGGAACTGAATGCCTCTTCAAACGCAGCGGTCTGGAAGGTGGATTCGGACAGTGAGGCAATTTTCTCATAGACCAATTCCAGGTTCTGGGAACTTGAAGTTTGCATCAGGGTTGCAACGGCCTGGAGTTTTGCCCCTGCCTTTCTCAATTCAAAACTCTCAAGAGGATTATCATGTAAAAAATCGATCGCAGGGCCAATGTTAAAGAAATTTTTAACTCTCGACTCCGGCATTCCTTCCGCTAGCAAAGTGGTTAGCGGTGTGATCATGAGGTTCGTCACGCTGGACTGGGGAAGTTGAGATTTTAGTGTTCCTCGAAATGGTGTTCCGAAGGCCTGGTCTTTACCCCCGTTGACCAGGACATTTCCGCTTGCGGACTTATCTATTTCAAAACTATAAGTACCGTCTAGCCTGGTACTGGTGAGTACTTCCGAATCATCAAGGCTGCCATTTTCATTCGCGTCCACTCCCACATCAGACTCAGCCAGAGCGCCATCAGCTGCAATGCCGGCAATGGTCTTTAGGGAGGCCTCAGAGTCCGAATCTGCGCCGCCGCAGCCTATGTAAAAGGAACAGGAAAGAAAAAGAAGACAAGAGAAGAAGTAGACGGCTTTCATAGGTTTAACCAAATTTCAGAAAACCAATACTAGCACAGGTCCAGGTCACCGAGATTTCAGATCGAGGTCCTCAATGACGGACAACGGCATCTAGAAAGGGATTGGCTGCTAAACTCATGGGAATTGGGTTCGGGGTCCGGAAATCAAAAAACCCCCTGGCGAACCAGGGGGTTTCTTTCGATCTTGCGATCGACTTCTTCTTGCGAAGAAGCTTTCAACGAACCTTGCAAAGGTCGGTAGCCCGTACGT
>CAZIKF010000049.1:0-31491 GCA_964539825.1 uncultured bacterium
GAGGATTTTATGTCTCTGATTAAATGCTCAGAATGTGAAAAAGAGATCAGCGAGAGTGCGCGCTCATGTCCACATTGCGGTCATGAAGCGCAGCGTGAAGGGTGTCGAGCCCGCGTATACCCCTGTTACTATATGAAGTATGTATTTGGGTTTGTGGCTGTAGCCCTGATTTTTTTCTTATTGGGAAAGGCGGTTCGGACTATTGTTTAGGTCGAACCCTACTTTGAGCTGAAATTTTTGTCCTTAACACTCTCGACTTCAGACCTTCCCGGATCGGGATTTTCCAATTCATACTGAGAAAGGAGATATTCCTTTGAAAGGAATAGTTCTTCCTGGAGAGTTTCTACAAGGTCCCTGAGCTGTTCCTCTAAGCCCTCTTTTTCTTCACTCCAGTTCATTTGAAGCTCTTCCTTTTCACCGAGAATTCTTCCTACCTTATTCTCAAGTTCCTCAATTTTGACCCTTTCTGACTCATGGGTTCGAAATTCCGTGAGAATCTCTGAGAGTTTGGAAACTCGATTCTCCAATCTTTCTCGCAGGTGGTCGATGGCTCGAGATGCCTTTAGGGAATCATTTTGCAAGAGATCTAGTGTCCCAAGATGTTCTTGAAGTTTTGCGATAGGTTCAGCCTTTCCCGGGGAAGACAATTTCTTGAGTTCGGCAATAGTGAGCTCAGCGTCCTCTTTTTTAGATTCAAGAGTGATGGTTCTATCCCTGAGACGATCTTGCCTGGAATCAAGAAACCCTCGGGCTCTCTGTCTCCAGAACAAAATCAAATCCTCTGGTTCCACAGGGTCGAACTTATGTACCTTTAGGAACTGGTATAGATAGTATTTTTCACGCAGCCGGGAGAAGTGAGGTTGTGCCCTGGTCACAAGGTAAAGTAGACCGGCGAAGGAAGAAAAGAGTAATGCCGTTCCCAGTAGATGGGAAACTCGTATCAGGCCAGCTCCTCTTAAAAAGAAATATGTGGCCGGGGCTGCATAGAATAACGTAAGGAAAAACCGTCGTCTGGGAAATTGGATTTTTTTCCAAACTTTTAGGAAAGTTGGGTTTGAACTTTGGCGAAAAGATTCTAAAAATCGGTGTTCTTTCAGTTTAAGGTAGAAGTGTTTTAGCTCCTCTTTCCAATCTCGTTGGGTAATCTCAATGAGTATGGACTGGACTGAGCTTTCAATCTTGCTTTCAAGTTTTTCCTTCATGATGGTACCGAAAAGCAAACGGTATGCCCGTTTGCAGGCGCATGATCAAAATTAGCTTCGTCGAAGATGAGTAAAGGAATCCACAGATTCCTGGTTTGGCCTCGAATCCGGGTAAACCAAATGCGTTTGGGCATAAATTTATTATATACTCTCCAGTATGCTTCATTATGTATCAATGCGCTGTTATTCGGTTTCGGTTGTACCGATTCGAAAAGAAGGATCCGAAGCGCTTTATCTGCTGTTGCGCCGCAGGGGCGGAGCTCTGGATGGCTCCTGGTGTTTGATTTCTGGCTGCATTGAATTGGGAGAAACCGCCTGGAGAGCCGCGGTAAGAGAACTCAAAGAGGAGACCGGGTTGAATCCAATTGAGCTTTATTCAGCGGATACCTGCGATCAATTTTATGATTTTGGAAAGGAAATTGTCTCCATCATTCCCGCATTTGTTGCCCTTCTAGACCCGTCTAAGGAAGTGGTTGTCGATGAAGAGCATTCTGACCATCGATGGTGTACTCTACAAGAGGCTCAGGATCTGGTTGCTTTTGGTGGACAGAGAAACCTGATAAAGTTTGTACAGCAGGAGTTTGTGGATAGACAGCCCTTGAAGACGCTTCGCATTCCCGTGGTAATTCCAGAGGATGAACCGCCTCCCTTTAGCCGATGATACAGGTTGAAGTTGAGATCGAGATTTGCAGGAACCCGATAGAGGTTTTTGAGTATATTTCAGACTTTTCCAGAAATCCTGAATGGCAGTCGGGAATGAAGGAAGCTCATTTCCTAACGGAAGGACCTCTCAGAGTTGGGACCCGCTATGCGCAAGTAGCGAAATTTCTTGGTAAACGCATAGAATCAGTGTTTGAAGTAACAGCTTTTGATCCAGGGAAATTGGTGAGTGCGAAGAGTGTGGAAGGATCTTTCCCAATCTCATTTTGTAGAACCGTTGAGCCCACAGGGGCTGGGGCGAGGGTTAAAACTTTGGTGGAAGGTGACGCCAGTGGTTTTTTTAAGTTCGGTGGTTCTTTACTTGCTAAAATGGTGGAATCAGCTATCCGCAAAGACTATAAGAATCTCAAAAAACTTCTTACCTGAATAAAAAGAGGAGCGGGGAATAGATTATGAAACAGATACTTAATTTACTACTGGTTAGTCTTCTTTGTTTGAGCACACTTTTTTGTGCCCCTGAGCAGGACTCAAGTAACAGTAAGCAGCCTGAAAAAGTCGACCGGCTCGTCCGGGAACTCTTTGAGGTACTGGATATGCGTGGCCAGACTCAGAAGGGATTTGACATGATGCATGAGCATCAGATGAAGAGTTTTGATCAGGTTATGGGTTCAATGCCAGGGGGGATGCCTGAGGAAGGCATTAAATATATCAAAAGCCAACAGATGAATCTGAGTGATTTTCTTAAGGGAAACCTCAGCTTTGACCAGATGGTCGGAGATCTCAAAACCCTCTATTCCAAGAATTTTAAGATCGAAGAACTTGAAGCGGCCTTGAATTTTTTCAAGAGCCCCATGGGTAGGTCTTATTATAAAAAATCTATGGCTATCCTTCCCGAAGTTATGGAAATCAGTCGAAAACAAGTTCAAACCTTCATGCCGGAGTTAATCCAGAAAGTTCAGGAAATCCAGAGGAACATTCATAAGAAGATTCAGGAGTTGAAGGAGAAAGCGGCGGAGGAACAGGAAGTCAGGGAATAGGTTTCTGGATTTGAGTTTTTAGCGATTCTATCTCCGCTTGAAGTAACTTTATCTGCTTCAAAATTTTTGAACTTTGTTCTTCTTCGGATTCAGCTTCAGGGGTGAAAAACCAGGAGCCCACAAATCCGGTAAAAGTTCCAAACATCCCAATACCCATAATCATCAAGCCGGAGGCAAGGATTCTTCCGTATAGAGTTACCGGGTAGAAATCTCCGTAGCCCACCGTCGTGACGGTTACAAATGACCACCATACGGCGTCTGATGCTGACTTGATATTTGAGTCAGAACCCCGCTCAAAGTGAAGAATGAAGATACTGGAGAGCATCAAAACTAGAAGAGACAGAACCGACAAGGTCAGGAAGGAAGCTTCGGCACGATTTTTAGAGAGAAACTTCAATATGATCCGGCCCGACTTAAAAACACGCAGGAGCCTGAGGATTCTGAAAACTCTTGCCACCCTTCCATATCTCAGGGCATCGATGTTGGGAATACTGCTCAATAGGTCGATCCACCCCCATTTGAGATAGGCTCCCTTATCTTTGGCGATGAGTAGATTTCGGAGGAAATCGAAAAGAAACATGATGCAGATTCCAAAATCAAAAACATCAAGAATCTTGCTGGTTTCGGGATCTAAGGTGTGCACCAGGTCAATGGTTAGCATCACCAGGCTCAGGATACAAAGAACGAGCATAAAAAACTCGTATACAGAGGGTTCCTGCTGTTTTTTCATGGGTCAACTTTGGTGATTATCACCCGAGACTAAAATCCTTTTCTTATTCATCGGATCAAACTTCCCTCTATAGTTGGAAAATTGTGGGATAAGATGTAGTTTGGATTTTGAGAAGGTTTTTATACCGAAAAGCAAACGGTATGCCCGTTGCAGGTTCATGACCAAAATAAGCTCATCGCAGATGAGCAAAGGAATCTACAGATTCCTGGTTTGGCCGGGAATCCGGGCAAACCAAATGCGTTTGGACATATAAATGGAGTATGGGTATGCGCAAGGAAATTCATCCACCTACTGGCGATAAGCTAACCTGCAGAAACTGGCAGATCGAAGCGGCATATCGAATGATTCAGCACAATCTTAGCCCCGAAGTGGCTGAAGATTGGCCCAATCTGATTGTATATGGAGGCAGGGGAAAGGCCGCTCGTTCCTGGGAAGCATTTGATCAAATCCTATCTTGTCTTAAGAATCTTCAGGAAGATCAGACCCTCATGGTTCAATCCGGAAAACCGGTTGGGGTTTTCCAAACTCACGCCGATGCTCCACGGGTTCTCATTGCTAACTCAAACCTGGTAGGAGACTGGGCGAATTGGGAAGTGTTTCAGGATTTTGAAGATCGAGGGCTGATCATGTTCGGTCAAATGACAGCGGGAAGCTGGATTTATATAGGAACCCAGGGCATCTTGCAAGGTACTTTTGAAACCCTTGCTTCTCTTTCACGCAAGCATTTCACTGGTTCTCTAAAAGGCACCATCACCCTCACCGGAGGACTTGGCGGTATGGGTGGTGCTCAGCCTCTTGCAATCACCATGAACCAGGGGGTAGCCCTTTGTGTTGAGGTAGATCCCGAGCGAATTGAGCGGAGGATTCGAGAGAAGTACCTGGATCTGAGAGCGTCAAACCTTGATGAAGCCGTAGAGCTGGCTGAAGACGCAAAACGAAAGGGAAACCCGCTTTCCATTGGAGTAGAGGGTAACTGCGGTACCGTCTTACCGGCATTGTTTTCGCGCGGTTTTCAACCTGATGTAGTCACGGACCAGACTTCGGCGCATGATCTACTCTATGGATATATCCCTCATCAGTTGAGTCTTCAAGAAGCTATTGAAATGCGCGTCAGTGATCCAAAACGCTATGTGGAGTTGGCTGCTGTTACTGTGGTAGAGCATTGCCAGGCAATCTTGAATTTTCAGAAGCAGGGTTCCGTAGCTTTTGATTATGGAAATAACCTCAGGGGCGAAGCAAAGAAAAATGGATTAGAAAATGCCTTTGATTTCCCCGGGTTTGTTCCTGAGTATATTAGACCCTTGTTTTGTGAGGGTTCAGGACCTTTTCGATGGGTGGCACTTTCAGGGGATCCTGAAGATATCTATAAAACTGATCGAGCGGTTCTGGAAACCTTTCCTCAAAATGAATCCCTGAGGCGATGGATTACCCTGGCCACAGAGAAAGTGAAATTTCAGGGACTGCCCTGCCGAATCTGCTGGCTTAAGTATGGTGAAAGGGAAAAATTCGGACTGGTTCTCAATGACATGGTGCGTAGAAAGGTGCTCAGGGCACCTATCGTAATTGGAAGGGACCATCTGGATTGTGGTTCGGTAGCGTCTCCCAACCGGGAGACCGAGGGAATGCTGGATGGTTCTGATCCCATCGCCGACTGGCCTTTACTCAATGGATTGATCAATGCCGTTAATGGAGCTACCTGGGTCTCGATTCATCATGGGGGAGGAGTTGGAATGGGTAAGTCCATTCACGCCGGAATGGTCATCGTGTGCGATGGTACGGATGCGGCGGACCAACGTCTTAGCAGAGTTCTTCGTTCTGATCCCCAGATGGGAATCATCCGGCACGCTGATGCGGGTTATCCCGAAGCCAAAGAATCAGCCAGGAGCCACGGAATCAACATTCCGATGGAATCCAAATCATGAAAGCGATTGTTAATGTTTCCCAGTTGGTGACCTGCGCGCCTTCCGATTTGAGTCCGCGTCGAGGATTGGAAATGCTCGAGGTAGGAGTGATTGAAAGGGGAGCTGTAATTACAGATGGAAGGGTCATCGCAGCGATTGGAACTGAGTCCTCGGTTTCCCGCCTCTTGGATGAAGTTAAGCCTGAAGATATCTATGACGCTGGCGGTAGGGCGGTAATTCCTGGCTTTGTTGATTCCCATACACATGCCCTTTTTGCGGGCACTCGTGAGAAGGAATTTTCCATGAGAATCGCCGGCAAACCCTATCTTGAAATTCTTCAGGAAGGAGGGGGAATTCTGGAGTCGCGAAGAATGCTCATAGAGGCTAGCGATGAAGAGGTTCTTGAGCAAAGCGCGATGCGCTGTAAGCGAATGCTTGCCCATGGTACAACTACAGCTGAGATCAAATCGGGGTACGGTCTTTCAACCGAACAGGAGATCAGATCCTTGAGATTAATCAACGAGCTTGGTCAACTCACGGCTCTGGAGGTGCATCCAACTTTTCTTGGAGCCCATGCGATCCCCCCGGAGTATAAAGACTCAAGACAGGATTACGTGAAGCTGGTTGCTAATGAAATGATTCCCGTAGTGGCGGAGAAAAAATTAGCTCGATTTTGTGATGTTTTCTGCGAGAAGGGCGTCTTTGATGTAGAGGAAACGGATGAAATCTTTCAGTCAGCCCTGGCACATCAACTCGGGTTGAGACTCCATGCCGATGAAATTCATCCCATTGGAGGGACGGAACGGGCATGTGCTATGGGCGCTATGAGTGTGGATCATCTCGTAGCTGTCACCGAGTCAGGTCTTGAGGCTCTGCGAAACTCACGAACCATCGCGACTCTCCTGCCGGGAACCTCCTATTCCTTAATGAAATCATATGCGCCTGCGCGCAAGATGATTTCGATGGATATCCCCATTGCTCTGGCTACAGACTGTAACCCGGGAAGCTGTTATACAGAATCCATGCCCATGATTATCAGCCTGGCAGGTTTGATGTTAAAAATGAGTCCGGAAGAAGCCCTGGTAGCGTCAACCTTCAATGCCGCATGCTCGCTGGGAATTCAGGAGCGAGTAGGCTCCCTTGAGAAGGGAAAAGATGCGGACCTTCTCATTTTGGATTCAGATGATTACAGGAGTCTCCCCTATCATTTCGGAGTAAATCCAATCCTGCGTACTATGAAGAGCGGAGAGTGGACGGGAGCAGAAGATTGAGTAAAAATTTTGTACACCTTCATGTCCACTCCGAGTATTCCCTTCTCAAATCTTCTTCAAGGGTCAAGGAGCTAGTTTCACTGGCAGAGGAGTATTCCATGCCCGGTTTGGCTATCACCGACCTGGGTAATATGTTTTGCGCCGTCGAATTCTATAAGGCCTCTGAAGGTAAGATTAAACCGCTTCTGGGTACCGAGTTGATCCTGACTACAGGTCCGATGGATTCCCGTAAAATTCCGGACTTATATGAAAATCATTCCCTGGTTCTTCTGGCCAGGAACTATGCCGGGTATCAAAACCTGATGAAAATGAGTTCCCTTGGGTGGAATGAGGGATTTCATTTCCTGCCCCGTGTTGATGAAACCCTTTTCGCGAAACATTGTTCAGACCTTGTTGTGATCATGGCGCAGAAAAAGGGGCTGGTAGCTTCTCTTCTAAAAAGAGGTGATCGAGAAGGGGCTTTGCGCTTCATCTCAGAAAAAAAGGAGCAGATTGATAAGGGTCATCTTTACCTTGAGATTGTAGACCATGGGCTTGCTGAAGATCGTGAACTCAACGAGGTCTTTCGTGCCCTTTCCAAGGAAACCTCAATTCCCCTCATCGCAACGAATGATACCTATTATAACCGTCCGGAAGATTCAACGGCTCATGAAATCCTCATGGCTATCGATGAGAAGATGACAGTTTCCGATCCCCGTCGGCCTCGCTTTGTCAGCAGGGAGTTCTACTTCAAGTCAGCCGCGGAGATGTATGAACGGATGAAAGGGTTTGAGGATGCTTGTGAAAGAACTCTGGAGGTTCTCGACTCCTGTGATGTGGAGCTGACTTTTGATCAGCTTCATCTACCTGAATTTGATATTCCCGATGGCTTCAATGAATCCAGTTATTTGCGCAAGCTTTGTGAAGAAGCGTCTCCAAAGCGTTTCAGTACATTCCCAAAGTCTCATCAGGAAAGACTGGATCATGAGCTCAAAGTAATCTCGGATATGGGTTTTCCGGCCTACTTTTTGATCGTGTCAGACTTTATCCAGGCGGCCAAGGAGAAGGGTATTCCCGTTGGACCTGGAAGAGGGTCTGCGGCCGGGTCTATTGTGTCCTATCTACTGGGAATTACGGATATTGATCCGATGGAATATGAGCTCTTTTTTGAGCGATTCCTCAATCCCAACCGAATCTCCATGCCTGATATTGATATAGATTTTTGCGTTCGCCGGCGAGATGAAGTGATTCAGTATGTAAAAGATCGCTATGGAGCGGAAAAAGTCGCTCAAATCATCACCTTTGGAACTCTTAAGTCGAAGGCTGTAATCAAAGACGTCGCCCGGGTCATGGAGATACCTTATGATGAAGCGAATGAAATCTCCAAGAGTATCCCCAGGGATGCTAAGAGTCTTGTGGAGGCCATTGACAGCTCCGCAGAGATGCAGCGCTGGAAAGATCAATATGAAAACCTCTTTGAGGTTGCGGTCAAACTGGAAGGCCTTCCCCGCCATACCGGAATTCATGCCGCTGGCGTGGTCATTGCTCCCGATGATGTGAGCAAATTTGTACCTCTGGCCGGTTACGACGATTCCATTTGTACTCAATATGATGGCGGAGTGCTCGAATCCCAGGGTCTTTTGAAAATGGATTTTCTCGGACTCTCAACGCTGACCACCATCCAGGATGCTTTGGACCATATTCGCGCTAACCGCAATATTGAATTGAATCTTTCTGAAATTCCTCTCGATGACAGAGATACTTTTGAGACGATTTCCAGAGGATTTACATCGGGATTGTTTCAGGTGGACTCGCCCCTGTTTCGCCGGGTGATTGAAGAAATGCAGCCCAATACATTTAAAGACATCATCGCGTTGGTTGCACTGGGAAGGCCGGGACCATTGGAATCTGGCATGGACAAAACCTTCTATAGAAACCGAAGAAATCCTGAAGACGCGGAAGTTCCTCATGAAAAGCTCAGAGAACTGCTGGAGGAAACTTGCGGGATTATGCTTTATCAAGAGCAGGTTATGAATTCAGCTGTGATTCTTGCCGGTTATGATATGGCCCAGGCTGATGATCTTCGCAGCGCGATTGGTAAAAAGAAACTGGAGGGAATACGCAAACACGGGGAGCTGTTTGTAGCGGGTGCTGTAAAAAACGGTCTAAAGTCGGCGGAAGCAGAGCGAATTTACGCGATGATAGAGACCTTTGGCCGCTATGGCTTCAATAAGTCGCATTCAGCCGCTTATGGTTTAATCTGCTATCAAACCGCATTTTTGAAGACTCATTATCCGGCGGAATTTCTCGCAGCCGCTCTTACCGATACCCTGGCAAAGCAAGATCATACAGAATTAGTCTCTACTCTGGCGCTTGATTGTGAAAGGCTTTCTGTCTCCATTCAGGCACCCAGGGTAAATCGTCCTGCCTATCAGTTTGGTGTAGACGGGGATTCTGTGACCTTTGGATTTGGAGGAGTTCAGGAGATAGGCGCAAAGGCTGTTGGAGCCATTGAGCGTGCCGCCGTGGATGGTGCTTTTCTGTCCCTGAGAGATTTTTGCTGCCGTGTGGATCTATTTGCGGTTCAAAAACGGGTAATTGAAAACCTCATTAAGGTTGGGGCCTTCGATGAGTCTCCTGGCAATCGTGCTCAAAAGTTGGCCATTGTGGATTCGACCATGAGAGAAGCGCAGGAGTTCCAGAGAAATCGAAAAAGCGGACAGAAAATGTTGATGGAATCAAAAGGAAAGATAAAGGACATGCCGGACTCTTTTGATGAATCCATTAGCAGTTCCCTTGTCGAGCAATTGGTGTGGGAAAAGGAGCTCACAGGAATTTATTTCTCAGGCCATCCTCTGGATGAGTATAGACCGTTTTTGGATCGGGCCTGTCCCAATCGATGCCGAGATGTTCTGGAGATCCGAGATCGAGAAAGTGTGGTTTTAGGGGGTATGGTATCCGCCTTTCGCCGGAGGGTGAATAAGGATGGAAAGGATTGGATCACTTTCCGGCTTACTGACTATAGCCAGACAATTGAGTGTGTGGTTTTTGCCCGTCAGTTTGAAAGAGTAACTTTTAAAGTCTTGGATGACCAGGTGGTGGTGGTTTCAGGTACTCGGGGCACGAGCAATTTTACCCAGGAACCCCAGATTCTGGTGGAGGATATGGAGCTTCTTGATAATCTCCACACCAGCCAGCGTTGGAATCTTGAATTAGCCCTCAAACTGGATCATTCCAGCATTGATAAGGAGATGATTCGTTCCTTGAAAGTTGTCGCCAAACGCCATATTGGACAAAAGCATCTCAAGATTCTGTACCCCTGTGACGGCTATAAGGTAGAAATGGATTTACCCGATCATAAGATAGACGGTAGTCTTGATTGTATCCGGGAATTTGATAAAGCCCTCGGAGAAGAGAAGATCGGACTTCTGCTAAGACCTCCCTCAAGGACCTTCCATGGTCGTCGAAATTAAGCTGAATTCAGTTGAATTTCATTTTTCTTTTTTGTCAAGGTTTTGTTTGCCCTGTCTATGGACCTGCTGGTAACATGATTTGGAGTGTAACAAGCCCTGTTATGGGTCTGGACGGATAGAACATGGGTTGGTTCGCGAAAGTAAAAAGTGGAATTCCCGACGTAGCGAAGAAGTGTCCGCAGTGCGATGAGGCGATCTTCAATAAGGATCTGGACAAGCAGCTTTATATTTGCCCTCACTGTGATAAGCATTTAGCTATTCCAACCATTCGGAGAATTGAGACCCTTTGCGATCAAGATTCCTTTGAGGAATTCGGAAGGGGAATCCTTCCCTCAGATCCCTTGAGTTTCACCGATTCCAAAACCTATACCGATAGGCTGGAATCCGCTCAACAGAAGACCCAGAGTGAAGAGGCAATCTCAACGGGTGTCGCAAGTATTCAGAATCATGCGGTAGTGCTCGGCATTTTTGACTTTGAATTCATGGGGGGATCCATGGGTTCGGTAGTTGGGGAGAAGATCTTTCGGGCTGCGCAAAAATCATTGGAACTGCATATCCCACTGATCATTTTTTCAGCTTCCGGGGGAGCCCGTATGCAGGAGGGGATCCTATCTCTTATGCAAATGGTGAAAACGGGCCAATCCATCGCCATTCTCTCCAAAGCTCATATCCCCTTTATTTCTGTTCTTTGCGATCCCACAACGGGAGGGGTGACAGCCTCCTTTGCCATGTTGGGTGACGTGATTTTGGCAGAGCCCAGGGCTCTGATTGGTTTCGCCGGTCCAAGGGTCATTGAGCAGACCATTCACGAGACTCTGCCGGAAGGGTTTCAAACTTCTGAATTTCTTCTTGATAAGGGAATCATTGACCGAATTGTTCATCGAACCCAAATGAGGGAAACTCTCGGAAAGATTCTTAGTTTTTTCAAAGAGGAGGATGGGAGCTACTATGTCGGTTGATCCTCTTGGCTTTGAAACTGAAATCAACGAGCTTGAAGGCACAATTTCCAAGCTCGAAAAGCTTTCAGAGAGTAATAAAGTAGATTTGTCGGCGGAGATAGCCCAACTTCAAAACAAACTGGAGAGCCTCAGGAAAGATGTTTACGAGGGAGCCTCCGCCTGGGAAGTCACCCAGATTGCTCGTCATCCACAGCGTCCTTACACACTGGATTATATTCAGGCTATTTTTGATGATTTCGTGGAACTTCACGGCGGACGGCAGTTTCCAGAAGATCATGCTGTGGTCGGGGGAATAGCCAAGCTCAAAGGAAAACCTGTGGTAGTCATTGGGCACCAGAAGGGACGTGGAACCGAGGAGAAAATTTTTCGGAATTTCGGTATGCCTCATCCGGAAGGTTATCGCAAGGCCCTTCGGATTATGCGCTTTGCTAATAGATTTCTGCGCCCTTTAATCCTCTTTATTGATACACCTGGCGCCTACCCGGGAAAGGAAGCTGAGGAGAGAGGACAGGGGGAGGCAATTGCCAGAAATATCTTTGAAATGAGCTTTCTAAGATGTCCTGTGATTGCGGTGGTAATTGGCGAGGGTGGAAGTGGAGGCGCGGTTGCACTCGGTGTAGGTGACCGAACTCTCATGCTTCAGCATTCAATTTATTCCGTGATCAGTCCAGAGGGGTGTGCGTCCATTTTATGGAAGGATGTCACCAAGTCTGAAACTGCCGCAAATGCGCTAAAATTGACTTCTACGGATCTCTTGGAGCTGGGAGTGATCGATGAGATTATTGAAGAACCCCTGGGTGGAGCCCATCACGACTACAAGATGACCTTCGATAATGTGAAAAAGGCTATCTTACGGAATCTTAAGGAAATCGGTACCCTGGACCCTGACGAACGAGTCAAGACTCGATTCGATAAGTATTCCAAGACCGGAGTTTTCACGGAGAAGTCCTAAAGCTATGGCTGAACGCAAATTCAACCGTCTGAGGTCGAAGAGAAAGGGACATCCCAAAGCTCCGACCAAAAAGAAGACCTCCACTGAATACGAGGGCATGGATAATCCTGTTCAGAGCTACCTGATCAATCTGAAGCAGCTCAATCTCATAGATATGGCAAAAGAGGTTGAGTTAGCCAAAAAAATTGAAATGGGAGATATCGAGGCCAAGCAGGAAATGGTGGAATCCAATCTTCGTCTGGTCGTCAACATCGCCAAAAAATATGTGAACCGAGGAATTCTGTTTCTGGATTTAATCCAGGAAGGAAATATGGGCTTGTTGCGTTCCATCGAAAAATTTGACTATTCCCTCGGTTACAAGTTTTCAACCTACGCCACCTGGTGGATTCGACAGGCAATAATTCGCGCTATCGCGGAACAGCCTCGCATAGTGAGAATTCCTGTCCATGTCATGGAGACTCTCAACAAACTCAAGCGAGCTAAACGCGAACTCACCGATCAATATGGTCGAGAACCTAAGATTGAGGAACTTGCTGAAAATACCGGGCTGCCGGAAGCCCAAATTAAGAATCTTCTCCAAATGGTCCAGGAAACGATCTCTATTGAGCACTCATTGAATGAATCTGAATCTTCTATCGGAGATTTTTTGGAAGACACAACGGAAGAACATTCGCCAGAAGTTGTAGTCCTCAAGCGTGTCCTGAGGGATCAGATTAGCAAGGTTATGGATTCCCTTTCCGACCGTGAGAGAATGATCATCCAGCTAAGATTTGGCCTTGATGACGGAGTTCCTCGTTCTTTAAGCTGGATCGGAAACATGATGGGGATTACTCGCGAGCGCGTACGGCAGATTGAAAATCGGGCAATTAAAAAACTCCAGGCCAACAAGGATGCCCTAAGCCGACTAAAGGACTTCTACGCCAACTGAGTCGGTTTCGGGGAGGATGTCTATCCAGGACCTCCGAGAAGCAGCGAATCTCAGCACTTCCCTCGGCGAACGATGCGATAGCATCGCCCTTCTCACGAAGCACTGACCTTCACTACTTCTCGAACCTCCTGGCTGACGCCATCCTCTCCGAAGCCGACTCAGTTGGCGTACGCCTTTGTGAATTCAAGTTTCAACTAACCCTCGGCTGTCGTGATTCTTCCGAAGGTCGACTACCAAATCTCCCTTTGAGAAAAGGTAAAACTCTAGGAGAGCTCGAATTATTTTCTTTGAGAAGATGGGTGGACATCCCGAGACCAACTTCGTTATTTTGTCTCTTCCTTGCTTTGATTTATTCTCTGCTACAAATAGCATTGGAAAGGAACCCAGTGTGGATTTAGGGACGTTTTGTGATTCCTGGCTCAAAGCCTGGACTGGGAATCAACCTGAGCTCCTTCTTTCCTTTTATGCTTCTGAGTTCTTTTATTCTGATCCTGCTCGGCCTGGAGGTATCACTGAACTTGATGAGTTTAGAACCTACCTAAACCGTCTCCTTGGTAAATATCCAGACTGGGTATGGCAGCGGGAGTTATTGGTGCCCACTTCCAATGGATTCGTTTTTAAATGGTCAGTATGCTTGAAAAGCGGGAAGACTTTCTCAGGTATGGACCTGGTGGAACTCTCACAAGAAAAGATTTCGCGTAATGAAGTGTACTTTGATCCTTCGGTACTGAAAGAATGAACCTGTGATCCCTTTCACCAGGCTTTGTCATGTTTAAGAAATTCTTGCGAATCATTGGCTTAGCCCTCGGTTTTGATTGGGGTGGATCGTCCGCAGAAGAAGGGAATTGCTTCTATGACACTCCACAGAAAGGGCCGGTTTGTCATTGGTGTGAGAAGGAGTTTGATCCTGGTTTTTTGCCAGAATCGGATTATTTTCACTACTTTCTAGTGGAGGGGGATGATTATGTGGACCCTGGTGAAATTGATGGATTAACCCCTTCTGCTGCTGTGGAGGCGGGCGTGGAGTGGTATTCCACTGGTTGCAAGTTTTGTAAGGCCGCGGTTTGTGCTGATTGCAGTGCCATCTTGGCTATTTATGATGACTGGGTTTTTCGCATCTGTCAGGATTGCATGTTCGAAGATCTATTTCCCATTCATCACAACCGTAAGAAGATTCACTGGAGCATGGGAACTACGGCTAAATCAAGCTACTGTTGTTTTCAGAGAGAACGTCTCGAAGGTGTTGGGACTGAGCAAATGCAGAAGTGTGGTGTGAATGGGTGCGAAAGACAATGTTTGTCTGAGCACGCTAAAGAATATTTCTCCAAATGTCCCATTTCATCTCAGTAATGTTGCGCATGGTAAATGAAAATATAGCGCATCTTTGGGAACCTTTCTGAGCTTGTTTTTGTCGTAGTGACTGAGGATGGGGCAGATTGGAAGTTTTTGTTGTTTAAGGATGATTTGTTGAAACCGAAAGGTCTTTCAAATGCGTGAAAACTCATTGATTACTATTCTTTGCACTATTGCGGCACTTTGCTCCATCCTTGTCTTTTCCATGGGGTGCTCTTACAATAGTATTAAGGGTCCGGATGATTCTAAGGAGTCTGCGATGCAGGACGGAAAAATTGTGATGCCTGGCGGTGCACAGGCTCGGGGCAAAATCTCAGACGAGATGAAGAAGCGCATTGATTCCTGGATTACGGAGAACGGACTCAATGAATATGGAGATCCCAAAACTACTATGTACCTGGGGGGTACTCCTCTTTTTAACGAGTCCAGCGGTGTAACAAGGGATCGTTATGAGTATATTCTTGAAAATCATCCTGAACTAGGTCGACCGTAAACTTCTGCTTACCAACCGGATTCCGGCTTGATGCTGGGAGGCGTACTTATGAAATGGGTTCCTCTATTTTTTCTTTGTTTTACTTCAATCTTCTGTTCCGACGGAAAGATTATTGTTTCCAATAACCTGAACTCTCATTCTCAAGTGGAAGTCCGGGGACTCATCATTGATTTTCAAGATGAAGTCACCCAGGAGCAAATTGAGTCCTTTGAGAAAAAACGTGGCATTGATGTAGAACCCATTCCAGGCTTTTTTAAGGCTGAGCGGTGGACCATAGCAAGAAAGGTTGTGGATTTTAGGCATTGGATCCATAAATTAAAGAAGTCACCCCTGGTGGAGCATGTCGAGCCCAACTATGTAATGAGTGTCTTTGAGGATAGTGGTTTTCGAAATCCTAACCCTGAGGATTTTAATGACCCTTATTATAAATTCCAGTGGCATATGGCTCAGATTGGTCTTTCAGAGGCATCTCGCTTTAGTACTGGTAAAGGCGCTGTTGTTGCTGTAATTGATACTGGAGTGGCTTTTGAAAAACACGGGGAATTTAATGTGGCCCGAGACCTTAATCAGGCTGAGTTTGTAGCTCCGTATAATTTCTTAGCAAATAATAAGCACGCTAACGATGATCATGGTCATGGTACCCATGTAGCTGGGACCATAGCTCAGTCCACCAATAATGAGCTGGGCGTGGTGGGCGTTGCTCCAGCGGCGAAAATTATGCCGCTAAAAGTACTGGATAAATCAGGAAGAGGAACTATTGATGGGATTGCCCGCGCTATCAGGTATGCTGCTGACAAAGGTGCCCATGTAATCAATATGAGCCTTGGTGGTCCAATGCCTTCGCGGGCTTTGAGGAAAGCTCTTCAGTATGCGCATAAGAAGGGAGTTCTTTCCATTTGTGCTGCCGGAAACAGCGGTAGATCTGTAGGCTATCCCGCTAAATATCCTGAATGCGTTGCTGTTAGCGCAGTACAGTATGACGAAAAGATTACCTTCTATTCCTCCAGGGGGCCAGAAATTGAAATTGCCGCACCGGGAGGAAATGTTCAGGTCGATCAGAATGGAGATGGGTATCCTGATGGGGTACTGCAAAACACAATTTACACTCAAAACCCGGGCAAAGATGACTATATGCTATTCATGGGGACTTCCATGGCAGCACCCCATGTGGCAGGGGCCGCTGCTTTATTGGTTTCAGCAGGGGTGAGTCATGCCAATAAGATCCGTTCTATCCTAAAAGACTCTTCAAGAAAGAAAGGCAGTGCAAATGAATATGGTTCAGGTATTCTTGATGTGGGGAATGCTCTGAAGGCAGCTGTATTAGAACCCGGCTGGTTCCGTCTCATCTGTGCCTTTCTTCTCGGGGGACTTTTCTTACGCCGCAGGATCACTCAGTTTTTCCATCCACTCTCTTTAATTGGGCTGGGGATTTTTGGGGTTGGACTTTTTCCCCTGGCCTATCTCTTTCCGGTGGATAGCCTTAGCGGTTTGGTCTCTCGTCCCATACCCGAATGGGATCTTTTCTTGTTCGGGCCGGAGCAAGGAAACGCTATCTTTCGTTCTTCATTCTGGGTTTTGATCATGGCAGGTTTTTTCTTTCAGTATCGAAAGCTGCGTCCTTTTTTTCAAGGAGTAGGGTTTGGTCTTGGAGCTTATCTACTAGTAGGTGCTTTCTTTGCTCCAGTGGACCTGGCCTATGTGCCGGAACAGTTTTATGGTGAATTCTTTTGGTATATCGCGAATGCCTGGCTTGCGATTCTTATTGGGCAGAACGTGAATAAGCCCGCAGACTTAAATCCGTCCTGAAGATAGAGAGCCTGTCAGAACGATTTCGTCCTCAAGACTGATAGCCTCAAGGCTTCTTGTAAGCGCTTCCCTTTTTTTCCCTCCAGACTTTTTCGAGTCCAGCTATTGAATTGATCAAGTCGTCTAGCTCGTGGCAGATTTTCATATCCAGTATTTCCTCTGGTTTGGAGCCGTAATATCTGCTTAGCTCAAAGCCATATCCGTTAGAGTTTTCACGAATCGAGTGAATGATACCCAGCTGTCCGTGACTGACGATTTCGATGTGGTCACGTGATGGAAGCCTCGTCTCATAGACAAAGGGTTCCATGATTTCGTCGAGCGCCATTTTGATCATTCCTTCGATCAGACACGCCTGGTAAAGTTCCACGCGCTCAACAAGGATCGGATCTTTTGCCTTTAGAAGAGACTCAAAATCTCCGAGGACAAAAATGTAGGCATACTTCTCTCTGACTTCAGGTTCAAACCGGTTCATCAGAGATTTGCCATGGTTTTTCCAGAGGTGATATCGTAGACCTAGGTTTTTTTCTAAATTCATGAATACTCCGCAGCTTTCAATTTTCGTAGTTTATCCTCTAATCTCTCGATTGAGAACCATATCTCCAGATGAGTGAGAATATCCAAAAGCCGCGAACTCATAGCATCTATACCATTCATCATGTCCTGGGGCGTGTCGCAGGTCGGTTGATCTGCTCACTAGCCCTTACTGATCCCAAGGTATTTGGTGCAGAGAATCTCAATGAACTTCCAAGGCCCTATCTGGTGGTTATGAACCATTGCTCAAGTTGGGATCCGGTTTTAATCTGGGGATATTATCCGGACACTTTGAATTTTATGACAAAAATAGAGCTGCATAGAATTCCCTGGTTTAGTCCCATGAGTGAACTGGCGGGTAATATTCCGGTCAATCGCGACATTCTTGATTTTGGTGCTTTGAAGCATTCCCTAAAACATCTTAAAGCTGGTTTAAACCTGGGTGTATTCGCGGAAGGTTCGCGCTCTATTGATGGTCTAGTCCAACCTTTTAAGCAAGGTGTGATTTCTTTGGCCTGCAAAGCTCGGGTTCCAATTGTTCCAGTCTATCTCCATGGTACCTTTGAGGTTTGTTCTAAAGACAAACTTTTCCCCAAAGCCTGTCAAACCTCGATTCATATTCTTCCTCCAAGGTTGAAAACCATAGAGGGAAACCTGGAAAGAGAAGAGCTTGAAAAGCTCACCCTGGAGATTCAGAAAGCCATTAGTGAAAAGCAGCAGGAAATCATGGGGTTGAGGAAATAGGAAGTGAAGGGGAAGTAGAATTGATTGGAAATTTTTTTGTTTCTCTAATCAGTGCTCGCACCGCCGCCGGCTTTTCTCTTATAGAACAGATATAGTCTTCTATGGTGGGCATCTTGTTCTTTGAGCTTGGTGATTTCATCTCTTAGGGTCTGAGTCTCTTCCTTGGCCTTTCTGGCCTCCTCAGCCAGAGTTTGTTTTTCCTTTTCCAGCCCTTCAATTTTCTCATTTAGACCCTCTAGCTGTTTTTGGTACTTGGTTTCAATGTCCCGTGTGACATTTGTCTTGATTCGGTCCAGGTCGGCTACTTCCTGATTTTCCTGAACCCGTCTTTGTTCCTGGGCTTGCTGAGTTCCACGAATAATTTGTTCCAGACGAAGAATTTCCTTATCGGCTTCTAAAGCTTCCTCTGTTTTGGGAGCGAGATGAACCACCTTTTGATAATACTCAATTGCCTCGCGGTAATCTGCCTTCATGGTTGCTATGGACGCTAACCACATCAATGAATTGATATCTCCAGGATTATCACGCAAATATCGTTGGAAATACTTGGTTCCATTGGGCAATAGCCCCTCATCCTTAAGCCCCAGAATTCCCTGGTCCACGTTATAAGCTTCGATGAACTTTGACAGGGCGGAGGGATAATCACCAAGAGCGTTAAATTCCAGTGCTTTCTTTAGGAGAAGCTGTGCCTCTTTGGCAACTTCCGAATGGATTGGTGAAAGGATGAGCATGAATAAGAAAAGCTTTTTCATAATTGTTTCTCCCCGTACTTTATTTTTGTCGGAATGATCACGCTTTGCTTAAAGCGAAAGTCGAATTGCCCCGCCGTTGTAGGATTATTCTCCAGATGGTCAGCTTTCTACTGAGTCATGGAATTGGTTGGCTGCGAATTGGATGCCAGTTCGGACAAAAATCTTCACTTTGAGTATATAATGTCTTTCTTCTATACCGAAAAGCAAACGGTTTTCAAAAGGACGGTTAAGAATGAGAAATGTAACCATTGGAGCTCATTCCTTCTTAAATCCAAAAGAGCCTTATATCTTGGCTGAAATTGGTTTGAACCATAATGGGAATTTAGACCTGGCACTACGCTCTATTGATGCCGCCAAAGAAGCCGGAGCCCAGGGTGTAAAATTTCAAAGTTACTTCGCGGAAGAATTTCTCCACTCCTCCCAGGAGGCGGCTTTGGAGGTTTTTCGCAAATGTGAATTGAGCCCGGACGAGTTTGGAAAATTGGGAGATCATTGTAGACAAGTTGGAATTGACTTCATCTCGACTCCCTTGAGCTTTTCGTATGTAAGTATTCTCGATCAGCTAGGTGTTGATGCTATAAAAATCGCTTCTGGAGACATGAACTACTTCGACATGATTGAGGCTGCGACTGCAACAAAGCGTACTCTTATCATTTCCACCGGAATGGGGATGCTCTCTGAGATAGATCATCTGATGTCACAGAATTTTCTTGTAGATTATCCCCTGGTGTTGCTCCACTGTATTTCCAATTATCCTCCCAGGCTGGAAGATATTCACCTGAGATTTGTGCATACACTTTCAAATTTATATCCCGTCCCCATCGGCCTTTCCGATCATAGTGTAGGGAATGCGGTCCCCCTGGGGGCTATTGCCCTGGGAGCGTTATTCATCGAAAAACACTTCACACTGGATTGTGAGCTGGAAGGCCCGGATCATAAAATGTCCATCATGCCGGACGGGCTTAAGGAATTGGTGAAGGGGTGTCAGGATGTATTTCATGCACTGGGAGAATGGAAAAAACCGGTGATTCAGGATGAAGTGCCCGTCAAGAACATAGCCCGAAGGGGACTGTATCTCGATGAAGGAGTTAGCCCTGGTGATTTGCTCACGAATGAGAATGCCAGGTTTTTAAGACCTCCTAATGGGATAAATCCTGAAGAAGTTCGACTCCTAAAAGGATCATGGAAGTTAACTCAGGAACAAGAGGCCGAACTTTTGCGCTCTCACCTGGAGAAGTCCGAGAACTCCTGAGCTATCCGTGAAAATCCTATATCGCTACATTTTTTGGCGCCTTTGGGGACCTTTCCTCTTTGGACTCCTTGGAACGACTCTGATTATTGCCCTCGATCCTATGCAGAAGGCTATGGATTTTCTGTTCAAGAATAAAATTGATGGCGCGGTCGTTTTTGAATGGTTCCTATGTTCCTTACCCAAGGATATGCTCTTCATCTTCCCAACCGCCTCCTTGCTAGCAGGCCTACTGGTCTACAATACCTTTTCGAGGAACTCGGAACTGGTCGCAATGTTCGCTGGTGGAGTCAGTTTTTTTTCAACACTGAGACCTACCTTACTCTTTTCCCTGATTGTATTTTTAATTGTTTTAGCGGTGCAGGATCTCGTGATTCCACCGGCACTGAAACGCAGAGGTGAAATCTTCACAGAGCACATCAAGCGAGCCCAAAAACCCACCTATCGTCGCAATGTGGTTCTTCGAATCTCAAAAGACCGTCTTCTTTGTATTGGGAAAATTGAGCTCAATACCAAAACATTGAAGGACCTGGTGATTTATGAGCCAGAAGGAAGAATGATTTCGGCCCTGAGCGCATCGCTGAACGAATCAGGGGGATGGGTTTTACGGAACCTATGGGTATCCACATGGAAGGAAGCCCTGGTTGATGGTGTCTCCAGGGTTAATGATTCCAGAGAGATGATGGAGTATGAACTGGACTTAACTTCGCGGGATATGGAGCGTTATGAGAAGAAAAAACCTGCTGAAGTGGGGTATGTAGAACTTCTCGATTTGATTCGATATCACGAGAGCAGGGGAGTTATTTCTACGGTTCCCTTATGGGTAGATTTTTATTCCAAGACTGCTTTTCCCTTCGCGATTTTCATTTTTACTCTACTAGGAGCAGCACTTGGACAAGCCTCTCCCAGGGGAGGAGGTTTTTTAGGTTTTGGAATTAGTCTTACTCTCTCCTTCTTTTACTTCATCATCATGGGCTTTTGTGCGCCAATGGGAAAGAATGAAATTCTCTCCCCATTTCTAGCCGGCTGGACTCAGAACCTGGTATTTCTCGGTTTGACTCTTTGGGTGATTTTTCGTGCTCATAACCGGTGAAATCCTTGCACCTGATCCGAGATCATTGTGGTAACATGAACTCTCTGAAGGCATTCATAATAGGCTTGTTTAACTCTTTTTGTAGCGAAAAGTCCGGTAGAGAAAAGTAAGGAATAGTTCAAAAGTATTGATCGAAAGCATATGTCACCGGCCTTAGTTCTGTTTTTACGGGTAGTAGTAGTGGGCATTGTTGCCTTCGTTGGAGCATTAGGCTCCGGATATGGTTATTATTCTCTGGGCGTGGAAGATTGGGAGTTCATTGAACCCGAAGATGTGGCCGGAAACGTAAACATTGGGTTGATGATAGCCTCCATTGGAGCAGCCTCCCTTGCCGGAATTGTTTCCTGGATTTTCGACTTTATCATTAAAAAAGGAGAAGAACCCAAGGCGGGCGAGAAATCCATCGATCAGATCAAGGAAGATCTCAGTCGAAAAATGAAGGAAACTCAAAAGCTTTCCGGTCAATTGGAAGAGTCAAAGAATAGGGTTCTCTCCCTTTCCTCACTCATGGTTTCACTGTCCAATATGGCCAAGGTTGTGGGATCTACCCTTGATCCCCACAAGGTTATCGAGATCACGATGGAAAACGTGATTCGTAATATGCATGCAACTAAAGCCTCACTCATACTAATCGCGCCAGAAACCAATGAAATGGAATTAGCGGCTCACCATGGTTGGGATGCCGCTGAGGTTCAAGCGTTTTCCGCAAAGATGGGCGAAGGAATTGTAGGATATTGCGCTGAAAAGAATATCGTTGTCGATGACGAATCCCTCAAGTCCAACCCCGACCTCTCCCAGATTGCCAAATTCACCAGTCAGAAAACTCATATTTGTGCTCCTCTTTCCACTACAGAAAGCATGATTGGTGTTCTAAATATTGAGGCTGTCGAGAAGAAAAAGTCAGAAAATAGGGGCGAGGAAATGAGGCTGGTTACTATTCTTACTTCTCTGGCTGGAATGGCGATTCAAAATGCTGCCTTGTTCAATAAGACACAGGAGTGGGCAACGATCGATGCTCTTACAGGTCTGAATAATCGTCGATCCATGCTGGACTTCTTTGAAAATGAAATGGAACGGGCAGATCGGGAGGGAACCTCGGTAACCTTCTTTATGAGTGATATTGACCACTTCAAGGGTTTCAACGATACCTATGGCCATGCTATCGGGGACTTTGTCCTCGCGGGAGTTGCCCAGGAGTATAAAACGGTCTGCAGAGATGGTGATTTAGCCGGACGCTATGGCGGTGAGGAGTTTGGACAAATCCTGCCCGCGACTCAGAAAGCGGACGCCAGGGCAATTGCTGAAAAGCTTCGCAAGAATATTGAATCCAAGAAATTTGAAACCGAGGCTGGAAAGCTAAGTGTCACACTATCTGTTGGAGTAGCGTCTTATCCTGAGGATGGAAAGACTCTCCATGAGGTCATGACGGCAGCCGACGATATGCTTTACGTTTGTAAAGAGTCGGGAAGAAACATGGTATGTGTTCGAGGTGTCGATAAAATCAATGAGAAGGTAGCACTAAAAATTGCCCTCGATAAGGCCAAAAACATCGATCCTGACAAAGTCCCCGAACTTGAAGCGAAGCTCGCGGCAATCGTCGCGGCAGAATCCGGAACCACACCTGTCCAGGCCGCTCCGGTTCAGGCACCACCTGCTCAGGTTCAACCTGCTCGGGCTCCTATGCAGCAGCAAGCACAGCAAAGACCGGCTCAAGCCCCCAGGCCCCAGGGTGCCAGACCCACTGGTCCTCCACGCCCACCAGGTCCGAGGCCAGCACAGCAGGGAAGACCCGCACCTGCCGGAGCTCCTCCCAGGGGTGCCGGACCTAGACCTCCAGCCCCTCAACCACCCGGAGCCAGACCGGGTCCAAGACCTCCGGGACCTCCCGGGCAGAGACCGGCACCTCCACGTCCTCCAGGAGCAGGCCCTAGACCTCAGCCTCCACGAGCGGGTGCTAATCCAGGGCAACGTCCTGCGGGACCGAGACCACCCGGAGCACCCAGGCCCCCCGCTCCGCCAAATAAGCCTTCTTCGTAATTCCTTACCTGCGATCGGTTCATCCCTCAGGGATCACCCCATAGGGTTCGATGAGTACCTTGAACCTTTATGAAAACCTCTATACGTTATCTTCTGGTACTCAGCTTGATTCTATTCTCGGTGTTTCTCTCCTACCACGAGAGAGAGAGGGTATTCACCCTTCTTTTTGCCCTTGAGGATTTACGTCAGGTTTCATCCCAGCAACGAGCCAGACTTCTGAAAAGACCTGTCCTCATCGAGGTGGATTCTAAAGAGGGTCTTGAACTTGCTCTTAGCTGGCAAATACCCAGGGAGAGGATTGTTGTAGGCATTCTCTCCGAAGTTCCCCTTTGGTATTCAAAAGATCTTTCCCTGATATACAAATGGAAGGTTGATGGGAAGTTGAGGTTACCGAGAGGAAATCTTCCCATCAGCAATGCAATGAATCTCGTACTGGAGATGGTTCCGGCTGAATGGGTTTCACCAACTGATCTTCTTGGCCTCAAGACCATCTGGGTTCATAGAATTTTTCCTGAAGAAGAAATAGGACTCAAGGTTGATAGAAGATGGAAGAGACTTAGACGCGCCCTGAGGGAAAGGTCCGTAAGAGTCATAGACTTTCCTCATAAAAGTTCCAGCTCCTATGAAAAAGAGGTAAAGGAGTTTCTAGAATTCCTGGGCTCTGATTGGAAATTGGGTCTTGAATTTCAAGACTCTGAATTTGCTAAAATTCCCGGGGGTAAATGGCTCCAAGGCATCCTGATCCTATTTCTTGGCTGGATTTATGGATTCTACCTTTATCTTCTAATTCCCGCGTTGTTGCTGCCGGGAAGCCTCGGGACACAGGCAGTGGGACTTGGTTTCACCATACTAGGACCCTTGATTCTGTATTTTCGACTCCGCAAATTAACATCTCCAGGACGCATTATTCTGCTACCTGGATCCTTGTTCCTACATACGATCATTATGGGGAGTGTCTACTCCCTCCTGATGCACTGCCAGGCGTTTCAGGCCAGAATTTTTCTCCCCGTAGGAATTAAGTTTTCGCTTCTGCTTCCCGCAATTCTGATCACTTCCTATGAGCTCTACTCCTTGATAGCGGTGGCGTGCATTCAAAGAACCAGGAGGATTCGAGGAATTCTAATATCACTTGCCTTGCTCATACTGGCGATCCTCATCTTAGCAACAATGATCTATCGCTCTTCGAATCATGCCGTATTGCCGGTATTTGACCTGGAGTTGAGCCTGAGATTATGGTTCGAGGACTGCCTTGTCTCCAGGCCCAGGCTAAGAGAGATTCTCGGCTATTGGGGACTGGGATTTCTCTTCATGGATGCATATTTCAGATTTCCTTCCTTGAGATTTCTTGGGCGCTTATGCCTGATCCTGGCATTGGTTTCGGCATTCAATACCTACTCCCATTTTCATACCGACTATTGGTTCAGAGTTCTCAGGGAGTTTCATGCTTTTTGGATAGGCTCGATTCCCCTGGTTGCCTTATTTTTTTTCCTGAGTCGTCAGGTTGATAGAAGGGGGACCATCCATCTTGGGTACTTTGGATTTTCAAACCTTGGTGATGATTTGTTGGCCGTGGTGATGTTTAGAAGGTCATCAGGATCGGGACACCGATTCCTGGTGAAACATCACGGGAAACTAAATCTTCCTGGAGAGGTCAAAAGATCTAATTTCGCAGAAATTCTGGACGCGGGCGTCTCCTCGCGTTTTTTTTCCCTGGGTCCCGGAGGGATCCTACAGGACAGGAGTTCTCTGGTTTCTCTTCTTTATTATCTTGGATTCTGTATGTCTATGAAGCTGCTGGGAACCAGAATTCTCTGGCAGCATCAGGGAGTTTCCCCATTCAGGTATCACTTCTCCCGGGTGCTAGTGGGATGGTGTGCAAAATTTGTAGAGGAGATAAGTGTTCGTGATCAGGATTCAGTGGAAGTCCTCGTCAAATGCTCTGTTGAACGCGATAGGATTTCAATTAAAAAGGATCTTGTATTTGATTTAAATCCGGAAAATCCCCAGATCAGGAGCGGGAGTCTTGGGATTGTACTTCGGAGTTGGAATGATTTTTCAGTGGAGTTGTGGATAGAGATTCTCAAAGAAGTCCCCCTATCCAGAACCTACTTTCTCTTTCAAGAAGATCCACAGCTTGAGGCTTTGATTCGATCACTCGACCCAGGCTCGCAAATTCAGGTCTATCATTCTGATTCACTCGGTTTTGCCCTTGACTTCATCAAATCTGAAAGAATATTGAGTATGAGGTATCACGGCCTGGTCTTAGGCCTGATCTCTTCCAGACCGGTTTTTGGTATCTGCTACGATCAGAAATGTGTTTCTCTACTAAGGGGGGCGGGGGTTGATCACTGGGTTGACTGGGAAAATTGGGGAAATCGAGCCACAGTGCGTGCGGCCATAAAAGACTTTCTTGAGAATTGAAATGCTCTCATCGGAAACCTTTTGTCATCCACCTACGTAGATAGATACAGATGCTACGAATCAATACCAGAATTTTACGCCAAGTGTTTTTAGGGTCTCTGATACTATACGGGGGGCTATTCGCGACTCCCCAGGTAGAAGCAGGGATGCTGGGAGACCTCTGGCAAACAGTCATGGGATGGTTTGGTGGTGGGAAAAAAGTAGATCCAAACGTTGAAGCTCAGATCACAGCCTTGCTTGAGAAAACAAACCAGTCACAAAACGCTGTAATAGCCTCTGTCAATGAGACCCTTACTTTTCAAAACCAGTTGAAGAATATTTCAGACGCCGCTACGAAAAAGAAACTGGATGAAATGATTCAAAACATGCAAGCCTCAGTTGAAGCGAACAATGAAACCTTTCTTCAGCTCATGCAAGTTCGTGAACAGCTTAATTCGCAGGGTTTATCAGAAAAGTACGAAGCAAATTTTGCCCCCTATCTACAAAAGCAGCAGGAGATCGAATCTTATTACACAAAGATTGAAGATCGCTATAAGGAATTGTTGGCATTCTCTGAAGAATCGACCAATGTGGGCTCTGAAGAAGCCACTCAGGAGCCGGTCGTCAATAACCAGTGGACGACTGCCAAGGGAAAGAGCCTCATTAATGAATGGCTAGCACTCAATAGTCGTGACGAATGGGGTGGGCCTAAGGTTGAAGGCTCTGTTATTGGCAGACCTCAGGCAGCTGGAAACAAGGATCGACACCAGTATCTCTTTGAGTCCTTTCCAGAAATACGAGCCTATGTACTAGAGCGTATGGGAGGTCAGGCAGAATCTGAGCAGAAGCCCGAAAGCTCTGTACCGGTCCAGGATGTCCAGGCTGAAATACCGGAACAAATTCAAGAGCCGGTCGCGGCCAGTCCTTCGGCTACTCCCGTTAGCGTACAGCAGCCTAAATCCACAATGGCGTTTACAAACCGCTACGATAATGCTTCCATCCGGGAAGAGCGCAAGAAGATCTACAAGCAACTTCTTGACATGAATGTACAGGGTAAAATGGACTCGGAAGAGTACAAAGACCTCTACATGAAGTATATCAAACTCGGAGAAAAGCTCCGTTGATCCGGTTTCGCGAGTGCTGATCACCCAGCGCGCTCGATAAGCAGCAAATCTCAGCCCTTCCCTCGTCGAACGTGACTATGCCACGTCCTCCTCACGAAGCACTGACCTTCACTACTTCTCGAACCCCCTGAGAAGATCAGCCCTCACGAAACCGAATCAACGGAGCCCGCCTCTTGCCAGTTCTTCAGAGTCTATCTACTTCGGTGGTGCACCCCAGAGGAATTCCGTAGCCGATCCAGGAAATTTTAAGCTGAAACAGGAGATTCTCATCAGTGATTGACTTTGGCTCAGCGCAGCAGACTTGTTTGAGTATGTTTAAGATCTCGTAAAAAGACTTTTTATGATCGTATCGGTTCGGGCTGATCTTTTGAACGATTGGGCTAAGGAGTCCGATGAGTGCCCTGGTTTCTCCACGTGATTGCAACCTTCGTGCCCTCTGTACATGTCCCCAATAACTACTATCCCAGTCCTCTTTTTCGGCTTCACCAATTAACTGGAGTTCGAGTTCAGTGGCAGAATCTTCATCATCGACTCTCTTTGCGAGTGCTAATTTGATCAGAAATAGGTCGGCAGTCAGGGGTTCAGATTCCTCCTTAAGATTTCTTTCAAACCTCTTAATGAGATCATAGGCTTCTTGATTTTGTCCCTTACTAGCAAGAAAGAGTGAGGTCTTCTGAGCAACCCTCCAATGCCTGGCCCAGCTGTTTTGAAAAAGAGGCTTAATCTGTTCAGCCCAGACATCCGGTTCCCAGGAAATGTCTTTGTTGATCTCTCTGCTCAAAGGCAGGCTATCTAGAATGATGGCTGCCAGCCCAGCCTTAGGTGCTTCACGATACTTGTCAAAATCTATCCAGAAGTTATCTTTTTGAGAATAATACTGTGATAAATCCAGCTTCTGCATTTGGTTATAAAAATCCGATCTCAAGAAAACATTTGGCGCTAACCGCATTAGCTCGGGAACTCTTATTTTGGGAACGACTACGCTCATTAGAAATGAACTTTTCATCCATTCTTCCATGAAACTCTTAAAAGGCTTGTCGTCCCAGCGATTCTGTTTGGCGGTATCGTAAGAAAAGAAAATCTTAAACTGTCTGTCGTAACCATAAACCGCATACACATGCTGGGGAACATAGATTAGTACAGGAAATCCATGGTCAATCAGGTTCATGACGGTTTGGGAGTCATGCCAATAGCTTGTGAAGAGTTGATAATCCTTCTTTTCAAGGTAGCTTTGTGCCTTCCAAATAAAAGTTCCCTGGTGGAATCCTTCTTTGATGAGGTAACTAAGCTCCCGGGTGGAAATGGGAGCTTTTTGGAAATAATTCAAAACCAGGGCCAGTGAATTAGGAAAGCAAGAAGCAGCTTGTTGGAAAGTTCTATATTTTAGCTTGAGGATCTGTGATTCTTTAGGCTTTGACTTCTGTTGCTTGTAGGCTTTGATGTAATCTTTGGACTTTTGGAAGTCGTCTTCAAATTCTGTGTGCTCGGCTACAACCTGCTTAAAGATCTTTAAGGCATGGTTCGGACGTGAATCAAGAACTTCCAGAACGCCCTGCCTATGCAGCAGTGAAGCATTAAACTCATCATTTCTTAGATAAGGAATCGCCTGGGCATACATATTTTTGGCATCGGTAAAATTTCCCTGGCTCTCTAAAACGCTGGCGTAAGTAATATATAGAGCGGTTGAATGTTGAGCGAGGACGAGCACATGCAAGACCATGCAGAGGGTCCAGAAAAATGCGCTCAGGGTTGTCCTTAGATAGGAAGAACCACAGCTGATGCGCTTTAGAAAGAAATAGAAAATGAGCATGAATCCGAAAATACTAAGACCCTGGTAGCTAATACGGCTCAATGAGTGCAGGGGATACTTCAGGGGACTCAAGCGGTCGATCGGGTAGTTCACAAGTGTTAGGTTGAGAAATTCACAGAAAAAAATGTAACTGAGAGAAAAGAAGAGAATTGTAATGAATGGCCTCATCTCGAGTTGAAGAAAAGTCTTACGGAAGAATCCATAGATTGCGCCAATCACGGTTCCGATGATGATCCAGATGATCGATACACTGGTGCCAGGAATGATGGTGACCGTTACATATTCTGAGAATAGCCAATAGAGGATGACTGTTATCAGGGCTGATATCGCTCCAACCAGAGAGGAGAAAAAGTTCATCCAAATAAAGCTCTTGCTGAGACTATAGCGTAGGTTTGAGTCTTGTCCTTTCTGCTTGTGACGATCATTGTAGATCCAATTTATTAGATAGATGAGTATGAAAAAGAATAGGAATGGCGGTATATAAGAGAGGGCTATGGTTCCTGGATCGAATCGGAGTGTTAGGGATAAGCTACAACTGAGACCTAGCCCGAAAAGAGCCATTAGTGTGAGTATTCGAAGGGGCCAAACAGCAGCCCTGGCTGTCTGTGCGATGGAAAGCCAGTATACTGGGCCAAGGGAGCAGCTATAGAGGGAATACTTCCAGAAGGAGATTGGCTTAAGCAATTTCAAAATCCCTTCATATTGGGAAAATAAAACTTTGTATCAATGGGTTGATCAAAGTACTTCGCCATTAAGTGTAAAGCCATACTATTGTGGCGGTCCTTCTTTAAGACCTGGTTGAGCCGACCCCTGGCTTCTTGCTTATTTTCCAATTGGAGATCTGCGAGTGTTCTATAGTAGAGATAAAGCCCACCTTCCTTCTTCATGCTGCCCTGGAGATCTAAGGGGGATAAATTGCGCTTAATTCGATTAATTTGGTACCAGAGATCATATTTTTTTGATTGAGGATGTCGGTAGTAAGGCAGCCTTAGATAGGGTTCTGCCAGATCAAAATGTCCTTGAAGTTGTAATTGTAGTCCAATCTTAAATCCGGAACCGCAACCCAATTTATCAAAGAACTCTGGAGGTTTCTTACCTACAAGCTGAAGTAGAACCTTATCAAATCCAGGGGGTAGTGCCGGGCCTTTTTGGCTAAGAGTTCCGGCTAATTCTATTTTTTCAGAGAGGGTAAGTTCGGAGTCCTGAAGAATCGACAGAATGCCTTTTGAGCGCTGGTCCGGGCTGATTATATTTCTGGACTCGAATAGATCTTCCAAATCAAGGTCATCAAATTTCAAGTAAAACTCGATTGCCTTTTTGGCAAATAGCCCCTGATGAGTCTGTTTCTCAGTACCATGTTTTTGAATGAGTTCATGGGATAATTGGTCTGGGGATAGATGATCAAGATTGGCAGCCCTCCTAAATTGATCTTGATCCACAAGGAGATTAAGATTTTCAAGTTCCTTCAACTTATGCTGATTTAGAAATGCTACGACCAACGAGTTGGAACTTTGGATAATTCCTTCAAGATAGGATAAGGGAAGAAAAACCAAAGTCCTGGATAAAATTTCGATAGCATTTTCTTGTTCTTGACCAGCATCAAAAATATGCCTGAGGCGATTATGTGCATCATTTTCAATTTCACATCTCAGTAGAGCCATGCGTTGAGGTTCGAAGGTTTTAAGAACGGCGCACCACTGAGACTTTCCAGAAAGAGAGATTCGCATGCCCGGAGTCACTCCAAGCTTGTGTAGCCGATCTATGCTTTCAAGCTCGGGCTGAAAATAGATTAGCTTCAGTGAAAACGCTTCCTGGACTAGCAATAGGGAGTGCAGGGTGGAAATATCAGGCAATTTTCCATAATGAACTTCAGAGAATTTGGATTTGAATTCTGCAATTGCCTGTTGATAATCAGATAGATCACCTTGATGTTTAGCCATTGAGATCAATACGTCCCAGTCAGGCTCGATGGGGCGAAACAATTCCTTTTTCTTAAGCTCTTCAACCCATTCATCTTCCAGGGGAAATGAATCTATATGAGTGTCTTCTAGAGTGTAGAGATCACCGGCCAGGGTATGTACCAGGTCCTTGTTGTGTTTGAGGTGATCTTGTAAAACCAAATAAGTATTAGAGGAGCCTTCTAAAAGAATCTTAGAGAGTTGGTAACGAATTCTTTCACCATAAGCATGTCCATCGAGGTAATTTGGATTCAGAAATGATGGAATGGAATACTGCTCCAGGGGAATGGGTTCGATCCTGTCATAGAAATATCCACTCAGTTTATGGCTTGCAAAAGAAGGAACACCTAGTACGCACGCTATGAAAAGACTGAGGTTTATGAGGTTTGGTAAAGTACGGCCAAAGTATTTTCCCATGAAGGACTTAGCCGAATCAGCATCCAGGAATTCAAGGGTAAGTAGACCTGCAATACCGTTAGCATAGAAATGGATAAGCGATGTTCCAAAAGTGTGGATTACCTTGTAAAACAACGCGCTGATCCAGAAGACATGGGCAAATAATAAGGAACTACAAACCGCTATAGAAGCGATCACATAGACTTTGAATTCTGTCGGTCTTGAAAGAAGATAGATCCCTGTGCAAATCAGACTCCAGCACAAGGCTGTCAGTATGATTTCGATAGAGGACTGTTTGTGGATCCAAATCATCAATTCTTGAGGTTCGGACCTGAATTCAATCAAATCAAGAAACTGCAGAACAGACATTAAAAAAAGGACAACAGTTAAGGTAATGAAAGCGTACTTGTGATCTGCCCAGACTTTAGCCAATGGTTTTCGAGGGGAAAGATTTCTATATTTTTGATGGTAAAGAAAGAGGCCTAGACCAGGGCTAAACAAAAGGATCAGCAGCAGATTCTTATTCTGGGGGAAGGCCGCGAGTGCGAGAACAATCACGCAGTAAAACGTCAGCAGCAAGATCAAGAAGCCAATGTTCTTAATGACTGAAGGTGCGTTTTTGACTCTCCAGTTTAAAAGTCGAATATGGGTAG
>CAZIKF010000050.1:0-30932 GCA_964539825.1 uncultured bacterium
AAAGACCGATGAGTCGAGGGCCGAAGTTTTGGGTGCTGTAGAGTGTTCAGGGGCGAACATGGTGGTGATTCGTGACGAAGGGCGATGCCAAAGCATCGTTCAAGGAGGGAACCGCCAGCAGGTGAAGTCCATGGATGCTCTACAGCGCCCAAAACTTCGGTTCTCGGCTCATCAAAAAGCCGTGGCGACTCCAAAGACCAGACCATTTTGGTCCTTCTCAAGGGCGGGATTATTAGCGTTTAGAGTTTCTGTGTGGTGTTCAATTCGATAAACCGTGCGTTTGTCCGGCCTATAGGTTACCCCGATGACTTGCTCGGTAACATCACCCTCATTATCTTTTAATTTATGGGTATCCACCTCACCAATGCGAACTACACCCCTATAGCGATCATCGAGCCAGGGAAGGGGAGTTTCCACCTGTGTGAACCAGCCTTCAAATTGGTATTCGGCCTTGGTGGGATCAACCAATTCATCGAAGGGATCAGCACCAGCATCTCCAACCGCGTATTCTCCAAACCATCGAATTTTGTTTTTGAATGTCCTCTCCCAATCAAAACCGGTCATACTAAGAACTCGTTTCCCATCGTAGACCGGGGCGGCCAGGGAGGTTAAACCCTCCAGGTACCGTCCGACATCTGCCTCATAAAAGGAGTAGCCAAGACGCAATCCATCTGATACATCGAGCCCGATGTGACCTGCTATAGCTTTGTCATCATTGTCTGTTTCCAAATCCCCAATACCATCTCGTTTTAAGCCTTTTATACCTACCTTGTCGGCAAGTGTGGCGTTGCTATCTGAAAGGCCGTTCATGGCAAGGAACTGGTATTGGTAGGGTCTCGAAAAGAAGACTCCGGCACCTACAAGTCCAATTCCCGCGTCAAACCAGACCGTGGGAACTATGAACTCGTTAAAGGCTGGTTTATGGGAAAGCTGGCGAAGGGGAGAGTCATAGAAAGCATTGTAGTTTCCAAAGGGAACCAGCATGACTCCCGCTCTAAACGCATGATTGGGTTTCCAAAAGTAGTCTAGATATGCTTCCGGTACTTTAAACTCTCGATCCCCGGGGCGAAACTCGACCCGTGAATGAAAGTCCAATTTCTGTCCTATGGGAGCATCTAAATCTAAAACCATTCTGGAATTATCAAATCTCCCGAGATCTACAAAAACTGACTTACAATCTCGATTCACATCAAGTCTCAGACTTTGACAAAAATCTTCATCCTGCTGAGATGTTAAAAATGCCTGTCCCTGGAATTTCCTGCGATTGTATTCAAATTCAAAGAATCCTGAGAGCTGAAGTGGGGCATACCAATTTCTTACTGAGGTTTTACGCAGCTGCTCAAAGCGATTTTCAAGATTTTCATAGTCGGAGTGCAGGGTGCGGACCTGGTTTTCAACTCGAAGATCAAGTTCTTGTACAGCATCGTACTTTCTCTGACGACCTACTTTCTTTGATCCGCCGTAGTCTTCCCCAAATGGATTTCCTATGATTCCGCTGGGAGCGGGGGGCGGAGCAACCGCTGGAGAAATGGCTCCTGAATCTCTTAATTCAGTTACGATTCCCTGCAATCTACTCATCACGCTTTGAGTAGAAGAGGCTGAAGAATCTATAACATTCTGGGGAGATGCTCCAGAGAGTAGCAGACGGGTTCTGGCCAGTTCTCGCGCTAGTTCCTTATCGGTCTTTCCACTCTTGGTAGTTTCACGAATCAATTCCTGGGATACGTTTTCCAATCTTTGGAGTACGCGGTAGCTACCAATTTTGTCGAGCTTCTTCTGTACCTCAGAATAAGAGACAGCAAAGATCTCGGGGCCCATTAGAAGGGCAAGAAGGGTGAGTCGAGTCAGACCCGGCAGCGGCATTTTCTCTTTTACGTTACAACGTTAAGGGTTTCGGTTTGAAAACCCATCATTTCTCCAAATTTGATTCTTCATAACGGAAATAGGCGAATATCGCTAATAATCCGCAATCCAGCTCCAATAGAGCTAGCGTGCACGTCATAGTTTTCGGAGTTGGTACTTTGTTTCTTGATGAAATGAAAGCGATAAAGTGTAATTTGGCGGGTTTTCTACACCTTCAGAAGGACAGACAGGCCCAAATCTTTTAGATTTGTGAGAATTCCCGGCTAAACCAGGAATCTGTTGATTTCCCGGTTCCCTGGCGATGCCCTTACTCTGGTCAAAACCCTACAAGCGCCAGGGTGTTTGCAATTCGGTATAAAGAGCAAAATAGGACAAATTCTGTTATTATCAGTATAGTTTTGTCTATCTTTCGTCTGGAGGCCAATGTGTTGAAGCAGTTTCTGACTCTCGGTCTCTGTATATTTGTAAGTACAATTCAGGGTGTAGAACTTGCTGAACTACAGGGCAGTCTTCTCACTCAGCATCCGTTGTTCTTATCTTCCAATAAGCGAGCAGCCGCATATCTCGAATCCGCTCGAGTGGTTTCCGCCCTGCCGGACCCAGAGGTAAAAATAGGACTTTCTCCTGCTGAATTGGTAACCAGAAATGGCCCCATTCAGTCGCGACTGGGCTTCTTTCAAAGGATTCCTAATCCAGTCCAGCGGCGTTGGAAGCGAAAAGATATGGAATCCCGCGCAAGCATTGAAAGTGCCAGAGAGAACCAACTTCGCTATCAATTCATCCGTGAATTGAAAGAATCTTTCTTTGAGTATTGGTACCTCAGTAAAAGCCTGATCATCGTAGAGGAAAACCTGGAACTATCACGCAATTGGACTGATCTTATCAAGACCCATTACAGTTTCCATAACTATCTCTACCCAACCTTACTTAGTCTTCAGGTTGAAACTCTCAAGCTAGAAGATCAGGTCAAATCCCTTGAGAGCCGCAGGACTATACTCTCCGATCAGATCCAAACACTCGCCTGGCTGCCTGGAGATGAAGTCTTACCCTGGCCTACCTGGAACCGAGATGTAGAAGAACCCCCGCAACTAGAGGAGTTGGATATTTCCCGAAATCCTGAATTGCTGGTTCTTGAGTCGAAAATCGATAGCGGCCAAGCCCACATTCACCTGGCTAAGTCCGAAGACAATCTTTCTTACCAGCTAGGAGTGGAATGGACCCGTATTGGGTCTGAGAGTTTCGGTTCCGATCCCGGAAAGGATGCCTTAATGCTCTCAGCAGGAGTGCAGATTCCCCTACAAAGGAAGGCCGCCCGTGCCAAAGTTCGCTCCTCTGAACTTAGAAAGCAGGCACTCGCCCATGAGCGAGATGCCCTTCATAGGACCTTGATGACGAAGCAACAGGAGTACATGGTTACCCTGGTAGACAACATCCGTGAAATCCTGCTTATCGAAACCAAGCTTTTGCCGAGGGTGGGGGAGGCCATGACCTCGTTAAAAGGCACTTACCAGACAGGAGATATCGACTACTTCTCGTTACTTGAAAATCTAAGACTCTCCCTGAATTTGAATCTCTCCCTGGCGAAGCATCAGAAGAGCTATTGGCAAACCCTCGCCAGACTTGAAGAACTCTGTGGAACCTCCCTGTTTGAGGAAACCGCTGATCTCACGCCTTGAGATATGGGGCAGGAGAGTTCTGGCTACTGGCTTCTGATGCTTTCATTTTCTTATCGAGCTTTCTGAGACGATGGATCACCTGCTGTCTACTCATTCCTAACAGGGCACCGGCGTGGGTACGATTTTGAGCGCAGCGCTCCAATGCCTGGGTCAGCAGATCGTCAATGAGACCTTCGATATTGATTCCCTCCTGCGGGAGTTGAAACTCTGAAACAGGACGATACTCGCCAAAGAGTGACTCCATCGCTTTGAGCTGTTGGGCTGTGATCAACGTGACCCCTTCAGAGAAAATAGAGAGTCGCGAGCAATAGTTTCTCAACTCCCGCAGGTTTCCAGGCCACGATTTGGATCGAAGGTATTGAAGGGCTGAATCCTTGAAGTCATAGTCAGGTAAAAAAAGCGCCAGATAGTCTGGGAGCTGTGCAAAGCTGAGTCTAAGAGGCGGAAGCTCGATGGGAATCGTATTGAGACGATAGTAAAGATCTTCACGAAAACAACCCTGGTGTACTAGCTCCTCAAGATTTCGGTGGGTAGCGGAAAATACTCTGGCTTTAAACTGAAGATCTATATTCTCTCCTAGCCTCCGGAAACTCTTCTCTTCCAGAACTCTAAGTAACTTAACTTGAACACCTGGCGGCATATCTCCAATTTCATCCAGAAATAAAATCCCCTCGCCCACCTCTTCCAATAATCCTGCTTTACTGGCCTCTGCACCTGTGAATGCTCCCCTGGCATGACCAAAAATCTCCGACTCCATCAAGGTTTCGGGAATGGCCGAACAATTCAGGGCCAGAAAGGGTTCAGCATTGCGATTCGAGCGCTCATGCAAATGACGGGCAACATATTCCTTTCCCGAGCCCGTTTCCCCCAGGATTAAAACAGGCTCATCGCTGGAGGCAGCAATATGGACAATTTTCTTAAGTCGCTCGTCTTGTGGTTTCACGAAGGATCGAGTCGCTTCACTAACGAGTCGACTTTTGAGTCGGCGATTCTCGCTCACCAGTTTCTTATTTTGAAACGCCAATTCAAGAGTATGAAGTAGCTTCTCACGATCAAAGGGTTTGGTGAGGTAATCGTAGGCTCCCAGTTTGATCGCCTGTACAGCAAGGTCCACTTTTTCATACGCGGTCAAAATGACCACAGGACAGGGAGGCTTCCCCTCCCATTCCTCAAGAACCTGAAGACCGGTCTTCTCGGGCATATTGAGATCCAGGACGCAGATCTCGTAATTCTTTTGTCTTAGTGCCCTTAGACACGCTTTCCCGGTATGAACCAAATCAGCCTCATGACCCCTGTCTTGCAAATTCAGTTGAATCACTCTACTCAGGGCAAGATCATCATCCGCTACCAGAATTTTCACGTCAAACTCCTTCCCCTCCAATGGCAAGATCGTGCTTTGAGCCATCGATCTTGCGCCAGATGGCGGGAAAACTAATTTTAAACACAGTGGGATTGGAGGCTTTCTTCAAGCTCAAGTTTCCGCCCAATCGATCCATGAGCTGGGAGGAAATAGAAAGTCCCAAACCTGTCCCCTCCTTACGGGTGGTGAAGAAAAAGTCAAAAATGGCTTCGCGGCTCTCCTCAGCTACCCCGTCCCCATCATCGGACACTTCAATTTCAAATTGGGACTGAACCCCGCAAAGCTTGATGTGAACAAGGCTCCGTGCTGCTTCTTGAGAATTCAAAATCAGATTGATCAACACCTGTTGTAGAATTCCTCCCGGACCACGATAAATACAGGGTCTTTGCTGGGTTTCCATCTCAAGTCTGAGTCCTCTTTTTTTACAAGGTCCCTCCATGAGTTCACGCAGTTGATGTAGCAATTCCACGAGGTCGATTTCGGAGGTCTCTTCGTTGTCTTCCTGATGAAGTTTTAGAAACCGATCCAGAATGTTTTGGATTCTAAGAACTTCATTGGTTGCGATGCTCTTAAGCTCTTCATCGCGCGCCTCCTTGGAGCTTTCAAAAAGCATTTCCAAAATTCCCTTCAAAGATGCCAAAGGATTTCGTATTTCATGGGAAATGCCCGCTCCCAATAATGCCATGGCCTGAAGTTTTTCATGGCGATTGAGAGAACGTTTTGCCTGTAAAAGTGTTTTTGTCTTTTCTTCGAGGTTTTGATGGGCATCTTCGAGATTCCCTCGCAAGGTTCTCTGATAGTCCGCCGAAAGTCCTACAATTAGGGCAATGACCTGATACATTGCAATCTCCAGCGTTTTATCCGCATTCTCATAGAAATAATTCGCTCCCCAATCAAAATGCAAATGGGGGAAATAAAGGATCGTACATACAATGGAACACAGCAATCCTCCGCGCACTCCGAACCGGATTGCACCCATGAGAATTGGCAGATAGTACAACTTTCGAAAGAGGGCATGGAGTGGGATTTCATGAGTATGAGTACCGTAATGAAGCATGGATACAGCCACAATCAGAACGCTGATGGAGCCAACCCAAACAGCAGAACTCTGAAAGATGCGTTTGTTCATTCAGCCTCCCTATTCTCTTCAAGATCCTCGGGAAGGTTGAAGCCATAGAACAGGTAATAGAGGATCGGTATCATGAAAAGCGTAAAAAGGGCGATTATCATGCCGCCAAAAATTGGGACCGCCATGGGAATCATGATTTCCGCTCCCCGTCCATGACTGGTAAGAATTGGCAGCAGGGCCAAAATGGTGGTTGCGGAGGTCATCAGACAGGGTCGAACCCTTCGATGAGACGCCTTTAGGATTGCAACCCTGAGATTAGATCGAACAAGCCTTTTGAGACCCTCAACCTCCTGCTGTATAAAGGTACAGATCAAAACTCCATTGTCTGTGGCAATACCAAAGAGAGCCAGAAACCCCACCCAGACAGCCACAGAAAGGTAGATAGGGGTGACCTGAAACACGTCTCGCAAATGGTGCCCAAAAAGAGAGAAGTTCAAGAACCAATCCTGACCGTAGAGCCAGATCATGAGAAAACCCCCGCACCAGGCCAGAAAAACGGAACTAAAAATAATTGCGGTCACAACACCAGATTGAAATTGTAAACTAATCAGGAAAAAAATCAGGATCAGCGATATCGGAATAATAATAGACAGCCGCTTTTTAGCCCTGACTTGATTTTGATAACTACCCGCGAATTTATAGGAGGTTCCCGGCGGTAGAACCAACTCACCTGTGCTTTTCTTCTGCTCAAAAAATCTTTGAACCTGGTCCACCACTTCTCCCTCTGAGAAGCCCGGGTCTTTATCAAAAAGAACATAACCAACAAGTTTGCTATCCTCCCCTTTTATAGCCTGGGGACCCTTACGATAGTGGAGTTTAGCCAGGAGACTCAGGGGCACTGCTGTTTTCCCACCCGGTGGGGAAATGAGAAGTTTCTCAAGGTCTTCGGGACTATCGCGGTAATCTTTAAGAAAACGAATGGTCAATGGAAATCGATTCCGCCCGTCGATAACTTCGGACAATTTCCCTCCTCCCACCCCCCATTCAATATGTCTTTGGGCTGCTTGCATCGTTATACCGTAGCGAGCTAGTGCTTCACGGTCCCATTCCACTTCAAGATAAGGTTTGCCAACGATTCGCTCGGCGAAAACAGCACTCTCTTTCACCCCCGGTACTTCCTTAAGTAGTTTTTCAAGCTGCAAACCAAACTCTTCCATGACTCGTAGATCGTCCCCTAATACCTTAATCCCGATAGGGGCCCGCATACCGCTTTGCAGCATCACGATCCTTCCTTCGATGGGCTGGAGAAAGGGTGCCGAAGTAGTACCCGGCAGGTTGGTAACCTTGATGATCTCGTCCCAAATATCTTGAGGGCTTTTAATCTGAGTTCTCCAGTTACGGTAAGGGCGCCCTCCAGGATCTTCAATGAGATGACCCTTCTCATTTCGTAAAAACTCGCCTTTGGCCTCACTGTAGGCAAAAGTCTTCTTCAAGCCTTCCCTATCAAGAAGATACTCTGGATAATATTGAATGATGGTTTCGACCATGGACATGGGGGCCGGGTCCAACGCCGTCTCCGCACGACCCGCCTTTCCCACCGCCCACTGTACTTCAGGAATGGACGCTATTCTTCTGTCCAGGGTAGATAAGACCGAGAGCATCTCCTCTCCACCCGCATGCGGCATGGATGTGGGCATGTAGAGAAAGGAACCCTCCTTTAGTCGCGGCATAAACTCACTGCCCAATCCTGGGAAACTGTGCATGAAGGCCGAGAAAGAACCGCTGCTTCGTATGAACTTGGGAAGAAAAGAAAAGGTTGCGGAGGCACCAAACCAGGCTGTCAGACCCATGATACAGATCAGGGCGGGAATCAGCAGGGTGGTCAGGGGATAGGAAAAGCAAAGGAGCATCAGACGATCATAGATTTTTTGAAATGCTCCAAATGCCAGTAAAAGAGAAAATACGATGAAAACAACAAAAATCAGATTGTGCAGAAACCCGGCCTCCACTCCTAAGGGAGACCAACTTGAAGTCAGGCCAAGCAAGCAGAGCAGACCAATGGGAACGGAGAGAATCAGATTTATTTTCTTGAACCGGACAGACTGCAAAAAGCGACTTAGAGGGGGAAGTAAAAAGAGGGCAATCACAAGTGCTGCCAGAATAGACAGGGTCTTGGTGAAAGCCAGAGGACGAAAAAGCTTTCCCTCTGCACCGGTTAGAAAAAAAACCGGTAGAAAACTGATCAGGGTCGTAGAGGCGGCTACAAGAATGGGCGCATTGACTTCAAAAACCGCTTTGAGAACCATTTCCACGGGACTGGCCTCAGGATTTTCTTGCAGATGTTTCTGGGCATTTTCCACCAGAACAATTCCCATGTCTCCCATGACTCCGATTGCTATAGCAATGCCTGAGAGAGCCACTACATTCGCCTCGATGCCAATCATTTTCATCCAAATGAATGTCAATAGAATGCCACATGGCAGGATCAATGCGAGTAAAAAAGAACTCCCGGCATGAAAGAGAAAGGCTAAAATCACCAGGGAAGCGATGATGACCTCATCCTTAAGAGCGTGCCAGAGAGTCAGGATGGTTTCGACAATGACATCGGTGCGATCATAGTAGGCCACAATTTTGAGATGAACCTTACGTCCATCTTGAAGTGTTTTGGTGGGAAGAGAAGTGTTAACTGCGGGAAGCCGCGATCGAATATTCTCGAGAACCTGCATGGGATTTTCGCCAAAGCGGGCGACTACGATGCCTCCTACTGCTTCTTCTCCAGCATCGTCGAGAATTCCCCGCCTGAAGGCGGGAACCAGTTGGACATGGCCAAGGTGTTTGATGAGCAACGGTGTGCCCTGGCTGGACCGAACCACAACGTCTTCGAGATCCTGGGCCTTTTGAACAAACCCGAGTCCTCGAATGAGATACTCAACCTTGTTGTACTCCATGGTTCTTGCGCCCACATCCAGGTTGGCTGCCTTGACCACCCTGGCTACATCCAACAGGGACACCTTGTAGAAAGCCAATTTTTGCGGATCCAGTTGAACCTGGTATTCCTTCACAAATCCGCCGATTGAAGCCACTTCACTAACCCCGGGGATCGCCTGTAAAAGCAATTTGGCTTGAAAGTCCTGGATGGTACGTAGTTCCTCGGTGCTAAAAGCTCCAACCACCTCTTCTCCTGTCTGGGTGAAGGCTCGCAAGACATATAAAAAAACCTGCCCCAGGGGGGTAGCATCAGGGCCAAGAGCCGGCTGCACACCTGTAGGCAAAATTCCCGGGGGAAGGGAATTGAGTTTTTCAAGAATGCGGGACCGAGACCAATAAAACTCAATATGTTCTTCGAAGATTACATAAATCGTTGAAAAGCCCAGAAAGCTGAAGGTTCGAATACTCTTGACTCCCGGTACTCCCATGAGTTGAGTGGACAGTGGGTAGGTGATCTGATCTTCCACATCCTGGGGGCTACGGCCCATCCAGGCGGTAAAGATGATCTGTTGGTTTTCGCCGAGATCCGGGATCGCGTCCACCGCTATAGGCATACGGATTTCTTGGGGAAGAAAGGAATTTTTAAAAGGAGAAACACATAATCCTGCCAGAACAAGAAGCAACATCAAACCCAGGCTCATCAAGGGATGTTTCACCAGAAAGGTTTGCACGCTCCTCATCATTCACCCCACTGTTGTATTTCACCGCAACCAAGCATCTCTGAGCCAAAAAAGGGATTCATCACATCTTCATCCTCCTGAATCCAAAAAGCTCCTTTCTTATCAAAAGCCATGGGACAGTACAATTTCTTCAGGTCGCTATCCGCACTCATCCAACCTTCTTCCGTCATAGCAATAAACCACTTGCCCAGCAAGGCAAAGGTCTGGCGCAAATCTTTAAAAACCTTGGTTGAAGACACTTTCTGCAAAGAAGTTTCCAGCTCTTCAAGTAGAAGCTTGAGAACCCTTGATTCATGCATGGAATTCTCAAGCGAAAGAGAGTTTCTTAAACCAGATCCGAGTTCCTGGATTATTTCCTTGGATTCGTCGAAGGAATCTTCGGCAAGGGCCAGATGTAACTCGAGATAGGCAGTGCGTAATGGGTCCAATTTGGCCCTAAAGACCGCGGATGGCTTCGACTGGGCCATCCAGTCCAGGGCTTTCTCGAGAGGAGCTCTGAAGTCGAGACGAGCGCCATAAGGAGACATCAGTTCTTTGGAACTCATCATAGATTCGCGTGCCTGAATCTGGAATTCGCTGTCGAGCTTGAAGGTACCTTCAACCACCACTTCATCCCCGGGTTTCAAATCTCCCATTACCCGGTAGTATGACTCCGTCTTTTCCAGAATTCGTACCAGTTTCGCCTGAAAACGATTCTCGACCTTAATAAAAATAGCCGCCTTTTGTCCGGTGAACAAAGCCGCACTATGGGGGATTAAAAGACCCGGTTTCGAGCGGGTTTCAATTTGAACTCTGGCAAATCCATCTTCATGAAATTCACCCCTTGGGTTGGAAATGGAAAAGATAGCCCGACTGGAACGAGTTTTGGGATCGACAAAGGGGTCAATGCGCACCAACTTTGCAATGATTTCCTCTTGAGGATGGGAATCAAGCAGAATACGTGCCCTCATCGGACCTCGAACGGTCCGCAGATCATCTTCATAGACAGAAGCCTCAACCCATAGTTTGCTCATATCCGCCAGAAGCAGAATGGGAGAGCCTTCCTTGACGTATTCCCCTTCACTAATTGCGACATGTCTGATAACACCCTTTCTCTTGGAGCGAATGACAATATGGGAGTTTGGTTCTTTCTGCTGACCTATTTTTTGAAGATCTTCCAAGGTGAGACCGAGATATAGTAATTTTTGCCTGATTGCGGCCAAATTCCCCTGCTGAAACTGAAATCGGGTCCCATCCTTTTTGGACTCCTTAAGGAATTTATTTGCCTGGATCAGTTCTTGTTGGGAAGCTACCAGTGCTGGAGAATAGATCTCATAAAGAGGGTCGCCTATCTTCACTTTTTCTCCTATGGAGCTGACATAAAGTCGATCCACGCGCCCACTCACCCAGGCTGTGATGTGATGTTTCAAGGCTGGAACAAGATTCACTCTCCCGTAGAGAAGAAGGTTTATCTGATCGTGCTTATGTTTAAGTGGGTAGGTTTGAATCCCAGCACTTTTTTGCTCAGAAGGACTCAATTCGATTACATCTTTAGCAAGAGACTGTGATGAAGCCAGCGGGATCAAATCCATAAAACAAATCGGGCACTTACCTGGTTCCTCCATCTTGATCTGGGGATGCATACTGCAGGTCCAGGTCCGTTTTGCGGGGACTTCCTGTGCTTTCTCAGGAGAACCCGAATGAACAGCCTCATTATTATTCATGCTGGCATGCAGTGATACCAGATTGAAAAGAAGGTAGATGATAAAATACATGCCTAAATCTCCTCATTTTATCTCGCCATGCCGCTACTCTGATCACGAGATCCAGGAATCCAAATACAAACCTCGTGCCAAAGATAAAAAACTAGCTCTTATGCATAGTTCTGCTTTAGTCAGGTACTCATTTGATCGCCAATTGGTTGAATTTTCAACTGTTAATTGTTGATTTTTCAACAGCACCCTGGAGGGCCGTCGTCATGAATGAGCCAGGAATTCCAACTCGTTGCTCCTACGAGAAAGAAGACAGCCGGGAACTCAGGGCCAAACTGATAGATTTCACGCTCGGAACACCCTCAAGTCTCCCACCTGAGCCTTCATACACTCGGCACGAGGAGCTTCCATCTCCCGGTTCCTCTCCAGCCACGTCACGGCCCTCAACCAGGATGGTTGGTGAACCGTACCTGCGGGTATATTCTGGACTTTCCCGGGCACTGCGATCCCATTCTTTCCAACTTTCCTCCAGACCAGATTGTGCGAGGGCTTCTTTTAACTGTCTGCGGGCTTTCTCAACATTAGGGCAGTCGGAATCATAAATCAGTTCAATCTTCATCAAGTCTCCTTTTCTTCCAGAAATCGCCCATTAGCGGGTGAGACTACGGCGCAGGAGCATGGAATTGGTCAGCACCGAGATGGAGCTAAGTGTCATGGCCACTGCGGCGATCATCGGGTTGAGCAAGCCGCACATGGCTACCGGTATGGAGACAGTATTGTATAAGAATGCCCAGAAATAATTCTGTAGAATCTTTCTTCGGATGGCGTAGGAGAGGTCAAATGCATCTTCAATCAGTGATAGGTCCGATTTCATCAATACCAGGTCCGCGCTGCCTTTCGCTAGCTCCGAACCTTCCTGAAAGGAGATCCCCAGATCTGCCTGTGCCAGGGCTGAGGAGTCGTTGATCCCATCGCCCACCATGGCGACGTAACCCCCAGCGTCTTTAAAGCCCATGACGGCTTCGCGTTTGTTTTCCGGTGTGAGTTCCCCACGTACATCACGAAAAGGAAGCTGAGAAGAAAAGGCTTCCACGACACTCTTGCGATCTCCTGAGAGTAGTGCGGTATGGATAGGAGTCCTCTGAAGAAAGCTGCGCAGAGAAGCGAGTCCGACACGGGCTGGATCTTCAAATTCAAAGAATGCCAGCACCTCCTTTTGACGGGCTAGAAAAAATCCCATGCTCTCCATTTTTATCGGAATCGTGATGGAGTTTTGGGTGAGGAAGGATTCGTTCCCGACTCGATAGTTGTGGCCTTCATAAACACCTTCTATTCCTTTACCAGCACTTCCTTTCAGGTTTTCGAAGAGGATGGGTTTCACTCCCTCGGTCTGACAGTTCTCCAGAACGGCATGCGCAAAGGGGTGCACGGAGCCTTGTTCAAGCCCATAGAGCAGGGCCAGAAGTTCATGGCGGGAATGAGAACCAAAGTTGTGTATTTCCTTCAGAGAGGGTTTTCCCTTCGTCAGGGTACCGGTCTTATCTAAAACAAGGTGGGTGACCCTGGAGATATTCTCGATTACGCGCACGGAGCGAATGAGAATTCCCTTCTTAAGACCCGTGTATAAACCAACGCTGAATGCAGCGGGAGTGGCCAGACCTAAAGCGCAGGGGCAGGCGATGAGTAAAACGGAAACGCTATGCAGGAAGGCCGGCCCCAGTCCCTCGGTAATTCCCCAGTAAAGGGCTGTACCCGAGGCCAGGACAAGAACCACTGGAACGAAGATAGAAGAGATACGATCCGCAATTCTCTGCAAAGAAGCCTTTTCCATCTGGGCTTCACGCACCTTCGCTGAAATCTGGGCCATCGCTGACTCGGAACTGCTGCGAATCACTTCAACTTCAAGCACCTGCTCCAGGTTTTTACTACCCGAGAGAACCTCGCTGTGAGCCTCTTTAAAGACAGGCAAGGCTTCCCCGGTGAGAAAGGACTCGTCTACTGAAGACTCTCCATTGAGAACGATTCCATCTACGGGAATAAATTCTCCCGCAGGTACCAGTATTTTTTCCCCCGCGACCAATTTGGAAGGTTCTTTCTCTTCGATCTCGCCGCTATCAGTAACAACCCTCACCGGTTTGCGATCTTGAGTCATCAGTTCTTCCAACGAAGAAAAAGCTGATTTTTTCGCTCTTTCTTCCAGAAGTTTTCCCACGGTGATGAAAACTAAAATAGCAATGGATCCATCGAAATAAACCTCGTTGGTAAGTCCAGTGAAATAGAGAAGGGAATAGAGCAAAGCGCTGCCGCTTCCCAGCGCGATTAAAACATCCATTCCAAGAATACCGCTCTTGAAGGAGTGAAGCGCAGACAGAAAATAGGGTCTGCCAAGAATCGCGAAGGCTGGCAGTGCCAGGCAAGCCTGAAGGATTCTAAGCTTGTTGGAGGGCTCAAAAAACATACTCAGGATAAACAGGGGAAGAAATAGGAGAACTCCGATCACCAGCCGTCGAGACAGCTGTCCCCCCTCTTGTTCCAGGGGCTGCTCCCAGGGAAAAACCTGGTATCCAAAGGATTGGATCTTCTGAGCTAAAGATTGGGAGCTCCAGGTTTCATCGGCAGCCCTGATCAGGGCACGAGTGGATGAAAAATCCACAACAGCGTCCTCAATTCCTTGCAGGGCACGCAGTTTCTTCTCGATACCTGCCGCGCATCCAGCGCAGCGCATACCAAGCACACGCATTTCTGTCCGTTCAATCAACTTCTCTCCTTCTATCGTGCATCAAATGTCATCGTGACTATGCCCCCCGGGCCCATGATGATGTTCGTAGCTCTGCTCTTTGATCTCATGCGTGGGTTTGGAGTCTTCTCTAACCTGAGCCTGGGGCATAGAAAATCCAAATCTCTCTGGTTTCAGGGGGAGTTTTTTAAGATATTTCTCAGGCTTTTTTGGAAACTTCCGTTTGCACTTCTTACAACAAAAGAAAATTTTCTGTCCCTCATGCTCAAGAAAGTGTTTCTTATTTTCAATGGGCTCCTTGCTTACCGGGCAAACTTTGTTGGGAAGATCATAATCCTGGATGGAATACTTTCCACCGCGCTTGGGAAGCAGTTTAACCAATGTGCCGCATTTGGGCATGGCGGGACCACAATAAGGACAGGCCTTTGGTTTCGAGGCATCCTGTTTCCAGGGTCTATCTTCACAGCCACAGCGATACACCGCTTTGGCTTCACGCTTGGACGGAATTTTGGAGACATAGCCCCGGTAAGGATTTGGAGCCTTCTTTTTTTCTTTTACCTCCGTGGCCTGATCGTGTTTGCCGTGATCTTCATGCATTGAACTTGAGGCGAAGAGCCCCACGCTAAGGAGAAGAAATAAAATGATTCGGTACATGCTTATTTTCCTTTCTGTTTCCCTGTTCTCACCGAGGATATAACAAATCTCATGCCAACTGGAATCCTTCGTAGCAATGCGGTTCAGGATCCCAAAACACCCCTACATGGTGAATTTTCAACACCAGACTGTTGATACTACAACATAAAACTAGACCCTCTCGATGGATTGACGATATATGTGCGTAGTGATATAGTTATGTATATCACCACTGGGGGGGTTTCCATGATTGCGGTCATGCACCATGAGTTTCAAAAACTAAGCCATTTGTTTCCGATCATCCTTGTTTTAATGATCTTAAGTTTCTTCGTTAAATTTTCCATCTACACCGATTATGTGGATTTCCAGCGCGCCCTTTGCTCGCTCTTTACCTGCTGGGGAGCTTGTTTTCAATTTTCGGGAAGTGATGGATTTTTCCATAAACGATCTCGAACTCTTCCGGTGAGCACAGCTCAGAGACTATTTGGAATTATTGCAGCTAGTTTTGTGCTGATTCTCACCATCTGCTCCTTCAACTTTCTATGCGATACGGTAAACGATGGCAATTTCAGCAGAATGGGTTCCTTCCATCTCCTGACCCTTCTCTATGTACTCCCATTTCCCCTGGCCTGCGCTTTTTGTCTGAAGGCGAGCATGCGCATTCGAGTCGGCTTTGGGATTCTGGTCTTGCTATGGTCCTTCAGCCTGGCACTTATCTTTAATGGAGGTGACGCTCTGAAGGCTGGATTGCCCTACAAAGGGTTTCACCTCTGGTATTTTGTGAATTATTTTGTACAAGAACAATTCATTGCTCTGTTCTTTCTGTGCACCTGTGCATATTGCTTTGGCGCTCTTTGGTGTATCCATTTTCGCAAGAGACTGGAGAGTCTCCTTCTCAGTACCATCACCCTTCTGCTATGCCTGATCCTTCTCTTTGCCTTTCAAGACTCCTGGTTTGATCTGAAACTTTACTGGATTTATGCAGGAATCACACTAATCTTTGCGGGAATCCTGGTTCCTCTACTCTTCAAAGACTCTGGTCTAAAAAGGCAACACCTCTGGATCGGGGGCTGCTTAGTCGGGGCCATTGTCTCCTGGAGCGTGTTATTTTTGACCTGTTGGATTGCCACCAATCTTCAGTGCTTCCCAGGCAGAATCACCTGGTTTGAAAAGGACTTGATTCGGAACGAATACAGCGCTCTGAGGGAACATTTACTTTACAGTCAGTTCTTTCATCCATTTCAAAATACTCGCTACAGCACAGTTGAACATCTTCAGATCTCTGAAGACATTGTGAAAATTCAAGAAGCCCAACACACTTATCATCTGAGTTCCCACAATGACCTCTTCAGAAGATGGGTGAAAATTACTGTGTCCAAAGGGGATGAAGAACTTCCCCAGCACCTGAAATTCTCCCTTGTCGAAGGCACTTACTCAGATATAAAAAACGGCCGGCGGATCTTTGTTCATTCACCAAAATGGAAGGGGCATCTCGCTGGGATTGATCCTTCCAATGGAGAACTCTACTTTGAACTATCTCAGCCAACAGGACACTATAAAAGCCAACCTTACCTGGTTTGGAATCCTACCTCCAATGCGTGGCGACCTGCCCAAACTCTCTCCATTCCAGACTGGCTTTCACAACAGGCCATCAAAGACCAGCACCAAACTTGTTCCTTGAAAGTGCAATCTTCTCCCCTGGATAGCCTTCACCGAATCTGTCAGAAAACGGATGGAACGGAAGAAGAGACTATCTTCTTGGATTTTTTGAAAAGTCGCGAATCAGAACAGTCGTATCCAGACTCCCGACGAAAGTCGCCCAAAGAACTATTCTTCTTCAACCGCATCCCCCTGATTTCGAGTACAAATCAACCTGTTCCAACCAAAGAACTAAGGCTTGTTTCCTTTTCAGTCACACCCACCTCTAGTCCAACGGGGTTACCTTTTACTCTACGCGTCATGCAGGACACAAATGTTTATAAGACCCGAATCCAAGTCGATGGAAAATACGAGAACAACTCCTTTTCCCAGGGTTGGATCATCTCTGGAGAAAAGCCCAGAAGCTTACTGCAGCCCTCGCTCGTTGATCTGCAAATCAGCTCGGGCAACCTGGTTCTGATTCTAAATATCTCCTCCCGCACAAATCCCTTCTATCTCTGTTTCCAGATTCCCCCTGAAGGAGATGATCTACGCCTCTTTCACTGGGATGGGATTTACCAGGCGGGATCGGTTTGGAGTCCCTGGACTACAACCTGGGAACGCTGGAATACAGACACCAAACGACTGCACTTGGAATTTGTGGATGATCAAATCTGGTCCTGGGAAATGAAACTCATCCCCTTGGAGAGCTTGAAAGCCTACCGGGAGGAAGTATGAGACTACGCATCGACCCCCTCTCGGAAATTCCCATCTACCGGCAGATTGTGAACCAGGTCCGCCATTTGATTCTGAGTGGAAATCTAGATGCTGAAGCTCAGCTACCTTCCTCTAGAAATCTCGGTATGGAGCTCAATGTAAATATGCTCACCGTACAAAAGGCGTATAAGGAACTGCGCGAAGAGGGGCTGATTTACAACCGCCGGGGAGAGGGCTCTTATGTACTAGGGGATCTTGCCAAAACTCAGGTAATTTGCCAGGGGGAAATTTTGGACCATTTCAAAAAAATTGTACAAAAAGCCGCCCTTTATGGGCTTAAGAAGGAAGAGATCAGAACGCTCTTTGATCAATCCCTGAAGGAGTTATGATGTATCTGCAAATCGAAAATTTATTCTCGACCTACGGATCTTCCGCCAGAGGCGTACTAGATGTCTCTCTGGAGGCTGCCCCTGGTGAGGTCATCGCGATCTTAGGAAGAAATGGAGCGGGGAAAACTACCCTGATTCAAACTCTTTTGGATTGGAAAGAACCCAACTCCGGCACCATGAAATACTTTGGTGGGAAATCTCTGCGTTCCCATCGTGAAACCATTCTCCAGAGAATTGGATACGTCGCCGATGAACCCATGCTGATTGAGAGTTACACGGTGGAACAGATGATAGCCATGATCCGGGACTATTACATCAATTGGGATAGGAACCGTGAAAAAGAGCTTCTGGAAAAGTTCTCCCTGGAGAAAGAGACCCCCATTCAAAGTCTATCCCGGGGAATGAAAACCAAGCTTTCCCTACTTCTGGCGCTTTGCCATCACCCCGATCTCCTAATCATGGACGAGGCTACCTCAGGACTTGATCCGGCGGTACGAGAAGAAATCCTGAACATGCTGGTGCAGTATTGCTCTAGTGGGGCGAAAACTGTTTTGTACGCCACCCATCTTCTCGATGAGGTTAACCGCATCGCCACACGTGTATTGATTCTGGACCAGGGAAGGTTGAAATTTGAGAGCAGTACAGGGGAAATGGAAGAGAGAATCTTTTCGGTAAGCTCGGCTCTTGTTAAAAAACAATTTTCTGATGTACCAACAGGTTCCCTTTTTACGAGGAATCAACGGTCCGTCTTCGATGCTAAAAACTGTTCACAGAGTCATCTGGATGTCCTTAGAAAACTTGAACCCGAAGCTCTACGTCTCGACGAACTCTTCATCGGATTGACGGAGGAATGAATATGAATCAGGTCATTTTTCTGCGTGAATTACGAATGGGTACGAATCTGCTAATCGCCGCTCTTATGTTAAGCGCTTTGTACTTTCAATTGATCATGCCAAACCTGTCCGCAAAGCCTGAATGGGAAAGCCTGGTTCTATTAGCTTTCTCGGCTACATTCAGTGCGTTTTTGGCCTTGCACCAGGGTAGTAAATCTATTGAACAATCAGACCAGATTCTACGGGTTGTACCTATTTCTACAATGACTCTCACTCTTTCTCGGATTGTTCCTATCCTACTCATACTGGGGATCTATCTCGGCACCACCCAGATGATCTTTCTTCGTCATGGAGTCTCTGCCTCCTTCTCCTTTTATTGCCTCGCCACCAGCCTGGGCTCTTATGGATTGGGCAAGCTGTTCCATCGACGCTGGAGTGATGATACCCAGGTCTTTTGTTTTACCCTATTGACCCTGGGATGTGGATTTTTCATAGCTCATCAGGGGAATCTCTCCTGGATTTTTGAAATTCTGAGATTTCGAGGTCTTTATGAAGGCTCCGGAATCTGCGCTCTGTGGATCAGCCTTTGCTTTGCTCTGCTCACCTTTGCAATTGAAAGGGAGACCCATAGACCCGGCCCTATGCGCTAAAACCCGGGCATTCTTATCCGCTTCGTAGTGGAACAGGGCTATCAGGACAGGTATACTGGTGCGCTTTTATGGACCAGCAGGGAGAACACAATGAGTCCTCATTCTAAAATTCGACATATCATCGCGATTGCCAGCGGCAAAGGGGGCGTGGGAAAGTCCACAGTCTCCACAAATCTTGCACTCGCTCTTAAAGAGCGAGGCTTCAGTGTGGGGCTCATGGATGCGGACATCTATGGCCCGAGCCAGCCAGGGCTCCTCGGGGAGTCTGGAGCAAGGGTTCGTGTCAATGAACGCCAGGAACTGATTCCCTCAGAAAAACACGGAATTTCCTTCATTTCCATGGGACTGCTTCTAGCTGAAGACGGCCCCGTAATTTGGAGAGCTCCCATGGCCATGAAAGCCATCCAGCAGTTTCTACACCAGGTGGATTGGGGAGAGCTTGATTATCTCCTTCTTGATTTACCCCCAGGAACGGGCGATGTTCAGATCACTCTGGCCCAACAAGCACCTCTGACGGGAGCCATCATCGTGTCGACTCCCCAGGATGTAGCCCTGGGAATCGCGAAAAGAGGACTTAAAATGTTTGAACAGGTGAATGTCCCCATTCTTGGAGTCATAGAGAATATGAGCGGATATACCTGTGAACATTGCGGAGAAATCACCAGGCTTTTTGCCAGCGGCGGTGCAGAAAAGATGGCCGCTGAGATGGGGACCTCTTTTCTTGGAAGAATCCCCCTCGACCCTGAAATTCTGGAGTGCTCTGATCGAGGTACACCCGTACTGGTCCAATCCCTTGACCTGCCTGCGTCAAAGTCGTTCTTGGAGGTTTCCGACACCCTTGTTCAGCATCTGGAAAAACAGGAGAAAACCAGGGTTCCCGAACCAGAGGATCTCACGCTTCTAAACGATGGAAATCTCCAAATTCTCTGGCCCGACCAGCATATCGGAATCCATACTCCTTTAGAACTCCGTCGCCACTGCCTGTGCGCGCGCTGCGTCAATGAGGACACCGGACAAAAGACTCTTGATGACTCTACAATTTCACTGGATCTCACGATCAATGAAATCAAAAGAGTAGGTAGATACGCCCTTTCCATCTCCTTCTCCGACTCCCATACCAGTGGCATTTATGCCTATGAACGGCTCCGGGAAATTTGTGAATGTGAGTCCTGTAAAAAGGACAGGGGGGCACAGGAGACTTTCAGTGTCTGAACCACAAGAGATTAAGATCAGCGCGATTCCATCAGTGAATCCAAGAATCTGCAGATTTGATACCTCCACTCCCCTGCTACCCTTTGGCAAACTTCATTTCCGTAAGGAAAATCAAACCAATTCACCGGCCCTGATTACGGCTCTCTTTTCCATCGAGGGAATCACCGAGGTTGCTGTACGGGAGAATTCTCTCCTCGTCTCAACGACATCCGCCAGCTCCTGGCAGAAGATTGGGAAACAAGTCGGGCAGGCCATTCGAGATAACCTCACAAAGAGCTTCGAGGAATTTGAACACGCTTCCAGAGTCTCGCAGGAGAGCGCTGAACCCAGCTCAGAAACCTCCCAAAGAATTCAGAAAATCCTGGATGAGAAAATCAATCCCTCGGTAGCAAAACATGGCGGCAGGATTCAGTTCATGGAATATAAAGAAGGGCGCGTTTATATCACCATGGAGGGCGGATGCCAGGGATGTTCCATGTCTAAAGTTACCCTCAAAAGCGGGGTAGAACGCACTCTGCGCGAAGAGATTCCTGACCTGCTGGAAGTAGTGGACGTCACCGACCATCACTCAGGTGAAAAACCCTTCTACGCACATTCCTGATGGTCAATCCACAGATTCTCAGGGAGATCCTCAGCGACTTCTACGATAGGGTCTTCAAAGACACCATGATCTCTTTCTACTTCAAAGGCAAAGATAAAGAACGACTCATCGAAAAAGAGATGGAACTCACCCTGGCCCTATTAGGGGAAAAAGTAAAATACACTGGCAAACCCCTGAAATCATCCCATTTTCCCCACAAGATCCTCGGGGGTCATTTCGATCGGCGTACACAGATTCTCAAAGAGGTCATTGGGAAGCATTCTCTACCCCCAGAGATTGCAGAAGCCTGGATTGAGCACACCCTTGCACTAAGAGATCAAATCACCAAAGATGCCCCCGGCGAATGTGCCGATTAAGAAATTTTAAAAGTTTCCCATCTTGGCTCATCATCTACACAAGTTTGACCGATTCCAAACCTAATCGTACAAACTTAAAGGAGATCAAAGCCATGAATTCTCACCAGAATCAACCTCAAAACCACAATAGCCTCGAAATACATTTACCCATTGTTGACTTGAGTCATATCAGTCAAAATCTGCAGCTTCCGAGACATTGTGAAATTTCCGTCAAGGATATGGGCTGGCAAAAGCTGCTCACGGACTTAAGGCTGAAAAAGCGCTCTTAGGAACGGGCTGAAGGCGGTGTAAGTTCCACCAGGATTGTATCCTCACCATCTTCTACGCTATTGAGAATACCCCATAGCTCCCGATATTCCTTTTGCATTTCCGCAAGCCCTCCGCCTTCATCTGATGTCAGGTTGTTATACAAGACTGAGGTGGGACGTAAATCGATGAACTTAATGTCGCGGGATGTTGATTCCGTATTTGAGCGGTCTTTTCTGGCAGGATAGAGCTGATTGAAGATGGACACATGCAAAGTGCCATGGGTTTCACGCTCAATGATTCGAAAAAAATTCCCCTCGCTTTCATTTGCCGGTTTGGTGATTTTCCGGAAAAATTCACGAACCCGGGATTCCACCAGGTTCCCACAGGGTAGCGGAGAAAAGTTGCCATCCAGGGTATAAGTCAGATGACCATTGTGGATGTTTCGGGTGACTTTGATGCTGATCTCTCTTGGTTTCTTCATAGAAACCTATTTTACTCCGCCGAAAGAAATAAGGGAAAGACTCTTAGAACCTGTGCACGATCTCTATTTGTAGCGAGATTTAGCAACACTGGATGATCAAGGCCGCAAGTCGCAAGGATAGGGATCGAGATATCTCTGAATTTCCGTTGGAAAGGATGAAGGAGGCCCTGATCTCGCCTTGAGTGCCCTGTCAATTTCGGCACAGGAACCGGGATCCGGCGACTGACGTAGTGTCAGGAGACAGAGTTTCGTGTAGTAGAGATGGTTTCCAACTTTTAATAACTGCTCCAAAAGACCTAAAATTTTTGGGTTTCTGATTAAAATCAAGAGTTGATACTCGTTGTGAAAATCTTCCAGGTTTCCAGGATAGGTTCGAATTCTGGCTGAGGCGAACAGGGCCGTCAAAAAGTTCTCCCTGAAACGGTTAATCTTGAGCAGAGATTCATCAGCAAAAGGAAGTTCAGGGTAAAGCTTAAGGGCGTGTGACGTAAACGCTCCCGGGCCTTGACCTACCTCTTTCTCTGCCTGCTCATCGCTAAAGTAGCGGGTGTCGAAAATGCCGCAGGAAGGAGATCTCGCTTTCATAAAAAACCCATCGACTTCACCATAGGAATCCAGTCTTCGGGGGGCAAATTCGTTCATCTCTTCTTGAAGTTCTTCTCCCGTTTTCGGCTGGTACAATCTTAGTGCTGAACCCTGCGAAATGATGTGTATTGGAGGGCGGGGAGTAGGCATACCAATCTCCACCTCGGGACAGACCAACCTGGTATTGATATAGGGCAAGAGCTCCTCTAAGAAATTCTCCTGCAAAATCTCCGCGTTATATCGACAGTTTTCCTGGTTTAAACAGCGGCTGACGACCAGGTTGGGAACCGTCAAATTCCAAGAGTGATCAGCGTTCATCAAGATGAACCTCAGAGCTGACTTGCTGACGTAAAATTAAATCCCCAAATCGGTGTACTCTTCGATGATTGAGCTGTAAAATCCGGCCCTCTCCTCCATAGGGAGAAGGTGTCTTCCAGCTCTGAGAGCGAACCGGATCGACTACTAAAATTTCTCTTTCAACAGCCTTTCGATACATCTCTGTCAACCGCTCCTCGAGCGGAAAGACGGGTTGGGATTGTGTAAAAACCTCTCGATGGCTGACAAAGGTGGAAATTTTAGGTGCCCCATGTCCAGATACCTGAAAGAACTCCACCCTGGTATGACCCCAGGATGATTTTCGCGCCAATAGAGAAGGATCTGTTTGTCCTCTACCCTCAGTCAGGATAAACCAGCCATTTAGAGCCTCTTTACCCTTGAGCTTTGCCTGGATTTCATATAGCCCTTCCGGTAAGGGATTGTTACCGGATCTGCTGAGATTCCAGCGTACCCATCCCTTCTTCTGAGGATCTTTTAGTCTTTGCACCTCTCCAATCCCACCCGCATAATCTAAAATTGGGGTCCCTCCACGAGGAATGAGTTTAAATCCCTCCACTTCTACTGAATCAGGAATGGCCGCTTCCAATTCCACGAGGTGTTCGGTATAGCGTGGATTCGAATTTTTCAAAGTCCGCATTTCTAAACTGGAAAATTCCGAAGGCAGTGTCCAGTCCACAGGAAGGGAGCCTCCACCAAGATTTTCCTGAACCTGGTTGAGTAGATCCAGAACATTCCGACGCTCAAAACTATCTGAAGAGGTTTCCAAAATCGACTTGACCATCAAGGAGAATTCCTGAAACTTTCCTTCCAGGTAATAATGATGGGCCAATCCCAACTTCTGCGAAATCCATGGGTTTTCAAATCTTCCCGCGGCAAAGGAAGGGAGTGTACCCCAGGCTATCAACAGGTAAAGGAAAATCGACGTCGCTAATTTCACGAAGACTCCCCGCTCTCTTTGAGCTTGTCTGGATGGGTTTTGAAGCGGTAACCGGTACCATGGATGGTTTCAAAATATTCCGGAGCAAATTTTTGTCTCAGCTGGCGAATGTGCATATCCACGGTACGAGTGGTTGGATAGCGCATCCCCCAAACCAAATCCAGGATCTCATCCCTGCTGAATACCTTCCCGGGGCTCTCAAGAAAAAGCTTCAACAAGGCAAATTCCATACGTGTCAAAATAACTTCTTCATTGTTGAAGTTAACATGGTGGGAATTAAGATCCATCTGGATGGGGCCCGCCTTCAGAAGCTCAGTGGATTCATTGGCCTTGGGCTGACGAAGTTGAACTCGAATTCGTGCGATCAGTTCGCGCGGCTCAAACGGCTTGGTCATGTAATCATTAGCTCCCAACTCCAAACCAAGAACCTTATCCACGAGGTCGGTTCGAGCGGTCAGCAAAATCACGGGAATTTGATTTGAGGAGGCTCTTAATTCTCTCAGGAGTTCAATCCCCTGACCATCTGGAAGCATCCAATCAAGAACAATGAGTATCGGAGAATCCCTCAGAGCAGCCTGAGCTTCTTTGATAGTAGAAGCTTTGAGGATTTCAAAGTTTTCTGCCCTCAGGCACTCGCTTAAGGATTCCTGCAGGGCTCTATCATCTTCAACCAACAGAATTCGGTTCATTTTTCCTCCTTAAAATTCATCGAAACTCTACTGGGATTCGCATGAAAACGCATTTCTCCCCCCATCTGAGAAACAACGCTCTGAACCAGGGTTAACCCCAATCCAAGCCCCTCTGCCTCACTCTCTCTTCGAAACGGGTCCAGAAAACTAGAAAATTGAGCCGCGGTCAGATTCCCCTGGTCCTGTACCGTTATTGAAATACATCTCTCTTTGCAAGCAAGTTCCACTGAAACGGGTTGCTCCCCGTGATGAAAAGCATTCTCCAGGAGATTCTGCAGACACATCTCAAGCCAGTAAGGATCCACATCCAGCCAGAGTCCAGGCTGAAAGGAGGTCTCCAATTTCCGACGGGTTTGAACTTCATATTCCTCAATAAAGTCCGCAAACCAGGGAAGGAGTTCCAGTTTTTCCTTCTGAAAACGAATTTCTCCCGCTTCTCCATCCGCCCTTAGATACTGAGTACTGGCCTCAATTACTCTTTTTAGCCTGCTGATTCCCTCGGTCATCCTCAAAAACGCCCGCTGAGAATTTTGGGGTAAGTCCTCGAATTCTTCGCGCAAGGGCTCAAGGCTTAACTTCATAGTGGAAACCGGGGTTCTCAACTCGTGGGTGAGGGTCTGTAGGATGAAAACTCTCTCCTTCTGGGCACGCACTCTACGCCGAATCTCCAGTGCCATCATTCGGGCTAGATTCAATCCCAGGAGAAGAATGGCCCCAAGGGCTAGAAACTGGTAGCTTTTAGAAAGTTGCCCCATGGCTCCCGGGTTCACCTCATATCCAAGGTTTCCTTCAACCAAAACCGGAATCCCTTCAGCGGAATCCTTTGTACTGAAAGAGGTTTCCCTGAAAAAATCATCCCACTGGGCTCGTGAATATCCATCGTAGACTGGCATTGATCCCCGGGTTCCTGCAAGCTGCCTCCTGGCAAAGAGAAGAAAGGATTTAGTCAGAAGCACATCTGTTTGGGATAAAAATAACTCCCATTCGCGGGGTCCCATCTCCCTGGCCACAGTTTCCGCAAGGCTGAGCTTTGTAAACTTCTCCAACAATCCCAGCTCAGATACATGGAGTTTCTCCCGGTTAGCAAGGAGCCAGTCCTTAGAAGAATAGGGTTTTCGAGCGGAGCGAAAAGCTAAATAGGCATAGGAGGAGCCAAAGGGATGCATGAGCGGCTGAACCTGTAGAAAACGCTCGGGGAGTCTGGAGCCTGGAGTACATAAGAATTGGTGCCAGATCACTGCTTTGAGAAGGTGAGGATGCCAGGCAGAAAAACCATTGGGCCATCGACAGGATTTCATTCCTTCAAAGAGGACCCTGGCCTGCGCATAGGGATAAAGGTGGGTACGCGGAAATCCCAGGCTCGGGTTTAGCAGACTCGGGTCTACTTGAAATTGTCTAAGTTTTTCCAGAGAAAATCTAAACTGGGATTGATGAGTCTTGAAAAACTCCCTTTTCAGTTCGCGGATTTTTTTGAGGGCATGCTGAGAATCTTGTGTGCTCGTAATCCACTGATCACGAACCCTCAAGGAGAGAAACAAGAATAGGCCGGCAAGAAAAAGTAGAAGTAAATTCCAGCGCATGGGCCACATTATATGTCCATTAGCTTTTGGTTTGGCCGGATTTCCACTTCGCCGATTGGAAATCTGTGAGAAATGTTGAATAGGAAATTGGAAAGGGGAAGATGGATAATACTCTTCAACAATTTCACCATTTTCCCTTTCCAATTTCCTATTCCGATCTTGGATCGGCGGCCTGTCTATGTATAATGATTCCATCATGTCATTTCTGGAAATTAGGCGTCATAGCCTGAGAGGCCCTGGAGATCATCTCAGCCAGTCCGGTGTGAACTTTGCCCGTGAGATCGGTTCAAACATCGGCCCTTTCCATGTGGTAATTACCAGCCATTTAACCCGTGCCATTGAAACCGCTGTAGCAATGGGCTTTGCCGTGAATGAATCCAACCAGGATCTTGCCATGCTTCCCAGTGATGTTTTGGCGGAAGCGAATTGGCAAGGAGGATATCCTGAGTTCGCCAGGGCAATGGCGCAACCCGGCGCGTCTCAAAAGTTTGGCGAACAATTGCACTCCATGCTGCAGTCACTGATGCAGAAAATTCCCAATTCAGAACAGGCCCTCATCATCTCCCACGGCGGCCTGATCGAGGCCGCCACGGTTGCCTGCGTGGGTCCCTCGAAATTCGACACATGGAATTTCTCGGCCAGTTATTGTGAAGGGGCTCGATTGAGCTTTCAGGAAGGCTGCTTCCAGGAAGCAACCCCCCTGAGAATTTCTTGAGCTTAAAGAATTTAGCCTCTCTCATTTTTTACCTCCACGAAGATCATTTGGCCTTCACGCACCAATAAGAGCTCTAAAGCCCTATTTGACCTTACGGCACCCTCAACCAATCGCAGATCCTGCTGTGAAGCCATTGCCCTGCCATTCACCTGTACCAGGATATCTCTAGGTTTCACCCCGGCCCTGTCCATGCTGCTGCCGCGCACTACTTCCACAACGAAAAGACCCCGCGCCTTTTTTGAAACTCCAAGCTCTCTGCGCCGAGATTCTCCCAGCGGTTCCACGTGGAGTCCCGCCAATTGCCGGCTCCTTTTTGACGGCTCCAATCCTGACTTTGAAGCTGAGCGCTCTCCAATTCGAACCCGCAGAGAAAGGGGGTTCTTTTCTCGTATGATCTCCAACTCAACTTCTTCATGAACCGGAATTTCCTGGATTCTCTCGATCAACACATCCTTGTTGTCCACCTTCTGTCCCTGCAATTCAAGAATCACATCCCCTCGCCGTAAACCGGCATCCTCAGCGGGAGTACCTTGCAGAACCTTTTGAACAAATACACCACGGGGGGTGTCCAGGCCCAGGTAAGGAGCTGTATTGAGGTCCACATCCTGGACCATCACCCCAAGCCATGACTGCTTTACCTTCCCAAATCTCTTTACGTCTGAGGTCATTCTCTTAGCCAGGTTAATGGGAATCGAAAAACCAATGCCCTGGCCCCCCCGTGACATGGCGGTATTGATTCCAACCACCTCTCCCTTGAGATTGAGCAGGGGTCCCCCGCTATTTCCCGGATTGATCGAGGCGTCTGTTTGGATCAGGTTGGAGTATTGCCCAAAGGCTCCTCCCTTGAGGGTTCTTCCCTTTGCTGACACGATCCCGGCGGTAACCGTTCCATCCAGGCTATAGGGAGAGCCAATGGCAACCACTACATCTCCAACTTCAAGTTTGTCCGAATCCCCAAACTGGGATACAAAATCAGGTTCGAGAGTCCCGGAAAAACTGGGATCGTCGATTTCCACCACCGCCAGATCAAACGAAGGATTCGTGTTTTTTACCCGAGCGCTGTACTTCCTCCCGTCTGCCAGGGTTACCAGGATCTCATCCGCATTGGAAACCACATGGGCATTCGTCAGGATCAACCCTGATCTATCATAGATAACCCCGCTACCCTCGCTGTGTTTTTTCGGTCTAACCATTTCAGGTACCACAAAGAATTGAAATCCCTGTCGAAACGGAAAATACGGTGCTGATAATCTCGCCGCTGGTATGGAGCGAATCAGAAGACTCACTACCGAATTCTTCTTAGATTTCACTACCTTGGAAACTGACTCAGCGCCGGAAAGCACCGAAGCGTGCAGTGGTCCTGTTCCAAGTAAAAGGACCCCGCAAATTAAAATTCCCCGAATTGTCTTCGTGATCATGGAAATTCTCCTTTACTTCGCAAAGGCCCGGAAATCCGCGAATCGGGAGGAGCAACCAAGACTATTTTAGAAGCTCCTTCTCCAGGCCCGACTATTCCAGAATGCCAGAGCACTAGGAGCGAGTTGTCAGGGGGCTGTCAAAGACGTGTAAAATTATTGTGAGGGTTTTGTAACAGGCAGCTTCGTAGTATGCAGCTTCAGAGTTATGAACCGTATTGCATCCGGGTCCCGTCACCTCCGATTACCTCGGTGATGGAGCAGCACGGGTTGGAGCTTTCTCGATAGCCTTTGACTGAATAACTATTGGATTCCCAGGAGAACGGCTCTAGACAAATTTCCTGTTTCTGCTAGACTCTCAAACCTGCTCAAATGGCATTAAAAAAGGGAATTAACATGTCCTACGACTTTCAAAGCATTGAGAAAAAGTGGCAAGAGACCTGGGAGAAGAGTGGAATTTTCAAGGCGGATGTTGAGAGTTTCAAAGAGAAGTTCTATGTGTTAGTCATGTTTCCCTATCCTTCCGGGGACAAACTGCATATGGGTCATTGGTATCAGTATGGGGTCATGGATTCCTGGGCCAGATTTCAGAGGCTACGCAAAAAAGAGGTCTTTTTCCCTATGGGTTTTGATGCTTTTGGACTTCCCGCCGAAAATTTCGCTGTAAAACACGGCATGCACCCGGACAAATCCACCTCCAGGAACATCGCCTATATGGAGGAGCAGTTTCAGCGCATGGGTGTTACCTATGATTTCGACTACCAGGTAAACACTTCGAAGCCGGATTATTACCGCTGGACTCAATGGATCTTTCTCAAACTCTACGAAAAGGGGCTTGCTTATCGGAAAAAGGCCCCGGTGAACTGGTGCCCTGACTGCAAAACTGTCCTTGCCAACGAGCAGGTCCATGACGGGCTTTGCGAGAGATGTGACACTGAAGTGACCCAAAAAGACCTTGAGCAGTGGTTTTTTAAGATCACGGATTATGCCCAGCGGTTACTGGATGGGCTTGAAACCATCGATTGGCCTGACAAGACCCGCGCTATGCAGAGAAACTGGCTTGGGCGCAGTGAAGGAGCCGAGGTCGAGTTTAAACTTGAAGATGACAGTTATTCCTTTCGCGTCTTCACCACCCGGCCGGATACTTTGTTTGGAGTAACCTATATGGTCTTCGCTCCTGAGCACCCCAGGGTGATGGAATTCACCACAGAGGACAGGAAATCAGCGGTAGAGAGTTACATTCAATCCACTCGAAAGGCTACCGAGGTGGAAAGACTCTCCACTACCCGTGAAAAAACCGGGGAATTTACAGGAGTCTTTGCTCTGAATCCGGTAAATGGAGAGAAGATTCCGGTGTGGATCAGTGATTATGTACTTGCCTCCTACGGTACCGGCATCGTCATGGCGGTTCCCGCCCACGACCAGAGAGATTTTGAATTTGCCAGTGCATTTGATCTCCCGATTAGAAAGGTCATCCTGGAGCCAGACACTCAGCCGGACTATGTGCTCCAAGAAGCCTATTCAGGTACCGGCAAAATGATTGAATCTGAAAAATATGACTCCATGGAGAGTGAGGAGATGAAAGCCGCTGTTGTGGCTGATCTCGAAAAGGACAACCTGGCCGAACTCAAAGTCAATTTTCGGCTCCGGGATTGGCTCGTTTCCAGACAGCGCTATTGGGGCTCTCCCATTCCGATCCTCTATTGCGAGGATTGCGGAGAGGTCACTGTTCCCGAGGATCAGCTACCGGTCCTGCTGCCCTCAGATGTTGACTTCAAACCAACCGGTGAATCTCCCCTTAAAAGCTGTGAGTCCTTTGTCGACGCCAACTGTCCTCAGTGCGGCAAAAGAGCAAGGCGGGAGGCCGATACGCTCGACACTTTTGTTTGCTCTTCCTTTTATTACCTCCGCTACCCCGACGCTCACAATCAATCTCAACTTGCAGACCGGGAAACACTTCAGAAAATGATGCCCGTAGATCAATATGTAGGCGGACCAGAGCATGCCTGTATGCACCTTCTCTATGCTCGCTTTATCCACATGGTCATGCATGACCTGGGATATGTAAATTGTCCGGAACCCTTTTCAAAACTGACCCACCAGGGAATGATCCTCGGTCCTGATGGACAGAAAATGTCCAAGTCCAGGGGGAATACAGTGTCTCCTGACTCCTATGTAGAGAACTATGGCTCGGATGTCCTGCGACTCTATCTTTGCTTCGGATTTAACTACCTGGAGGGCGGACCCTGGAGTGAAGGGGGCTTCAAAGCTGCCGCGAAATTCACCGACCGTATTTGGAGGCTCTTTGAGGAGAATCAAAAGATCTTCTTATTTTCAGGCCCTATCTCTGAGCCTGGCAAGGAGGATCGTGAGCTTTTGTATCATTTTCACTACACCATCTCTCAGGCTACCCGTGACACCAATAAGTTTCAGTTCAATACCTCTATAGCGCGCTTTATGGAGCTTTATAACGCACTGAATGATTATTTGAAAAAAGTGGCAGAAAATTCGCGCAACCAGGGACTACTGAAGCATATTTTTCAGTCCTATCTTGTATTGCTTTCCCCCTTCCTTCCTCATTTTTGTGAGGAGTGGTGGCAGCGTTCTGGACAGGGTGAATCCATCTTCAAGCAAGGCTGGCCCGAGCATGATGAAAAGTATCTCCAAAAAGATGAAATCACCATGGCGGTAATGATCAACGGGAAGGTGAGATCCCAGATCTGCGTAGCTGCCAACGCGGCTGAAGACAGCGTCCTCGATGAGGCCCTTGCCCAGGGACAGGTCCAGAGGCATTTGGACGGCAAAGACCTGCTTAAACACATCTTCGTAAAGGGAAAGCTAATTAATCTAAT
>CAZIKF010000051.1:0-30406 GCA_964539825.1 uncultured bacterium
TCCCTTGGCTTCGCCTTGGGATAGTTGATGGGGGCCTTAGGCCCTGGTGTCATCTCGCCCCATTTGTCATCTCGCTACTTGATCGCGGGATCCACGCTTCCGCCTTCATGGCGGGCGCCTACCTCATTCCATTGTTTCAATTGATTCATTTGTTTCCATTGATTCCAGGAATCTCCGATTCCTTCTTCCCAACTACCCTGATTTCCTTCACTTTCAACTCAATGTCCATTTCAACCTGTTGTCGCTGTGTGGGGGAATCTTTTGACATTCCGTTTAGCGGGTATACCGAGTTTCCTGAGATCATGTAGGAATTTAAGTCGGAGGTTTGGATGATTTCCCCCTGAACTCTTAGTGATTTGGATGCGGTCTGTTCTAGTAGTTGGTTCCGACTTAGATCTGAGATGATTTTTCCCTCCTGAACTTCCACAACTCTATCTGCCATCCTCAAAAGATCCTCCATTTGATGGGACACCAGAAACGAGGTCAGTGAGCAGCGCTTGTGAAAGTCCTCGATCAGGTTTTGGATCGAGGTTCGAATGAATGGGTCAAGTGAAGAAAATGGTTCATCTAGAAGAAGAAGGCTGGGCTGTCTCGCCAGAGCTTGAGCGAGAGCAATTCTTTGTCGCTGGCCTCCTGATAAAGCTGAAGGGTAGGCTTTGGAAAGTCCCGTCAACCCAACCTTCTCGAGAAGACCTTTACGGGAATTGGTATCTGAACACGCGAATTTGAGATTTTCATCCACGCTCAAGTGAGAAAAAAGAGGAGAGTCCTGGAAGAGAAATCCGATTTTTCTGTGCTGTGGAGGTACAAAAATTTCCTGGGATGAATCAAACCAGACCGCTCCATCCACTTCTATTCGACCTTCATCGGGACGCTCAAGTCCTGCTATACAACGCAATAACATGGACTTGCCAGCACCCGATGGACCATGGATCCCCAGAAGGGCACCCGGCTCTAATTCAAGAGTAACCTGCAGGGGCATAGGCCCGGATTCAGTCCAGAGCTTTTTATGAAAATTTAGGTGCATTTCTAGTCTGATCCGAGGCTGTCAATGTTGTAAGAAACCATAAAAGAGTGAAGCTGAACACCAGTAGAACCAGTGAAGTGTAGTGGGCTTGTGCATAGTTCATCTTTTCAAAGTGATCGTAGATGGAGACCGACGCGACCCTGGTGACCCCTGGCAGGTTTCCTCCCACCATTAAAACGACGCCAAACTCCCCGATGGTGTGGGCGAAGGTCATCATAGAAGCCTTAACCAGGTGGGGCTTGATCATGGGTATGATCACCCTGAGCAGGGTTTGAAACCGACCTTTCCCTAAAATATAGGACAATTCGATGATCTGACGGGGCAGGCTCTGCATTCCAGCCAGAATGGGCTGAAGCATAAAGGGAAAGGAATAGATGCAGGAAGCAAAGACCAGACCCTCAAAACTAAAGACAAGGCGCAGAGAAATTGTGGATTCCAGAAATTCACCCAATGCTGACGTGGGAGATAAAAAAATCAGCAGGTAAAATCCCAAAACAGTCGGGGGAAGGACAAGAGGGAGGTTGGAGCCAGCTTCGATAAAGGATCTTAGTCTCGGATTTAACAAGGTCAGAACATAAGAAAAGGGGACACAAAACAGAAATAAGATAAGCGTGGTACAAGCAGCTAGTTTAATGGATAAAAAAAGCGGTCCCCATTCCATCTTTAAAGATCTCCGGATGATCTGGAGATCTCTGGTAATGCGTAACCGAATCCAGCAATCACTTCCCTTGATTTTTCAGACTGCAGATATTCAAAAAAGGTTCTTGCTTCAGGATTTCTTGACCCACGCTCTATTAAAATCATTCCCTGGATGATCGGAGTGTGCAGTTTGTGATCTACTTTTAACCAATGTTTTCCGCGAAGATCATAAGGCTTAAAAATATCAAGGCTTAAGGTGGACCTGGACAAGAAACCCAGGTCTGCCGCATTCATAGAAAACTGTGCGGCCTGCATTACATTCTCTCCATAAACCAATTTACTTTCGATCTTTGATTCAAGTCCCCCTGAACTTAGAAATTCCAGAGCTGCACGACCATAGGGTGCCAGATCAGGTTTGGCCATCGCTATCCAGCGGATTCCCGGATTTAACAAAACTTCACTAATAATATGTGAAGACAGGGTACTACGGGTAAAAAGGATTAATCTTCCTAAGGCGTAGGGTTTAACCTCCGATGCTCCCATTCCCCTGGTGTAGATTTTCTGTGGGCGCTGCATATCAGCCGACAGGAAGACATCGATGGGGGCCCCGAGAAGAATTTGTGCCGCCAATTGACCACTAGAGCCAAACACAAGCTGCGGAGTTTCTGTGGAGCGGTCTTTTGCGAAATTCTTTGAAATTTTCTCCAGAGGAAGATGAAAATTAGCGGCACAGGCCACTCTGAGCGCTGAGGACCAGGCACTGCTGCTCAGGCAGATAGAAAGGAGACATAGACAAGTAAGAAGGCATTGTTGGATCATATCCGTATCAGGAGCGAGATTATACTATACCCACTGCCAGAATTTACCTCCTGGTAGGTTCACACCCAGGAAGTCTTAAGCGCGGATGAGTCCATGGAAAAGCAACCCGAAGTTACACCAGCATTGATTCTGCATGGAGGCGCCGGGAATTACGTACATGGCGCCGTAGAAAGATCAATCCCTTTTCTGAGGGAAGTATTTCAAGAATCTTGGAAAATCCTCTCTAAAAAGGGTGCTTCCGAAGCTGTGGTTCATGCGGTGCGAAGGTTGGAAGATCATGAAGACTATAACGCCGGCACCGGCTCAAAGCTCCAGGCTGATGGAGTCATTCGTATGACGGCATCTTTTATGGATTCATCTAAGAATCGATTCTCCTCAGTGACGAATATTTGTAGGGTGCGGTACCCGATTGATGTGGCCTATACTCTACAGTCCGAGCCCTTTCCCAACCTGGCTGGAATGGAGGCTACCCTCTTCGCCAGGGAAAGAGGATTTAAGGATTATGATCCAGCCACCGAGAGACAGGTAAAAAAATACCTGTCAAAAAACATTGCGAAAGGAGGAACCGTAGGCGCATGCGCGCTCGATTCCTCTGGAATTCTGGCGGCTGCCACTTCCACTGGAGGTACGGGCCTTGAGACCCCCGGCCGAGTCAGTGACGATGCCTCTCCGTGTGGGAATTACTGTACATCAGACGTGGCTATCTCCGCTACTGGAATAGGGGAAGATTTCATCGATACTTCTATCCTACCTCGCCTGGCCGGACTACTAGATTATGGTGTTCAAACAGATGAGGCTTTTGAGTATATATCCAAATACTTTCGCAAGATGGGTGGAGAGGGAGGGTATGCAGCATTGACCCACGAAGGGGATGTTTACGTGGATTTCAATTCAAAGGGAATGCGTTTCTACGGTGTAGATAGTTCCGGAAAGATATTCAGTCCTGAGGCAAGTCCCAGTTGCTCTCGCTCACATCCTGACCGTGACTGAACTCTACCCATCGTCCGTCAGGATCTTTGGCCATTGTGATATAGCCGGTGAATTCATCTACGAAAAACGGTTTTGTGGCGGGTATTTCCTTTGAGTGTAAATATTCATACATCGCGTCCACAGCTTCCCTGCTCTCAAGTTCGAATCCAAAATGTCGGAGCATACTATCCGAGCCCTCGCTGGCCTCAGGTACTTCGGGGTGCTCAATAACCACCAGTATGGGAGCAGGGGTTGTTTTAGGAGCCAGCCAGCAAATGCGAAAGCCCTGCCTCCGGTCTCGAACAAGACGCATTTCACAAATCTCACAGTAAAAATGCAGAGTCTCACTAATGTGAGCGGTAGCGATAGCACAGTGCGTGAATTTGGCCATGAGAGTTTGAAATGAAGCCCAGAGCTTAAACAACTTTGATCAGAACAGCCTACTGCAACTGGAGGTGCAATCGTCAAGGTCCTGGTATATTATCTGTAAATATGAGCTCTTTTATTCCCAAATCAAACCAGGGCAAGGGATCGAAAACCTTTCGAAACAATCATCGCGGAACGATTCTTACCGTCGATGATACCTCTTACATACGCATCATGGTTCGAAAAGCCTTACAGGAAATAGGTTTTGATGTGCTTGAAGCCGCTTCTGGTCCTGAGGCTGAAGAGATGATTGTCAAATTTAAGAAAATCTCGCTCATGATTCTAGATGTGATGATGCCGGGTCAAACTGGAATTGAGACTCTCAAAAATATCAGGGCCAGCGGAAATCAGATTCCGGTCATAATGCTTACCTCCAGCACCCAAAAAGACATCTTGATGGAGGCTGCTAAACTCAACATTACCGGATTCTTAGCCAAACCTTTTGACCGTTTTGAGTTACGCGCCAGGGTCATGCAGGTTTTTGATGAGATTCATAAAAAAGAGTTATCCAGTCAAATTCAGAATATTTTACTCGTTGATAACCATAAGCAATTCAGGGGGCTTCTAACTTCCCTTCTAGAAGAGAGGGGCTATTTTGTGAGAGGCTGTTCTGATTCCAAGACTGGGACTGATCTCATGTTAGAAGAAATCCCAGATCTAATTTTAATCAATTCCCTTGATGCCGAAGTGACAGAACCGAGCAAATTTTATCTCCTGCGGGAGGAGCAGGAGAAGTTCGCCGCAGTTCCACTCGTGGCCTACTGTTCAGACCCGGGTCCATCAGAAGAATTGGAGTTGGAGGAACTGGCCAGTACTCTCCAGGTGGATCAAGTTTGTAAGTATCCTTTCACTCCAGGTGGTCTTATCCAGACCATGAATTTAGCCAAGCAAAAACTCCTGGGGAGTTCAGGGATAAGCGAGGAGACCCATCCGAAATCAGGTCACTAGCCTTTTCTTTCTTGCTTTAGAAAATTGACATTTCTATAATTCTCAGTAAAGTTTACATCCACTTCGATTCAAAAATGAGAGGAACTCCCAAGCATGAAAGCCCATTCGATTCTTGCATTTTCTTTGGCCCTTTGCTCAGCGACACATGCTGCAACGATTCAAGATCAGCTACAGACCCGCATCAACACTGACGGGATGAGTAGAGTCATCATTTCTTTTCGCGACCGTATCCGCGAAAGTCGTCTCCGCTCCTTAGGCTCAACCCGCGAAGTAAAGCGCACGCTTATGGCCCAGTTTCAGTTATCCATGGAACCATTTAACAGAATGCTGAAATCAAGAAGAGCATCTTCTACTCGTGTGTTAGAAGAGTACTGGGCTGCCAATGCTGTACTTGCTGAAGTGGACAATAAAATGCTGAGTACCCTGGCAGAGAATGAAGAAATCGAGGATATCAGTCTGGATGAGAAAGTCGCGCTGCCGATTCTTCCTCCCAATCCCCTGGATGACGAAGCGGAACCTCCCGAGGAGAAGAAGTGGACTTATGGTCTAAAGATGATGAAGGTAGATGAAGTCCGATCTGCATACACCCTTACTGGCAAGGGTGTAACGGTTGGGATTATTGACTCGGGGATTGACGCGGAACACCCCGATCTAAAGGGAAAGGTTGTAGCCTGGGCAGATATTGCTGAGAAAAAGGCAACGCCCAGGGATGCCAATGGGCATGGAACCCATGTGGCCGGAACCATAGCGGGCGGCGATGCTTCTGGAACCCACATCGGAGTTGCGCCGGAAGCCAAGTTAATAGTGGCCAGAATTTTTGGCGACAGTGGAACTACCCTTAAATCCATCATTCTTAAAGCCATGAACTGGATTACAGATCCCGATGGAGATCCGAACACGGATGATCATCCACGGATTGTTTCGAATTCCTGGGGTGGAACCTCCATGTGGTACATCATCGAGAGACCTTATTGGAAAATCGTGCAGGCATGGCGGGCTTTGGATATGGTTCCTGTCTTTGCAGCGGGAAATGCGGGACCTAAAAATAAGACCATGAGTTCACCAGGTTCTTTTCCCCACTCCTACGCAGTAGGTGCCGTAGACTTTTCCCGTGATGTCGCGGATTTTTCTTCAAGGGGCCCCGTGAGCTGGTCTTTTAAGAAGTACATCAAGCCTGATATTTCAGCACCCGGGGTGAATGTCCAGTCTACCTGGCCTGGAGGCGGCTATAAGCAGTTGAGTGGAACCTCTATGGCAACACCGCATGTTTCGGGTCTCGCCGCACTGATTATTCAAGCTAATCCGGGTATTAGCGGAGCCCAGGTGGAAGAGATCATCAACAACAGTGCTGTGGATGAAGGAGAGGCCGGACAGGATTCCTTCTTTGGTCACGGAATCGCCAATGCCAAGGCTGCTATTGATATGGTGATGGCAGAACCTAAGGGGCAAGAAAAATCCAGTAAATTCGAAGAATTGTATAAGTAAGAGCCAAAACTACTGACTACTGGGAGAATTCTTTGATTTCTCCTCATAAGACACTCTGTAAATTTTTCCTCCATGATCATCAGAGATGAGTATTGAACCATCGGGAAGCTCAAGAATATCTACCGGACGGCCAGAAACACTCTGAGCCTGGAGCCATCCACCGACAAAGACTTCCTCTTCGATGACCTTTTTCCCTTCGATTTGAACAAAAACCACCCTGTATCCAACCTTAGAGCTTCGATTCCAAGATCCATGTTCAGCTATGAAAGCTCCCTTACGATACTTCGAGGGGAACATGGCTCCTTGATAGAAGCGAATACCCAGGGAGGCTACATGTGCTCCCAGCTTTCGGGCAGGGGGTTCAAACTCAGAGCAAGGTCTTGAGTTAAACTCCGGGTCAGGAAAGTCTCCCTGGTGACAAAAGGGAAATCCAAAGTGGACTCCGCCCTTTGAGGTGACATTGAGCTCATCCGAGGGTAGATCATCACCCATCCAGTCGCGGCCATTATCAGTGAACCAGAGATTTCCCGTTCTAGGATCCCAGTCAAACCCTACTGTATTTCGAATCCCGCTGGCGTACACAGCCAAATCTGTGCCGTCGGGTTTCATTTTCAAAAGTGAGGCATAGCGGGGGTCCTTTTTGAGGCATACATTACAGGGTGCTCCCACGGGAATATAGAGCATTCCATCGGGACCAAACCGAATATATTTCCAGCCATGATGTACATCTTTTGGAAGATCCCCCCGAATCAGCTTGCGCCTGGAATCTGAAAAGTCCACTTTCTTACCCTTCTCAAATCTCCAGACCTGGTTAACCTCAGCTACATAGAGAGCTCCGCCGTGAAAAGCAATACCATTAGGCATGTTCATACCATCAACGAGAGTCTTCACGGAGTCGGCGGTCCCGTCCCGGTCTTTATCTTCGATGGAATAGACTTTTTCCCCGCGGGTTCCGGCAAATACTACCCCATCTTCAGAGAGAGCCAAGGACCTGACACCGGGAACTTCATCGGAAAAAATACTGATCTGAAATCCTGGGGGCAGCCTCAACTTTGATAAAGGTACTTTTGCCTGTTCAATGCCAAGACTATTGAAGCATCCTGTCAGGATCAAAGCGGCAGCGATCAGCGGCCTGGTGAAGATTTTCTGCGACATAATTAACCTCATGAATTAGCTACTGTCCGTCCTCTTCCCCCCCAAGGCACCAGGGGTTGCGAAAGGGATATTTATAACTCAGAAGAACACAACCAATGGTGCCAAGGCTTACTGAACCCAAGATCATCAAAAACACCAGAATCTGGTATTTGGCCGCCTCAAAAGGAGGTGCGCCGCTGAGTACCTGCCCGGTCATCATTCCGGGTATCCACACAATTCCGGCAGTGGATGCAGAGTTAATCGTGGGAATCAATCCGGCCTGAATGGCGGATCGTATAGAGCCAAGGGCAGCTTCCCAGGTGCTTGCGCCAAGGGAGAGCATCTCGCGAATTTCATCCTTTCGCAAACGGATATCTTGAAAGTATCTATGGAAGGCTACGGCTATGCCGTTCATGGAGTTTCCCAAGACCATTCCTCCAAGTGGGATAAAGAACCTGGGGTCATACCACGGGGAAATACCGAGCATGAAATACGTGACAATGCAGGTTACTAAGAATCCGGTCAGAAAAATGACAGCGGTCGTAGGGACTATTAGATCCTTTCCATAGGAAGGTTCCGCGCTCAGAATGTGGTGTACAGCAAATGCGCACATCAGGGCATAACAGGCCATGATCTCGGCAAATCCAGCGATTTCAAAGATCATTCCGAGAAATAAACCCAGCAGGAGTAATTGACCATAGCAGCGTGCCGTTGCGATGAGGACACGCCGCTCAATGCCCAGGCTTAGCTTTGCACTAACCAACAGAGGTGCGATGACAAATAGGGTGATCAGGCCCAGTGAGAGAGTTTCAATTCGGTGATAAAGGTCCACGAATGGTTCCGTTCATAATGCATAACAAGTGATTTTGCGTCGACAGCGGATTGTGTTGGGCAATGATCAGGCTCATCTGTCTTTGCATTGTTTCCCGCTCAAGCATTTCAAGTACTCTCGAAGCATTCTCCTCGTCGAGATTGGCAAGAGATTCATCTAGAAGAAGCCATTCGGGTGAGAGGACTAAATGGCGTAGAAGCTGGACACGCATTTTCTCACCATGAGAAAGCTTGGACGCGTTAGCGTTGAGATCCCAGCGTTCAAGACCGATGCGATTCATTAACTCTCGAAGTTCTTCCTCAAGGGGTCGGGTTTGAGTCTTGTTTGAATCCAGACTAAAGGAGATCAGGATATTATCTTTGATACTACCGCTAAAGAGAACTGGGATGGGGCCCACATAGGAAACCATAGTACGCCACCAATATTCGGTGAAGTTGCTTCGATCCATTCCCTTAAAAGAGACCGTCCCCTCATGGGGAATGAGTCCTGAGAGGGCTTGTAAAAAAAGACTTTTTCCACTTCCTGAAGAACCGGTGAGTTGGTATAGAGTTCCTTCCTCTAACTCAAGCATCTGAATCTCAAGAAGAGGTTTAGTTTCTCCTGATCCAGGAGGATTAATTTCAAAATTTCGAATATCCAGACTCATCGAGTCATTTTACATGGATGGGAGGATGGATTGAATCCAATCTTTATATTTTGAGATTCGAGTATAGACTCCATAGCCTTGAGGCCGGGCACAGCCGACTCCCCAGCTTACAATTCCATTTTGAATTGTCTCACCATTCTTGATGGCAAGCATAGGACCGCCAGAGTCACCCTGGCATGCATCCTTTCCACCTATCTGTAAACCTGCACAAACCATGTTGTCTGTAACGGTGGTATCCCAGGAGGGCGGCATGATTTCATCAAGTGAGCTCTTGCAAATGGTGTTGGAGACAATAGGTACCCTAACTTCTTGAAGAACATCAGGCCATTCAAAGACTCCGATATTACTCTCACTCAATTGTCCCCAACCGATGACTGTGGATACCGTGCCGGGAACCTCCAATAAGTCTTCGGGCATGGCGAGTTTGACAGCCGGAATTTGAGTGATCTCTCGGACCAGCTTGAGTAGGGCTATGTCATGATTCAGGGTTTGAGGATTAAACCCTGAATGTCGAATAGCCTGTTCAATATTCACTCTTTCCCCGCCCGCTACGTTCTCCCAGTCATATCCCCCGACAAATACCTGGAGGCGATTAACAGGTTTTTGAACTCCACCCGAGCCGGTAATACAGTGGGCGGCGGTCAAGACCCACCTGGGATGGATTAGGCTGGCGCCACAATAGTGTCTGAGGACAAATCCACCCTTGCTTACCAGCGACACAATAAAGGGATACTCACCCGGGTCGGCATCTTGACCTCCCACTATTCGATTATAGATGGCTATTGGGGCTTCGATGGGAGTGGATTGTAGAGCTTTCCTGTAGTCTTTGAAGGGGCTTAAGTCTTGTGCAAGACCTGATCCCAGCAAGGAAAAAATAGCGACGACACTGCAAAGAACTAACTTCATATCATTTCCGAATTACTCTAATTTACGATGGAGTTGAAGGGCAGGAATTATAGGAGTCTATATGTGATCGTCAATAGAGGGAAAAAGAAAAGCCTCCTGCTTTGGAAGGCAGGAGGCTGAACTTAAAATTTTTGGTTATTCGGCTGGTGTACCGTTTCCGGTAGGAGAAAACGCGCTTTCCCCAAACTGATCGAGAGAGGTAGTGGAAATGTAGTATGCCGTTCCGTTGGCTAATCCAGTCAGGGTATAAGGAGAGCTTACATTCTGAATTTTTGTTGAGGGTGCCATCCAGGGGCTGGTGGAGTAATAAAAATTGTACCCGGTTGCCTCCGTAACATTATCCCAGGTGACGGTAAGTTCACCATTTCCAGATGTGACCACAAGCCCGCCAGGAGCAGCTAAAAGCTTCAGCTCAATATAGAGAGTGGTGCTGTCTTGTTGGACTTTTACATTCTTTACTGTAACTCGGTCTCGGATATCAGCCGGGAGTTGATTAGCGAGCAGTTTCTTGAGATTGAGCTGGAGTGGGGACATGGTTGCAACCACTCGGTCTTTCTCATGCTCAACGGTTTCAACTTTCCATTCCTGCTGCTCACCGTTAACCGGAGGCAGGATGGGTCCTAACTTTGTTTTCAGTGCCTCATTGACCTTTTTACCCCATACCTTGAAGGTTGATTCGATTCCTTTGCCCAAAACCCAGCGCATAGCGTTGTTGAAGAACTTTCGCATGGCGGCGGCCTTTAAACCGGTTTCCTGGGGAGGATGCCAACCCTGACCCATTCCCAGAGTCATATTCGTGTCCAAAATCATCATGTTTTTTTCAGGGGCCATGGTTCGTTTCAGTTCAACCAGGCTGGTGCCGTAATAATACTTTCTACCCGCGACGGGCCAATCAAGTACTAATTCCCATTCCATGGACAGATCCAGAGAATCATCGGACTTCCAGTAGTTGTTAAGTCCACGGTATTGATTCAGTCTCATGTAACCAATGATCTTTTGGCCCATGATCTCTTTCTCGAAGACCTTTGTCTCGACTCCAAACATGCTCTCGACTTTGGTCTGGAGCAGGATGTCGAGTTTGGCATGTTCTACCTTTTTCTCAATGAGAGAGGGGGGAGCTTTTGTTTCTGCCGCCAGGGGAGAACCCTGGGAATCCAGTGAATAAAGCCTTTGAAAGCGGGCCTTACGAACATCTTTGGCACCCAAGATCTCAGGATCAACTGCATGGCTGGCTGTAGATAGAATCAATCCGGTTAAAACTGCTGTAACTCCAAAACGAATCATAGTCTTATCCCTTATATATAAATAAGAATGGCTCTTCTACCAATTCCTACGTAAATTCAGCTCCTGGGTTTCGAGTTGAGTGAAATCTCTTCAGGAGATTCCCAGGAAACTTTTAGTTTTCTCAACAGGACGTCCCACCACTGCTTTTGAGTTTATGGATATGATAATGGGGCGTTCCAACAATTTAGGGCTCTCTTTTAACGCGTGAACAAGTTCACTCTCAGAGGACTCCTTAGTGAGTCCAAAACTTTTGAACTCCGGATCCTTAATACGCATGAAATCAAGGATTTCAAGACCCAGGTCTTTTTTTAACTTCCATATTTCTTCCACGGATAGTCCCTCTTCGAGATAGAGCTTTACGTCAAAACTAGCTCCGGATTCCTCCAGAACTTTTAAGGACTCTCTGCTCTTGGTACAGCGAGGGTTATGATAGATCAAATATTCAGACATTTTTGATATCCGTGACAATAAAAAGCAGGCGATTATAAAGGTGAGCCTGGGGAACGTCAAGGGCTGGCAAGAAATAACCTCGAATGCCATCCAAGCAGGCATCCAAGGACCAGAGAATTTCCTACCAAAACTGAGTATAGGTAGGATCTTCCCAGGTCCTGTCTGGTTCGACGCAGGGAAGTCGTCACGCTCCATTCCAGGGAAACGCAGACAACAAGGCTCAACCCAAGAATCAGTAGTAGTGAAATGGAAATCGTGAAGGCCTCTGCTGATAAGGGCTGAAGGGATCCAATCCCACCAATTGGAAACTCAGGAAAGAAACGAACCGTAATGAAAAGCAAGAGGATCAGGGTGCTGAGAAATACCTTGGGAAGATTTTGCAGAAGTTTAATATTTCGTAGAATCAGGGCGATTCGAGTACTGAAAATCATCAATAGTAAAAAGCTTAGCATGATCATCTGTTCCCCGAGAAAGGAGGCAGCCAGTATCAATCCGGGTAGAATCGAAGCGAAATTTCCTACCAGAGAACATAGTAAGGAGGAAGCCAGTGGAATGCGGGAGTAAAACCGTAGAACCAATGCTTTTGAGAGTATCGAGAAGAGAATCCAGTAGAAAATCCAGGTTCCCCAGGTACTTGACGGACCAGATACGGCTAACTTAACCATCACCAGGCTCATACCCGCCTGAACCTGAGAAAAACAAAGTAGTAGGCAACCAAAAGGAACCAGTTTCTTCACAATTTCACATCTCCGCCAGTGTCAGCACCGCCAGGATAGGGGAATGGTCAGAACCACAGGGATTACCGGAACGAAAATCCAGGACCTGGAAGCTGTGATCGATGAGAATATGGTCAATAGGAATGGCAAGTAAGGGATTCGCGTCAGGCCAGGTAGGTACAATTCCAAATCCCTTTCGTGCATTTTGAAGGCGGCTGACTCGCTCCAGCGCTCTATAGTTCGGGCTGAACATGGTCACATTGAGATCACCCATGATCATTTGTGGTGTTCTTGACTCCTTCATGTGCGCGGCCAACTCGGAAAGGTGAATGTTTCTCAGGTGAAAATACTCTGGACTCACCGGGGGAAGGGCGTGGGTCAGGACTAGGTGCACGGGACCAGTCCTCAGGCGTAGATCGGCAACAAGGGTAGGAACGGGTACCTTCCCGAGATGAAGAACATTCGTCTTTTCAAGGGGTTCCTTGCTATAGATTCCAAGTCCAAAGCCATCATCACGAGGAAGATGGTGGCGATAGGGATAGATTTCTTCAAGGGGACTAAGAGCTTGTTTCCAGGTGTGAGACAATTCAAGAATTCCAACTACATGGGCATTTGCAGCCTGTACTTCCTCAATGACGCTTGAATGCTGGCGATTAGAATACTGAACATTGAATACGAGAACACGCAGTTCCTCTCCGGTAGTTTTCCTGGAAGTTCCTGGAATTGACCATTGCAGAAGACCTGTGAAATGGAGCAAAAAGGCACCAATTGCGAGGATTAGAAATAATCGATTACCCTGAAGAAGAAAGAAAAGAATTAGAAGTAGGCTGAACAGTGCATACTGTGTTCGAAAATGGGTGATTAGTTCGAGAAAGAAGGGGAGGGTCTCGGGTAAATCCAAGACTCCCGCTAAAATAATCAGCAGAGTCAGACCCTGGAAAACTACAATCCACAATGACTTCATACTTAGTTTCTACAACCTAAACTCCTTTGATCACCGTTTCAAGAAGCGAGTGTGTATTGAGGCCATAGAAATAAATTCTCCAGTCTGAAATTTATTTGAAGTCTTGAAATTTTAAAAAAAGAGCTTCATCATCAAGAGTTCATGATCCCTACCTCCAAGTTTCAAATTTTTCTTGTCTTTCTTTCCTCCCTTTACGTTCTTCACTCAGGATGTCAGCAAGACGCATACGGTGGTCAATGCGTGGCTTATGTCCGCAAGCACTTTGGTAATGACCGCTCCAGGATGCCCGCTCTAAGCGGTGTCAGTCGAGACCTGGGTGCTTATAATGCCTGGGGGTATTGGGACCTGGGATATGGCTACGGGATAATCCCTGCTTCAAATTCAATCTTCGTTCAGGCTCGAAGCAGATATAGTCCCCTTGGTCACATGGGAGTGGTAGTTCAATCTACGGAGTTGAAAGATGGTCGTTTTGAACTCATTGTGAATGATTCCAATTGGGGTGATGACGAAAGAGTGGATTGCGGGAGAAAATTAACTTACGACGCACGAACTCGCCTGGCAAGTAGGGGTACGGGCAATCCCAGGGAAATCCTTGGCTTTATTTATTCCGGATCTATGAACTCAAACCTTAGACCCGTATCTTCTGAACCTGACTTTCTGGCAGGAATAGAAGGGTATTCGACACCTCCAGCCTATCTACCTCCAGTATCGAGACCCGATAGTAAAAATAGTTTGTTTGGACTGGATTCCTCTTCCATAGGAATCGATCGATTGCCGGTCTATTATCAATCCGCGCGAGGATATACCCTGGATGCGGCAACTCGGGCAAAAATCCTGGGACTCAAAACCTATTCAAACCTGAAAATCAAGGGACGGCAAGGCTGGGAGCTTCTTTCTCAAAAAGGAAAGAGCACTTTGGGCTCAGTCTCCCAAAACTCAGTGCAGTTCAGTCGTCGAGCCCTGGATAACGCAAAGGTTCTTGGTACCGGGATCGGGCAAAAGGCACAAGAATTTCAAAGGGACATTTCAACCAGGCGCTCTTCTTTACGTCGTGAAATGCGTGCAGATTCCTGGAAAGCAAAGGCGAAGGACTTTGGAAAAAAAGTGTGGGAGAGGGGCTCAAATGTTCTTCAAAAACTCAAGCGATGAGCAGATCAGTCAGCGTTTAAAACTCTCTGCACCACCGTGTGTATTTCTTCCATAGTGCAGGGCTTTTGGAGAATTCCCTTGATACAGCGAGATGCTTCTAGTTGTGTATTCGTTAATTCTTCCTCATTGAACCAGCCCGACATGATGACCACTTTGGCCTCTGGGTTCTTGCGCGCGATCTCTTCGACAAGGCGAAACCCATCTGATTCGGGCATCATCATATCTGTGATCACGATATCAATTCGATCTTTCTCAAAAATATATTGCGTGAGGGCTTCCTTACCATCGCAGGCTTCAATGACTTCATGTCGATTTAAGAGTAATGCCCTTCTTAAGAGCTGTCTCACAGTATCTTCATCGTCTACGATTAATATGCATGCCATGGTGACTCCCATTTAGAGACTGAATAATTCTTGGAGGGACTCAAAATATGGGTTCCCTACTTAAAGAATCGGCAAAGCCGGAATTTTCGTCCAATCCCATCTGAAGTTGATGATCATAGCATATTCGACTTATATTGCAGCTTAGATTAATGATGAACTTTACCAAGTTGAGATACCCATGGATTCTTTGATTTTTGACGAGAACTATCTCCGACTCCTTCAGGATTGCCGCAGCTTGATCCTGTCTACTTCTAGTGCAGAAGGGATACCCCATTCCAGCTATGCTCCCTTTGTAGCGAGCACTCCCGAGGACTTCTATATCTTCGTGAGTGATTTGGCTCGTCATACCTCTAATCTGAATTCCGCAACACAAGTAGGAATTCTCCTCATCGATGATGAGTCAAAAACAGATGAAATTTTCGCGCGTAAAAGGGCTTCCCTGGTTTGTACGGTTGGAAAAGTTGAGAGGGAAGAAGAACCTTATAATCAGATCCTGGATCTTCTTGCCCAACGACAGGGTGAGACGGTAAATCTCCTTAGATCTCTTTCTGATTTTCGATTGTTTCATTTTCAGGCCAGGGAGGGGACATTGGTGACTGGTTTTGGGAAGGCTCTCAAGCTGGAGTTTTCCTCACAGGGGTTGATCCAGGCGTAATCTCCTTAGAAATAGAAAGGAGACATCATCAGAAGGCTCCTGACCCTGGCGAAAATCCTTTAGCGCAGTGAGCAGGGCCGTCTGCATATCTTCAGCGCTTCTCTTAGAGTGATTCCAGAGTAATTCTAAAAAACGTTCCGAACCGAATAGTTCCTGGTTGGGATTTTCCAATTCAGTCACACCGTCGGTATACAGAACCAGCCAGTCCCCTGGCAGAAGCTTTCCCTTCCTGGTTTCATATTCAGTACCTTCAAACATTCCAAGCGGAAGTCCCTTAGCGGAGAGTTCTACTGTTTCACGGCTGGATTCCATTAGCTGAATCATTTGATTATGTCCGCCTGATGCATACTCATAGGTACCGTTTAGAAGATTTATGCGAGCATAGAAAATGGTAAGGAAAAGGGAGGGGAAATTTTCTTCACAGAGCAAGTCGTTTAGCTGTCTTAAGACGGCTCCAGGAGATTTCTCTCTTTGTGAAAGAAGTTTCCAATAGGTTTTAGCTGTCGCACCAAGAAGTCCAGGTCCCAATCCCTTACCGGAGACATCACTAATCACAAGATCCAGGTAGTTTTGATCTTCACTCTGCCGAAAATCGATGAAATCTCCTCCGAGGTAGCGAGCGGGAATAAAGGTGGCGGACATTTGGGCAAGATTGGAGAGATCAGGGAGATCAGGGAGCATCGCACGGGTTTGCTGCTCGCTGCCCTTTTCACTTTCTTTACGGGTTTCTTCCAGTCTTGATCGAGCAAATAGGCTGAGTATTTCCGAGCCAAAACTCATGACAAAGGACTCTTGTTCTCTGCTGAGAGGATCATTGGTTCCAAGTACGACCAGGGCACAGGGCTGAAACTGAGAATCTTCCTTCTGTTTTTCTGTGCCGCGCAAAACGACCGCGTTATGAGCTTGAAATCCTTGAGATTCAAAGGTGTCCAAAAAGATTGGATAAATTCCTGAGGACCAATTTTTAGCTTGATTCTGCAAACCTGCCATCATCTCCAGAACCTGGGATTCTGAAGATTGGTCCATTAGCGACTCAGAGCCGGAATACATCAGGGGGATGGTAGGGTGCTGCGCGTCAAAAAAGCTCAAAACCACCAGGTGTGTTGACAGGATCTCTTCTGTGGCTCTCAAGAAACGTTCAATGAGTTCATGGAAGGGAGCACCGGAAAGCATACTCATATTTAAGCTATTCACTGCCTCTAATTCACGGATTCTCGATCCGACGGATTCATTCATATCATCAAGACTTCGGGATAGCTCTCCCAGTTCATCGCGACGTTGACTTCCTTCTCCTGCCAGATTCTTCTTTTCGGGTTGAAATTCATCGACCCTGCGTGTGAGTTCCCAAATAGGGGGCACAATCTGCGTTGCCAGTCTCCTGATGAGGACTATGGCAAGACTGAGTGCTAAGAACATCACTAGGTAGATGATTCCCTTCTGGATTAAGATTTCTCTAAAAGCGCTTTGTGCAGGCAGGGAGAGGAAGAAAAAATGATCCGCTATTACATCAGAATCAAAGAAATGACCCAGTCGCTTTTCTCCGTTAGAATCCTGGTAAAGAATGCCTTTTTGCATTGGGAGCTTGCTGTCCTGAAAACGAGATAGCCTGTTTTGAATAGTGTTGAGTTCGCTCTGATGAAACAGCTCTATGGTCGTGGCAGTTCTCCATTCCAGGTCTCTTTGTAAAATGGAATCCTTATCTCTTTGAATGGAAAAGAGAAATTTCACAAGTCTGCGCAGGGTTTCGGTGAACAATCCCAAATATCTATTCCAACTATTTTGAGGATTCAAAGCGCTTTTGAAGCGCTTGCGAAATTGTTGGGTCAAGGTGTCTTTGATACGTGCGTCAGCTACGGAGACTTTGATTTTGGGTAATACACCTTTTTTGGCAAGAAGCTGATCTATTTGATGAAAATCGATGGAATCATCGAGTGCGCTCAGAGAATGACTGTTTGTTTCCATAGCATTCCATATCCTGCAAAAATATCTGGCCAGGGCATCTTTTTTAACAATCACAGCTCCAATCAATTCAGGAAGAGGAGTCCTACCACTTAGATACTTTTCTCTTGGGGAGTTTAGCGGTAGGGGTCGGAACATTACCCTTAGACTCCTGATTCCAGAACCAAGAGGAAACCAGCCGTCCACCATGCTATCAATATCAATTCCTGTCACGATTTCAAATAGATTGCTATACCCGGGATAATAAGCAAATTGACCCATAATATGGGCTCTGAAAACCGGTTTAAGGAGTGATTTAAGCGAATCCCAGTCGGTATCAATATTTGCACTTTTGAAGTCGCGTATTTTTCTTCCATGTAATAAATAGGGAGTCCAAAGGTAGCGAGAACTAAATCTTATGGAGTCTGTTAAAAGTGCCCAATAGAGTTCAAGAAATCTCTTGAATTCCAGATAACCAGAATCGGCCAGTTCTTCATCGGATTGGATTTCCTTCTGTTTCTGAATGCGATCCTGGTTCCAGAGTAGAAAGTTCAAGGCAGTATTATGAAATTTCTTAAGAAGAACGCGTGATTCCGGATCCATTTCGTGGCTCTTTCGCAGATGATCTTCTACACGGTCTATAGCAATGGTCTTAGCCAGTAGGTCCACGTAATCGTGATATGGTTTTTCATAGACCAAACGGATAACCTGCATCCTGACAGGAGCAGTGCCTTCATCGTTTGAACCGGGAATCTCCGATACTTCTACACCAAAGAGCCTGAGGAACTGCAGACGATAGCGATTCCAATGCTCCTGAACATCTCTGTAATAGCTGCTATGGGCCTCCACCTGATTTGCTGGAGGGGGCGTCATGGACCTATCGTAGAGTTCTAAAGCTTGAAGAGAAGTTTCTTCAATGGTCCTCTTCCAGGTTCCCTGGTAGTAGTTTTCCAACTCCAACTTCATGGAGCTATGATTCTCGCGAATGCGGAACTTTAAGTCCCTTTCCCATTCACTCTCCAGGGTCAAGAGGTAGAAAAGCAAAATTACTAAGGGTGTTCCTACAGCAATAAGAGTCCAGAAAAGGAAAAGATTAGAGATTTTGGAATTTAAGAATTTCATATCTTTGACTCAGGCTATCGCCTAACTCTCCGGTCCTCTCCAGCGAATTCTCAACAAAGCCAAATCATCCTCGGGGATAGCACCTTCTTGAAATGATTGAAGCTCATCAGAAAGCTGTGAAACCCATTGCTGACTGTTAAGCCCTGGACCGTTTTGAAATCGAGTCTGAAGACGGCCAAGTCCAAATCTTTTTCCGCGTGAATTTTCAGCCATGGGAATCCCATTGGTGCACAGCATGATGCAGTCTCCCGGTTGGAGATCACATTCATAGGGAATCCAACTTCCAGCCCAGGGAATTCCAAGGGGAATGCCCTGGCATTTAAGAGGGAGAAGAGTGCGGTTAGAGCGTACATAAAAAGGTAGACAGTGTCCTGCCCTGGCTAGCTGTACTCTGCCCTTATCAAGGTCCACCTCGCAAAGTGCCAGGGAGACGAAAAGTTCCGACTGTCGATTCTCAAGGACGGTCTGGTGGAGATTCATCATGAGGGATGGGAAGGTCTCATCCGCTGAGCTGATTCTAACGCGAGCCCTGATTTGAGAGGCAACCAGGGAAGCACCGACATCCCGACCACATACATCTCCCACAAAGAACCTATAGCGCCTCGTACCTGCTAGAACATACCAGCCAAGAAAGTCTCCACCAACCTGCCGAGCGGGAGTGTATACCGAACCCAACTCTAAGCCGCTTTGCTTATCAGGTAAGGTCTGCGGCAAAAGATGCTCCTGGATTTCACGACCAAGGCTAGTATCTTTATCCACATCCTCTAGAATTTTCTTCCCAGCTACCGAACGAGCCTGATGAGCCAACCCCTCCAGCAGGGCTGGCTCAAAATCCTTCTCGATGTCGGCCAGAAAGATAATGATTTTCTTCTCAGAGTCACCAGGCTTCGGTTGGGGTGGGGCGGCACAGCAGAGAATTCCACCCGCAGAAGATTCTGAAGGCGATTTATGCCAGAACTGGGTTGGTTCGGACATGGATTCAGCCTTTTCGCGGAAAAAGGAAAGAACTTCCTCAAAATGGACTTCACCACTTGAACTCCACAGGTAGTCCGAGGATTTTATAGGCACGGTGCTGTCAAATACACCAAGACAGCCCCAAGATGCCCGGCTTTGTACCACTACACCATTGAGTATAGCTGGTAGAATTTTGTGAGAATCCTGATTTAATAAGTCCCGGTGAATTTCCCTGAGAAAATTAAGGGTCTGTATTCGGGAACTCACCTTTGAAGCCAGGGCATGAAAATGGGAAGCCAGCCTACCCAATTCATTATTGGTCTTGACAGCAAGAGTCTTCGATTTACGATTTTTAATCAGGTTTTTAACCTCTTGATTTAAATTGAGAATAGGATCAACCACTTTATGAGATAGGAGAGTACCCAGGACCCAGGTGAACAGAATTATCAGAAATCCGATAGCCCCGAGGATTAAAACCTGGTTTCTTAAGGGAGTCTCCAGGCGCTCCATCGAGTTAAAGATGAAATAGAACATTTCAGGAAAACTTCGAGAAGAAACGATGGTACCCAACATGGCTCTACCTTGCTCATCCTGAAACCGAAAAGACTGTGAGTGTCCCGCTTTACGAGCTAAGCTAGCGGCATGTTCAGTAGTTGGCGGGCCATCAATAGCATCACGTGGGAAATGGCGCTGATAGTAATTACGTAGATCTTCTCCCTCAAGGGATAGATTTCCGGTGCTAAGATCCTGTATTCCCTCCAAGGATTCAAGCTCGCGAAACAACTGAATCTCTCCTAAATTCTTTACAAAGGGGGTTATAGAGGAATTATTCTCTAAAGGATTAATCTGAATGAAAGTGTCATAGGTACCTTTCTGCTTAGATTCATCCTCCTTTTTCTCTTTCTTATGACGAATCAAATGGAAAGAGAGGTCGTGGCTTTTCATCAACGAGCGCCAGGAATCCAGTGCAGAGAAAACTGGCTTTAGAAATTTGGTTTTCCCAGAGCCGTCCAGAAATGCTAGAAAATGGTTCTCAGCCGATACCGAATCCAACATTGCCACCATAATTCCATGGGGTAAGACTCCCTCCTTTGCCTTAGCGGTTTCTGAATCCTGTTCATAGGCTTCAAAACTGAAATTTGTTGGAAGCGTTTGCCAATAAAGTTCAATGTAACGATTCCAGAATTTCAGTGGAAAAAACTTATCGCGTATCTTGAGGACATCTTGCTGAAAGATCTCATCAGCATGGTCAGGTACCAGGCGTCCAATTTTCCTTCCAAAAACGAAACTTCGAAACACCGGGCGATATAGCTGGACCAATTCTTCCCACATGGTATTAACCAATGCATCTTGGGAATAAAGTGCGGGATGGGAGGGAACAATCGTGTAATAGTCCCGATATCCAGCGTTTCTAATGAATGCCTGCAATTCTTCCTTTGTCTCCATTTCTGGTACACCCCGGGGAAAAAGTCTCTTCATAGAAGGCTCAGGAATCGGGGATTTGGAAGGCATGTAGTTATATTCTCTATAACCCGGGTCCAGAATTGATTGTTCCAACACATATGCATTGATTCTCAAAGGAGATTTAAATTCTGAGAATGCTCTGGAAACAAAGAGAGAAGCACCGATTTTTTTACCGTATGCGATCGAAAGCCTTGAATAGGCCATTCGAAATTTCAAAAGCTGGCGTGGATCTTCCTCAAGTCTTCGAAAAGCTCCCCTGGCTATATTGAGCCAGAGAGATGTGTTCTTCGAACCGGAAAGGTTTTTGAGAGCGGGATTCTTTGTAAAATCACGCGCCAGGGTGCGCAAGGACTGTAAATAATCAGAATAGATACCTTGAAACTGCTCTGAAACTGCTTTGTGAGAGTCCAGTAATTGACGCTTTAGCAGGCTTTCTTTGAGATCGTAGTGCTCAACACCCAGTCTAAAAAGAAGAAGAATGGGAAATGCGATCGCAAGGAGAAAGCAGGCTCGGGTCTTGAAAACAAGGCTATGATGATTCACTTGAATGGAATTGTATTGCTGATCCATATAGAATCAGGGCACTGTGCAAAGGAGAAACTAATGATCAAGATACATGGTGTCAGACTCTCCCCCTTCGTTCGTAAGGTACATATTGTACTTGCTGCTAAGGGAATTCCTTTTGAGGCAAATGAAATTACTCCCTTTGAGTTAACTGATGAATATCGTCAGAATTTCCATCCCCTGGGTAAAATTCCCTGTCTGGAAGAAGATGATTTTATTCTACCGGACTCTTCCGCAATCTGTAATTATCTAGAAGGTATTCAACCCGAGCCACGATTAATTCCTACTGAACCAAAGGCCAGGGCAAGGACGGCCTGGTTTGAGGAGTATGCTGATAGCGAGGGGGCACGAGTTTTCGGGGGAATGTTTTTTTTCGAACGCTGGGTAAAACCCTTGTTATTGAAGCAGGAAACAAACGAAGAGTTGGTGCAAACCGCTTTAGAGAAGGATATCCCCAGGATTTTCAATTACTTGAACAGGAATCTCGAAAACAGTCCTTTTCTGGTTGGAGATTCCCTGACCCTGGCTGATATTTCGCTCTTTACCCAGGTTCATAACGCAAACCTTGCAGGTTTTCTAGTAGACAGGGGTTCCTGGCCTGTGATTGTGGATTACTTTAAAAGAATTTCGGACCAAGAGCCCGTAGCCAAAGTTTTGTCAGAGGAAGTTGATTTTCTCAAGGAAATGGAAAGACAGGCCAAAGAACGAGAAGCGGGATAAGCTGCTCAGGAGCCCAGGTGAATACGTAGGGCTTTGAGATACATAGAAATTCTGCGTGCATTCACGCCCAGGTCACTGAGCCCTACTCTCGAGGCTGAATGTACCTCAACGCGCACAGGGGTTTCGCGGTGGATTTGAATCTTCACGTCGTCGGTGTATCTCCCAGAAGGGGTCTTAGCCTCTGCCTGAATGACTCCATCTGATTTTTGTACTTCGGTAAGGGTCCATAGGGGCATGGATCGAGCCACCCTGGTGGCTGTCCAAAAAACGGTGTCAAAATCGTAAGAACTGGTGATTGGTGCAAGCTCGGGGTCACCTGATGAAGTAGAAGCCTCCGCGGACCAGGGGACCAGACACAAGGCCAGAGCCAGAACAACACAGAGAATTGCTGCGGTAATCTTCAGAGTCGAGTACTTCATGAATCCAAACCATTATATACTCAAGCCCAAGTGTTTTGCCCGGATTCCCGGACAAAAGGGAATCTTAGAGTTCCTGATTTCACCTGCGGTGTTGCACTCACTAAGAGGAACCTACAAATGGAAAACAAACTAGCTTTGCGTTGCAGCAAAGAGCGCGAATCAAGAATCTATCATATTTTGCCGGAAGCCGAATGGCTTCAAGCCTGCGCGGAAGGAATGCATAAACCAAAGTCTTTGGAGGCCGAAGGATTCATCCACTGCTCCATGAAAAAGCAGGCGCTTCATACAGCGAAGAGGTATTTTCCAAAACGCTCAGACCTGCTTCTCTTGGAGATAAGAACCACAGAACTTGAAGACGTCCTTAAGTATGAGGGTGAATCAGAGCTTTTCCCCCACCTCTACACCCCCCTGGATTTGGCCAGTGTCATACGTGTCCACAAGCTTTACTGGGAAGGGGATGATAGGTATTGCTGCAATCCACCTCTTAATCCTTCCTTTCAGGGACGACAGGTTCTCTTTGACATCGACAGTACTCTCCTCAAGGGGTCAACCGCTCATAAGGAGGCCTTTAGAGAAGCATTTCTGGAGCTTTTTGAACTTGAAGGCGGGCTTGACTCCATACGGCCGCTTCATGGAAGAACCGATCCGGACCTCATCGAAGAGGCACTCATACGCGGTGGAGTAGACCCAGAGAGGGCGAGCGCATCACTACAGGATTGTGAGAGGTCTCTTGTTCGTCATTATTATCGGCTATCACTGGATGATACCCCTGAACTCCTGCCAGGCGTTGTCGATCTGCTGGACAGCTTGAGTGAAGAGGGATTTGTGATGGGACTGGTCACGGGAAATCTGGAATCGATTGCCTGGAGTAAACTCAGAAGTGTGGGAATTGATCACTACTTTTCCCACGGGGGATTCAGTTCAGATCACAGGGATCGCAAAGAATTGGTTGGTATTGCTATTGAAGAATTCGGTATGCGCGGCGGCATAGAGGGGCTAAAGCCGATTTTGATTGGTGACGCGATTCAGGACATGCAGGCAGCATCCTGTCACAAGGTTTTTCCCATCGGAGTCTGCACCGGGGTCTATTCAGCCGAGCAGTTGAAAGATGCGGGCGCTGAAACTACTATGGAAGACTTAGTTCAGGTGTCAGCTCTTTACAAGACTCTTGGGCTCACCTGAAACACCCTATTGATACCGGAGTAAAGATCATGCTTCAAAAAACAGGAGAAGTACTCACCGTATGGGCTCGGCGCAACATGCCGGACCCATTTTTGTTTGCAATCCTATTAACCTTTCTAACCTTGATCCTGGGTTTGATCTTCACTTCAAATAGTCTAGTGGCCATGCTAGGTCATTGGCAGGCAGGATTCTGGATTTTTCTGAAGTTCTCCATGCAGATGTGCCTCATCCTTGTCACGGGTTATGCCCTGGCCGCAAGCCCTCCTGTCAGATTCCTCGTGGATCTCCTGGCGGGTTTACCTAAAAACACTGCCTCCGCAGCAAGCCTGGTCTGTTTCGTCGCCGTTGCTGCCGGGTTCATCAATTGGGGATTAGGCATCATCGTGGGAGCCTTGATGGCCAGGGAAGTAGGTCGAGTCGGAAGTAGCAGGGGAATCCCGCTCCACTATCCCTTACTGGGAGCGGCAGGATACATGGGCCTTGCAGTATGGCATGGGGGTCTCTCTGGATCGGCCCCCCTGAAACTGGCAGAAAAAGGACATGAACTTCAAGATCTGGCGGGAGTAATTCCCATCCAGGAAACCCTGTTTTCCCCGATGAATTTGATCGTTACGATCATTTTGCTATTTGGTCTGCCTCTGCTTTTTAGAATCTTGTCCCCGGCTCCAAATCAGAAGTTGATTACCATCGATGAAGTCCTTCCGAAATCAGCGCTAGAAGAACCTCAACCACCTATAGATGGAAATTCAGTTCCAAATACCCTGGCCTCCAGGCTTGAATCAAGCATGGTTCTAAGTGTGCTGACGGCACTGTGTGGACTGGGGATTCTTCTCTATCACTGGATCTCATCCGGAACCTTTGATTTGACGCTTGACCGGGTTAATTTTTTATTCCTTTTCCTGGGAATTCTTCTTCATGCGACCCCGATGGGCTACATCAAGGCGATTACAGACGCGACGTCAGCGTGTGCCGGCATTATTCTTCAGTTTCCCTTTTACTCCGGAATCATGGGAATGGTTAAAGGCTCGGGACTCATGGTCCTTATCGTAAAATCCTTCACCGCCATAGCCACTCCAGGCTCTTACGCGATCCTGACCTTTTTTAGTGCCTGCCTGGTAAATATCTTCGTGCCTTCGGGAGGAGGGCAATGGGTTGTACAGGGACCCATTGTGATTGAGACAGCAAGAGAAATGGGAATCCCATTGAACAAAGCCATCATGGCATTTTGTTATGGAGACCAATGGACAAACCTATTCCAACCCTTTTGGGCCCTGCCTCTGCTAGGAATCACGGGACTCAAAGCAGGCCAAATCATGGGCTACTGCATAACAGTCATGCTCATCGGCTTCCTGTTCTTCCCACTAATACTCTATTTCTGGTGAACCAATGGGTAGGCGGAAAGGGGACATTTTTACCTTCTTAACCAGGGCTTTTTAATGCTAGTAGCTAAGAGCTAAACTCCCGATCTGATGCTTCTCCCAGCCCTTTGATTGGGTTCCACAAATCAGGGGACGGGGTCGAGTTTAGCGCAGATATGGCTGTTTAATGGATGTTTGAGGTGGGTTAGTCCCCCCTTCCTGCAAGGTACTGGACTTCCAGTGGGTCCTGGTCTCGAACGTCTTCCCGGTACAAAGACCTACCTACCTAAGCAGTTTCTGTGGAACAATTCACGTGAATAGCGAGTGCGATTTTTTCTTTCTGAACCGAGATGAAAAAAGAAAGGAATGCTTGACAGGATTTTGAGCGCTCCTTTTTCAAGAGTCCCAACTGGCTATTTTTCCAGCCACTCTCAACCTCTTTTATGAGTCCATCCAGGCTCTCTTTGTCCCTGCTATTTTTCAAATCCAACTCGGTCGATTTCATCTTTGAATAAGCCCTGAGAACCTCATAAAAACAGGGTGTAGAATTAATAAAGAATAGGAAACAGGAGAGACTTCTTATGAATCGAGAAGAGATGGAATCAACCCACCAGGGAAATCTAAGTGCCGCGCGAAACTACAGACAGGCTCAGGCAAGGCTCATCGACCGCCTGCAGATCACCGAGCAGAAAAGCCTGCATCGAATGGTTCATAACAAAATGGAAAAGAAAGCTCAGAATAATAGTGCTTGAAAGGTTCAGGGAATCCACTGATGAAGAAGCTCACTCTCTAGTGGACTACTTCAATGCGGCATTTCTCCGGTGTTAATCTTCGGCCCCGGCGGAGAATGTCTGCTATAGACTCACATCCACCTAAAAAGCCTCAAATACAAAGACCAATGATGGATCGTAGTGAAAGGCCCTGCTTCCTTCTTTGTAATCCGCGGAGTAGAATCTCTTGTTTTCTACTTAGGGGTTATTATGTTTCGAACAAACTTTTCCTCGGTTATTCTCACGATTTTTCTCATCCTGGCAGGGATGGTTGCTTATTACCTGAACTGGATTGACGCAACCAATCTATTGTCCGTAAGTATGAGCGTCATAGCGCTAGTCGGACTGCTGATCATCCTCAAGTTGCCCTGGGATCTCTACTTTGAAGCCCGCGATATATTGGCTGAGCAAAGGGAGAGTTTACGAAGAGGAATTGAAATTCCTCAGGAAGATCAAACCTATACCCAAAAAATGGAAACAAAGCTGTTGGTGATCTGTCTTTCCCTACACTTGATCACAGCCGTGGTAATCAGTCTCGCTACCCATTATTCCGGCGGAACCATTGGTTATTATTTTGCCGGATTTTACCTGCTATCTACTGCCTTCAGACCCATGGCCTCCTTCTATGTGGTCCAGAAAAGGCGATTCGCTTCACTGAGAACCCGGTGCAAAGTTCCCCGCGAAGACTCAGTCAATTTCGCTCGTGAAATTAAGGAACTGAAAGAAGGATTGGAATCGCTGGAAGAACTGCAAAAAGACCATTCTTCCCAGTGGGAGGAGCGGTTCTTGGAATTGGGGAACAGCTTAAAGGAAATAAAAACTGAAGGAGGATCTCATTTTCGCCTTCTGGATCAGAAAATGGAGAGAGTCCTGCTAGAGTTCACCAGGTCTATCGAAAAGCTCACCGAAGACAAGGAACTGTTAAGGGGAATCCGAGCTTTCGTAAAGGTGATCCGTGAAGAGCCAACCAGCCAATAGCGAGTTAGTTCGATCCACCCGGGTTCTTTTAGTCAGGCACGGGCAGACGTCCTATAACCACCAGGGGACAATTCAGGGTCATATTGATATTCCCTTGAATGATAGGGGATTTGAAGAAGCTAGCCTATTGGCCAGGAGGATCGGTCATCGAGATCGAATTGACCTTTTAATCTCTAGCGACCTGCAAAGAGCCTTGCAGACAGCTTCAACAATCGCAGAGGTAATTTCTCAAGAAATTCTAAAGGATCGAAATTTCAGGGAACTCTATCTTGGCAACTGGGAGGGCAGGTCCTGGGAGCAACTGGAAGAGAGTTATCCTGGTGTAAGAGCTAGATACCTGCAGAATTGGTACTTGTTTTCTGAACATGGCGGAGAGTCTAGAAAGGATGCTGGATTAAGGGTAAATAGCGCACTGGATCAGATCATAGACGCATACAGGGGTAAGACGATTGTGATTGTCACACACGGTGGGCCGATTCGGTTGATTTCACAGCGTGTATTGAACTGTGAGAAGTCTAGAATGCTGGCAGAGATTGGAAATTGTTCCATTACAGAAATTTCCTGCAGAAAAGATGAATATCACCTGGTGAGACTAAATGATTGCTCTCATCTGGAAATCTCATAAACATACTCGGCAACCCATTCTCCATTTTTCAAAAAACCTTCATGGGTCTCACCAACTCGCTTCATGCCGATCTTTTGTAGTACGCGACCGCTCGAGAGATTCCACTTTGCATGAGCCGCTTCAATCTTCTGTGCGCCAAGTGACTGGAATCCGAATTTAACTAACTCAGTTGCACCTTCTGTTGCGTAACCCTGTGATTGAAAGGTTGGATGAATCCAAAAACCAATGGACCAGACATGGGCATCTCTATCCTCCACGCGTATGCCAAACCTCCCAATGATAGCCTTATCGTTACGCGCCTCCAGGGTCCATGCAAAGCCCACTCCAGATTCCCAATCAATCATGGTGCTTGCCAGGCTAGACTCCAGTTGGGCCTGAGAACTGGGAGGATCCCAGGTCATCCCATCATTGAAGCCGGGAACTCTGGAAGCAGACATGATAGCGGGAAAATCATCCCTTGATGGAAGGCGCATCATGCCTCGTGGAGTCTCAAGTTTAGTTTCAGGGCTGATACTTATGCTCATAGCCGGACTCTGCGTCAGAGGTCCTGTTAAATCTCGAAATACTCAGTTTAGGAGAACTCATCAAAAACCGAGCAGTACTTCACAATTCCTTCTGGCTTTGGTTCCTTGAAGCAAAGTACTTGAAAATGCTCCGGTAATACACCTTCTAGCTCTAATGAGTCCAAACATTGAAATCCAAATCTTGAATAGTACTGAGGATCGCCTAGCACAACACAGCCGTTAGCACCCATGTCCCTGATGCGCTTCAATCCGTTATTTACCAGGGCACTGCCAATGCCTCGCTTTTGGTAGTCCTTCCTCACGGACAATGGCCCTAAACCATACCAGCTAATAAATTGATTGTTGATTGTGACTTTAGAAAATCCGATGTGACCAACAACACGACCTTCCAGTTCGGCAACAAGTGATAAGACTAGCTCAGATTTTTCTCTTAGTCGTTCCACCAATTGATCTTCGTCATTGCTGCTGTAGACCAAATCAGTAAAGGCATTCTTCACTACCTCGCCAATAGCCGGACAATCAAGAGGATGTTCATCGCGAATCAGAGTCATGAGATACCAGTCTATCTCCTAAATCCCTTTAGTTGTTGGATTTGGTGATCTTTCTTGTGAGATCCTGGCCCAGGATGAGCAGCAGCTTTTCGTAAAGGGTGGGATGTTTGATTCTTAGTTCTTCCAACTCGCCACGGGTCCAGCATTGGAGCAGCGCCGGTTCATTCACTCTTACATCCGTATTGGCCGTAGTGTCATTGATAAAGCTCATCTCACCTATAAACTGATAATCACCTAGCCCCACGATTACTTGCTCATTTTTTACCACTTCAGCCTTACCGCCATGAAGAAACATCAGGTATTCGGGTATTGTACCTTCCTTACAAATATTAGTATTTTCAAAGGTCTTGGACTCACCAAAATTCCAAAGGCGATCGAACTCCTTGCGTGTCAGTGCCCGGAAAACAGCTCCATAAATGGTTTCCATGTACGGATCCAAAACCATGGGTCGTCTTTCCAGCATCAGGAGAATGACCTGAACCAAATTAATGAGAAAGAAGGTTGAGTTCCAAAGAATCATGGTGGTGGATTCCATCATTACACCGTAAGTAATCATGGATATGCAGCTCAATATCACTACTGATCGGAGCCAGAGAATATCACGCAGCAAAAAGGCTATCAGGTATAGCCCATAGGAAAGATTGATAAAGATTCTAACATCCATATTCTGATCTCCAAATCTCCAATAGGATCTTTTAATCCTTATTATAACTTGAAGATGGAAAAATGATGAAATCTGAATAGGCTTAGTAAACTAAGCTTGGTCATCAAAGGAAGACCAGGGTGAATGTCAGGGGTAATCATGGACAATTCAAACAGTGAACAAAAAATAGAGGTCCCAGAATCGGATTCGGCAGGGACTAAGGCTGTATTATCTAGCCACTTCGATAGACATTTTGACGGTGACCAATTTTTACTACTGTGATGATGAGTTTCTCATCTCTTATTTCATATATGATCCGGTACGCACCCTGGCGAATTCGATACCGTTCCTGCCCTGACAACTTCTCGCATCCAACAGGGCGAGGGTCTTCCACCAGCCTCTCAATCTGTTTTAAAATCCTCCCAATATCCTGTTTGGGTATAGGTCGCAAATCCTTGGCAACTGATTTTTTGAAAGTCAGCCTATATTTTCCCATGATCCTTTAAGTCATTTAGAAGCTCTTCATAGCTAAGTATGGATTCAGATGCACGTTGATCGAATGCAGCCAAATCCTCTTGATCTTCCGCTAGCGATGCGCGAACAGCGTCATTTACAATGTCGGAAACTGAGCGATGGGAATGGGCTGCCTTAAGACGTAGTGCTTCATGAAGTTTCGGATCAAAATAGATAGTGGATCGCTTAGACACGTCACTCATTACGGTGCCTCCTTTAAATAATCATATCGCTATAACGTTTTAACGTCAAATCGCTTTCGTGGTGGAGGAGTGTTTGGTCTGAACCCTGAACATGTTGTGAGTGGAAAATAATTTTATAGAATAGGGGAGAGAGAATGAAGTTTGATGAGATTCCTCGGTTCCTTTGGGATAGTTGAAGGGGGCCTTTGGACATGGTGTCATCGCGCCCTATTTGTCATCCAGGTACTTGATCGCGGTATCCAGAATACTGGCACTGTCTACAGGACTGAACTCGTCGTCCTCTGGCTTGACCAGGGGACCCATCCCCCGCCCTCATGGCGGGCTCATTCTTTATTCTTTCTTCCCTCTTCTCTCTCCTCTCTTCCAGAAATCCCCGATTTCTTTATTCCATTAAAAAACCCCCTGGCGAACCAGGGGGTTTCTCTCGATCTTGCGATCGAATTCTT
>CAZIKF010000052.1:0-29411 GCA_964539825.1 uncultured bacterium
GAACCTATAACTACCGCTGAGGATTCCGCGATGAAGATACCGTCAGCATCTGCTGTGGCACTCAGGTTTGTAACCGTGATGTCTAAAAGATCGGAGCCCGAACCAATTCCTGAACCTGCCTCGAGGATGAGATCCGCGGAGGTAATGTCATTGTCACCATCTCCATCGATGATATCTGTCGTGGCCTTGAGATAGACACCGCCGGTGCCTGCTGTAATGCTCTCTACGGTAATATTTGCCGTCGCTTCCATCCATACGTCACCGTCAGTGGTAGATACAGCGTTTCCGTCAGCAGCGGTTATGTCTCCTCCTGCCAGCATGTCGATGGTCTTGGCACTTGTGCTAAGAGCAATATCCCCGTCTGCATTGAGTAGGATGTCATCGGCAGCATCGAGGCTTAGGTTGCCTGAACTAGTGGCGATGCTTGCATCCAGGGTGATGTCATTTCCGGAACCGGCGACTTTTAGCAAAGTTTCACCTGCGGAGCTTAAACCAGCTGTATCATCACCACCGTTGATGGCGAGAGAGCCGGAGGTTAAGGAAAGTACCAGGACACCAGTGCTGGTTAGATCTTCCTGAGCTGTGTCCGTTGGAGTGGAATCCACAGCACCGTCGATTCCAATGCGATTGACCGTGATGGCATTGAGTTTGTCTACGGTGAGATTATCGGCTTCTGTGATGAATAATCCGTCGGTTTTTACATCGGCACTGAGCGTTGCTACAGTGGTCTCGAAATGATTGCTTGAGGTTCCCACACCACCGGTACCCGTTACGTTGATTCTTAACTCATCCGCACTTACGTCCGTATCCGTGGTTCCACTATCTGAGATGTCCGCTGCAATCAGGCTCACATCTCCCGTGGTGGTAATATCACCGATGCTCATGGCATTTGTTACCTTATAGCGGATATTTCCGGAGCCCGTGGAAGTGCTGTCGCCGTCATTGAAGGTGATTGCATCTGCCTCGACATCAATGGTTCCGGTGGAGCTGGTCAGGACATCCGCGTCCTGGATCAGGGTTCCCGAGGTAGCCAGTAAGGTGATGTGACCAGAACCTGCGTCAACATTTGCGTTGATGTCAATGTCGTCAGTAGAGGCGGAAAGATATACATTACCCGAACCTGAGGCAGTGAGTCCGGCACCTGAGGCACCACCTCCGATGGTGATGTCTGTAGCGGTCAGGACAATCGCTCCGTTTGAGCTGGTTGTTAGATCTTCCTGGGTTACTGCCTGAGTAGCAGTCGTGGCGTCAGTACCAACCCGGTTCACCGTCACTGTTTGGGAGCCGATGGTTACAGCGGTAGTACTGCTAACAAAAAGACCATCAGAACCTGCCAGAGCAGATAAATTGGTCACGGTGGTTTCCAGAATATCGACTCCCTGCCCGGCACCGGAACCCGCATCCAAAACCAGTGAAGTCGCCACAAGATCTACGGACGAATCACTAATATCTTGATCAAAGATATCTGTAGCGGCCTTCAGATATATATTTCCCGTATCTGCACTGGCATATTCAACAGTTATGGTACCCCCACTCTCGACTCTTATATGCCCATCAACAGTATTGATCGCAGCACCATTTCCCTGAGTTATATCGCCGCCAGCCAGAAGATCAACGGTCTTTGCCGAGGTAGTGGTATCTATATCCCCTGATCCATTGAGCTGAATGTCATCGGCAGCATCCAGGCTGAGATTGCCGGTACTTGTGCTGATGGTGGCATTGAGAATAATATCTTTCCCAGTACCTGCAGCTTTAAGAAGAGTCTCTCCTGCAGAACTCAATCCGGCCGTATCATCGCCGCCGCCAAGGGTAATGCTTCCCGCAGTAGTAGATAGTACCAACGCTCCCGTACTTGTTAGATCCTCCTGTGCCGCGTCACTTGGAGTGGACGTCACCGCACCGGTGGTTCCCACGCGATTCACGGTTATGGCGTTGAGCTTGCCTATGGTTATGTCATCCGCCTCCGTGATGAATAACCCGTCTGTTTTCACATCAGCACTCAGGGTGGCCACTGAAGTCTCGAAATGATTGCTTGAAGTTCCAACACCGCCGGTACCTGAAACATTGATGCGAAGTTCATCCGCACTCACGTCCGTATCTGTAGTTCCGCTGTCGGAAATATCTGCCGCGATCAGGCTTACATCTCCACTGGTGGAGATGTCTCCTACTGTAAGAGCATTGGTTGCGTTGTAGCGGATATTGCCAGAACCAGAACTGGTGGTCTTGCCATCATTGACGGTGATGGCATCGGCCTCGATGTCAATGGTTCCCGTTGAAGTCGTGGTTACATCCGCATCCTGGGTTAAGGTACCTGCCGTGGCAAGCACACTGATATGACCGGAACCGGCATCCACGTTCGCGTTGATGTCAATGTCCGCGGTGGAAGCGGTAAGAAGAACGTTTCCAGCACCCGCCGCACTCAGTCCTCCTCCTGACGCACCTCCCCCTATGGTGATATCTGTTGCGCTGATGGTGATTGCACCGCCATTGGTCGTGGTCAGATCTTCCTGGGTCTTGGCCGTTGCCGCGGTAGCCGCATCGGTCCCTACGCGGTTGACTGTAACGGTGATCGAACCCACGGTGATAGCTGATGAGTCGGCCACGAAGGTGCCGTCCGCATCGGCTGTTGTACTCAGGTTAGTGACCGTTGTCTCCAGGCGGTCAGCCCCAGACGCGATTCCTGAACCTGCCTCAAGAATTAGTCCCCCGGCGGTAACATCCACACCCGCATCCCCATCAAGAATATCTGTGGTGGCTTTGAGGTACACATTTCCAGTTCCCGCGCTGATGGATTCAACCGTGAGATTGCCACCACTCTCCATTCTTACATGACCGTTGGTGGTGGAAATATCTGCTCCGGCAGTCCTGGTAATATCTCCCCCGGCTTTGATGTCGATGGTTTTGGCAGTTGTGGTGGTGGATATATCCGCGTTGGTATCATTGAAGATCACCTGGTCATTAGCATCCAGGCTGATGTTTCCGCCTGAGGAAGTGATAGATCCATCAATGGTAATGTCGCTGCCGGAACCGCCGGCCTTGACCAGGACTTCGCCTGCCGCGTTGATGTTGGTGGACACAAGAATGTCATAGAGGCGAATGCTTCCTGAGGTGGTATTTAGAACTACGTCTCCGCCGGAAACAATATTGGTCTGAACCGCGTCGGTTATGGTTGAGCTAACCGCTCCGTCGGTGCCAATTCTACTCACGGAAATGGCGTTTAGATCAGCCACATTAAGGGCATCTGTTTCGGTTATATATAAGCCCCCGTCCTGTACAACGGCACTTAAGGTACCCGTGGCTGTCTCAAGGTGATTGGCTGAGGTTCCAGCCCCACCCGTACCGGTCACGTTGATGCGCACTTCACCGGCACTAAGGTCCGTATCCGTGGTTCCGCTATCTGTAATGGAAGCGGCAATAAGGCTTATGTCATTCCCGGCACTCATATCCCCAACGGTGAGGGTGGTGGTGGATTTGTAGCGGATACTTTCGCTAACATCACTGGTACTGGTGGTCGTTCCGTCGTTCATGGCAATGGCATTGGCTTCCACATCCACTGAGCCGCCAGTTGTGGTGATATCTGCTGCCTGGGTCAGGGTTCCCGAGGTCGCAAGTGCGCTGATATGGCCGCTACCTGCATCTACATTGGCGTTTATATCTATATTGCCGGTAGAGGCAGATAGAAGAACATGGCCGGAACCCGTTGCGGTTAAACCCGCCCCCGCATCCCCTCCATTGATCGTGATGCCTGTGGCGGAGAGAACAATGGCTCCATTGGAATTGGTCTGAAGATCTTCCTGGGCCCCTGAATCGGAAACTGTTCCTGTTCCAAGGCGGTTAACCGATACCGCGTTGATCTTCCCGACTGTAACTGCATCATCCTCACTGAGAAAAATACCTCCGCCTGTGGAAAGAGCCGAGAGATTGGTTACGTCAATCTCAAGAGCATTGGAGGAGGAACCTATATCTCCTGCCGCAGTCATACGAAGGCTTGCGGCACTTACTTCGGTATCTGAATTACCGCCATCCACAATGGTAGAGCTCGAATCCAGGGTCACACTACCTGTTCCTGCACTCAAACCGCCCAGGGTTAAAGCACCCCCATCAGTTTCGTAGCGAATATTTCCATCATTGGTAGTAACCGTGGCTCCATCACTCATAGTGATCGTGGTGGCAGCTAGAAGATCGACGGTTTCTCCTGACGCACTGGTGGTCAGGTCCCCGGAACCGTTCTGAGTGATGGCATCCACGGACACGACCGAGATGCTTCCCTTTGTGGAAGTCATGGAAGCATTAATCGCAATCGCGTCTGAAGCACCTCCACCAGACTGCACCAGAACATCGCCGGCATCTCCACCTACTGTAAAATCCCCACTGATGGTTATAGCTCCATCAGCGGTTTTGATCTGTACCGTACCATCCGTTCCATTGGATGTGATGCCATCAGAAGCGATGGTCAGGGCATCGGCTTCTTCCACGTAGATTCCACCTGAGGTGGAGTTGGTACCGGTAATGGAGGTCACGGTGGTGTCGATCTCTTCGGAACTGGTTCCAAAGCCGGCTCCTGAACTGAAAGTTAGAACCGTGGAGTCACCGTAGATGTTGGAGGTTTCCCCGGTGAGATTATCTGAAACCGTACCGCTAGAGCTGGTAATATCTACCGTACCATCGGCTTCGATTTTACTCAGGGAGATATTACTACCTGCCTCCAAAGCCACTGCACCGCCGTCAGATCCATCAACAGAACTGATGGATTTCCCATCGGTCATGGCAATGGTACCGGAAGCACCATTGGCTTCCAGGGTAATCAGTCCGCCCGGGGTGGAGATATTCTCCTGAACATTGATGGTTTCATTGGCCGATTGTATGGTGATAGTACCGGCACCGGAATTGGAAACCGTAGCCGTATTGGTAATGGTTCCATCGGCTTTGAGTAGAATTGCCCCGGTAGTTCCGCTAACCTCATCGGCAACGGAAATATCCGTGTCCGTACCGGTATCCCTTGCTTCTAAAGTGATAGAACCCGATCCGGTTGTGCTTACCCCTGTTTGTCCTGAAGCCACGGTGAGATTTCCATTCAATGTTGTTACTGTAATCGTAGAAGACTGCCCGGCGTCGGTCTGCTGAACCTGGTTTATGGTCATGTCTCCGCCCGAAGCCAGTTCGGTTAGAGAAAGATTTCCGTCTCCCGAATTTACCGCTGCAATCGTGGTGGTCTCAAGAAAATCCAGGTCAATGCCTGTCACGGCAGTTACCGTAAGAGTTCCTGCAGTCAGAGCCTCACTGGAGACTCCGTCATCCGTATCATTTAGCTGGCGGATTTTGCCCGCGTCCGAATAGAGGGTAATGTTCGAACTGATCGCCTCAAGATCGTTATAGATGTCGATATTATTCACCGCGTCTAAGATGATATCTCCGGTACCCTTGAGAACCTTGTCGCTATTGGAGTAATCCGCGATGGTGATAGACCCTCCAAAAATCGTTACTTTATCTAAAAAGGTATTTTGATCTGCGGAAAATACCCCAACAGTAACCGCCCCCGCGCTGGCATCGGCGTGGTTGTCCCCGTCGTCTTCGTGACCGATGATAATCTCGGAGAAACCGTCTGAGAGGGTACGAAGTTCAGTAGCAGTAATATTTAAGACATTGCTGGTACTCTCTCCCGGAGGCGAGGCCACGGATATGGCGTTGCTGACCGTTGCCGTCCTCAGGGTGATCTTACCCCCGCCAGTACTGGTGATTGACTCTTCCGAACCCTGGAAGTTAATTTCATCACCCTCCAAGAAGATGTCCCCACTGACACTTACTCCTGCCTGGAATACAACCTGAGTCGCCCCTTTTATGGTGAGATCTCCTGTAATCGAAAGCGCTTCCTTAAAGGTCACCACACCACTGTTAGAATTGATCAGAAGGTCTCCGTTAAGCGTAACTTCTCCATCAAAGGTTACGTTTACAGCTCCCGCGGAACTATCGCCGGGATCCTGGATGGTGATGCCCTCAAGTGGATCACTGCCCCCCACATCCCCGTCAAAAGTGACGTGGCCTGCGGCGGTAAATAGGACCAGGGAGTCGTCTCCTGCTGAACCATCGCCATTAACGGTGTGCGTGGAGGAAGTACCCATGGCGATTCCCGTTCCTCCCTCAAGAGTTCTAGCACCCTCAATTAAAAGAGAGTCACCATAGGAGAGTATGCCAGCAGCAGTGGTATTCGCGGAAATCGTCGTGGTATGTCCCGAACCTTCGATGATCAGGGAAGCCCCGTCCGTTAAGACAAGGTCGTCATAGATGAAAGTCTCTCCGCCAAGTCCTGGGTTTTGTATAAAGAGATCATCCTGGAAGGTAATGGTCTGTGAGGTGTTACCATCATCCCCGATCTTGATCTGGTGAGCTCCATCATCAGAACCGATCACAATCTGACCGAATCCGTTTTTCAACTGAGATAATTCAGTAAGTTCAAGATGGAAGGAATTCGTAGTGTCATCCGCGGTATCGCCGATGATAATTTCACGGCTGGAATCCAACGGTTTGAGGGTCAGGGTGGCTCCAGCGGAACGAATTTCATCATTGATGGTTACGTCGTTAGACGAAATGGAAATGTCTTCACCACTTCCGTCAATGGGATCGTCAATGGTTTGTTCACCAGAGAGATTAGTCACGGTGGTGTTCCCACCTTTTGACCCTCCTTGCACGGAAATACTCTCCGCAGCCATGATGGAGACGTGATCCCTGTTCTCACTAAGCACATTAAGCTTTTCAGCATCGATGAGAATGGAGAGGGTTCCCTTTTCAATTGCATGGCGAAGGGCTGTCTGTTCATCTGTTTCACCAACCTGGGCCGCCTGTTCGTCTGCAAATAAACGTCCCCCAATATTCTTCTTGGCGGCAATGGTCATTTCCCCGCCGGTGGTACGAAGATAGACGTTTCCGGGCTGGCGCAGCGGCGTGTTGTTTGCCATATGGGTGATTTCTTCGAAATCTGCGGCGTTGGCGACAATAATTTGCCCCGTAGTGGCATTTACTGAGATCTTCCCTTTCCCAAGGGCCCAGAGGAGTTTCTCTTCAAAGGTTTCACTACCGTCATGGGAATAATTCCCATCTGAGGTCAGCCAGTTAATAGCGCTCATGGGGGTGTAAATCGCACCCACACTAGAGGTCAGGGAGATGTTACCTGAACCTGCGACATTGATTCCTTCGGTTAATTTGATATCCCCGGTTTCCGTGGTGATACTGACCCCGCCCCCGGTGGTAGTGATATCAGCATCAAGGTTAAAGTAGGAATTCGTACCAGCAGCGTAAAGCGTTACCAGACCTGCTGAGGCATTAATACCGTTACTTTCCACTTTGATGTGTCCATCCAGGGTCTCGATTGTTACCGCTCCGCCAGAATGGGAGATCTTCTTAATGACGATGTCATCGGTTTCGGTGATACCGATGGTTCCACTTGAAGTGTTGGTCAGATCAAGCTCCTTGACCTGAACTTCAAGCCCACCCGATGCACCGGACCCAATCCCGTTAGCAGCACTAATGACGAGCTTGGCCCCGGTGGCAATAATGTCTAAAGGACTGTCGCCGGAATCAAGAACCGCTCCGCCGGAGCTTGAAATCACCAAGGGATTGGTGTTGGTGGTTCTGAGTTTTCCAACGGTGATATTGCCAGAAGCGCTCATAGAGATCAGACCCGCACCCACACTAACTTCCGATTCAGAGCTTAGAGTGACGGCACCGCTTGTTGAACTAAGACTTACATTAGCTCCCGTGGTAGTCAGATCAGACTGTTCATTTAGAGTGACTCCCGTACCTCCAGATAAGGTAATCGTACCCGTTGCCGTGGTTACCGACTGGTTCAGGGTCAATACCCCGCTACCGTCGGTTCCCGCGCGCAGAATCACATTGTTGCCGCCCGTGGTCTGGATTGCTGAGTCAAGGGTCAGATTTCCGGCCGTATTAAAGGTAAAGGTTGAACCAAGGTTATTCTGGGTAACCGACGAAATCGTTACTCCATCGGATTCGGTAATGTTAATCGTACCGTTTGCCGTTAATTCCAAGGTGTCTGCTTCCAGGGTTGCTGTAAGGGTTCCAGCGGAACTTAAGTTCACACTTCCAAAGTTTGCCGTACTCGTAAGATTGATAGTCCCTGTCTTTGAGGTAACATCCACGGTTCCAGAGGTACCCGTAATAGAGGAAATAGAAATATTTCCATCAGCTAAGATGGAGAGGTCCCCTCCCCCCATGACAATACTGCTCACACTTAGCGCTCCGGTCTGGATAATGGTCAGGTCACCGGTATTTGTCATGCTCACTTGTATAGTACCTACGTCAGTGGTCAGCGTCAGATCCTGACCTGCGCTCACAGTGAGGTTTTTCGCTGTCACGGTATCCCCAAGTGTCATACCATTGGTGGCCGTAAGAGATACATTGCCTCCCGTTCGTCCTACGTTCAAGGGTGATACGACAACAAGATCATCGCCTGCGGTAAAGCTAACGCTCTCATTCGTGTTCGTGGGCATATCTACAACGGTCAAAGTTCCCGTGACACTCATGGTGACACTACCGGCAGGCTTATTGGGTGCTATGAGAATATAGTCTCCTGTAACGCTGCCTGGCAGGCCACCGGCTGTCATGGTGGTGGATGTGGTGGATAAACCTGAGGATTCAGCGGTATACGCGATCTCTAATTCATTACCGCTTCCAGAATCGGTGGGCTCATTAATGGTCACCGTGGTTCCGGCTGTGGTGCCTTTCAAGGTAACCGTCCTCCCAAAAACATCCACTTCGGTCTGTTCTCCAGAATCATTGTGGTTCAATTCACTAATGGTGCCAGAGGCATCCAGGGTGACCGTAGCGTTCAACTTCTCAGATCCCTTAGCAAATCCGGCCTCTACGTTATCTACCTGGAGATCATTCCCGGATTTGAGCGTAATATGATTACCGGAATTATCCTCAATGGTACGTACCAGGTGGGCCTGCATGGTGTTTCCGGACGTCACGTCTATCTTTCCGTTGTTGGCAATAACCGAGGTAAGACTTACGCCATCAGCCTCGTTAATCACGATATTTCCAGAACTTGTCGACTCGGCAGTAATACTTCCTACCAGGGTATTAAGGCTCATACCTCCGGTTGTACTTACATCCAGAGTACTGGCAATGAAAACGGAAGAGTCGTCGGTACTGATAGATGTGGCATCAATGTCTAGCGTACCAGTCGATTTATTCGCGGAGACTAGCCCACCCTGTACTGTTAAAGTACCATTCACATCAATGGTGACATTCTTGGCTGAATCAAAGTTACTCAGTCCTCCAATGAAACCAGAGAGAGTAAAGCTCTCCTCAAGTTCAAGATAAACATCATTTTTTGCGCGAATCTCGAAATTACTCGCATCCAATCCCTGGGTTCGAATGTTGACAAACCCAGAGTCTTTATTGACCGTGGTATATACACCGTCATTATTCGTATCTACTGCCTGCTTCACTAAATTTTGACCCGTAGCAGTGATCTTAATTTCATCAATGGCACCATCACTAGCAATGATATCCCCGTTGATGATTACATCCGCCCCGGATTTTAGCTCCAGAAGCTTACTTGCCGTAAGGGTTCCGCTAATCGATAATACAGAACCCGTCTCCAAGATGATCGAATGAGCGGAGAGATTCCCCGGAAGAAGCTTGGAATCCGTGGAGCCAAACTGGAAGTATTTTCCAGCCCTGTATTCAATGAGATTGGTGGCGTTGAAAAATTTATAGATATCCACCACGCCTTTGGTGGCGCTAAAACCTATCCCGACGGTGAAGTCAAGACTGTCACCGCTAGTGGGAGTCGCTACTTCTATATTTTCATCCACGGAGATCAAGCGAATGGTATCTCCGATTATCTTTGAGGTACTGAGGACCTGCAGATCATTTTCCGCCTGAAGCGTTACCGTGGTAGAAGCGTTCTTGGCGGTCTTAACCGACTTGATGATCAGACCTTCGGTTTTCTCAATATAGCCGTCCTCCTCACTGATACTGATGTCACCGCCAGTAGTATGTGCCTGGGTAAGTTCATTAATGGCTACTTCGAGACCTGTAATACCGGAGACAGCGGTCATGGTGAGTTTATCTGCAACCAGATCCACATCGGTGTCCGTAAAAGACTCCTTGATCTTACCGCCGGAGGTTAAAGTCACATCTCCCTGTGAGGTGACAGATGTAAGCGTTATGTTTTGAGTCAAATTATCTTTATTTTTAACGGTCGGTAAGTCACCGCTTCCGGTGGCGTAGGTCCCGGCAACAAGGCTTCTGATAAGAAGATCAGATCCTGCTGTAATAGCAATATCATTGGTATCCCGGTCAGTATTTAGCAGTACATCCGTTGCTTCAACAATTCCGCTTGCGCTAACGGTGAGACTTCCATCAAAGACATCCAAATCCTGTAGTTCCAACTTCTTGGAAGTGGTCTGGGTAAGGGTCACAGCGCCTACACCTTTGGTCTGGATCTTGGCCGCAGAAACATCCGTTCTCAGGCTCAAGGATCCTTCTGCTTCAATCTCTAAAACATCCGCCGTGATCACATTAGTAGACTGAGTCATGGAACCCTGGGCCTTGAGGGTCACATCCCCTCGACCAGAGGCCTTGACCTCAGTCAAGGTTAAATTCGCCGTGCCGCCCTTTTTAAACGTCTGAACCGTGATGTCATTTTTATCACTAGCACCAAGGGTGTTGGCTTTGGTAATAGTGACATTGCCAAAGACCTTTACGTCGATTCCACCATCAGTGGCGATCACATTACTAAGGGTCAGATCAGAGATATTAACAATGGCGATGTCTCCTGCCTCGGAGAGCTGCGCATCCAAGCTTGAGATATCCGTATTTGCGCCAAACCCTGTAGCCGTACGCCCATAAAGGACCGATGATTTCATTAAGCCTTTATCATGGGTCAGGGAACCTGCCGTAGCGCTGATTTCGATTCTGTCGCCTGCTTCAAGGGTAGATTCCGAAAGTGTGATATTTCCGCCGATATCTCCGGCCTCAAGACTTATGTCCCCTGTAGCGGCGGTGGCTTTTAAGAACGCATTGATATTACCGGTAATGCCCCCGTCATCGACGGTTCCTACAGTGTCATCTCCAGCGCTGATGTAGATTCGGTTCTTTGCTTCCACTTTTCCGCTTAGCTCCACATCCTGCACTGACTTCAAAATGACTTGATCGTCGGCCTTAATTTCACCACCCGCCAGAATTTTTTCATCTGATGTAAGTGTAATATCTGATCCGCTCTCTGTGGTTATGAGGCTCCCGGCCTCCGCAATAGTTAGCAGAGATCCGGCGTGTAGAGTGAGAGCGTTACCTGAGGTGATTTTGGCAATCGCTGGAAGATCCGCACCCGCAAGGGTGACCCCTTCCAGTGTCAGATTTGTCGCGGCGGTCAGAGTAAAGGTGTCTGCCGAAGAAATCACGCCGCAGATATGGGCATTAGCACCTGTGAAAATACTGATATTGGTACCTTTTAAAGAATCTGCTCCAAACTCCGCCGTTCGTTTTGTGGCTTCCTGGAAGTCTCTAATCGTACGGGTCTGGGTTTGCTGATCCGTAACCGCCTTACGCTCCCAGACAGTTTGGTTTTCAAACTGAACAACCTTTACCTCTTTCGTGGTTGTTTCATAGATGGGTCGGTAATCAAAGGTGTCTTCGGACTGGTATACAAGCTGATACTGCAACTGTATTCTCTGGTCTTTAATATCGTGCCAGTTCGAAGTCCAGCTATAATCATAATCAAACTGATTTTCATAGACTTGAGTGGTGATCTTGTTACGGGCTTTTACAAAACCACCTACGTCGTCTCCACCAAATTGAGTGGTGTAGACACTGGTAGACTGGACCTGATCATAAGTATTGAGCCATGTTCCTGTGACGGAAGTTGTTGGATCGGATCCATTAAAGGAAAGTCCATCATGGGAATTATTATTGTCCCCTGAGACGTCATGTCCATCCCAAACATCATTGAGAATCCAACGATCGCTTCCGGAGGCAGTACTGGAACTTAAGTCTCTCCAACCCCAGTTGGGTACATCGTTATCAGAGCTGTAAGAAATCGACGAGCCATCGTCATTATCCATCCAATAACCACCCAGACCCTGGTAGGCTCCCCAATATTTCCAAAGACCAACATTTACATTTGAAGTTGTAGCTGCGCTACCCTTTTGGCTAAATGCTGAAGTGTCCGTTGATAGTGCGGTTCGAAAGTCAGTTCTGCCATAGATATCATCGGTATAACGCCCCTGGGCTCCTCTTGGATCATCTCCGGTGCTATTGGAAGAGGAGTTTTCCCAATCCCAATTCGGGTCTCGGTTCTTAGTCATGCTATCGTAAGTGGCACTTCTTGAGGATATTTCAAAGGTTCGAATACCGGTATTGTCAGTATAATCAGTAGCCCATCGTGCTCCGTTGCTATCAAAATCCTGTGTATCAGCTGTAATTCTCGCAGCGTAGTTAGCAACCCACCAAGTTGAGGTATCAGTAAGGCTGAAAGTAGGAAAAGAATCGAAAGTAGACGAATCATTTGAGATCCATTTGGACTTATCCTGATCATAATCAACATCAGAATCATCTTTGTAGCGTCCCACCAGTTCTCCGGTAGGATTGGAAGTAGCTGACACCCAACTACCACCCGAATTTGTCCCGTCCCGATTCGTATCTCCCGTGAGATACTTAGCTTCACCCTGAGAGACTAATCTCAAAATATTCTCGGCCGCTCCTTTGGGCATCTTCACATATTTATCTCTCCACCCGGAAATATCAACACGGTAAATCACATCAGAATTGCTAGCCCAAGAAGGAGTTACTGAATTGCTGGTGGCGTTGCCGTTAAGTGTTTGCTCGATCGTGGCATTTGAGTAGGAGAAATCAAATAGAGGCATGTAGCCAGTATTGTTGAGTACCGCTTGCCTCTGGGCATCACTTAAAGCCGTGAATCCTTTGTAATTATTAACCTGTTTATAGTCCGCTGTAACGGCTGTCGCCGACTGGCTTGGCAGTGCTTCCGTACCCGCATTGGACCAGTTAATAGAACCGTTTTGATAATCAACTCCCTCAATGAGAATTTCGCGAAATTTCCGTCCAGTCACTGCATTGGGATTGTAATAACCAATCTGTTGGATGGTCACATCCATCTCGATATGCTTTTCCCCAACTTTGACACGCTCCGTACCAACCTGCTCGGTAATCAGGCTGGTTTCCCAACTTACAACCGGAACAGAGATGGTACCCACGGAAACTTCCTGGAAACCCACCACGACGGTAACCGTTTCTTCTACGGTTTTGATTACAGGTATGAGAACGGTCTTGAAACCGGCAACGGCTGAATCCGCGTCGATTAATAGATCTCCCCCTGACTTGATATTCACTGCCCCCACTGCCGACCCAGGGGTTACTCCCGAAAGAATCCCCTGTCCCAGGATTCTTACAGTACCCTTGTAAAGATCACTGGAGTTGATGGTTCCCCTCTGCTGGGTAATGGTCAGATCTGAACTGATACCAGAATGAATATCTACCTTACTCGGTGTGAGGATTGCACCCTGGATGAGTACATCATCCACCGCACTGAAGAGGATACGGCTCGTGTTTGAGGTTGCCTTGGCGATTCCGTCAATCCGAATCTCATCGGCTGAGAGATGGATCAGATTTTCTGCTTCAACCTGACCATCGAGATCATCATTGGTCTGGGCTTTCTCGAGGTATACGGATTCATTTCCATCGAGCAGGATCTCCCCTCCGCTCTGGCGAACAAAGATATGGGAATTCTGCATGAGATTGATTTCAGATCCCGTGACTGCTACTTTTGTACGTGCGTCAACAGTACCCGTAATGACAACCTGACCTGAAGTAGATCCGAGATTAACGATGTTTGTCAGAGCGTTTTGACTTCCATCGAGCTGTCCAACAACGCCTTTGATATAGATGCTTCCCACAGCCTTGACATCAATGGTTCCGTTAAGTGCCGTATCTAGTACTCCTCCGCTGACGCGGTTGTCCTGGTCATCCAAAACCAGTGTGTTAACAATCAGCCCGGTTCCGGAAGCATTCGAGCCAGCAACGAGGGCCAAATTATCTTTGGCGGAGACCAGATCATCGATGAGTAAAAGTCCATCCGACTGGATTCTGAGATCGGCACCACTGTCAGTGGCACTAACTACACCATAAACCTGAACATCCCCATCGGATTGCACATTCATCAATCCGTCCGTGGTATCTGCAAAAACTCCGCCCCCTGTGGAATCAACCCTAAGATTGCTAAGATCTGAGAGTGAAATTCCAATACCGTTTGAATTCTTACCGCTTTGGAGAATCAACTCCCCAGTGGATTCAATGGCACCTCCTCGATTGACGAGGTTATTACTTCCATCAAGACCCTTACCGCCTATGATGACGACGCCTTCCGAGACAATTCTCGCTGAGGCAGCTTTACCGGTCCAATCTAGACCCGTTGTATCGTTATAGGTAGCTCCCGCCCGGATAGAGCCTACCAGGGTAATATCACTTGCTGCGATTTTGATGGAGGAGCTATCTGCTGTAGAGAAAAGCAGGGCATCATCCCCAATGGTTAGAATTCCATCGGTTTGAAGCTCAAGACTTTGGTTGGCCTGTAAAACCACTGCATTTGTGCTTGCCACACCCTGCTGAGGATTGATGGTTCCCAGGTTTAGATTTCCACCGGCCTTGATACGAAGTTTCTGTCCCGCACTATCCACCAGAAGCTTGGTGTTGAAAATGTCTACCTGACCCTCCGCATCCAAAAGTAAGGAGCCCGAAACATCCACATCTCCGTGCAGAGATATGTCTCCATCGGTAATCATGGTAGTCTCAAAATCAAAACTGGCAGCTGTATTCCTGGTGTTTCGAATTACCCCGGCGACATCAATGTCTGTTCCCCTGAGTGTTAGCTGGGCATCAGTTTCAACCCTTCCGGAAGTTTTCTCGATGGTGAGCTTTCCAGAAGTTGCCTCAAGTAGAATCTGCCGCTGAGCAGCCCCATCATTTTTTATGAAGTTATTTATGGCCACGTCATTGAGGCCGCGGATCGTAATCTTTCCATCCGCATCGAGAGTTGTAAATACGGCCGTACCATGTGTACGGATACTCTCTTCTCCCGCTTTCAATGTTGTGCCCGCAGTGATGGTAATATTATCTTGGGCAGTGAGCTTTCCTTTGATTTCGAGAGTATCTTTAGAATTGATCGTGATATCCGCACCCTGACCGCGGGCGATGATCTCACCGGTAATTACTCCGTTATCTCCCGGGTTTAGCACAATCCCCCCGCTTAAGGTTTCCAGAACACCGGTAGCGCCCAGGGTGAACTTCTGAGAGCCGTCCGGATTCACACCTGTATGAAGATTGATTCCCTTAAATGCCCTGAGTTTTCCGGCAATATAGATTTCTCCTCCTGGGGAGCCCGCCTTACCGATATTGATCACGGACCCGCTCTTCGGGGCATCGATGGTAAAGGTTCGACCAGATTTGGCATCTCCTGTGCCTAATTGGGAGAAGCCAAGAAGATTGGGATTGGTAGAGTCTGACTTAAGGGTAATCTCATAGGCACCCCGAAACATAAATCGTCCGTCGGTCAAACCCACTTCTACTTCAGGTTCCGAGGAGTCAATGGTGTGGGTACTGTTTACCGCCGGGTCACCGCTCGGGGAAGTAATCACATTGAAATCAGTGGCATTGACTGCGTTTTGAAGATCTTCCTTCAGATCGCCCAAACCGTCATTTCCGGTGGTGTCTGAAGCCTTAAGAAGAACATTTCCTTCAATGGTATGGGTTCCTAAGTCCACTACCATATGAATGGTCACATTCTGGGAAATATGCCCATCCGCAAATTCAGAAAATCCGGCAGCGACCACTTCCTCAGTCCAGGCCGGTGCCAGAACCCGCGCGTCCCCGGAAGCACTCAGGTTTATGGTAGAACCCGTTTCCCAGGTTCTTAATTTGGCGGTACCTCCAAGAACAATCCCATTTCCAGCAAACAGACTCGAACCGTCAGCCGGGTCGGTACCCCCACGTACATCAATCACCTTGCCAGCAAGAAGTTCTCGACCCAGTCGAACCTGGTGATCGGCCGAGATATGAATCTCAGAGCTGCCGTCAAAGGTCTTAATGGTATTTCCCAGGAACAACCCATTGGCATCACGATGGTCAACAATCTCACCGCCAGCAGCTAAAAGCCCATAAATTTCCGCATCTTCGGCCGCCGTAATCTCAATAACTCCATCAGGATTGTAAGTCTGTACCATAGCGGCACCAGGAAGTTTTACGCCGATGTCATCTGAACTGGCACCACCGATCAGAGTTACCTTCTCGGTGGTTCGTACGATACCGCCCACTTCCACATCTTCACCACTGGCAGTTTTTGTCATTCCACCGAGGTAAAGCTGAGTATCACTTTCCAAATGAACCTTTGAGTCTTCATTTGAGTAGGTAATGGTCTCGGTTTTGAGATTTCCCTGCGCGTCGAAGGTTTGGGATATGGTTCCACCCGAAAGGATAATTCCCATGGCACTGACCGAACCTACGGCATCTATTTTTACCAATCCGCCGGTATTGGCGGATGTCTGACCTGATGTTGTCAGTCCTGAAGCAGTGGTTAACTGCACTCCAAGTCCTGAATCATCAGCGCCAGGGGTCCCAGTTGTGGTCAGAATTACTTCCTTTGCGGCAGTGATCACACTATCCACATAGATGTACTCACCTGCAGTAACATAAGCAGAGGAGTCATCTCCAGCAAAAGTCACGCCGCTAGAGCCTATAGTTCCTCCGGATACGACCCTACCATCCACAATCACATCTTTCGAACCCTTAATAGTGATGGATGTACCGGCACCCTTGGTATTCAGAGTAGCCGTATCATGGATGAAAACACTGGTGCCATCGGAATTGGCGCCGTTTAGATCAGTACCGTCCAGGGCCACTCCCCCATGAACCGTCAGATTCCCGGTAACATCAGCCCGACCTTCCCAGTAAACCCAGTCGTCGGATTGAGCAGTCAGATCAGAACTGGATCCAAAAAGATTGATATTCCCTCTTAAGATGGTTTCATCTTCACTGGCAATTACCAGGGACTTGTTAGCCTCCAGTGAAGTAACCGTACCGGTGAGAAGAAAACCGTAACCGCGCTGTCCTACCAGTAAATGGGGATCCTGGATCTGAATTTCATCCACGACACCATCATTTTCATTATCCAGCGCATAAACCATGTATTTATTGGTTCCGTCCGAGACCACCCAGCGGGTGGTGGTGTCTGGGACATCCCCGCTAAAGTTGATATCAGAATTGTTATACTCCACACCCTCAAGAAAGGAAGTGACCAGTCGCTTGGCAGGGTCCGTGGCATTTGCCTTGAAATAGAAATTCTGCTCAATTTCCGTATAGCCTGTAGCTTTAAGAATTGCGTTCTGCTGATCTGTACTCAGATATTTCAAAGATAAAAGATCCTTTTTCTGAGCATCGCTGAGACCGCTAAATGTCTTGGCGTCCAATTGCACCTGGGTAAGATCTTCATTATCGAAAAGGTCCTGAGCTAGCTCCAGGCTCAAATTATCAAAGGCCGTTTCCGCATCTGGTAGATCAAGAATAGTCCATTGGACTGTAGAGTTCTTATAATCAACCCCTTCTTCCAGGGCAGCCATATATCTTCGGGATTCGGCAGCGGATTCGTTGTAATAAACTGGACCAGTCCATTCTCGGTACTTGAGAAACTCCAGAGCATGCGTTTTTTGTTCAGGAGTTATGTCTTTGAAGAGAGTCCCGGTACCAGGAGCAGGCAAATCCTCTCCCCAATCTACAAGTTCCAGATCCTCCGTGAGATCCTCTTTAAATAGATTCTTATCTGCACTGTAATAAATGGATCCGGAAAATATACTGTAGCCGGTATTTTCAATAATAAACTTCTTCTGGGCAAGATTGAGTTCTTCAAACTTGGTAGATTCCTCCGGCTCTACAACCCCTCCCCAATCAACATCTCCAATTCGAAAATCAGGTTCCACGCCAGAGGAAATATTCTGGACAATCCTTACGTTTTCAGCTGCACTGGAATTGTAATAGGTTCCACCCTTATAGACTTCATACCCGAGTGCTCGAGCCAACACATTTTTTTGAGCTTCACTCAAGCTGGAAAAAGAGGTTCCGGCGGATGCATTCCCCGAAGTTCCCCAGAATATGTCAGAGTTGACATAATCAGCTTTCGAACCTTGCTTGAAAGTGGTCACCAATTTCTTCCCGTCAGCGGCATTGGCATTGAAAAACTTCTTTCCATCCTCGGTTTCATATTCTAGATGGGCAGCTACCGCCTTTTTCTGCGCAAGGCTTAAGGAATCAAAGGGTGTATTTGAGGAAGGTGCGTTGGTACTGCTCCAATCTACTTCAGAGTTGGAATAATCGGTGGGTTCTCCTTGAATAAAGGAAGTACGCAGATCATTGGTATCAGGGTTAAAGTAAACGGCTTGTGTATAGTTCTGGTAACCAAGAGCTCCCATGGAGGAACCGGAGGGAACAAAAAAGTCGCCGGATACCAGGTTGCTCAGAATTTGTTTACCGGATTTTGCGTCGAGATTATAGTAATTCGTATCCTCATAAACCGTATAGCCCAGGTGTTGAGCAACTTGTTTTTTCTGCTCATCAGTGAGATCAAAGAAATCAAAAGAAACACCAACTGCGCTGACTGTGACACTATTTCCAAGGTCGAGGCTCTTTGAGTCAAACATGGCTTTCAGGTCTGCATCCACACTGCCTGAATTCAGGTTATCTAGTATGGATTGCTTATAGTTACCCTTGACCAGAACCTTACCTGGAAGAGTGTCAAAATAATCAGCATAATCACTCTGGGCTCCGCCGCCCTCAAGGGTCATGCTACCCGCTGCTGTAATGGCACCATCAAGGCGTAATTCCCCATCGGTTGTAATACTTAAACTGGCATTGGTTCCGGTGACCACTGCCACTGGTTTACCGTTTTGATCTTCAAACTTGGCACCGGATGTAACCGCTCCTCCTGAATTGATATGCATCCAGGTTTGAGAACTCAGATTGATGGAAGCGTTATCAGTACGGGCAGCCACTACCGCACCTTCCAAAATGGTCAGTCCAGTGCCAGCGCTCATGGTAATCGAAGATCCAGCACCAAATACCTCAACTGCCGTGGCACTGATAATTGAAGCAGAGGCATTTACTACAACGCTGGATCCCGCGTTGTAGGTAGCCAGAACCGAACCCTTATCGGCGATCAGACTATTGGGCTCATTCCCAAAGGTCACATAAGCGTTGGATCCGGTGGTTCCGTCGATATCAATCTGAACTTTGTCATCACCCTTGATCCAGCCGGTGAGTTGAAGCTGCTCGGTAAGATCAAACACAACCTCTTTGGCGTGAACTCCTGCATCAGGGTCACCCAGGGGGTCGCGCAGGTTCTGTCTTCGAACCTCAGCAAGCCTTGACTTAAAGCTGATTTTCTCAGTTGACTGTACATCTCCTGCGATAGTAATAGTACCGGCATAAAATTCGGCAATATCTTCTAACTTGGCGCTGAAGGTTGAGGTTCCAACGGTTGAGTTCTCTATATCACCCACGAACATGGCTACACTGGTATTATCTCGTCCGACGGTGATCAGACTAAATCCATTACTCAGGGCCGAGAGATCCTGCATGGAAAGATTCAATGCATTGTTATTACCGGGAGATAGATCGTTTCCATAGGAACTTTGGCCTGCCCCGCCAATGTTGTAATTCTGGTTGAGATCCTTGCTAAGAATGGTCAGCTTTCCAGAACCGGTTACCTTGTTATTTCCTGATTGAAAATCAACATCATCGGCTGTGAGAAGAATATCCTTGCCGGCCCCGGCTGTCTGAAGGACCCCTGAGGACAGGGTGAGGGTAGCTTCGGAGGCAGCCAGCTCAATATCTATGGTACCTGATGCAGAATAGATCCCCCCATTGGTCCTACCGTCATCAATAATATTCAGGTCATCCTTTTCACGAATGATAATGTCGCTTACCCCGTCACCACCTGCGTTGATGATAGTCAGATCTTCAATGGCGGAGTTAAGCGTCCCAGTTAAACCGTTGGATACCATGGTTAGATGGGCGTTGGGAAATGCCAGAAAAGCATTTTGAACGTTGACAACTCCGCTAGCTTCCAGGGTTAAATCAGTACTTCCCCAGCTATCCGCTTCGGTCCCTCCATTGGAGAGAGTAGTCTGAGCAGCGGTATCTTTTACTTTGAAATGCTCCAGATGATCATCGAAATCTACAACAGTATCACCATGCTTGAATCTGTGGTTTTTCAGCTCAATGGCATCGGTAGAAGCAAAAGTATCCAGTACAAGAAGATCGTTACCCTCTCTTGACTGAAGATCAGTATAGGTATTATGGGAGATGTAAATCTTATCAGCGCCCCGCCCTGTATCTACCGTGTTGGATCCGGAGGTGATATAGATTGTGTCATCACCGCCTGAAGAAACAATACTATTGGTACCAGTACCCAGATCAATAATTTCCCCACCTTCACCGCCAAGAAAGGAATCATTACCTCCATCTCCGTAATATTTGATTCCGGTGACGGCACCTCCTACCAAGATGTCCTTTCCTGAGCCCCCTCTAACAACGCTGCCTGCCTTTCCTCCGGCGACCTGCAGGATGTCCGCACCGTCTTCACCATCAAGATCGACTTCAACATCCACATCAGGATCGATGATAAAGACATCATTTCCTTCTCCGCCCCTGGCAATGATTTTCTTCACTCCCTGGTAAGTTTTCTTTTCCCCAAGAGCCCGGACCAAAATGCCGTCTCCATCTTGTTCTTTCTGGATGTGGTAGGTTTCATTGATTACTTTCTTATAAAGGTCTCCACGAAGGTCCTGTCCCATCTGACCGGAGTGAAGGTAGAGAGTATCGCCGGATTGGTGAGCTATAACCGGCGGCGCTCCCCAACTCCAGGCTTTATCCTGGCTTACTGAGACCCCAAACGCTGTTATACTTATGGCCATATAAGCAGAAGCAGCAGTGACCTCAACTTCCCCTTCAAAGCCCGCAAGTGTTTCATTGATCTCAAAGAGGCCGAGGTCAATTTCAATACCGACGGATCCCCAGACCCTTCCCGCGAACTTGGAGGTGCCAATGGTCAGTTCAAATCCAAAATCAAGGGAGAGTGGTCCAAGATTCAGGTCAAAATCCACTTTACCGGTGAGTTCAAACTGGCCATCAGAGCGGATGTATCCACTGATTCCAAGCTTTACAAAACCAAAGAAATCAAGACTGGCATTATCAACTCGAAGCTCGAAGATCCCGTCAATGATGCTGATGGAACCAGCAAACTCCACTTCAAATGTAAAAATGTTTAGAGCACCGTCTATGGAAAGCTTAAAAGTGGTTCCCGCCGCCACCCCGGCATATGAGTTCTGGTCGCTGGAGTTGATCTCAAGTACGCCCTTACCTTCAATGCCAATAATGCCTACACCAAGCTTAACATCGAGCCCAAGGCTCATGGCAAAGACTACACCTTCATCTTCCGTATTCAAAAATGCAGCAGCACCCCAGGCTTTGATTTGCCCGAAGGCCCCAAGGTCAAGACTCATTTTCAGTTCAGCCTCGATACCACGTGTGCTGATTTCTAAATAAATAGATCCTTCCAATTCCAGCACGCTGGCAATTTCTAAACTTGCTGAACCATCAATGAGGAGGTAAAGCGGTTCTATATTTACGTCGGTGGTTCCCAGGACATCGCCATTCTCATCTACATCGAATCCCTTGACTCTTTGTACCTTGCTTGTGGTGTTAATCTGAACAAGGAAGGAGCCTTTTAAGGTGAAGATTCCACCGTCAATTAAAGTGGAATCTCCGATCCCTCCAACCTGAAGGCTCCCGTACAAACCATCAATTCCAAAACCAAGCGTACCAGCTACAACCAGGGGCTCAAGGACTGGAAGATCTATGGTTCCTTCAATATCCAGTCGAATTTCTTTAAGGGAAGCAACAACCGCAAACTCCCCCTTTATATCCAAAATATCAAGTAGAGTTAGCGATCCCTTGGCTTCAAAGGAAACATAAAAACCGGCTTCGGTAAGTCCCGGTCCGGTCCCGGAGATCACGACCGTGTCATACCCCACGGCTGCTTGAAGATCATCGGGAACTTCATAGATATAATCCTCACCAAATGTATTCAGGTTCAGGGCAAAATCAGCTTCAAACTGGACTACACTTCCAAGGTTAAGATCAGCAGAAAGGGTTGCGGTAAGCGCAATCCCATCTTCAATGGCTAAAAGCCCCATGGCATCAGCTGAAATTCGGAAACTATCTCCAATGCCTACGGAAGCTTCTCCATCCATGAAGATGGAAATCCCATCCAGACTGGCATCAACGGCAAAAGCTACGTCGAATTGCACCACATCCAAGGCATTGAATTTACCAATGCCTTGCAGGTATAAGCCCGTACCGCTCATTGGCATCAGGAAGTTTTCTACCTCCCCCGTTGTTGGATTGGTTCGGCCGGTTTCAATGTAGTATTGTCCACCATCTTCGCCTGATTTTGTAAAATCAATGGCTGGTGGTAGAAGTAGATCCTGCGCAATATCTTCCGCGCTTGTCTCAAGGGCCGCTTTAGCTGACTCAGCCGCTGCCGCTGAAACATTTCCAGCGATACCTTTAGCCCCTTCGATAGCATTTGCTCCGCTACTTAAGATTTTCTTACCATCTTCAGTGAGTCGATCAGCTACTTTGGCTACTCCATCAACATAGGTACCTGCCGCGTTGGCCAATACTCTCTTGCCCGCGTCGATCACTTCACCGGTTGGTGAAACGGAAAGATCAGCTACGACGGTACCATTTGAATCAACAACTTTTCCCTGCTCATTGACAAAATACTTTCCATCACCCGGAAGCGGAGGAGGACCTTCGGATGCATATTTCTGGGCATCCTGCTGATGTTCTGCAATCTGGGCGGCAGCTGAAACCTTTAGCTCGTTAGCTTTATCTTGAATAGCTCCATTGGCATCCACCGCTGCGTTAAAAGCAACATCATTGAGTCCTTTTGCAGCGGCTCCCGTATTATCTGCAAAACTACCGCTCAGTTTATTCACTTCCACAATGATCTGGTTGATCATTGGAGAAATAATAGGAACAAGGGTACGCTTGGCCGCCGCCATGGCAATCGACGTGGGATCGGGATTCAATGCTGCGCCTATTGCTATATTTAAACCAAATTCAAACTCAGTAAACTCTGCAGTTACACCGGGAACTCCTACCATTGCGGCACTGGTCATATCAGCCCTGGCCGCCAGATGGGTTGCGCTGGTCAAGTAATCTTTGACATAGACAATTCCAAGGTCAAAATCCTCAACCGCGAAACCGATTCCACCAGGATGAGCAGTATCGCCTTCACCGATCAATCCATCGTTATTGGTATCTCTCCAATAACGGGCAGTAAGGCTTGGAAGGCCGTTTTCTAGAACTATTCCCCGAAATCCATAGGCATCTTGGATGGCAAGCTCGAGTCCCATACCATTGATCTCGTTACGTTTTCCGTTAAAGAGCCCTGGTTCGGATACGAAGTTCGCATCCATATCTATTTTCAAAGCTGCGGATGCAGCGAATTCCAAGCCAACAATTGCGCCATGAAGAAATCCGATGCGGGCCTCCAGCATCGTGGCGTCATAATCAAGTTTGACATTGTTCTCATCAGAACCTGTGGGAATCTCATAATAGCCCTGGTCACTAGACGCTTTGAAATCAATGGATGGCAAAAAAGGTATGGCCATCAGGCTGTACGGAGCGCCCTTGTCAATAAAAGAGAAGTTAGCGCCTACTTCAACATCCCTGATGTCTACTTTGAAGTAGTCGCCAATCCCTAAAAATGTGGCCTGACCCACGTTAAGTTTCGTTGCTACGAACTTGGGAGAGAATTTGTCGAGCTTAAGCAGCTTTAATACTGCTGACTGGCCAATCATAAAGCCAAAGTCAATGTCTTCAAGAAGAAGACCAACCGCGTCTTCATTAAGCTTCTCATCGGGGGTTAGAATTCCATCTTTGTTTTCATCAATACGGTGGGGACCATCGATTCCAAAAAATCCGGTGAGATCATTAGCACCAATGGTGAGCATTTCGATTTCGGTCTCAAGCCGTTCCGTAACCCCTATATTGGCTGCCAATGCTCCGAGGTTTACCTTAAGCCGCTCAGCCTGCTTATAGCCAATAGCGAACCCACCGGAGACATAGAGAAAATCTGAGATTTTAAATGTGGCATTCCTTACTCGACCCAAAATATGGGCATCCTCATAGTCAATGTAGATAGGATCTCCGCCGGTTTCTGTGTTAGCGCTGGTTTTCAGCGCATAACCTGCCGGATTACCGTCTTTTGCCGGCATGCTTTCTTTGAAGTCGATCCAGGGGTCCACTCCATCGATATCAGAACTACCCAGGTTAACCTCTACCTCAAGACCCTTGATTTTCAGATCCAACACATCGGAGAGACCCGCGATTCCCACTTCTTCCACAGTGGCTTTTAAGGCATAAAACTCAAGACCTAATTTGGTAATAGCGATGTCATTGCCATCATTGGGTGTAAACATCCCAAGGCCAATATCTACATTTCTGGCATAAAGGCCAATGGCTCCCTTTTCGTCTCCGGTCCCAAAATATGGACCATTTAGACCTAAGAAGAGATTCGCGTCACTCATCCCAAAGGTAAGCCCGTCCATTCCCACATTGTTGTAGTTTGCTACCAGGGATTTGATATTGAAAAAACCGGCGTCCGCTTTCTGAATGGCTAAGTTTCCACTGACATAGATAAATCCGCCGATCTTCAGGAGAGCATCACTAACGGCTACACCCATGTAGGGTGCGCCTCCGTGATCGATATTGACCGTCTCTCCCCCAACTTCAAGCTTCAATCCATGAGCAGCCCCGGTTGGATCCTGAAAATCCTTACTAGTCGTGAAATCAACCACAGGCTCAAATTCCGTCCCGTTCCAATTGTCCCCACGGTTAAAACCAAACTCGATTCTACCGGTACTGAGTTCGAAAAAATCTGAACCAGTGTGGAGTTCAATGCCTGCAGCGCTGCCTTTCAGGGCATAAAATTCGGGGAAACTTGAGAGACCATATGTGAGGGACATCATGGTGAATGCCAGGTCTACATCCGATAGGGAAAGTCCGTAGATATCCTGATCCTTGAGTGATTTAGAGAAATCAGGATTGCCATAACCCACAAACGCGTTGGCATTGGTGAGAACGAAATCCACTGCGTCTACTTCCAGGTTAGAAATAGTGGTGTAGTCAGCGGAGACATTGGCATCAGACTTAAGTTGGAGTTCGGCCATGGTGGGAGCTAGCTGAATCCCGGTAAACAAGTTCACACCAGTGGCAACGGTGACTCTTTTGTTTCCAATTTTTCTAAAGTGAAATCCGCCCTCAATATGAAAAAAGCTATCGATAGAAAAGCGTGCTCTTTCTGAGCGAATCCCCAGCGTCGGAACGGCATAATCCAGTTCCATCGATTCACCGCCGGTATCTATGGTGAGACTTCCTCCGTCCAGCCTTGTAAAGTCAATGGCCGGGCCACCTTCAAACCCTTCTTTCCAATTTCCGCCGTCATTGAATTCAATGGTGATTTCATTTGCCTCAAAATCAAAGAGATCAAACCCGACTTCAGTGAAGCTATCTGCGGTTGCCTTCATGGCAAACATGGTAGGAACAATATCCAGGGGATCTGAGGTCTTGTTGGAGTCAAACACCGCCATGCCAAGATCAAGGTTATTGATCTGCAGTCCCATGGCATCCGGGTCCGGTGTGTCCGAGTCGTTGATGACACCGTCATTATTGGAATCCCTGAAGTAGGGGCCGATTCCAACAAAGAATTTCACGTTGTCGGCACCAAGAGTGAAGGCGCGCATGCTGATATCATCAAGATAAGAGCGCTCTACATTCAAAGCGCTTGTGGCAGCAAGACCAAGTTGTACATCTACGGGTGCCAGGAGGAAAGTTACCTGGGTGTATCCCGTGCCGATATCCAGGGTTAAATTTTCGGCATACTCCAGGTTGAAGGTGCCCTGGGCAAACATGAAATCTGAAATCTTAAGCAGAGCATTGCCAAAAGAAACACCCATTCCAATGGAGCGATTATAATCAAAGACAACCGGGGTCCCTCCCGTATCCACCTCCAACCCATCCGTCAGACTGGACTCGAAATCAATGAAGGGACGAATATCGGTACCAAAAAAGGCCATACCGGTATTGGCCTTAATCGTCACATCTTTAACTTCTAGTTCCAGAAAATCCAGATCCACATCGGCCGCGTTGGGAATGTGCGCCTTCATGGCATACATGACCGGGAAAATATTGGTTGGATCCACAGATAGATCCGGAAGGAATGCCCCCATTCCGAAGGAAATATCCTCATATGAAAGCAGCGGATCGCTTACATCTCCGATAAAAAGATCGATATCATCCCCGGCGAAGGTAAACCCAACCATGGGAAGGTCAGTGACTGTGGAGTTATCCTCACTCAAATAGCCCTTCTCACGCATGTTTAAAAGCAGAAGCTTTTGAGCCGGATTCATTGTTAATGGGAGGATCGAGGCCAGACCGGTCTTGATATCTAGAGGCCTTGATTCCTCGTATTGAAAACTCAAGATACCTTTTAAGGTTATGACTTTCTCGATGGATATGGAGGCCTTGAGAGTAGCTCCCAGCTTCTGGGTGTCATAATCAAGACTGATCGTGTTCGTGTCTCCAAGTAGGGAGATCTCGTAGCCCTGGGAAAAACTGGACTTAAAATCCACATTGGGGAAAATCTTAGAGTCCTTCCAGGGGGCGGCCTTATTTATATGAAAAGTGAATTCCTCTATACTGGCCGTAAAAGGTCCAAACTTGGCCGTGTTCGCGTCAACATCGATCACTTTTGCCGCAATAAATACGGGTATGACTCCCTCACCGACATTCTCAATTTCCTTGGGTAAAAAAAGGCTGAGACCAATATCCTTTTTGTCCAGGGAAATGCCAAAAGCATCATCATTTGGAGTATCTTCCCGGGTTATCTTGGAGTCATTATTTGAGTCCTGAAAATAGGGTCCGTTACCAACAAAAATCTTGGTATCATTCCCACTTATCACTAAATTTTGCGTGGGAAGATTTACCAGATTTTGATAATCCGAAGACAGATAACCACCAGTTTTTAATTGATTAAGATCAGTAGTAATCGCGGATAAATCGGAATTGGAGGAAAGATCCGTCGGTAAACCCGATTTACCACTGACCTTGACCTCTCCTTTGTACTCGATTTGAAAATCTCCAAAAGTCTCGAACTTGTAGTCCGAAGATTTGATCAAACCATCCTTGAGCCCCAGCAACATAAGGCGGGTATCTGGCTGAGCAAGAGCGACAGTAGCGCTCGATCCCGTGATTTCTAATCCTGCATCGTCAGTTCCTGAAGCCGGAAAGCTCTTGAGAAAATCTACACTTCCCATTTCCGTACGATCCTTCCAGGGTGTGGAAAGATTCACATCTACAAGAATCTCGGTTCCGTCAAAAGTAATGGGAGCTGCCGAGGTGGACAGGTCGAAATCAGAAGACTTGCCATGCATGGCTGTAAACACCGGAAGATCATCCAAAGGCGTAAACAAAGGTACGCCCGTGGGGAAACTAAGCATGGGAGTACTCGCTATGGCAGTGAACATGGCAAAGCCAAGATCAATATCTCTTATGTCCATTGCGAACTTATCCCTCGGCACTGAATCTGAAATGCTAATCACTGAAGGTGGGGGATCGGTTGGCGAACTCGGAGGAACGGTAGCTGTTCCATCATTCGTCAATGTGATGCCTTCATAGACTGTCTTCAACGATAGAACTTTTAGATTCGAAATCTGTGACCAGTCATCGGATATGACAGCACCATGATTAGTCGTTAGATCTGTAATCGTAGACTGAAGGGCTGTCGCTTCGGCCTTCTTCAATCCGGTGTTAACTGTGATAAATTCAGTATCAAAATGAATGGCGAGAGAACCAGTATATTTATATAGATCATGCGCAGACAAATTCGCTGTAGAAGTGATCGTGGATAGATCCCCATCATCGCCAGCCATACTAAGATCAATAGAGCTTGAATCGCTTGTGTCTACTGTCCTGCTGCTTGAGGAATAGTCTATAACCGTACCGTCAGAATCGGCTTCGTTTATTTCCACTACCCCATCGGTGCCGGTATAAGACATCCCAGTGGGAAGATTACTAAAAGTAGGGGATGCCGCAGTGACCTTCAGGCTTACCCATTGTCGATCCGAGGTACCTTGCTCATCAGAAACAGCAATTCCAAAATCTGAGTTGTCCAGTTTAAAACCGAAAGCATTGGCGGTACCGCCACCGCTGCCAAAAAAGGAGTTTGAACCTTTTGATCCGATAGTGATCAAATCAACACTGGCAGTTTTGCCATCGGAGAGCGTTACTGTCCCTGAATCTTTTTTGAAGATAAAATCTCCACTTGATGAGAAAAAATCACCATATTGGAAGGCTGTATCATTTAACTGAAGCTCTGAACCAGCTTCTAGGACATCCGAATTTAAAAAACTTCCAAACTGGTTTTGCTCCTCTGTGCTCAGATCAAGTGCAAAATGGTTGTCATCTACTACTTCACGCACCACAAGCTGAGTCTTGGTAGAACTCTGCTCTATATCGAAGTAAAGGTCGGAACTGAATCCATAGCCTCCTTTGAGCTCATCGAACTTGCCGCTGAAACTTCCGTGGCTAAGAATATCGAATGTGTCTCCAGCATTGGGAGTGAACCCATTGAGAAGCTTGATTTCAAGAGTCCCATCAAACTGGGCAAGATTGGTTACATTGAGCTGGTCATACCCATCGGAGGCACCCGCTGCCCCCGTGCCGGCGATTTCAATCTCGAGGGTACCGCTGGATTCCTGGCTTAAGGAGGTGAAATTCTGCACTCCGGGGGAGTGTCCCGGAGCAAGGGTTCCTTCGTTGATAAGGTCAATATCAAGACTACCGCTGCCAGCTAATATTTCTCCAGCACTGATAACCAGGGCAGAATCCATTGCTGGAGGATGGGACTCGAGCCCTTCAATGTCGTAGACGATTTTTGCAGCAGTCTGCGAAAGCTGTATTTCAGCCTGAGTTTCTTGCTGGCTGATATCCCAATGCTCAACCAGTTCAATTGAAGATCTTTGTTCCTCTGCCTTTGCAAGAACCGTATCTGGCGGCCCAAGTGCCGGGTCAGCCGAGAGAAGGATTCGTTCCTCAAGGCTATCGACCATGAAGACATCGTCTCTTCTGCGTTTTTGTTCTCTGGCCTGCTCTCTGGCCGCTAAAAACCGCCTGGCCCAGAGAAAGGTTTGTGAATTCTCGATCTGTTCGAATTGCCCATCCATAGCTTCGAAGTCTCTTCCGCTTTCCAGGGTTCT